>JAUYAK010000078.1 GCA_030693515.1 Opitutaceae bacterium
CGAGAAACCGGTCCGCCCGCGTGCGCTTGGTCAGGCAACCGAGGGAAAGAAACGTCGTTTGTTGGCTCATCGCGGCCTTGTGATCCCTCGCGGTTTCATCGGTTCCTTTGTCAGGCGGAGTTTTTCAGAGGCTCCTTAACCCGATCTCAACGAATACTTCACACGGGATCGCCGCGATGGTGAGATCGCCGATACGGTGCGCCTGCAGCGCCACCGGCACCCGCTCCGGATAATCGTCGAGCAGCAGCGCCTCGCGTGCGTAGATGGCCTTGCGGTCGGAGAACTGGCCCTCGCGATCACGCGGCGATGTCTCCACGAGGCGACGGGCGCGCGCGAGCTCGCCGGCGTCGGCCTTGCGCACGGCGAGCAGCACATCGCGCTCCGCACTGGCGAGGCGCACGGCGCTGCGCCACTCGAGCCGCGCCCACGCGCGCAGGGCGGCGTCGGCCACGCTCCGCGCGACGACCTCGACTTGTTCGCCAGGGGCCGGGCGCGGCAGTGGCGTGGACCGGCCGTAGTTCACGTTGTTGATATCGCCGCTCGTGCCGTTGCTCATCGCCCCCATGAAGGCGGGTTTGCCGGCGTAGCGGCCGTCGCCGGTCCCGAGGCGCACCGCCATCTCCCGGGCAAAGGCCGCGAAATAGTCCGCCGAAATCGCCGGCACGCCACCGACGTAGTGCAGGCTGTAGTTCGCGAGGAGCGCGATCGGGCGGCCGCCCTCCGCGGCCCGCACGGCCAACAAAGCCACCTCGTCATCGACCGGTCCGGCGGAGCCCGTGACTTTCGGATTCTGATAGCCGGGATTCATCCATGCTCGGTCGGCTTTACTGTCGAAGGGGTTTTCGTAGCTCTCGCCCTCTTTCACGAGCCAGCGCCGGTTAAACACCTGCGTCGGATCGCGGTCCGCGCCCCACGCGATTTCGGCGCGCTCCAGATTTGCATGCGCGCGGATGATGCTGTCAGCAATCAGCGTCGGCACGCGGGCGACGTAGGCCGGATCGGGATCGCTTTGAAAGACAGCCGTCATCGTCGCACAACTGTGCGCGTGCGTCGCACTGATGAGCATGCGGCTCTCGGCGATGCCCGTCGCCCGGGCCGCGATGCGTTTGGCCTCCACGCAGATCTCACGCGGGATCATGCAGGCATCGACGATGCAGAGGACGAGCGCGACGCCACCGCTTTCGATCACAAGGCTCCGCGCGTGCATCGGATCGCGGACCGTGCTCGAGGACGCGCCCTTCATCCCGCCGTTGATGGGAGCGGGGAAAGTTATCGGCGTGATATCCGTGGCATGTGCGCCCGCGCGCAGGGTCGCGGCGGTCGCCACGGCGGCCGTCACAATAACCGCGAGGAGCAAGAAAACGATTCGGCTGGGAGTCATGGCGGAAGTAGTCTCGCTTACGCGCCATACTCGGCGTCCGTCACGTGATCGAGCCAAGTCACATTCTGACCCGCCGCGTCGGCCAGCTGCACGGCGAGATGCACCATCGGACCACCGGGGGCGGCGCCATGCCAGTGGCGCTCGCCCGGCTCAAACCACACCGCGTCGCCCGCCTGCACCTCCAGCAGCGGCTCGCCCGCGCGTTGGACGCGCGCGACCCCGTTCAGAATCTGCAGAATCTGGCCGTGGGGGTGGGTGTGCCAGGCGGTGCGAGCCCCGGGCTCGAACGCCACGCGCACCACGCGCACCGCCGATCCCGGCGCGGCCGCCCCCGCGAGTTCATCGACCCGCACCACACCGGTGAAATAGGCGGCCGGGCCGCGATTGCTGACGAGGTCCGCCGCTCGCGTGATCTTCATGGCGACGATCACTAGGCGAGGCCTCGCCGCCTAGCCAGCCTCTAACTCGTCGCGCGCATCACGCGGAGAATCGCCTCCGCGCTGCGATCCACGTCCGCGTCCGTGGTCGCCCAGGAACTCACACTGAGGCGCATGGCCGTGCGCCCCTGCCAGACCGTAATTCCGGCCCAGCAGGTGCCGTCGCGCTGCACGCCCTCGATCACGCGCTTGGTTTTTTCGGCGTCTCCGAAGGCGACGAGGACTTGGTTGAGGGCGACTTCATTCAGAATCTCGCAGCCGCCGGCGGCGAGGCGCGCGGCAAACCGCTGCGCCTGCGCGCAGTTTGCCTCAATCATCGCGGCCACGCCCTCGCGGCCGAGTGTGCGCAGCGCGGTCCACACCTCGACGCCGCGCGCGCGGCGCGAGAGTTCGGGCGTAAAGTCGCTCGGGTTGCGAATCTCTCCCTCGGTCGGCAGATATTCGGCCGTGATCGCCATCGCGGCCTTGAGCGCGTGCGGATCGCGCACGAAGGCGAGGCCACTGTCGTAGGGGACGTTGAGCCACTTGTGCGCATCCGTCGCCCACGAATCCGCCTCGCCCACGCCGGCAACGAGCGCCGCATGCGTGCGCGTCGCGGCGGCCCAAAGGCCAAACGCACCATCCACATGCACCCACGCGCCGGCGGGTTTCGCGCGGGCGCAAATCGCCTTGAGGTCGTCGCACGCACCGGTGTTCACGTTACCCAGCTGCGCGATCACGATCGTCGGGCCGGCAATGGCCGGCATTAGCTCCGGCCGCAGGCGCCCCTGGCCATCGACCGGCACCTTCACAACCCGCGCCCGCCCGAGCCCGAGCATCCCGAGCGACTTCGTCACGGACGGATGCACCTCCGCCCCGACCATCACCGTGATGGGCGGCGCGCCGAAGAGGCCATCGGCCTCGACGTTCCACCCCGCGCGTTTCAGCACGGCATGCCGCGCCGCCGCGAGCCCGCAAAAATTCGCCACGGTCGCGCCCGTCACAAACGCCCCGCCGCTCCCGCGCGGCAGTTGCAGCAGCTCGATCAGCCAGCGCAGGGAAACTTCCTCGAGAAACGAGACGCCGGGCGTGGGCTTGCCGAGCCCGGCGTTTTGGTCCCACGCGCCCGCGAGCCAATGGGCGGCGAGCGTCACCGGAATCGAGCCGCCGATGACGAAGCCAAAAAATCGTCGCCCTGCCATCGCCGTCGTCGCCGGCGAGCCGAGTTCGTCGAGCTGCCGGAGCACTGCCGCGGGATCGGATGGCTTTTCTGGCAGGGGCTCATCAAAGCCGCGCAGCGCCGCAATGGCCGCCGGAGTCGGCGCCACGGCGCGCTGGTCGAGTGTTTCGATGTAGCGGATCGCGCGCTCGGCCGCGTCGGTGAGCAGGGAATTCATGTCGCTCCGATAAGGAACCCATCGGCCCCGCGCAATCGTCGTCCGCGTGTGCCGCAGCCGGCTGCGCACGGCTGTATTCGGCCCATCCGCCCCTTGCCAGGTGCCCGTGGGACGGCCAGCTTGCGGCGATGCGCTCCCCTACCCGCCTCTTGTTGTTCATTCTTGTGCTTGGTCTCTGTCCTGCGTCTGCACTGCTTGCCCAGACGGCACCGGCAAAAAAAGCCACCGCCGCCAAGGCCAAGCAACCCGAGCCTGCGCTCACGTGGCACGATGTCACCACGTGGGGCGTCGAGGGCCGCGCGTTCGGCGACATGCCGCGCAAGCGCTGGTTTGACCGCCTGCCGGCAGTCGCCGAGGGCAAGGTCACCGACGCCGTCTGGGGTCTCAGTCGCGACAGCGCCGGCATGATGGTGCGGTTCAAATCCGACGCCACGCTCCTCTGGGCCGACTACACGCTCAATAAGTCCCGCCTCGCCGGCGCCAACATGACCGCCATCGGCGCCAGCGGCCTCGATCTCTACGCGCGCGACGACGCCGGCAAATGGCGCTGGGTCGGCGTCACCCGGCCGGACGGGCAAACCGTGCGCCAGGAAATCATCGCCGGTCTCAAGCCGGGCCTGCGCGAATACGCCGTTTACCTGCCGCTCTACAACGGCATCGAAAAACTCTCCCTCGGTGTGCCACCGGGCGCAAAATTCGAGCCGCTCGCCCCGCGCGCCGAAAAACCCATCGTTTTCTACGGCACCTCGATCACGCACGGCGCGAGCGCCACGCGCCCCGGCATGGTCCACACGGCGATTCTCGGCCGCCGCTTCGATCGCCCCGTGATCAATCTCGGCTTTTCCGGCAATGGCCGGATGGACGCCGCCGTCGGCGAGCTGTTGGTGACTATCGATGCCGCCGTCTTCGTGATCGACTGCCTGCCCAACATGGGCGCCGCCCTCGTGCGCGAGCGCACGATTCCACTCGTCCGCCAGCTTCGCGCCGCCCGGCCCGAGACGCCCATCGTGCTCGTCGAAGACCGCCGCAACACCAACTCCTGGATCCTCCCCGCGCGAAATCAGCACCACACGGACAATCACGCCGCCCTGCGCGAAGCCTTTGCCACCCTCCAGAAAGAGGGCGTGAAACACCTCCACTACATCGCGGGCGACGATCTCCTCGGCCACGACGACGAAGCTGCGACCGACGGTTCCCACCCGAGCGATCTCGGCTTCATGCGCCAGGCCCATCAATTCGAGCCGGTGCTGCGGGAGGCGCTGGCAGGGCGCTGACCGCGGGAACGAATTTTTTCTCCGCGAGAAACGCCCGCAGGTCGTCCGCCAGGGGTGCGGTGAACACATGATCCACTCGCGCCGGCCGAAAATCGATCTCGGCGCAGTGCAGCGCCTGGCGTGGCAGCAAGAGCTTGGCCGCCAGGGCCTCGGTCCACCCCTGATCGATGAAGTCTAGGTAGCAGCGCGAGTCTGGTCCGTAGATTTTGTCGCCCACGAGCGAGTGCCCGAGCCACTGCGCATGCGCGCGGATTTGATGTTTGCGACCGGTTTCGGTCACGACGCTCGCGAGCGTGAAACCCGCCGCGTGCGACTTGGGCGTGAAATGAGTGACGGCGCGCTGGCCTTCGCCCGGCGCGACGACGGCCGATTTCATGAAGACCGGGCTCGATACATCGTCGCCTAGCGGGGCATCGACGGTGACGGCCGCGGCCAGCTCGCCAGTCAGGATCGCACTGTAGCGCTTGCCGACCTTGCGCTCCTGCATCGCGACCTGGAGGCGACTCGCCATCCGCGGGTCCTTCGCCAGCACGACGAGGCCGCTCGTCTCACGATCGAGGCGAAAAACGAGATGCACCGTCGGCAGGCGCGCATATTCACGCAGCGCGCCGACCAAGCTCGACCACGGGCCCGCCTTCGAGGGATGGCACACGACATCGCCGGGTTTGTTCACCACCAGCAGCCGATCGTCCTCGAACACGATCCAGGATGGCACCTCCTCCGGCGCGATCATGCGCACGGGGCCCTGGCCGCGAGGCCGGCGCGGCCAGGCGCAAGCGCGCAGCGAAAAAATATCGTCGGGCTCGCTCACGCGCCCGCCCCGTCGCTTCTGCGGCGCCGGAGCACGCGCGCCGCGAGCCCGGCGGCCACTGACTTCGGCAATTTCGACGCGGCAAACGTGTAGGCTTTGTTGAGCCAGCCCGGCACGACTTGGCTGCGCCCGGCGGCCAAGGCGCGAAAGGCCGCTTCGACCACTTCATCGGATGACATGCTGCCGCGCGCGGCCACGGTGCCCGGGGCGAGCCCAGCCGATTGAAAAAACTCCGTGCGCGTCGTGCCCGGACACACTGCGAGCGCACGCACGCCTGAGCCGCGCAACTCGTGGTCGAGCGCGATGGTCCAGTGCAGGACGAAGGCCTTGGTTGCGCCGTAGGTTGCGGCAAAAGGCGTCGGCTGAAATGCGACTGTCGAGGCCACGTTCATGATCGCTCCGCCACGCGCGCGCAAGAGCGGCAACAGCAAGCCGGTCAGCTGCACGAGGGCGCGGACGTTGACATCAATCATCGCAAGCTGGCGCTCCGCGTCGCGTCCGGAGAACGCGCCGAAAGCACCGATCCCGCTGTTGTTGATCAGCAGCACCCGGCCATGCGGCGCGGTGCGCTCCACGCATTGCCGCACCGCCTCAGCCGCTCGCGTCACCTCCGCCGCTTGAGCGAGATCACATGAAAAATGGTTCAATCTTTTCCCCGCATCAGGAGCTAAATTATTTTCAGGAGATCGTCGGGATAGGTTGCAAATCACAGCGGTGCCAGCCAGTGTCGGAGCCAGACGAATGAACGATTTTCCAATGCCGGAAGATCCGCCCGTCACAATGACGGCCGCGAATGATGGGAGCGCTTCGCTAAGCGAGGGCACGGCGTTTGGAATTGATTTGAGAATTTACCGCGGGCCGGGACACGTCCCGGTTTCGCGTCACCCGAACCCATACGCAGAAACATGAACAGCCAAAACCAACACGAAATCATTGTCTCCGGCATTCATCTCGAACTGACCCCGTCCCTGAAGACGTTCGTCCACGAGAAAGCCGAGCGATTGTTTCGACACGAGGAGCGCATCGTCCGGATGCGCGTGGAACTGGAATCTGATCGCAACCAAGCACCTGGCACGCAATTCACCGCAAAGGGCCACATCGAAATCCACGGCCCCGACATGAACGCGTCCGTCTCCGCCGACGAGTGCCACAAGGCGATTTCCATGCTCGTCGACAAGCTCGACCGCATGCTGCAACGCCGGCACCAAATGCACCGCGTCAAACGTAATCACCCGCATGCGGTGGAGCTCGATGCCGCGATTCCAAAAGCGCTAGCTTAAGACGCGCACTTTCACCGCTTCCATTGGCCCGCCGGATTTCCGGCGGGTTTTTTCGTGCCTGCCTCAGGCGGCGGTGGAGCCCGAGATCGAGGTCTGCTCCGCCGCGCTGCGCGCAGGCGTAGCCTCCAGCGCCAGTCTCAAATCGGCCTGTCGAACCGGCTTCGAGAGGAAGCCATCCATGCCCGCGCCAAGGCACTCGTCGCGGTCGGAGGTGGAGGCGTTGGCCGTCATGGCGACGATGCGCGGGCGCTGCACGGGCGTGAGGCGGGAGCATATCTCACGGGTTGCCTGCAGGCCGTCCATTTCCGGCATCTGGACGTCCATCAGCACAAGATCGTAGCGTCGGCGCGCGATGGCATCAATCGCCTCACGACCGTTGGCCGCCACGTCGGCACGATAGCCCATGCGCTGCAGCAGCAGCGTGGCCACCCGTTGATTCACAGGATTATCCTCGGCCAGCAAAACGGACAACGGATGCCGTGCCCCGAGCGGGGCTTCTTCACTTGCCGACTCGGCCGGCTGCGCAGTGCGACCGTGGAAGATGGCGACCACCGTCTCCAGCAGGGTCGCAGCCTTGATGGGCTTGGAGACATAGGCAGCGACTCCGAGTTCGACCGCGCCCCGCGCCTGGCCCGGCCGGACCAACATCGCCACGGGGAGGTGGGCCGGCGAGTGCTTCAGCCGGATGCGTCGTAGCACTTCCTGCCCAGTCATCAACGGAAGATCGGTCTCCATGACCACGAGATCGCACGGCGTCCCGTCGCCAAGCGCCTCAAGCGCACCCGGGCCAGAGTCCACCCCGCGAGCCACCAAGCCCCAGCTGGCGAACTGCGCGCAGAGGATGCGCCGGCTCTCGCTATTGTCATCAACCACCAGGACGCGGCGACCGCTGAACACAGGTGACGAAGTTGTCACGAAAGGCTTCTCATTCTCAACCACCGCAGCGGCCTCGATCTCAAAAATAAAGGTGCTGCCCTGCCCGACCACACTCTCGACCCAGATGCGCCCGCCCATCAGCTCGACGATGCGCTTGCAGATCGCGAGACCGAGCCCGGTGCCGCCGTATTGGCGCGTCGTCGAGGCATCGACTTGGCTGAAGCTCTTGAAAAGTCGGTTCATCCGGTCCTCGGGAATGCCGATGCCCGAGTCGCGCACGGCGAAGCGCAAGCGCACCTCTTCCCCGTCCCGTTGCACGCAATCGACCGCCAGAAGCACCTGGCCATGGGAGGTGAACTTCACGGCGTTGCTCAGCAAGTTCACGAATACCTGCCGCAGGCGGGTGTCATCCCCGCCGATTGAATCCGGCACTCCCGGGGCAAGCTCGCAGAGCAGATCAATGTGCTTTTCCGCGGCGCGGGCGGCGAGCACATCCATCGCCGATTCCACGCACTCGCGCAGGTCGAACGGCCGCGTCTCAAGATCGAGGTGCCCGGACTCGATCTTGGAGTAGTCGAGGATGCCGTTGAGCAGTTCAAGCAAGCCGTCCCCACTGGAACGGATCGTCTCGGCATACTCGCGCTGCTCGGCTGACAGCGCGGTGCCCAGCAACACGCTGCTCATGCCGAGAACGGCGTTGAGCGGTGTGCGGATCTCGTGGCTCATGTTGGCGAGGAACTCGGACTTCGCGACGGTGGCTGCCGCGGCCTCCTGCGCGAGCCGTTGGGCACGATCGAGCGCATTCTCAAGCTGGCGGTTCAGATCCTCGGCTTGATCGCGGGCCTTTTCGATCTCGGCCTGCGCCCGACGCTCGGCTGTCACATCCCAATTGACCCCCACCATGCGCGTGGCGCGACCAGCGGAGTTACGCTGCACGTGGGCGCGAGCGCGGATCTGTCGCTCCTGGCCGTCGGGGCGCACAATGCGGAACGAGGTGTTGAACGCTCCCTTGCCTTCGGTCGCGCAAGCGTGCTCGGTCGCCACCCGCGCGCGGTCGTCGGGATGCACGCGTTCGCTCCAGGCGCTGAAGCTCGCGTTAAAATCACGCGGGGCGACACCGTAGAGCGTGTGCATGCGGCTGTCCCACATGATCCGATCCTGCACGATGTCATGATCCCAGATGCCGACCTGGGCGGCTTCGGTCGCGAGTTGCAGTCGCTCCGTGAGAGATTGAAAGCGGAATTCGATGGCCTTGCGCTCCGTGATATCAAGCGAGCGGCCCACGAGGCGGACGACATTGCCGGCCGGATCGCGCAACGGAGTAAGACGGGTGAGCAGCCAGAGCGAGCGGCCGCGGGCGTTGAACATCTCCTCATACTCCAGCGGTCCGCGCGACTCGGTGCCGCGGCGGAAGCTCGCGCACAGTGACTCCGCCAGCTCTTCCGTGATGATCGGCGCGAGATCGCGGGGACTGCGGCCTCTAATCTCGGCGGCGGAAAGCCCCGTGAGACGTTCGTAGGCGGGATTGATCTCCGCATAACGGAAACCGCCACCACTCGTGACCTCGATGACAAACACGCCGAGGTCCACACTCGAAAACACGCTCTGGAGCAGCACACGCCCTTCCTCGTGTGCTTGCTCGGCGCGTTTGCGGTCGGTCACATCCGTCGTGAATCCATGCCAGATCACCGCCCCGTCCGTGTGGCTCTCTGCCGTCGCCGTGCTACGCAACCAGAGCACGGTTTCGTCCGGAAAGCGGACGCGATACTCGCATTCCCAAGGCGTGAGGGTCGCTGCCGATTGCTCAAGCGATGCGGTGACTCGATCCGCGTCCTCGGGATGGACGGCGTTCCACAGGCCTGACGCATCGTCCCGCACAGATTCGCATGACTGGCGGAAGAGATGGCGGATGCCATCGCTTGCATAGGGCAAAGTCCATTTGCCATCGGCGTTTCGGCGCAGTGCAAAAATCATACCCGGCACATGCGCCCCAAGCTTGGCGAGGCGCAGTTCAGCGTCATCGCGCCCCTGCCGTGCCTGTCTTTCCGCGCTGACGTCGCGTGCGACAATCAGATACCCCTCACGCCCGCCGCGGTGCTGCATCGCAGAAATCGAGCCTCGCACCGGCACGCGCCCGGCATCGGCCTGCACGAAAACCCATTCGCGCTCGCTGCCGAGGGGGGAACCAGCAGCCACGAGCGCACCGAGATCGCGGGCAGCGTTCGCGGCCGCACGATGGGCGCGCGCCACGAGTCGGAGCTGGGTTTCGTCCCCTGCATGCACCCACTCGACGATCATTTTTCCAATCACGTCTACCCGCTGACAGCCCAAGATGCGTTCCGCGGCAGAGCTGAGACTCACCACGTCACCGGCACTATCCGTCGTGATCACCGCCAGATCTGCGCGCTCAGCGAGCAGGCCCTCGCTGCGTGCGGTGCGTCGCTCAGCCGCACGTTGCCATGCCCGAGCCGAGGCGAAAGCCACCCCAGCGGCGGTCAAACCGACGATGACAATCGTCCAGCCCAGCGATTCAGCGCTCACGTCCGGCCGGAGCGCCGTGATGACAACACGGAGCACCCAGCCCATCGCAATCAGCGCAACGCCGATGGCGAAGAGAACTCCGGCCATGCGGGCTTCTCTGGTTTGAAACATTACGATCGGTCCGCTCCGCGTGGAGACGGACTACCCAAAGTTAATCGACCGCGTGTGAAACTCGCTTAAGCTCCGTGACTCCTGTTTAGTTGCGGAGATCACCACCCGCGGCCTTGATTTATTTCATGTCCAGCCGTCCTCCCGTCCCGTCGTCCGGCCACAACGTCGCTCAGCCCGACATGCATGGCGACACCCACGCTGGCATCGGCATCGGTCCCGCTGAACTTGAGCGAAAACTCCAAAGACTTGAACGAATGACGCGCGAAATCGCCCGCCTATCCAAGATTGGAGCCTGGGAAATCGATCTGGCGACAGGCATACCTACATGGTGGGAGGGCACACGTAGCCTTTTGGGCCAGGATGAAGCACAGCCGCTGCCCGCTGGCACGGCTTGGCCCTTCTTTGCTCCTGACGCGCAGGCAGCGATCGAAGCGGCCATTGCCGCCTTAACGCCCGGTGCCTCGGTATTCGAACTTGAGGTCGAGGTGAAAAACCCGCCGGCCGCAGCGCTCTGGCTGCGCGTGATGGGCTCCGGAACGTTTGAGGGCGGGCGCTGCATCGCACTTGGCGGCACGATCCAGGACATCACCGCGCATCGTAGGCGCGAGGAGATGCGACGGCGCATCGAGGCCCAGCTGTTTCAGGCGCAGAAGATGGAAACGCTGCGCACGCTCGCCGGAGGCATCGCCCACGACTTCAACAACATTCTCACCGGCATTATCGGTTACCAAGAGCTGGCCGCCGAGGTGCTCAACGAAACCGATCCGGCGCGGGTCTTCCTCACCGAGGCCAGCCGAGCCGGCCTGCGCGCCCGCGAACTCGTCGGCCAGATCCTCAGTTTCGGACGCCGGCGCACATCCGACGACCACGCGCCGATCGACCTTAGGGACGTGATTGCCGAATCGCAACGGCTCCTGCGGGCAAGCCTCCCGGCGCACATTTCAATTGAGACTTGCTGTGAGCCCGGCAGCGGAACCATCCGCGGAGACATGACACAGATGCAACAAGTGCTGCACAATCTCGGGTCCAACGCGGGCGACGCGATGCGTGAAATGGGCGGCGTGCTGCGCATCACACTGGCACGTGCCGAAGGCACCTTCGAGTCCACGCTCGGCCTCGGCCGTGCCGCACCCGGCGGCTACGTGCGCCTCACCGTGAGCGACACAGGCCGCGGCATGGATGAGGCGGCGCGCAGCCGGATTTTCGATCCCTTTTTCAGCACCAAACCGGCGGGCGACGGCACCGGCCTCGGCCTCGCTGTGGTCCATGGAATCGTGCGCGCCCATCATGGGGCCATTGAAGTGGAGAGTGCACCCGGGGCGGGCTCGATGTTTCACATCTACCTTCCCGCCGGGCCCGAGGATCGTTCCGCGCTGCTGGCCGCGCCGGACGAGGCGCCACGGGGCAAGGGCGAATATGTCTGCATCGTGGAGGCCGACGAGGTCGTGAATCGTTGCACGCAGCTCGTGCTCGAGGGCAAAGGCTACCGCACACGATCCTTCGCATCCGCCGACCAGTGCCTCGCGGCCATTGGCCAGGATCCGACGTGCTGCACCGTCCTCGTGACGGACCAAACGAGGCCCGGGGGCTCCGGCTCGGAACTAGCGACGCAACTGCGTCGCCAGCGCTCCGACCTGCCCGTGGTAATCATGTCGGGCTATTTCACGAAGCTCCCACCCGAGGCGCTCGGCGCACTCGGAAGATTCGAACTGCTGACCAAGCCATTTACCTCCGACGAACTGCTGCAAGCCGTGCACCGCGCGCTGCATCCGGCGGGCCCAAGCTAGTCCACTCCGATCTCACTCGGGCAGTTCCTTGCCGCGCGTCTCAGGCCCAAACCAAATGACGATTATGCCGATCAGGTAAATGCAGGCGAGGGTCGAACCGGTCTTCGCGAAACTGCCGTCGAACGCCTTCATCAGCGTGGCCGTCTGCAGACCGCCGATGGCGGCGAAGATGCGGCCGAAATTATAGGCAAAACCCTGGCCGGTGGCTCGCACGCTAGTCGGGAAAAGCTCGGGAAAATAGAGCGGAAAGAACCCGTAGAACGACGCCGTGACGCCACCGGCGAGAAAAGCGGCGAAAAGAAAACCGGAACCGAACGTCGAGTTGCCCTGATAAAAATAGAGCGCCGACGCGATCGAGCCCACACACAGCACGGTGTAGGTCATGCGACGGCCGTAACGCCCGGCCGCCACTGCCGCGATGATCGTCGCCACGATCGCGCCCATGGCCGTGGCCAGCTGGGTCTTTTCCTTGGCGAAGTATTTGACCGTGGCCGTGTCGGGCATCAGTTCGGCCGCCCAGCGCGGCGCCCACTGGATGGAACCCCACGTGCCAAGCAGCGCCACGCCTGCCAAGGCCGCGCCGAAGAGCATGTTCCGCACGACACGGTCCCGCGTTTCCGCGGTCAGCGAACCGGCCGCGATCGCCCGGGCCAGATACTGCTTCACGGGGTGCAGATAGCCCCACAACGCCACCGCCAGACCGGCAAAGGTGATCACTGTGGCCCAGATCCAATTGAGCTTCGCCATCGCTGGCGACCACACCCAGATGATGCACAACGCCGCCACGCACGCGATGAGGACGCCGTAGAGATCTGTGTTGCTCCAGTGCGACGTCGAACCCTTGGCCTTCTCATCCTGCCATTTCTCGGACTCCTTCACAAAAAGGCGGATGAAGAAAATGATGAACGCCGGAAACGCGCCGCTGATCATGAGGAAGCGCCACGCGGAGTTCGCCAGCAGGCTGTTCGTCGATGCATCCGATAGTCCGATGCCTTTGAGGAAAACCTCCATGCCGCTGATCACTCCGCCCAGTCCCATGCTCAGCAGGGCCACCAAGAGGAAACCCACATTGGCCGCGGCGCCGATGAGACCGGCGATCAGGGCGCGCGACTTGCCGGGCCACACTTCGTTGACCAGCGCCACGCCCAGCGACCATTCACCGCCCATGCCCAGCGAAGCGATGAAGCGCAGCCCCGCGATATGCCACGCCTCGGTCGCAAAGCCACAGAGACCGGTGAAAATAGCATAAGTGAAGATGCTGAGCGACATCGCACGCACGCGGCCGATTTTGTCGCCCAGCCAGCCGAAGAGCACGCCACCGGTCGCGGCCCCCACGAGAAACACCGCGATAATCGCACCGAACCACGCGGCTGCATCCGCTGCGGGCGCGGAGGGCCCCAGCAGTTCCTTAAGGGCGGGCTGCCCGATCAGCGGGAAGAGTCCCATTTCAAATCCGTCAAACATCCACCCCAGAAAGGCGGCGATCAGGACCGAGTAGAGCTGGCGTTTGCTGGCAGGTGCAGAAGACATGGGGTGGTGAATCGTGCGCTGGAATTTGACGCAGGGCGTGACCAAGTCAGACGGGCACGGCGCAGGCAAGCCCGACTGGCCTTCGGCGGGGAAAATTTTCGTCCGCGCCCGGGTTCAGTTGCGGCAGACGGACTCGTCGAGATTCAGCAGGAGATTGGCCACCATCGCCCACGCCGCGACCTCCGCCGGTGGCAGTGATGGATCGGGCTTGGACTCGCCATTCGCGACCACTTGGCTGGCCGCCTCGACGTTCTTCGCAAAGTGCGCGCGGTGGCGCGCCAGCGAATCGCCGATGATTTTCATTTCTGTCGCGCTGGGCTCGCGGGCGAGGACGGCGCGAAACGCATGCACGAGGCGGTCGGTGTCGTTGCTCGGCCGCTGGAGCAGGCGTTCGGCCAATGCGCGTGCGGCCTCGAATTGCTGCACATCGTTCATCAAGGCGAGGGCTTGAAGCGGCGTGTTTGAGCGCGCGCGGCCGACGCAGAAGTTTTCACGCGAAGGGGCATCGAACGTCACCATCGACGGCGCGGGCGCAGTGCGTTTCCAAAACGTGTAGAGACTGCGCCGATAGAGCGCCGCGCCCTGATCCTGCACATAAACCTTGGTGTTGCTGCCGCCGAAGGCGACCGGCTCCCAGATGTTGCTTGGCTGATACGGCCGCACCGGCGGTCCGCCGATCTCGGGGCGCAGCAGGCCGGCGAGCGCCAGCGCCTGATCGCGGAGCACCTCGGCGTCGAGGCGAGGTCGTGCGGCGCGGGCCAGCAGCTTGTTCTCCGGGTCGAGTTCGAGGAGAGCAGGGCTGGCGGCGGAGTCTTGCCGGTAGCTGCGCGAAGTGACGAGGAGCCGGACGAGCTGCTTCACGTCCCAGCCCGTGCGGACAAACTCGCCCGCCAGCCAGTCGAGCAACTCGGGATGCGTCGGCGGCAGCCCCTGAGAGCCGAAATCGGCCGGCGTGCGCACCAGGCCCGCGCCGAAGAGTTGCTGCCAGAACCGATTCACCGCCACCCGCGCCGTGAGCGGATTGACCGGATCGACGAGCCAGCGCGCGAGATCGAGCCGCGAGGCGCGAGCGCCGGACTTGGACAACGGCGGCAGGAAGGCGGGGGTGCCCGGCTCCACGAGGTCGCCCGGTTTGTCGTATTGGCCCCGGATCATAATGTGGGCCGGGAGTGGCTCGGCGCGCTCGCGCGAGATCAAGGTCGCCGGGAAACTGAGTTCGAGATGAATCTGCTCGGCCAGGACCACGCGCGCCGCGTGCGCCTCCGCCTCGACTGCGGCGCGCAGCGGGCCGTGGATGAAATCGCGGTGGTAGCGCGTGAGGCGCGCCTTTTCCTCGTCATTTTGCTGCGTGCCGGAGAGGCCGATCAGGAATTTGATGTCGTGCCGCAGCGGCGCACTCTCGGCAAAGCGGGCCGTGCCGCGCAGCGCGCTCGCCCATGCGTTGCTGGACAGCAGCGGGTCGGCGTCACCATTGGGGCTCGTCAGCGTCGCCCCTGCGCGATCCCACCACGCGGCGCCGCCGCGCTGCGCGATGCGCAAGGCGGTGTAGCTTTTTCCCGGGGCGAGACCGGCCTCCTTGGCTGAAATTTCAAGGCGGCTGTAAGCCCCCGCGGGCGGGAGCGGGCCGACGACGATGGCTTCCCCCGCAACCTCCGGGCCGAATGCGGCCGCGTCGCCCCAGACAAAGCGTTTCGTTTTTTCCTCCGTGACAAACTCCAGGCTCACCGCCTGCGGCGGGTGCGCGGCGTCGGGCTGAAAGTGCACGAACGGCTTCACCTCCGTCTTCACCGTGAGATCGATGTCGCCGGCGGTGAAATGAAACGGGCGCGTTCCATCACCCTCGAGACGAAGCGCACGCCGGCCACCGGCCAGCGGCACACCTTCACCTTCACGCCAACTGCCGGCCGACGGAGGCTGGCCAAAATTGCGCGTCGCCGGCAAATCCGCGTCCTCGGCCCAAATCACTTCGTAAGTGACGGCGCCCTTGCCGGGCTTCTGGTAGGGTGCGCCGGCCGCGATGACGCGATCGGCTGCGGCGGTGAGCGCGACTTCAAGGGGTGGCGCAGCGAGCGCGAGTTCGGCGATGCGACGCTGCGTCGCGGGCGAATCGGCTAGGACCGCGATGGGGCCTGGCACGCGGATGTTGCCGTCCCAGACCCGGTCGGCGAGTCCCTTGAAGAACGCGCCGAGCGAGTAGTATTCACGCTGGGTGAGCGGATCAAATTTGTGGTCGTGGCACGAGGCGCAGTTGGCGGTGAGGCCGAGCCAGACGGCCGCAGTGGTGTCGGCGCGATCGGCGGTGTTGCGCATCTCCGCCTCGGCCTCGATCGCCCCGCCCTCCGAGGTGGTCAGATGATTGCGATTGTAGCCCGACGCGACGAGTTGGTCGAGGCGTGGATCGGGCAGCAAATCGCCGGCGAGCTGCTCGATCGTGAATTGATCAAAGGGGAGATTGCGGTTGAACGCAGCCACGACCCAGTCGCGGTAGGGCCAAATCGTGCGGATGTTGTCGAGGTGGAGGCCGTGGGTGTCGGCGTAGCGCACGGCATCGAGCCAGTGCCGGCCAAAATGTTCGCCGTATCGCGGCGAAGCAAGCAGCCGATCGACCGCGCGCTCGTAGGCCCCGGAAGCACGATCAGCGAGGTAGTTGTCGAGTTCCTGCGTCGTCGGCGGAAGCCCGGTGAGGTCGAGCGTGACGCGGCGAAGCAGCACGGCGGGCGAGGCCTCAGGCGCGAGCGCAAGCCGCCGGGCGGAAAGCTTGTTCCCGATGAAGCGATCCACGGGATGCGCCGCCGCCCCGCCGACGGCGGCCGGGAGCGGCATGCGCGCCAGCGGTTCGTAGGCCCAGTGGTTTTGATAGATTGCGCCCTGCTCAATCCAGCGCCGGATCAGATCGCGTTGTGCGGTGGAGAGCGGCGGCTTGTGCGACTCGGGTGGCGGCATCACCTCATCCTCGTGCCGGCTCGCAATGCGCTGCCACAACTCGGACGCCGCGGGATTGCCTGGCACGATCGCGCGCACTCCGTCGCGGTCCGTGGTGGCGCCTTCAGCAGTATCGAGGCGAAGCTTGGCCTTGCGGTGCGCGGCGTCCACGCCGTGGCAGGCGAAGCAATTGTCGGAGAGGATAGGCCTGATGTGTTCGTTGAACGTCACCCGCTCCTGCGCGGCCAAAGCCGGCAGGAATGCAAACGGGGCAACAAGGAGGCAAAAACGGGACATGGGGCGCGCGCACAAACGCGACCCATTTCACTGCGTGAAGGCGTGGCCGAGGTCAACCGCGCCGAATGAGGCTCAGGGCAAGTCGTAAACCTCGATGAGGGCGACACCCGAGCTCAGCGCGACACCGGAGATGACGGCGGTGTAGGCTCCGGGCGCGAGGGTGGCGATTAGCGCGGCATCGCGACTCTCCGGATCGGCAAAACCGAAGGCACCCACTTGAGCGAACGTAGCGGCCATCGTCGCGCTGCCGCCCCAGTTGTCGTTCTCTGCCACGAGCCGGCTGCCTTGGAACAATTGCACCCTCGGATCGGCGAGCACATCGCTGACACCGAATGCCGCGAGGGTCGGGCCTGCCGCGCGGATCATCACACGTTTGGCGGTGGTGCCGCTGATCACGAAGCCGAGGTTTGGCGTCTCGGGGCCGGCATCGACCCGGGCCCGGACGGAGAGATTGATGAAGGTGCCGCTGTTGGCCACGGCGGCATCGTAAACCTCAACGAGCGCCACGCCATAGGCGGCCGCCTTACCTCCGACCTGCACGGTGTAGGCTCCGGCGGGTAGCGTGGACATGAGCGCGGAATCGGCGCTGAGCGCCGGCAGGGCAAACGCACCGAGCCGGGCCGAGGTCAGCTCGATTTGACCCGCATTGGCGTTGGAGCTCCAGTCGTCGTTGGCCGCTGTCATTGCGGATCCCGTATGGAGTGAAAGTGTCGGGTCGACGAGAGCGCTAGCCACACCGAAGAGGCTGAGCGTAGGACCGATGCCGCGAACGAGCACAGGTTTTCCGGAAGTGCCACCACCCACCACAAAGCCGACGATGAGCACATCGGCACCGGCACCAGCGGTGGAACGGACCGAGAGATTGACGATTTTAGAATCAACAATGCTAGGCTGCGTGGGGGCCGTCGGACCGCCGCTGCCGTCCCCTCCGCCAGCCGATCCACCGACTCCAGACGATGCAGTGACGGTGAGTGTGGCGCCCGCTGACAGGGCATAGCCAATGCTGTTGGACGCTTCGACAGAGTAAACTCCATCGTCAGCCGAGGTTACACCCTTCAGCAAAAGCACCGAGCCCGTGGCACCGGGGAGGACCACGCCATTGCGTTTCCACTGAAACGTCGGCGTTGGTGCACCAGAAGCCTCGACCGTAAGGCTCACATTGGACTTGGCCGCCGCCGTCTGGCTGACGGGTTGGGCCGTGATGACGGGCGGTGCCGCCAACTGAAGCGGTGCCTCAAAACTCGTCACACTGCCGAGCGGATTGGTTGCGAGCACACTATAGGTTCCGGTGTCCGCGGCGTTGACCGCGTTGATCTGAAGGACGGAGGCGGTCGCGCCGGGAATCGCGACGCCGTTCTTGCGCCACTGATAACTCGGCCCCGGAATCGCCGCTACGCTAACAGTGAACGAGGCGCGCGCGCCGATGGAGACCGCCTGAGCGGCAGGATGGCGCACAACCGCGGGCGCGGCATGCACGACCAGCGTCGAATTGCCACTGACGACGGTCCCGTAAGAATTGGAGACGATCACCGAATAGACCGCCGCGTCTGCCGCGGTGGGAGTTGGCAGGGAAAGAATATGTCCCGTCGCACCCGTGATGCTCACGCTGTTTTTACGCCACTGGATAGACGGCGCCGGGCTGCCGCTTGCGACGACCGTAATCGAGGCCGATGTGCCCGCGACGACTGTCTGAAGCGAGAGAGGCTGAACCGCGATCGACGGTGCCGAATTTGCGGTGCCGGGGCCGGAAGGATTGGAGGGAGGAAGCGGCGGTGGCGGGGTGGGTGGGTTGCCTGAGGGATTGGGATCTAACGGCGGTGGAGGCACGACGACCGTAAGCACACAAGCGGTGCTGGTCACGGCTCCAGCCACATTCGTAGCTACGACTGTGTAACTGCCCGCGTCGCCTGAACCCAACCCCAGAAGTGTCAAAGTCGCATTCGTCGCCCCGGCAATCGCGATGCCGTTCTTTTGCCATTGGTAGCTCGGCGCAGGCGTGCCGGAAGCGCCGACTGAGAACACCACCGTGCCACCCGCCGCCACTGACTCGGCGGCCGCAAGATTCACGGTGAACACAGGAGCCACGTTCGCCGGAGGCGGCGTGCTCGGCGTCGGATCGTTGACTGTCAGCACGGCTGAGCTGCTCGTGACGGAGCCCGCGACATTCGAAACAATCACGGTGTAGCTCGCACTGTCGTTGGGCGTGAGCGAGGTCAGAACGAGAGTCGATGCGGTCGCACCAGTGAGGTTGGAGCCGTTCTTTTTCCACTGATAAGTCGGCGTTGGCACTCCGCTCGCCGCGACACCAAAGCTAACCGAGCCGCCGGTCAGCGCCGTCTGAGGCGAACTCGGCTGGGTTTGGATCGTGGGTGCCGTATGGGCGGGGGCCGCGATTACGGTCAGCACTTCATCGCCGCTGGTGACCGAACCGACACTATTCGTCGCGAGCACCGAATACGCGCCCGCATCGTTGAGCGTAACGGACGCGATGAGGTAAGTCGCATTGGTGGCACCCGCGATGGGCACACCATCTTTGCGCCACTGTAGCGTGGGTGTCGGCCAACCATCGGCGGTCACAATGAAGGTCACGCGTTGCCCGATTGTCGCAGTGGTGCCCTGCGCGTGCGCGACGCCGACCGCCAGGGCACACAAAACCCCTGAGAAAATGAAGCGCAGCCAAGGGCCGACCAACTCGAAAAATGCACGGTGAAATGTCACGACAAGAAAAATCATTGGCACCCCATCGCGCCGCTCGCACAAGCGGGAAACCCAGAAGGCTACGCAAGGCGTCCATCGGCAATCACCGCATATCCTTAAACAATTGAATTTCAAGTGTTAGTAATTTTTCAGTTTCACTAGCTTTTATGACGTGCCGAGAATTTACACGGTATTTGCAAGCGTGGGCATAGCGTCATCGGAGTTCGTCCTCAATCGGTCTTGGTGGCTTGGAGCTAGCCTAATCAGCTAATCGAGCTTGACCAAAATTCTGCGCCAGCCCCGATATTCATTTCCATCCCCCCACCCCATGAAAACAGTTCGCGCGTGCGCCTTCGGGCTCTCACTCGGCTGGGCTATGCTCCCGGCCTCGGCTACTACCCTGACGACGATCGGCGTCGCCTACACCCAAGATTTCAACTCCCTCGCAACCACCGGCTCGAGCAGTGTGCTGCCGACAGGGTGGGCTTTCAACGAGACCGGCACGTCCGCCAACACGACCTACGGCACGGGCACCGGCAGCAGCACAACCGGCGATACCTACAGCTTCGGTAATAGCGCCGATCGGGCATTCGGAACGCTGTTGAGCGGAACTCTCGTTCCCACAATTGGCGCCAGCTTCATCAACAATACGGGGGCCACAATCTCCAGCATCACGATCTCCTACACGGGTGAACAGTGGCGCCTCGGTGCCACCGGCCGTGAGGATCGGCTTGAATTTTCCTACAGCACCAACGCCACCTCTCTGACGAGCGGCTCCTGGATCGATGATGCGTCGCTCAACTTCATCGCACCCGTCACGGCGGGCACAGTCGGTCTGCTTGATGGCAACCTCTCCGCCAACCGCACCGCCATCTCAGGCACCATCACCGGCCTCAGCATTTCTAACGGCAGCGAGTTCTGGCTGCGGTGGAGCGACTTCAATGCCACAGGATCCGACGACGGGCTCGGTATCGACGATTTTTCGCTCACCCCCTACGCCACCGCAGTCCGGCACAACGCACCGGATGGACTGTCGGCTCTTGTTCCGTTCGCACTGGTGCTCGCGCTGCTCGCTACGCGGCGACGTGTGTGCGCAGGCTGATCGAGCGCCTCTTCGTCTCGGCGCGCGCCGCGCGCTCCGTGCTCACGCATGCAATTCCACCACCTGCCGACTCCCGAAGCGACCAATACACTCAGCACCGAGGAACTGCGCGCGCGCTTTCTGCTTACCGGGCTGTTTCAACCTGGCGCTGTCACCACCCGTTGCACCGACCTTGATCGCATGATTGCTGGCGGAGCAGTGCCGGCCGAGACCGCGCTGGAGCTGCCCGCTTCACGCGAGATGGGCACGGAATTTTTTCTCGAGCGGCGCGAAATTGGGATTCTCAACGTCGGCGGCAAAGGCTTCGTGCGCGCAGGCGGCATTCTGCACGAAATGGATCATCTCGACTGCCTCTACGTGGGACGCGGCGAGCGTGACGTCCAATTTTCCCAAGGGGCCGAGGGTCGAGCGCAGTTCTACTTTGTCAGCGCGCCGGCGCACGCCTCCTGCCCGACCACCCACATCCGTGCCGCCACGCTCCACACCGATCCGGTGGGTTCAGCGAACGCCGCCAACCGCCGCCGCATCCACAAACTCATCCATCCCGGCGGCGTGCAAAGCTGCCAGCTCGTGATGGGCTTCACGGAATTCGAACCCGGCAGCGTCTGGAACACCATGCCGCCGCACACACATAGCCGTCGTTCGGAGATTTACCTCTACTTCGACGCCGGCGACGCCGCGATTGTGCATCTGCTCGGGCAGCCCCAGGCGACGCGCCACGTGATCGTGCGCGATCGCGAGGCGGTGCTTTCGCCCTCCTGGTCAGTGCACTGCGGCGCGGGCACCGGTGCCTACCGCTTTGCGTGGGCAATGGCCGGAGAAAACCAAGTCTTCGCGGACATGGATCCCGTGCCGCTGGCCGATCTCAAGTAGTCGTCTCGCTCAACCGTAGAGCGAAATCGGCTTCAGTGCCCACTCGGGAAACACCCCCGCCAGTCCCGCGTCGTCTGCACCGTGACGCAGGAGCACCGGCGCAAGCACGTCGCGATAGTTGTTCCACACCGGCAAATCGCCGTAGCCTTCAAACACGCCGCGAGGCTCCAAGCCGGCAGGGTCGAGGCCGCGCCACTCGCCGTGCATCCGTCCTCCATGCACCCCACCGCCGAGCACAAACAGCGTGGAGCCGCGCCCGTGATCCGTGCCGAACGCCGAGTTTTCCTCCACCGTGCGGCCAAATTCCGTCATCACCACCACGGTCGTCGTCGCCATCCGTGGTCCCAGATCGCGGCGGAAGGCTTCCAGCCCAGCCGCCAACCGCCCCGCCAACGATTCCACCTGGCCTTGCTGCGCAAAATGCGAATCCCAGCCCGGCAGATCGATTGAGGCGGCTTCAAGGCCGACATCGGCTTTGATCAGGCGCGCGAGTTGGCTGAGGCCGGTCGTGAAATCGTCGCGGCCATAGCTCGCGCCGTGGGCCGGACGATAGACCGTGGACCTCATCGCATCGATCCGCTGGAGCGCATCGAACGTGTCGCGCGCCGCCGCGCCGAGCTGACCGCGCTCCATGGCATAGAGCCGTTCGAGCTGCGTGCGAAAGGCGGGCGTCCGGCCCCCAAGGGCAAAGTCGTCGAGCCCCTGCATCACGGTCACCGAGGGCGCACCCAGCAGGCATTCGGGGAGCGTCTTCCCAACCGCGACGCAGGTGAGCGCGCCGCTCGCCGCCGCCGGCCGGGCCCGGAGGAACCGTCCCAGCCAGCCACCCGCTACCAGACCGCCGTGCTCCATCAGATCCTGCGCTTCAAAGTGCGAGCGCGTCCCATCTTCCGACCCGCACGCATGCACCACCGCCAGTTCGCCCTCGGCCCACGCCGCGGCAAGCGGTGCCAGTCTCGGGTGTAGCCCGAAACGATCATCAAGGCGCACGGCATCCTTCTTGGCGATCCCGAGCCGCGGGCGGGCGCGATAGTAGTGCTCGTCCTCGATCGGCGGCACCAGGGCGAGCCCGTCCGCCGCACCGCGCAGGAAAACCACGACCAGAGTGCGACGGTTGTCGCCATTGCCAGTGATGAGAGCCTGCGTCGCCATGATTAGGAATTCAGGAACGCTGGAAAGCTGGCGCCGCAAGCAGCAACGCGACATCCGCCCCACACTCGCGATACGCCATCTGTTCATCTGCCGTCGCGCGCCGGCCTAGCACGGTAGCCATCAGGGCTTCGTCTCCGCCCACGCGCATCCGCAGCTCGCTGATCGCGACCCGCGTGCCCTTGATGCGGTTGGCCGCCAGCGCCGTGGAGAAGTTCCAGCGCCAGAGCAGGGTGTTCTGCCAGTGCGATGCCACCTCAGGATAGCCTTCGGGCGTCGCATAGCGGAACGGCGCGTGGCCCAGCCGCAGCAGATAATCGATCAACTGCTTCGTGGCATCCGTCTCCGCGTTCGTCGCGCGCAGCGCCGAGACCACAAAATGAAACGGCCGCTTGAACTTCGCCCCGCGCGTCGCCGGGGCGCGAAACTCCGCGGTGGCAAACAATGCCCGCAGTGTCGCCGGGATGTCACCCTGCGACTCCATGAAAGCCGCGGCCGTCGCGCGTATCGCTGCCTCCGGCGCCTCGTCGGCGATAAAGCGCCGGCACAGCTTCGCCGCGATATGCCGCGCCGTCTGCGGATGGCTCGCCACAATCTCAAGCACGCGATCGAGGTCGGCGGCACCAAGGCCCGCCGGAATCTCGATACCGAGGACGCGCTTGGTGCCGTCGTCATGCTGGCGCGCGTTGAACTCGACGCGGCCTTTGAAGAACTTCTTCCGGTCGCGCACGGTCCAGCCGGTGAGGCACCGCGCGACTTCCATCACGTCCTGCTGCGTGTAGCCGCCATGCACGCCCAGGGTGTGCAGCTCAAGCAGCTCGCGCGCATAGTTTTCGTTCGGCTTGTCGCCGGCCTTGCTCACACGGTTGGCCCGGCCATCAAGATACCAGAGCATCGCCGGGCTCACGGCGCTCGCGCGCACCATGTCGCGGAAATTCCCCAGCGCGTGGCTTCGGATGACGTCGCGGTCGTCGGCCGCCTTGAGCCACTTGGCCTCGGCCTTGGAGGGGTCGATGTTGAAGTGGTCGCTCCAGAAATGAACCATCACCTCAAAGAGCTGCCGTTCGCTGAGGACCGCGCGCAACACCGTCGCGCGCGTCAGATCCTCGAGTAGAACCTTGTCCTTGAACTCATAGAGGTCCCCCACTCTCGCCCCGTGCCCGCGCAGGGCCGGAAACAATTTCTGCAAGGGATCGGCCGCATCCTCTTCGCGGCGGAAAAAACTCCCCTCGGGATCGGCCAGGCTGTCGAACTCGTGCCGGATCACGCGCGCGCAGAGCGTGTCGGTGATACGCGCGGGCGCCAGTTGCTCCTCGATAAAGGCCTCCACGCCCATCGTCGCCACACGCCGGTAGTCCCCGGGCCGCGCACCAAAAGTCAGCCGGTTGATCGCGTGCGAAACTGCATCGATCTCGCTGGAAGCGGAAGGCGTGAGAACGGCGGCCAGCGGCGGTGCCGTGGGCTTGCCGATGAGGCGGCGGGTTTCGGTCACCCAGTCTTTCGGCCGGCCACAGCCCGCGCCCGCCAGCGCCACGGCGCCGGCTCCCGCCGCGATGAACTGGCGGCGAGAGAGGCTCATGCCACGATCGCACCAGCCGGCCGTCGTCCAAAGCCCAGCCGCACGAGCGCACCGAGCCCGGCCATCAGGGTCAGCGGCAGCCAGATCAAGGTGAGATAGGTCAGCGCCAGCACGATCGCGCCGCGCAGAATCCGGCGCCAGGGCTCGCTGGCATCACGTTCCGCCGGCAAGCCGCGGCCGATCCGCAGGGCGAGGCCCGCCGTGCCCGTGAGTGCTGCGAAGATCGTGCCCAAAATGATGGCGCCCCGCACAATGCTCCCGGCCGCGCTTGGCACGGCGTTGCCCAGCGCAATCCCGCCGAAGATCAGAGGCACCGCGCACGCCAGTCCGATTAGCCAGCATACGAGGGGAGCCGTGCCGAGTTTCTCCGCGCAACCTTCAACCAAGCGGGGAAACAGTCCCGCGACGGCGAGCCACCACGCCACAAAGACGAGCAGCAAACCGACGATGACGAGGACGACCGTGGAAACATCGGCGAGATTCATGGCGCGGGGCTAGAATCCGACAGACGACCGCGCAAGGCAACGGGTTACTTGCTCACGGCGATAGCTGTTTCAAAGCACCAACCGCAGGCCGTCGTGCGCAACCCGCACCCCCGACGGCAGCGTCGCCTCGAGTTCCGCGTGGTCGTTCAGGTGCGTGAGATGGGTGAGCCAGGTGCAGGGCGCGCCGATTTCCGCCGCCACGGCCACCGCTTCGTAGATCGACATGTGCGAGGGATGGGGCTGCGCGCGCAGCCCATCGAGCACCACCGCATCTGCGCCACGGGCGAACTCAACCGCCTCGCGCGGCACGCGTTTGCAGTCGGTGTAGTAGGCAAATTTCTTCCCAGTGCTGCGCTCGGTGAAGACGAGTCCGAGGGTGTTGAGTCCGCCGTGCGGCAGCAGGGTCGATTGAATCGTGCCCTGCGGCAGATCGAGCAGCGCCGGCATCGCAGCGAGCTTGAACGCCGCGTAACCCCGCGAGATCGGCCGCTCGGCCATCGCATAAGGATAGATCGCGAGCACGCGGCTCATGCCCTCCTCCGTCGAGTAAACCGTCAGCGCCTCGCTGCCGTGCAAATCGCAGAAGCGCCGCAGGTCATCCATGCCGCACACGTGATCGGCGTGGCCATGGGTGAGGATGAAAAAATCCACCCAAGCGATCCGCTCGCGCAGGCACTGGAGCCTCAGCTCCGGCGCAGCATCCACCTGCACGTGCAGCCCGTCCATCACGACATGCACGGAGGCCCGGGTGCGCTTGTTGCGCTGGTCCGGTGATTCGCACACGCGGCACCCGCACGCGATCATGGGCACGCCCTGCGACGTGCCCGTGCCGAGAAAGATGATCTCCATGCGCTCAGCGAATGCCCGGCCCGCGCCGGAGTGAAGGCCAAAGCATGGGCCGGTATTTTGACTGTCATCGCCGGATCGCCCGCTTGTTCTGAAAGATTTCACGTGCTACACGCGTTCCAGTCCCCATCGCCCCATGAAACTCCGTCTGGCCACCTACAACCTGAACAATCTCTTCCAGCGGCCGAAGCTCCTGCAGCTCCCCGGGTTTTCCGACACCGCGCGGCCCGTGCTCAAGGACATCGACGAACTCTCCGAGCTGCTCGCACGCGACAGCTACGCCGGCGCAACCGGCGCGCGGATCGTCGAGCTGCTCACGAAATACGGTTTCGCCAGCGGCAAGGGCAACCCGTGGTTCGACGTGAACCAAGCGAAGGCGAAGCTTTTCTCCGCCAGCAAAGGCAAGCTCACGCTCAAGGCTGCCGGCCGCGGCTTCTGGTTGGGCTGGATCGAACTCAAGACCGAGGACGTGGACGATGAGGCCACACGCAACACCGGGCGCGTCATCGTCGCGGTCAAGCCCGACGTGCTCGCCGTGGTTGAAGCCGAAAGCCGCCCCGCGCTCGAGCGCTTCAACACCCAAGTGCTCAAGCCGCAGGCGGCCGCCTTTCCGCACACGCTGCTCGTCGACGGCAATGATCCGCGCGGCATCGACGTGGGCCTCTACAGCCGCTTCCCGCTGCGCAGCGTGCGTCCGCATATTGACGACACCTACACCGGTGCGAACAAAAAGCCCTACCCCATCTTCAGCCGCGACTGCCCCGAGTATGAGATCGAACTGCCGGGCGGCCGCACGCTATGGCTGCTCGTGAACCACTTCAAGAGCCAGGGCTACGGTGCCCCGGCGAGCAATGACGCCAAGCGCCTCAAGCAGGCGCAACGCGTGCGCGCCATCCTCGGTCGCTTCGATCTTAAAAAAGACCTCGTCGCTGTCGCCGGCGACTTCAACGCCAAGCCCGAGCATGCCTCGATCGCGCCCCTGCTCGCGACGCCGCACCTGCGCGACGTATGCGACGCGCCCGCGTTCGGCGCCGCGCCGCGCTGGACCTACCACAGCGGCAAGCAGCAACTCGACTACCTGCTCGTGTCCGCGCCGCTCTTCGCCGCCATCAAGGCCGTGGGCATCGAGCGCCGCGGCATGATCGTGAAGGGCGTGACGCCCTTTCCCGAGGTGACCAAGGAAGCCAACGCCGCCTCCGACCACGCCGCCGTGTGGGCGGAGGTGGATATCTAGATCTGATTACCACCATGAAAAGCTCCCATCCACGCAGTATTGTCGCCCTGCTTCTGCTCGCCGTCTTGATCACATCGTCCGGCTGCTTGACGACGACCAACTTGGCTCCACGTCCCATCCGCTTCGCGGAGAAAAACCAAGAGTTCGAGGACAAGTTCTCGGAACTAAAGAAAACCTACGAAGCGGCGATGCAACCAGGGGGCAATGCCGATAGCGGACGAGTTGCCCGGGATCGCCTGATTTTCCTGCTCCGCGTGGAGATCGACAAATGGTATGCGCAACTTGAGCTGGAGCTGCATGAAACGCGCGCCAAATTTAACAGCTGGTCGGATTTCCTAGAACTGGGGTTGTCCGGGGCCGGAGCAATCGCAAGCCCGGTTGATAGCAAGACCATCTATGCGACGCTGGTGAGCGTTTCCAAGGGCACGCGCCTGTCCATCGACAAGAACTGGTTTCGGGAGAAAGCGACGGAGTCGCTCATGAACGCCATGCGCACAGGACGCAGCCTACAGCTGGCGCAGATTGTGAAGAAAATGACCGCCAGCTCCGCCAATGCCTACACCTTCGAGGAAGCTTGGGGCGATCTCATCGCATATCATCAGGCCGGCACCATCCAAGGCGGACTTGTCCTGCTGGCCGCAACGACGGGCGAGAAAGCGAAGGAAGCGGAAGCCAAGGTGGATAACGCCAATTTCAGCCGCTATCCGGTGCTGGCCTCAGCCACACCCGCCATGATCGAGGAGACCATCAACGTCGGCGACAAGGGCATGGCCCTGCCGCCGGAGAAGAAACGGGCGGTGCTGACGGAGTTGAAGATCGCGATACCCGATGGGGCCGCGGAGGAGAAACTCACCGAACTCATGAATACACTGATTCAGAGCCTCGCCCCTGCCACGGCCGAGCAACGCAAAAAAATTATCGAGGCCATCAACAAGCAATAACCCATGAAATACTCACTCGATGGTTCCAAGCCGATCGCCCAGCAATCGCTGGATGTGCAGCATGCCGAAGCTGCCCGGGTGCTGATGCTGAGCATCATTCCTGAGCTGAACCAGCCACCCGCCAACACAGTGGAAATGCGTCCGCTCGCTCCAACCGAGGCTCGCCCGGCCCAACTCACTCTGACGGTCGGCGGCCTCCCACCCGGAAAGCAATTGGTCTGGATGGGGATCATCCATGCAAACGGGGCGCTAACACCGGCCATCGCGTATCGATAAATAGTAGGCTGGGCTGCCACTCCATCTGCTACCGAGGCCATTCCGCTTCGTCTCCCCCTTCGGGGAGCGCCGACCGGTCTCACCCAAAAGAGACACTGCCTTCGTGGGCAGGAAAGCCATGCGCAAAAAAAAGCGCGCCGGTTTCGCGGCGCGCTTTTCTTGAAAACAAAGGGGCGAATCGCTCCGCCCGATTGGGAATCTTAGTAGTCCATGCCGCCCGGACCGTGCGAGTGGCCGCCGGCCGCAGCTTCCTTCTTCTCCGGGAGCTCGGTGATCATGCACTCGGTCGTGAGGAGCAGGCCGGCGATGGAGGCCGAGTTCTGCAGCGCGGTGCGGGTGACCTTCGTCGGGTCCACCACGCCGGCCTTCACGAGGTCTTCGTATTCGCCGGTGGCGACGTTGTAGCCGAAGTTGCCCTTGCCGGCGAGCACCTGCCCGACGACGACCGCACCCTCGACGCCAGCGTTGGCGCAGAGCATGCGGATGGGGGACTCGATCGCGCGGCGCACGATTTGCGCGCCGATCGCCTCGTCACCCTCGAGCTTCACGCCGTCGATGGCCTTGGCGCAGCGCAGGAGCGCTACACCGCCGCCGGCGACGATGCCCTCTTCGACGGCCGCGCGCGTGGCGTGCAGCGCGTCTTCGACGCGGGCCTTCTTCTCCTTCATCTCGGCCTCGGTGGCGGCGCCGACGTTGATGACGGCCACACCGCCCGCGAGCTTCGCGAGACGCTCCTGGAGCTTCTCACGGTCGTAGTCGGAGGTGGTCTCGTCGATCTGACGGCGGATCTGCTTCACGCGGCCCTGGATGTCGGACGATTTGCCGGAGCCCTCGACGATGGTCGTGTTCTCCTTGTCCACGACGATGCGCTTGGCGCGGCCGAGGTCGCTGATCGCGAGATTCTCGAGCTTGATGCCGAGGTCCTCGGTGATGCAGCGGCCGCCGGTGAGGATCGCGATGTCCTCGAGCATGGCCTTGCGGCGATCGCCGAAGCCAGGGGCCTTGACGGCGCACACGTTGATCGTGCCGCGAATCTTGTTCACGACGAGGGCCGCGAGGGCCTCGCCTTCGACTTCCTCGGCGATGACGAGGAGGGGTTTGCCGCTCTTGGCGACGACCTGGAGGAGCGGGAGGAACTCCTGGAGGTTGGCGATCTTCTTCTCGTGGATGAGCACGTAGGCATCCTCGAGGACCGCTTCCTGCGCTTCCGCGTTGGTCGCGAAGTAGGGTGAGAGGTAGCCCTTGTCGAACTGCATGCCTTCGACGACGTCGAGGGTGGTCTGAATCGACTTGGCTTCCTCGACGGTGATGGTGCCGTCCTTGCCGACCTTGTCCATCGCGTCGGCGATGATGTCGCCGATCTCGGTGTCCCAGTTGGCGGAGACGGTGGCGACCTGGCGGATTTCTTCGCGGTCGTTCACCTTCTTCGAGATGCGGGCAAGCTCGGTGATCGCGGCCTCGACGGCCTTGTCGATGCCGCGCTTGAGGAAGATCGGGTTGGAGCCGGCGGTGACGTTCTTGAGGCCTTCCTTGTAGATGGACTCGGCAAGCACGGTGGCGGTGGTGGTGCCATCGCCCGCGGCATCGGAGGTCTTGGAGGCGACTTCCTTCACCATCTGCGCGCCCATGTTCTCGTAGGGATCGGGAAGCTCGACTTCCTTGGCGACGGTCACGCCGTCCTTGGTGACGGTCGGGGAGCCGAATTTTTTGTCGATTACGACATTGCGGCCCTTGGGGCCGAGGGTGACCTTGACGGCGCGCGAGAGGAGCTCGACGCCGCGGAGGATTTTCTGACGCGCGGCCTCATCGAAGAGAAGTTGTTTAGCTGCCATTGTAGTGTGTGATTAGTTGAGTGTTGAGATGGAGGGAATGATCCCGCTCAGGCGATGACGCCGAGGATGTCGTCCTCGCGGACGAGGGTGTATTTCTTGTCGCCGAGCTTCACCGGCGAGCCGCCGTATTGGCTGATGAGGACGGTGTCGCCGACCTTGACTTCGAAGGCGATGACTTTGCCGTCTTCGCCCTTCTTGCCGGTGCCGAGGGCGATGACCTTGGCCTCCTGCGGCTTCTCTTTGGCGCTGTCCGGGATGATGATGCCACCGCGGACCTGCTCTTTTTCTTCGATGTGCTCGACGAGGACGCGGTCCCCGATCGGCTTGATTTTGACGTTAGCCATATGGATTTGGGTTTGGGTTGAAGGGTGAGTTTACTGGTTTTGTGATGAGCAAGGCACGCCAGCCGCGGGAGAACACGGCCGGCGCGCAAAGGGTGAAGGTGAGGACTACTTCTTCTTGTCGTCGTCGACAACCTCGAAGTCGGCATCGACTACGTCGGCCTTCTTCTCGGTTTTCTTCGCCGCATCCTCAGGCTTGGCGGACGCCTCGCCACCAGCGGTGGCCTCGGGCGCAGGAGCACCGGCGGCTTGAGCCGCCTTCTGCGCTTCCGCGTAGATTTCGCCACCGACGGCGGTGAGCTTCTCCAGCGCGGACTTCATGCGCGCCGGGTCGTTGCTCTCGAGATCCTTCTTCGCGTCGGCGAGGGCGGACTCGGCCTTGGATTTGACGTCGGAGGCGAGCTTGTCGCCCGCTTCCTTGACGGCTTTCTCGAGCTGGTAAATCGACGTATCGAGCTGGTTCTTGGTCTCGACCGCTTCCTTGCGCTGCTTGTCTTCGGCGGCGTGAAGCTCGGCCTCCTTGGTCATCTTCTCGACCTCTTCCTTGGAGAGTCCGGACGAGCCCTGGATGGTGATTTTCTGATCCTTGCCCGTGCCGAGATCCTTGGCGGAGACGTGGAGGATGCCGTTGGCATCGATGTCAAACGTCACCTCAATCTGCGGGACGCCGCGCGGTGCGGGCGGGATGCCGTCGAGGCGGAAGGTGCCGAGGATTTTGTTATCACGCGACATCGGACGCTCGCCTTGCAGCACGACGATTTCGACCGAAGGCTGGCTATCGCTGTAAGTGGAGAAAGTCTGCGTCTTTTTCGCCGGGATGGTCGTGTTGCGCGGAATCATCGCCGTCGCGACCTGGCCGGCGGTCTCAATGCCGAGCGTGAGTGGAGTAACATCAAGGAGGAGCACGTCGCGCACCTCGCCCTTGAGCACGCCACCCTGCACGGCAGCGCCGATGGCGACGACCTCGTCGGGATTCACGCCTTGGTGCGGCGCCTTGCCGCCCAGCTTGTGCGCGATCTCGACGACCTTGGGCATGCGGGTCATGCCGCCGACGAGAACCAACTCGTCGATCTTATCTGCCGAGAGTTCGGCGTCCTTGAGGCAGTTCTTGAAGGGTTGCACGCAGCGCTCGAAGAGCGCGTCGCAAATCTGCTCCATCTTGGAGCGCGAGAGCTGCACATTGAGGTGCTTCGGGCCCGACGCGTCGGCCGTGATGAACGGGAGATTAATATCGACGGACTGCGCGGACGAGAGAGCGATCTTCGCCTTTTCGGCCTCTTCCTTCAGGCGCTGGAGCGCCATCGGATCCTTGCGCAGGTCGATGCCGTTTTCCTTTTTGAAGGTATCGACGAGCCAGCCGATGAGCGCTTCGTCCCAATTGTCACCGCCGAGGTGAGTGTCGCCATTCGTGGCCTTCACCTCGAACACCCCATCGCCGATCTCGAGCACGGACACGTCGAACGTGCCGCCGCCGAGGTCGAACACCGCGATCTTCTCGTCCTTTTTCTTGTCGAGACCGTAGGCGAGTGAGGCGGCGGTGGGCTCATTGATGATGCGTAGCACCTCAAGCCCGGCGATCTTGCCGGCGTCCTTGGTGGCTTGGCGCTGCGAGTCGTTGAAATAGGCCGGGACCGTGATGACAGCCTGCGTGACCTTCTCGCCGAGGTAGGCCTCTGCGTCGGCCTTCAGCTTGCCGAGGACAAAGGCCGCGATCTGCTGCGGTGCAAACTGCTCGTTCTTGTCGCCGACCTGCACCTCGATGTAGGCATCGCCGTTTTTGCCCTCGACGGTCTTGAAGGGCATGTTCTTCGCCTCTTCACGGACCTCGGTGAATTTGCGACCGATGAAGCGCTTGGCGGAGAAAACGGTGTTGCGCGGATTGGTCACCGCCTGGCGCTTGGCGGCTTGGCCCACGAGACGTTCACCGGACTTGGTGAACGCTACGACCGAGGGCGTGGTGCGCGCGCCTTCGGCATTGGGAATGACGACGGGCTCGCCGCCCTCCATGATCGCCATGCAGGAGTTGGTGGTGCCAAGATCGATTCCGAGAATACGGCTCATGGGTTTGGCTTAGCAACGTGGGTGCCCCATTCCTGCGATTCATGATTAGATATTGGTTATCAATGCTTAGAAAGTTATCGGGCATCCGTGGGCCTGTGCCGTCAGTGTGCAAGCATGCCATCGTGGCACAATTATGCGCCAGACCGCGCGCCACGGCCGAACTGGCTGGCACAGTTGAACTGCACCCGGATTTAGCTAGGGTCGCCTCGTGGAAATGGAAATTACCCTCCCCGACCTCGTGCCAGTGATGACGTTGCCCAACGTGACGTTTTTTCCGCAGGCTTTGCTGCCGCTCCATATTTTTGAGCCGCGCTATCGCGAGATGCTGAGCGACACCCTCGATTCCAACCGGCTCTTCGCCGTGGCTGGCCTCAACGAGGAGGAGCAGCGGTTGAAACCTGAAACCAGCGAGCCACCGCATCAGATCGCGAGTGTGGGCATCATCCGCGCCTGCCAAAAAAACGCCAACGGAACTTCCAACCTCCTCCTCCAGGGCCTGTGCCGGGTGGCCATCCAAGCCATCGAGCAGGAACAACCCTACCGTGTCATCCGCGTCCGTGCGCTCACCAGCGAACCCGGCGGTTCTGCGGAGGACAACGAGTGGCAGCGGCGCGAACTCTCACGCCTGCTGAGCATCAAACAAAAACTCACGCCAAGCGACAACCGCGGCATCACGGCCTTCCTGAAAACCGTGAAAGACCCGGAGGCGTTTGCCGACATCGCGGCTTTCAGCCTCTGCGACAATCCGAGCTTCAAGCAAAAGCTGCTCGAGATCCTCGATGTGAACCGACGCATGCTCCTATTCGCCGAACACCTGCGCGCCCAGATCGCCGAGATTAAGCTGCATCGCAAATTGCAGGGTCCGCTGTCCGACGACCGCGTCGGCGAGAATTAAGCGTCCAGCCTGTGTGCCCGCGTGGGATTTTAGCTTCATTTTGGCAGAACCGCACCGATTACCTCTGGAGACGCCCTCGGTTTCGCTTCAATCTCCGCGTCACTCCATGAGCCTCAACGCCGTCCCCATGAACATCCTCGTCGCCGACGACGAGACGGGTATCTGCAATTTGCTCGAACACTGGCTAACCGCGGCAGGGCATACGGTGCAGCTCGTCGAAGACGGGCAACAAGCGCTGCGGCAGCTCAGCCACAAAACCTTCGATCTCGTAATCACCGACATTGTGATGCCCGAGGGCGATGGCTTCGAACTCATCCCGGCCATCCGGAAGGCGCAGCCGCAAGCCCGGATCCTCGCCATGTCGGGCGGCGGCCGCTACATTCCCGGCCATGACTGCCTTTCGCTCGCCCGCGGACTCGGTGCCCATGCCACGGTAATCAAGCCCTTCGATTGCGAAGCGCTGTTACGTGGCATAGCGAGTGCCCTCGCCGACTGCCCGGCCAAGAGCGCATGAGCGCGGGCTAGCCGCGGCGGGGAAAATGGTGCTTGCGCTCCGCGCAACGCAGTCTTTTTTCCGCACTTCTCGCGCGTGCCAACATAGCTCAGCTGGTAGAGCAACGCTTTCGTAAAGCGTGGGTCATCGGTTCAAATCCGATTGTTGGCTCCAGCGCCCCGGTGCGCCTGACGAGACCTGTCTCCGTGCCTCCGCTCGCCGCCGAACTCTTCGACTACGAACTCCCGCCGCGCCTCATCGCGCAGACTCCGGCCGCCCGCCGCGACGAGTCACGCCTGCTGGTCGTCCACCGGGCCGGGCACCGCATCGAGCACCGCACGTTCCGTGATCTGCCCGAATATCTCCGGCCCGGCGACACGCTGATGCGGAATAATGCCGCCGTGCTTCCCGCACGACTGCACGCCCGGCGGCCGACCGGCGGCCAAGTCGAGTGCTTCCTGCTCCACCCGGTCGATGACGGCCTTACCTGGCGCTGCCTGGTGAAACCCGGCCGCAAACTCCCGGTGGGCGCCACCTTCGCCGACTCCACCGGAGCCTTTGCCGCCACTGTCGCAGCCCGCAACGCCGACGGCTCCGTGGTCGTGCGCTTCGTCACCACGAACGGCGAATCGGTCGCGGCCCTCGCCAATCGCCTCGGTGTCGTCCCGCTGCCCCCCTACATTGTCCGTGATGACGCGGGGGCGTCGGCCACCGATCGCGAGCGCTACCAGACCGTCTACGCCGATCGTGCGCAACAGGTGGCGGTCGCCGCTCCGACCGCTGGATTGCACTTTACCCCCGAGCTGCTGGCCATACTCGCCGCCCGCGGCGTGAACTTCGCGGACGCCACGCTCCACGTCGGCCTCGGCACCTTCAAGCCGATCACGAGTGAAAACATCGAGGACCACGCGATCCACCGCGAAAATTATGAGCTGCCCGCCGCCACACAGCGCGCGCTTTTCCCGCCCCTCCCCGGCCGGCGCATCGCAGTCGGGACCACCGCGGTGCGCACGATCGAGGATTATCTATCGCGGCATACGCAGCCCTTGCCTGGCGACCAGGCCTGCTTTGCCGAGGCCGGCATCTTCCTCTACCCGCCGCGGGCGTTCCGTGGGGTCGATGCCCTCATCACGAATTTCCATCAGCCGCGCTCCACCCTGCTGTGTCTAGTCTCCGCATTTCTCGCCCCTGGATCGACCGACGGCATCGCCTGGCTCCACGAGATTTACCGCGAGGCGATCGCCCGTGAATACCGCTTCTTCAGCTACGGCGACGCGATGCTGATTCTGTGAGCCGCGCCGCAATCGTCGCGCACCCTTTGCGTTTCGCTGCGCCCCGCGCTTCTGTCAGCTCCCTACACCATGCTCCTACCACGCTCCCTGCTCCTCTCCGCCGCCACGCTCGCGCTGGGTTTCACCCCCGCACTGTCCACCGCCGCCGACACCTACATCATCGATGCCTCGCATTCGGCGGTCGGATTCACCGTCCGGCACTTCTTTTCTAAAGTTCCCGGCAAGTTCAACAAGTTCGAGGGCAGGATCACGTTCGATCACGCCAAGCCGGAAGCCAGTTCGGTCGAGTCCACCATTCAGATCGCGTCCATCGACACCGAAAACCAGAAGCGCGACGACCACCTGCGCAGTCCGGATTTCTTCGACGCCGCCAAGTTTCCAACGATGACTTTCAAGAGCACCTCCTGGAAAAAGACCGGCGAGAACACCTATGACGTCATCGGCCTGCTCACACTCAAGGGCGTCAGCAAGGAAGTGGTGCTCAAGGTCACCGCCCTCGGCTTCGGCCCGGGCATGCAGGGCATGCAGCTTTCCGGCTGGGAAGCCACGACCACCATCGACAAGAAGGATTTCAACATGCCCGATCCCGCGCTGCTCGACGCGGCCCTCGGCGACGACGTCACGATCACGATACACATCGAGGCGGGCATGAAGAAGAAGGCCTGACGCTACTCTGCTTTACGCCCCCGCTCTGCCCAAGGACGGTCCAAAGGCCGTCCTTTCATTTTTCCGCGCCGCAGCCACACTTCGCGATGTGACCGACGACGAACTCCAGACCCTGATCGAAGATGCCACCGCCGACTACGCGCTGGGCGCGAGCGACGAGGCCCTCGCCAAACTCGCCCGCGCGACCGCCGCGGCGCCCGCTTCCTTCGAGGCCTGGCACGCGCTCGCCGAGGTGAATTTTTCGCTGCGCCGGCTGGATGCCGCGCTCGCCGCCGCCGATCGCGCGCACGCGCTGCGACCCGCCGATCTGTTCATCAACACCACGCTGTCACGCATCTGGATGGAGCGCGGCGACAAGGCCCGCGCCGAACATTTCGGTGCCCAGGCCAAAATCGCCGACTGGCGCGAGCAGCTGAAAAATCCCGGCTCTTCAGCATCGCTCTGATTGCCGCTGAGTCGCCCCGCGACCCACCGCCATTTTGGGCTAGTCGCGGCAGGCCGGAATTATAAGGTCCTGGCCGCACTAACCGCGCATTCCGCGCGGCTGCCTCCCCCCCATGAATCGACCCTCCCTGCACGCTGTGTGCGTGCTTGCACTTAGCCTTGCCATCCTCCCCGCCGCGACCGCCCAGGCTCTCGCGCCGCTTTCGCCCACCGGCACCGAGAAGAAAGACAGCTCCACACCGGTCCAACTCTCGCCCTTCGAGGTCAACACTGACAAAGACACCGGTTTCGCCGCCACCAGTTCCATGGCCGGCGGCCGCCTCGCCACTGATCTGCGCGACACACCCGTCGCGTATTCGGTGATTACGCGCGACTTCATCGACGCGCTCAATCTCACCGATCTCCAGAGCGCCGCCGAGTGGACCACGTCCAGCACGGTCGCCGTGGACAACGGCCAGCAGAATTTCTTTTTCAACCCGATCCAATACACCGTGCGCGGCGCGAGCGCCGGCCGCCCGCAGCGGAATTTTTTCCCCCAGTTCAACAACGGCGATTCCTACAACCTCGAGCGCTACGACTTCGGCCGCGGCCCCAACGCCGTGCTCTTCGGCAACGGCTCGCTCGGCGGCATCAGCTCCTCCACCACCAAGCGCGCCCTCACCAGCCGCCCTTCGCGCCAGGTCCAGTTCGCCGTCGGCTCGTGGCGGAATTACCGCGCCACCTTTGACGTCAACCAGCCGCTCTCGAACCAAGTTGCCGTCCGCGCTTCCGGCGTCTGGGGCGACGCGTCGGGCTGGCGCATGAAGGATTTTGACAAACGCAAGTCGATCTTCCTCACCACGACCGTCAAACCGTGGCGCGACGCCGAGCTGCGCGTCGAAGGCGAATACGGCACAAACTCCCGCCAGTCCGCCACCACCTTCATCAACGATCGTTTCTCCGGGTGGGATGGCACGACGTTCAACGCCCCGCGGGCGCTCGCCACCCTGCCCTCCACCGCCAACGCCCAGGGCATCAATCGACGCGGCGCCAACTATTTCGTCTATCTGCCGTTTGCCGCGCCCGACACGATTTTCCATTACCAGAACGATCCCATCACCGTCGCCGGCGGCAACACCGCGCAGACCCCCATCGCCGGCTACACCTATGGGAGCAATGCCAGTTTCAACACCGCCGGCGGAAATCTGATCCACGAGATCAACGTCCCCGCCGGCCGCTTCGCCAACGCCGAGCGCCTCTCCTCCTTCCGCACCCCGCCCGAGGAATTCACCATGTCGCCCGATCTCCCGATCCTCACGCAGCGCTTCAAGGACCTGCAGCTCACCTTCAATCAGCACTGGGGCAATCTCCACTTCGAGATCGCCGGCGACATCAACCGCACCGCCGCCGTCACCAACGGCGAGCCCAACCGCGGCCTCAACGACATCTTCATCGACATCAACCGCGTCCTCCCCGACGGGCGCGCCAACCCCAACTTCCTCGTCCCCTATGGCGACGGCCAGTTCATGCGCGGCTTCCGCACGTTCTCCGAGAACAACGTGCGCGCCGCCGTCGCCTACATCTGGCCCACGCGCTACGCCCACTTCACCTTCAACTCCCTCGGCGGCTCCAACAACTCCGAGAACACCAGCGACCACCGCTACCTCAGCATCGCGCAGGGCAGCGACCCGCGCCGCTGGGCATTCTCCAACCAGCGCATCCGCATCCGCCGCTACTGGAACAACAACTCCCGCCCAACGCCCGATCTCTCGCTGCGCCCGATCAACTATTTCGATCCCAATCCCAACCCCACCTTCGCCTCCGGCCGCTCCATCCAGCCCATCTGGGCCATCGAGGCCGACCGCCGCGACACGCAGAACATCACGAAACAGCGTTTCAACTACGCCCTCGCCTCGCTCAATGCCAAGCTGCTCAAGGGCCGCTGGATCATCCTCGGCGCCGTGCGCAAGGACGACTACTTCTTCCAGTCCCGCCAGCAAATCCACCAGGGCGACTACCCCTCCGATTGGAACGCGCAACACCGAATCCTTCGTCCGGGCGCCCCGGCTGACTACGCGTCGCTCACCTTCACGCCTCGCGACCTCAACGGCAACGCCACCGGCCCGGTGCAGGAGGCCGCCATCCGCCCGCGGGATCCCGTCGCCGGCGACCGCCTTCCGCAATACGCCGACGTCCGCTTCAAGGACGACTTCAACCCGCCGCCCGTCGAGGGCAAGCAGGTCACCCGGAGCATCGGCACCGTCCTCCACCTCGCGAGCTGGTTCAATCCCGCGATCAACTTTGCCGAGACCTTCAACCCGCCCGGCGCCATCGTCCGCATCGACGGCCGCTCGCTCGAGCCCACCGTCGCCACTGGCATCGACTATTCGCTCCGCATGGAGCTTTTCGAGAACAAGCTCAACCTGAACTTCGTTTACTACACCACCGAGGAGGTCAACAACACCATCCCGCAGGACGGCCCCGGCTTCTTCAACACCCTCTACGACGCCAACGTCGTCGGCGACACCTCCGCCACCGGCCGCAACATCCGTGGTTTTGGCCGCCTCCCGAATCAATACCGCGACACCCGCACCCGCAGCGGCGACGGCTACGAGTTTGAAATCACGTTCAACCCCACGCGCGGCCTCCGCCTCACCGGCAACATCGGGTTCCCCAAACTCTACGAGGCCAATGCCTATCCCGATGTGCGCGCTTACATCGACAAGAACGGCGCCGCTTTCAAGCAAATCGCCAACGATGCCGGCGTCATCATCGGCCCCGATAACATCGCGCGCGTCGACGAGTCCATCCCGATCAACCAGCGCTCGTCCGACGTAAACAGCGCTGTCACCGCCTACAACAGCATCTACGCCTTCCGCAGCAATATCGTGGATGGAAAACGCCTGCAGCAGGATCAGCCCGTCGCCAATCTCTTCGCCGATTACACCATTCAATCCGGCCGCCTCAAAGGTCTCCGCCTCGGCGCCGGCGTGCGTTACCGCGGCAAGCAGATTTACTGGTCCAAGGTCGGCGACACGATCCCCGATCCGGCCAACCCCAGCCGCGCCATCGACGACCCGACCAAAGATGCCTACACCCCGGCCTATACCCCCGACGACTACAAGATCGTCACCGCCACGGCGGCCTACACCTGGCGCTTCAAGAACCGCCGCGAGGTGCAGGCCAATCTCGTGGTCAACAATCTGCTCAACGATCGCGGCCCCACCTATTCCTCCACCGCCCAAGGATCGTTTTTGATGCGCCCGCTGAATAACGACTACACTTCGCCCGCCCGCGAAACCGTGCCGCGCTACTTCGCCCTCAAGCAGCCGATCAGCTACACGCTCACGCTGACCACACGACTCTGATCGGGCGGACCGGCCACACCCGCTGCCCCTGAGGTGCACCCTGGCGTGCCACACTTTGCTGTGGTGCGTTTTTTCCGCTCGCCCGAGGCGCGGCCTCTGCTGCACGCTATGGCTTTTCCGTCTCCAAAGCTCCGCTTCAAATCAGCCAATGAACACCACGATCACTGCCATCACCGCCCGCGAGATCATCGATTCACGCGGCAATCCGACCGTTGAGGTCGATGTCCGCCTCTCCTCCGGTCATCTCGGCCGCGCGGCCGTGCCCTCCGGCGCCTCCACGGGCGAACACGAGGCCATCGAGCTGCGCGACGGCGACAAAGCCCGTTACGGCGGCAAGGGCACCCTCAAAGCCGTCGCCAACGTGAAGGCCAAAATCGCCCCCGCCCTCATCGGCGCCGATGCCTGCGATCAAGTCGGCCTCGATCGCGCGATGATCAAGCTCGATGGCACCCCCACCAAGTCGAAGCTCGGCGCCAACGCCATCCTCGGCGTCTCGATGGCGACCGCCCACGCCGCCGCCGCCGCCCTCGGCCAGCCGCTCTACAAATATCTCGGCGGCCCCAACGCCAAGGTCCTCCCCGTCCCCATGATGAACATCATGAACGGCGGCGCGCACTCGGACGCCCCGATCGATTTCCAGGAATTCATGGTCATGCCCACGGGCGCGCGGACGTTCTCCGAGGGCCTGCGTATGGGCTGCGAAGTTTTCCACTCGTTGAAAAAAGTGCTGAAGGACAAAGGGCTCGCCACCGCTGTCGGCGACGAGGGTGGTTTCGCCCCGAAGCTCGAGTCCGCCGAAGCCGCGCTCGACGCCATCGCCCTCGCCGTGAAGAACGCCGGCTACAAGCTCGGCAAGGACATCAACCTCGCCCTCGATGTCGCCGCCTCCGAGTTCTACGTGAAGGAGAAGAAGCACTACGTTTTCAAAAAATCCACGGGGCAGATCCTCAGCGGCGACGAGCTCGTCGCCTTCTACAAGAAACTCACCAGCAAATACCCGATCATCTCGATTGAGGATGGTTGCGCCGAAGGCGACTGGGTCACGTGGAAGAAGCTCACCGACGCCATCGGCGACCGCGTGCAGCTCGTCGGCGACGATCTGTTTGTGACCAACACGGCCTTCCTCAAGAAGGGCATAGAGACCAAGACCGCGAATTCGATTCTCGTGAAGGTGAACCAAATCGGCACCCTCACCGAGACCTTTGACGCTGTCGAAATGGCCAAGGAGGCCAGCTACACCGCCGTCATCTCGCACCGCTCCGGCGAGACCGAGGACGTCACCATCGCCGACATCGCCGTCGCGACCAACGCCGGCCAGATCAAGACCGGCTCGCTCTGCCGCACGGACCGTGTGGCGAAATACAACCAGCTCCTCCGCATCGAGGAAGAGCTCGGCGCCAGCGCGATCTACGGCGGCAAGATGAAGGGCCTTTAAGCTCCGCCGCGAAACATCTGCCTCCCGGGCCGGTCATTTTTGACCGGCCCTTTTCTTTTGCACCCTCGACACGCCTCTTCACCACCCTACCGTCCGCGCACATCCGCCATGAAAGTCCGACCACTGCTTACGGCCCTGCTCGCGGCCTCGGTGCTATGCACGCTGCCAGCCGCCGAGGAGCCCGAGGCCCCGCGGCCCAGCGCGCGGGATCTTCTCCGCGCTCGCGTGGCCGAGGATGCCAAGAAAAGGAAGCTGCCGCCCAAGCCCGCTGTGACCACCACGGCTACGCCCCAAGCTACTCCCGCCACTTCCGCCGCGAACGCACCCAAAGCCGAGGAACCAACCGCACCGCCCATTCCCACGCCGATCGCGGCCAAGGGTCCGGCGGCCAAGGAAACCCCCACCGTGCTCCCCAAAGTGGAAGTGAAGAAGGAGCGCATCACCGTCCTGGACTTTGAGATCGCGAAGCAGGAGGAGGCCATCGCCCGCGAGCGAAAGAATCTGAAGACCACCGAAACCGACTTGGCGCTCAACGACCTGAAGGTTGTGAAGCCACTCGCGATCTTCGGCGGCGAGTCCGCGCAGTTTCGCCAGCGCGTGGCCGCCGAACGCGTCGAGCTGATGGAGGCCGAGAAGGACATCCTCGAGGCCATGAAGCGCGCGCGCACCCGCGAGGAAAAGGCCGGGCTCCAAAAGCAGCTCGACGAGCTCCGCACCGCCCGCCGCGAACTCGACAAGACCCTGCGCTAGCTCGTCTCTGTTCCGTCCTCGCCGTCATCCAGCGACTCGATCAATTCGCGCAACTCGGCAAGCACTTGCGGCCGCGGCTTGTGCTTCAGGATATAGCCGGATGCACCGAGGCGCACGGCCTCGTTGACCGACTCGATCGAATTCTGCGTCGTCATAATCGCGACAGGAACATCCGGATGGGCCTCCGTCAGCTGCGCGAGGACCTTCAGCCCATCTATGCCTGGCAGGTTGAGATCCAGGAGGACCAGTCGGGGGCGGTGTTCGGCCACCATTCCCAGCACGTCGTTGCCATTGGTCGCTTCCCAGCAGGACTCGATGCCAAGCTCCTTCAACAGCATTCGGACATAGGCCCGCACATGGGATTCATCATCGACGATCAAGACTGTGGCGGGACCAAGCATGCGGGAAAAGTGAGGGCGAATGGTGTGCTGGTTCAAGGCCGCGCTTCAACGGCGCTTGTGCGGTGAGGGCTACTCCGCCCGCACCAGGTAGCCGCGGAGGTATTCGCTCTCGGCCATCGTCGGCAGCACCGGATGATCCGGCGGCTGGTGGCACCACTCGAGCACACGCAGTTTACGGCGGGCGTCGGTCGCGACCTCGGCGAGCACCTGCCGCAGCTCGGCGTCCTGCATGTGGTGTGAGCACGTGTAGGTCGCGAGCACGCCACCGGGCACCAGGCGCTTCACCGCGCGCAGGTTGATCTCCTTGTAGCCGCGCAAAGCACCTTCGAGCGCGCTCCGCGACTTTGCAAACGGCGGCGGATCGAGGATAATGACATCCCACAAGGGCTCGACGTTGCGCTCGGGGGCGTTGAACCAGTCGAAGACGTTGGCGACTTGAAACTCGGTCGTCGCACCGACTGCGTTGCGCTCGGCATTCTTGTGCGCCGCCGCGATGGCATCCTCGGCGCTGTCGAGGCCGAGCACTTCGGTCGCCCCCGCCCGCGCCGCGTGCAGGGCAAACGCGCCCTGGTTGCAGAACGCATCGAGCACACGCCCGCCCGCGCAGTATTTCGCCACGGCCGCGTGCTGGTGTCGCTGGTCGAGGTAAAATCCCGTCTTCTGCCCGCCCTGCAAATCCAGCCAGTAGTCGAAGCCCTCGATGCGCACCCAGCGCGGCTCCCAGGTCCGGCCCGAGCGTGTATGCACCTCCGCCGGCAAACCCTCCAGTCGTCGGATCGGCGCATCGTTGCGAAAGATGATTTCAGCCGGCTTCAACAGTGCGTCGAGCGCGTCGCCGATCAGCTCGGCACGCTGATCCATGGCGAGCGACTGGATCTGCACCACCAGCGTGTCCCCATATTGATCGACCACCACGCCTGGCAGGTCGTCGGACTCGCTCCAGACCAGCCGGCGCGCGCTGTCCCTCGCGCGCCGTGCGATGGCTCGCTCCAGCGCGGCTCGCACATACGCGGCGTCGAGCGCCACCCGGTCGCGGCTTAGCCGGCGCCAGACGATCTGGGACCGTGAGTTGTAGATGCCGGTGCCCAGCAGCCGGCCCGTGCGATCGCGGCATTCGACCACGCTGCCGTCGTGCTCAGGCGGGAGCAGCGCCTCCACCTCGTTGGCAAAGACCCACGGGTGGCCGTGGAGCACGCGAGAACGGGCGTTGGCTTTGAGCTTGAGGAAAGATTGGACGGCCACGTTCCCACGTTTGCCCGATTGCCGGGCGTCGCCAGTCAAATCAACACGGGGTAATCCGCGCACCGGGTGCGCTGCGGCCCCTCATCGGGCGCCGATGGCAGTGGGCGGCAGCGATTTGAAGAACACCCACAGCGCCTTGAGTTCAACGTCATCAAGCTGACCAAAGAGGCTCGGCATGACGGGGTTTAGTTCCGTGCCATCGGGCCGCTTTGCGGTGCGAATCACCCGGATGAAATCCTCCTCCGTCCACTTCGTCAGCCGCCCCTCGGGATGCGGAGTGAGGTTGCTGGCATGCGGCCAATTCGGCGGCCCAATCTCGATCTTGCCGCCGGAGAAATTCCCCCCGTGGCAACCGGCACAGCCATTGGCCAGATAGCGGCCGTAATCCACTGTGATTTCCGGTGTCATGGTCGCGGGCTGGCGCTTCGCATGATCAATCACCTCGGCGGTCATTTTTATTTTCCCTGTGGCCAGCAGCACCCGTGACACGGGGCCCAGCGAAATCGGCACGCGGTCGCGGTCCACCGCGGGGATGGTTTTTAGAAAAGCCACCACCGCGCCCAAATCCTCGTCGCTGAAATGCGTGTATTCCTCCGAGGGCATCAGATACAGGCCGCGCCCGTCGGGACCGACACCATGCCGGATCGCGCGCACCCAGTCCTCGTCGTTGAACGACGCGACGCGCCCGCCCTTTCCTCGGGTGAGGTTGGGACCGTGCAGGACCCCCATCGCGCCATCGTCGATCACCTTGTTGCCGGCATAGTCCTTGCCGTGGCACTCGTTGCAGCCGCGCGTCTCGGCGATGTGCCGGCCGCGGGTAAGCGCCGCCGCATCGGTCGGAATTGCCAATGCGCGCGGCTTGATCGCATAGGTTTTCGCCATCCTCGAATTGCTCGTCACGTAGATGACGCAAGCAGCGATTCCGATCAGCACGATGAGTCCTCCGAAGAGGTAGCCGGTTAATTTGAGTAAGCGGGACATCGAAAGAGTTCGCCACGCCATTCCCGCCGGAAGCAAGTCGCTGTTGATTCGACTTTCGGCCCGGAGCTTCTTCGCGCCGCCGGCCACCGAATTCGCTCTTCCCTCGTCCGCGCCTTCGCTGTTGGCTGGCTCTTCGTCCATGTCACCCGCCCAAGAAATCGCCCGCCGCCGCACCTTTGCGATCATCTCGCACCCCGATGCGGGCAAAACGACCCTCACCGAGAAATTTCTCCTCTACGGCAACGCCATCCATCTCGCCGGCGCCGTCACCGCCCGCAAGAACCAGCGCGCCACCGCGTCCGACTGGATGGAACTCGAGAAGCAACGCGGCATCTCGATCAGCTCGACCGTCCTGCAGTTCGACTACACCGGCTACGCCGTCAACCTGCTCGACACCCCCGGCCACAAGGACTTTTCCGAGGACACCTACCGCGTGCTCACCGCCGTCGATGCCGCGCTCATGGTCATCGACGCCGCCAAGGGCGTCGAGGCGCAGACGCGCAAGCTCTTCGAGGTCTGCCGCCGCCGCGGCGTGCCGATCTTCACGTTCATGAACAAGTGCGACCGGCCGACGCGCAACGCGCTCGAGCTGCTCGACGAACTCGAGACCGTGCTCGGGCTCCAGTCCTCGCCCGTCATCTGGCCGCTCGGCAACGGCCCCGGCTTCCGCGGCGTCTTCGACCGCCGCACGCGGCAGGTGCATCTTTTCGAGCGTGTCCCCGGCGGCGCTTATCAGGCCCCGGTTAACGTCGCCTCGCTCGACGATCCGATGGTGAGGGAGAGGCTCGACGACTACACGTTCAACGAGGTCAAGGAACAGATCGCGATGCTCGATGGCGCGGGCCACCCCTTCGACCTCGCGGCCGTGCAGGCGGGCAAACAGACGCCGGTGTATTTCGGCAGCGCCGTGAACAATTTCGGCATCCAGCTCCTCCTCGACGGTTTCCTCAAGGATTCCGTGCCGCCCGCGCCGCGCCGCGCCGTCGCCATCGAAAACCCGAAGGCCAAGATCGAAGGCAACGCCGAGGCCGCCGCCCCGCGCGTGATCCCCGTCGATGATCCGCGTTTCTCCGGCTTCGTCTTCAAGATTCAGGCCAACATGGACCCCAAGCACCGCGACCGCATCGCGTTTCTCCGCGTGTGCTCGGGCAAGTTCGAGCGCGACATGGTCGTCACCCACCCTCGTTCCGGAAAAAACATCCGCCTCTCCTCGTCGCAGAAACTCTTCGGCCAGGAGCGCGAGACCGTCGATGTCGCCTGGCCGGGCGACGTGATCGGCCTCGTCGGCCACGATGTGCTGGGCATCGGCGACACGCTCACCACGGATCGCTCCATCGTCTTCGACGAGATTCCGCGGTTCCCCTCGGAGGTCTTCACCTACATCTCGAATCCCCATGCCGGCGACGCGAAGAAATACCGCGCCGGCCTCGAGCAGCTCCTGCAGGAAGGCGTCGTGCAGTCGTTCACCGCCAAGAACGCTCCCCCCGGCGCGACGCTCCTCGCCGCCGTCGGACCGCTCCAGTTCGAGGTCGTGCAGTGGCGCCTGCAGTCCGAATACAACGCCGAGTCGCGCCTCACGCCTACTCCATGGACCATCCTGCGCTGGGTCGAACCCCACCCGAGCCTAGCCCACAGTTCCTCGCTCATCGTCGCCAGCGGCGTCAGCTTCGGCGCCGACAAATTTGACCAGCCTATCGTCCTGTTCCCCAATGACTGGACGCTGCGCTATTTTAAGGAAAAGAATCCCGAGCTGAAACTGCACGAGCTGCCCATCGAACAGACGCGCTGATCGCTCGCCGCCCGCCAACCACCACCCGCCATGAAACGATCCGCTGACCTCGGCCGCGCCCGGATCGTGCACCGGCACTCATGGCTGTGGGAACCGCTCGAACCGGACCCGGGCTTTGTGCTGCGGCCCATGTTCGGCGCGCAGGCCGCGTATCTCGACGGCATGCTCACGCTCTGCTTCTGCGCGGGCGAAGAACCTTGGCGCGGCCTGCTCATCTGCACCGATCGCGCGCACCATGCGGCGCTGCAGGCCGAGTTTCCCGAACTCAGGCCGCACACGGTCCTGCCCAAGTGGCTCTATCTGCCGGAGAGTGTCGATACCTTCGAGCGCTCGGGCACGCTGCTCGTCAGCCTCGCCCGCCACCGCGATCCGCGCATCGGGGTCGAGCCCAAGCCGAAGAAGAAACGCTCTCCCGCCAAATCCGCTAAATCCGCCAAGCCGGGCAAACCGAAGCCTGCGGCCCGCCCACGCGCCGCCCGCCCGCGCTGAATCCCACCGCCGCCGGCCTCGCACTGTGCCATCAATCTGCGCGGCCCGCAATTTCCGCTCGCCCCGAGGGGCGGAACTCCCTTGCTCGCGCGGATGCTCCTTTCGCGCCGTCTCCTCCTTGCCGCCACGTTTGCGCTGGCGCCCGCGCTCTTCGCCGCCGCCGCACGGAAATCCCCCGCCCGCCCCGCCTCCCCCGACGATGCCACCGCCTTCCGCGGTGCCATCGTCGTCGATGCCGCCACCGGCAAAGTCTTGCACGAGGATCGCGCCGACTATTCCGGCCCGCCCGCCAGCATGGTGAAGCTCATGACCTTCGCCGTGCTGCACGATCGCATCGCGAGCGGCGCCCTCACGCTCGCCACGCCTGTGAAGATCAGCGTCGAGGACTCGAAGATCGGCGGCACGCAGGTTTACCTCGATCCACGCGAGACCTTCCCCGTTGAGGATCTGATCCACGCAATGATGATCCAGTCGGCCAACGACGCCGCCTACGCGCTCGCCCGCACGGCCGCGGGTTCGGTCCCCGCCTTTATCGAGCAGATGAACGCCAAGGCCCGCGCCCTCGGCATGACGCACACCACCTTCCGCACGCCGCACGGCCTGCCGCCGCCCGGCCGCCGCGTCGCCGATGGCGACATCACCACCCCACGTGACTACGCGCTGCTCTGTCGCCACCTCGTCCAGAACACCAACATCATCGCCTACACCTCGGTCCGTGATCGCGCTTTCGGCCCCAATCGCACCAAGGGGCCAATCAAGATGGACAATCACAACAAGCTCCTCGGCAAAGTGGCGGGCGTTGACGGCCTTAAGACCGGCTACACCACGGCCGCCGCTTATTGTACCAGCGTCACCGCCCAGCGCGACGGCCGCCGTGTCGTCGTCGTCATCATGGGCTCGCTCGGCCCGGGCGGGGAAATCGACAAAGGCAAGACCCGCGACCTCAAGGCCGCCGAATGGCTCGAGCGCGGCTTCGCCGCTCTGCCCGCGGCGCCCGTAGCGTCGTCCGCCGCACCCAAAGCCGCCGACTCACTCGTCACCCCCGCGCCGCGGGCCCCGGCAGGTGGCACGGCATCACCCGCTCCCACGAAGGAGGAGCCGGTGATCAAACTGAACCTGCCGAAGCGCTAGCCGCGGGGCGGCGTGCCATCACGCGCCGGCTTTTGCCTTCGCCTCGGCCACCGCGGCGGCCACGCGAGCCTCGGCCTCCGCGAGCGGGACCTTGGCGACCTCTTTCTGCGCGCGCCACTTCAGCTCGATGATGCCTTCCTTCAGGCCCTTGCCGCCAATCGTGAGGCGCAGCGGAATGCCGATGAGATCGGCGTCTTTGAACTTCACGCCCGGCCGCTCCGCACGATCGTCGATCAGCACATCGGCGCCGGCGCGTTCGGCGGCGGTCGCGAGTTGCTTCGCGAGGTCCATCGCCTCGGGGAGTTGCGGATCGAGGACGCAGATTAGCATCTGATACGGCGCGCAATTCCACGGCCACACGATGCCGTCGGCATCATGGCTCTGCTCGATCACGGCCTGCATCGTCCGGCTGATGCCGATGCCATAGCAGCCCATCACCATCAGATGCGATTGCTTCTGGTCGTCGGTGTAAACGGCGCCGAACTTCTCGGAGTATTTCGTGCCGAGCTTGAAGATGTGGCCGACCTCGATGCCGCGTTTCACCTGGAGCGGCTGGCCCGACTTCGGATCGGGCTCGCCCGGCCGCACCCGGCGAAAATCGCCGAACTTCGTCACCGCCAGATCGCGCGTGACGTTCACTTGGCGCAGATGGAAGCCGTCCTTGTTCGCGCCGGTCGTGCCGTTGCCGATCAGGCGAATCGCGTGGTCCGCAAACACGCCGGCGAGCGCCGCAGCATCCTTGATGGTGCCTTTGACGGCCCCGAGACTGCCGGGCTTCGCGCCCAGCACGGGCACGATTTCGTCCGCCGTCGCCGGCCGGAGGAGTCCGAAGCCGAGGGAACCGAGCTTCGCCTCCTCGAGTTCGTCGCAGCCGCGCAGGATCACCAGGAAGGGCTTGCCGTCGCCGATATAGACAAGGGTCTTGAACTGCTGATCTGCCGGCACGGCGTAAGGCGCGGCCTCGAGCGCAGCAATCGTGACGGCACCCGGCGTCGCAAATTCCTCGATCGCGCCGGACGGCGCCGCGTCGATGAGGTCGGCGGGCACGAGGCCGCTCGTGGCCTTCTCGCGGTTGGCCGCGTAGCCGCTGGCCTCGTTGTAGATCACGTCATCATCGCCGATTTCCGCCGGCACCATGAATTCGTGCGAGAAGCTGCCGCCCATCACGCCGGTGTCGGCCTCGACCGCGATGGCGTGGACGCCCAGGCGTTTGAAGAAGCGCTCGTAGGCGGCCTTCATCGCGAGGTAACTCTTCACTGCGCCTTCGTCGGCCGCGTCAAACGAGTAGGCGTCCATCATGATGAACTCGCGCGCCCGCATGAGGCCGAAGCGCGGCCGGATCTCATTCCGGAACTTGGTCGCGATCTGATAAAAATTCTTCGGCAGATCGCGGTAGCTCGTGATCTCGGCCTTGACCAGCGGTGTGATGACTTCCTCGTGCGTCGGCCCGAGCACAAACTCCGGCTCGCGCCCCGCGCGCTTGCCATCGCCCGCGCTGTCGGCGCGAAACATGATCTCGCGGGCCGCGGCCCAGCGCGGGCCCTGCTGCCAGTTCTCCACGGGATGCACGTGCGGCATCCACAGCTCGATCCCGCCCGACTCGTCGAGCTCCTCGCGGCAGATTTGGGTGATCTTCTGAATTACGCGGAGGCCGAGCGGCATGTAGGTGTAGAGGCCGCCGCCGAGCTTGCGCACGAGGCCGGCGCGCACGAGCAGCTTGTGCGACGCGATCTCCGCGTCGGCGGGGCTTTCCTTCAGTGTCGGGATAAAAAACTGCGACCAGAGTTTCATGGAGTCGGGCACCGAATCAGCCGGTGCCAGTCGGAGCAAATTTATTTGCGAGTGCCGCGGCGCGCCCGTGCAATCGCGCCCTTTATGTCCTCCAGTCCAGCCCAGCGCCGCCCGTGGCCGATGAAATGGGTCCTCCTCGCGATCGCCGCGATCATCGTCCCCTACACGATCATCACGCTCATGTATCGCAAGCCCGGCCCGGCCTTCCAGCCCTACGAGGACATGAAGAACCGCGCCAACGTCTCACGCCTGCTTGCCGCCGGTTATCAGCGCGTGCCCATCACCGCCCAACGCCCGGCCGATCCCGCCAAGCCCAAAGGCGGCCTGCCCGCTCCCGCGGTCGCCGGCGGCCTGCCCGACGACTTGCGCACGACCCTCGTCGAGCCGTTGCTCCTCCCCTCCGAAATCCTGAGCGCCACCGCCGCGCCCTCCGTGGCCCCGCAGCAGGCCTACCCGATTCATCTCACGGCCGCCCTCCCCTCCGAGAAACAGCAACTGGCCGGCGCCGACATCTACCTGCGCGGCGACACGGTCGTCATCACCCCGACGCTCGAGAGCGTCGGCGGCGGCCTCGTCTCACGCTCCCCACAGACCATCGCGCTGCTCACGATCCCGGCCGGCGTGCTCAAGCCCGGTCACTACACCGTCACCGTCGTCGGCGAGCGCACCTCCCGCGCATGGCCGCTCGAGGTGAGGTAGCGCGCGGCTATTGACGCGCCGCGGCGCATGCCCGACAACAGCCCGCGTTCCCACTCGATGAGCACCAGCAACGGCTCCAGCCCGGCCACCCACTCCGCCAACGCCACCACGATCAAGCCGACCGATCTGCGCGGCATCCTGAAATACGTCCCGCGTTTCCAGGGCCAGATCTTCGTGGTCGCGATCGACGGCGCCATCGTGGCCGACGATAACTTCGGCAACCTCCTCGTCGATCTCGCCGTGCTGCGCTCCCTCGGGATCAAGGTCGTGCTCGTGCATGGCATCAGCCACCAGCTCAAAGAACTCTCGGTCACGCGCGGCGTGGCGATTACCAACTCCGACGGCACCGGCGTCACCGATGCCCCCACGCTCGACCTCGCGATCCGCGCTTCGTCACGCGTCTCGCACGCGGTCATCGAGGGCCTCACCCAGAACGTCCTGAAGTGCGCCACCACGAATGCCGTCCGCGCCCTGCCCCTCGGCATCATCAAGGGCGTCGATCAGCAGTTCACCGGCAAGGTCGAGCGCATCGACAAGGATTTTCTCACCGAGCTCATCGACCGCCAGGTCGTGCCCGTTGTCTCGCCCGTGGCCTTCGGTCCGGACGGCAAGTCGGTCCGCGTCAACTCCGACCTGCTCGCCGCCGAGCTGGCCGAAGCCCTGCAGGCGACCAAGATCATCTATCTCACCCCGGCCACCGGACTCGAAATCGACGGCGAGTTCCGCCGCGAAATCGCGCTGGAGGCACTGCGGAAGATCCTCGCCGAGCAGCCGGACCGCATCGACGAAGCCTGCCGCAGCAAGGCCGAGCACGCCGTGAAGGCGATCGAGACCGGCACGCCCCGCGTCCATATCCTCGACGGCCGCATCTTCGACGGCCTGCTCAACGAAATCTTCTCCAACGAGGGCGTCGGCTCGCTCGTCTACGGCAACGACTACGCCCAAATCCGCAAGGCGCGGAAGAGCGACGTGCGCATGATCTCCAACCTCACGCGCGCCGCGGTGCGTCGCGAGGAGCTCATTCACCGCACGCAGCAGGCGATCGAAAAGAACATCGAGCAGTTCTTCGTCTTCGAGATCGACGAAAACATCATCGCTTGCGTCACCCTCTATTTCTACCCCGACAAGCCGCAGACCGCCGAGGTCGGCTCGCTCTACGTGATGCCGTTCTACCACAACCGCGGCATTGGGAAAAAGATGGTGGACTACGCCTGCATGGTGGCAAAGGAGCGCGGCGCGACGACCGTGCTCGCGCTCTCCACGCAGAGCTTTGGCTTCTTCACCAACGTCGTGGGTTTCGAGGAGTCCACGAAGGACGCGCTGCCTGAGGCGCGATTGAAACTCTACGAGGACAGCGGCCGCAACGCGAAGGTGCTGGTGAAGCGGCTCGGGTGAGCGTTCGTGCAGCTCGCAGGTGCCTATCGGCAAGCACTCCCCCAGTTTGTCATTCTGAGCGCAGCGAAGAATCCACGCTCACGAATACCATTCCTCGCTCAGATCATTCCAACCGGGGTTGTCTTTCTCGATCAGGGCGACCTTGCGGGCTCGCAGCCAGCCTTTGAGTTCGGTTTCCCGCGTGATGGCGTTGGTCACATCACGGAATTCCTCGAAATACACCAATCGATCTACGCCGTAGCGCCGCGTGAAACTGTCCACTTGCTTTTCTTTGTGCTGTGCCACGCGCCGCTCAAGGGAATTAGTCACGCCCGTGTAGATCGTGCCGTGCTTTCGGTTGGCAAGGATGTAAACCCAATAGCTTCGATGCACTGCTGGCACGACGAGCGTCAACCGATCAGAACTTCGCAACAAGCGCCACCCATAAGCTTCGCCATTCTCAGCGCAGCGAGAAGCCACGCTTGCGCGCACGATGAGTTTACGAGGCCGTGGATTCTTCGCTCCGCTCAGAATGACAAACAAAGGGGCTGACGCACCACTATCCTATATCAAGCGGGCTAAGCTCACCGCACCTCCGCCACCACCACCACTTCGACGGTGGTGCCGCGCGGGAGGCCGTTGCTCGCCACGGCGGCGCGGGCGTGTTTGCCGGCTTCGCCGAAGACTTTCACGAGCAGGTCGCTCGCGCCGTTGATCACGGCCGGGCTGTCGGTGAAGCCGTCCACGGCGTTGACGAAGCCGTTCACCATCACGATGCGGGTGACGCGGTCGAGCGAGCCGACGGCGGCCTTGATGTTGGCGAGCGTGTTGAGCACGCAGATCTCGGCGGCCTGCTTGGCCGTCTCGATGGTCTGTTCCTTGCCGACCTGGCCCACGTGCGTCTGCTGGCCGTTGAAGACCGCGATGGTGCCGGCGCAGAAGAGCAGGTTGCCGGTGCGCACGACGGGCACATAGCTGCCGGCGGCGGCGGGGGGATTAGGGAGCGTGAGGCCGAGTTCGGCGAGTTTGGCTTCGGGATTCATGATGAGGGGAAAAGGCTTTCGCGGCGGCGCACTCAAGGCAACGTCGTTGCGTCCGGGAGAAACGCGGTCGTCACCACTTCCGCTAGCGGCACGGCGGCATCGAGAATCTTGAGTCCGAGCAATTGCTCCATCACCGCGGCCAGGCGCGACGGCGAGATCAGGCCAATGCCGTCCCCGTGCGCCGGGTCCCCGTGCACGATGCGGCGGGCGACGAGTTCGCGGCGTGAGAAGGCGAGCAGCTCCGGGGTCATCTGCGCGTTGCGCGCGAGAATCAGCGCGTCGGCGGGCGATGGATCGCCCTCAAGGTAATCGCGCCAGCCGCGGATCGAGGCGGCCACAAACGCGCGAATCATCTCCGGCGCGGTGCGCGTGAGTTCGCGGCGCGTGAAGATCGTGTGCTGGCAGTCGTAGCCCGAATCAGCGAAGGGCAGCGTGCGCACGATGCGGCCGTGCTGGCGCGCGAAGAACGGCTCGTTGGTCACGACACATTGCTGGATGGTGTCGGGCTTGGCCAAAAACTCGCCGAGGCCATAGGTGTTTTGTCGCCGCGCGATCGTGATGCCGTGCTTTTTTTCAAGAAAGGGAAACCACGCCATGCCCACGTTGCCGATGACGGTGCGTCCATCGAGATCGCGAAAACTCCGCACCGGGCTCTCCGCGTGCACCATCAGCGCCATGGGGTCGTGCTGCATCGACGCGGCGACCGCGATGAGCGGCATGCCACGCGAAGCCGCGAGGATGAGATCGTCGCTGCGCTGCAAGCCGAAGTCCGCATCGCCGCGCGCGACCTTGAGCTTGATGCCCGAACCAGGCCCGCCGGCCCAGATCACCACATCGAGCCCAACCTCGGCGTAAAAGCCCCGGGCGAGCGCCTGGTAAAAGCCTCCATGCTCGGCCTGCGGAAACCAATCGGTTTGGAGGACGACCTTGCGCGGCGCCGGACTCGCGCCACCGGCCGGCGTCGTGCGCTCCGCACGCCCACAGCCAATCATCGCGGAGAGCGCGACGAAAAGGAGTGGCAGAGCAGATGAGACACGCAGCATGGGCGGGAACCAGACCGTGACCACCCAAGCCCGGCGAGCAACATCAGGCCGGGATTGCGTCATATCCATCGAGCCGAAGACTACCCCGATGACGATTCGCGATTGGCAACAGCTCTCGCCGCCCGCCGCCGCGGGCGAAATCCACCGTCGCGCCCAAGCCAACCTGCGACCGGAGCAGCAACAGGCCGTCTTGGCGTGGCTGCGACCGGAGTCGGAACTGGCCGCCGCGCTGGCCGCTGCCCCGAGGGACACCCCACTCGCCGGCACGCCTTTTCTCGCCAAAGATCTCTTCGACGTGGCGGGAGTGCCGACCCGCGCGGGCTCGACATTTCTGCCTGAGGTGCGGCCCACGCCGGCACATGACAGCGCGCTCGTCGCCGCCCTCACGCAGCGCGGCGCGGTGGTGGCGGGCAAGACGCATATGCACGAGTTTGCCTACGGCATCACCGGCGAGAATCCCCACTACGGCGACTGCGAGCATCCGAACTTTCCCGGCCGCACCACCGGCGGCTCCAGCAGCGGCTCGGCGGCCGCGGTGGCGGCGGGTATCGTGCCGTTGGCGCTCGGCAGTGACACGGGCGGATCGGTCCGCGTGCCGGCGGCGTATTGCGGGCTCTATGGTTTTCGTCTCACCCCGCGCGATGCGTGGGTGCGTGATGCGATTCCGCTCTCGCCGAGCTACGACACGGCGGGTTGGTTCACCGCCACCGCGGCGGACCTGCGGGCGGTGAATGACGCGCTGCTGGGCCCGACCACCGTCACGCGTGAGCCGCGCGGATGTTACCTTGAGATGCCGGGGCTCGACCCGGATGTCTCCGACGCCTGCCGCACGGCGGCGGCGAGTTTCACCGCTCACGCCACGCGCGAGGTTGCCGAGCAATTACTTCGCGGCTTCGCGCCGGGCGTCGAGACCTACAACACCACCGTTGCCCTCGAAGCGTGGGATTACCACCGCCCTTGGGCCGAGCGTTATCGCGAGCGCTACAGCGCCGGAGTCTGGCAACGCCTGAATCGCAGCCACACCATCACCGCCGCGCAACGCGTCGCAGCCGAAGCGGACACGTCCGCCGTGCGCGCGCTGTGGGCGGAGTATTTCCTCACCCACGATTTTCTGATCCTCGCAGCTTCTCCGACCGCAGCGCCGACCAAGACCGAGAGCACACTCGAGCATCGCATGCGCATTCTCGCGCTCACCGCACCCGCGAGTATCGGTGGCCTGCCGGTGCTCACTATCCCGGTGCCGTTGCCCTCGGGGCTGACGACGGGGTTACAGATTGTCGTGCAGGAATCGCTCAGTCCGGTCGTAAACTGGATGTTGAAGCGATGCCGGCAGGAGCCTGCTTGCAGGCGATTCCTTTCGTAGCGGTGGGACGCTCGCCGCTACAGCTGAGCCGCCGCTCGCCCGCTCACCACGTCCCCTTCACGCCAAAAGTCCAAAGTGAGGCGTAGTCCACACGTGTTCGGAACCGCGCGACCTCCGGCGTATTCGGCCCAAAGATCTTTGTGTCCTCCGTCGCGTCGCCGACATTGCGCAAGTTGAAGAAAAAGGCCGTCTGCTTCCACAACTTGTATTCGCCGACCACATCCATGTAGAGGCGCTTGGAGGTCCAGTTGAACGTGCCCGGTTCGATGCCGGTGCCCGTGATGAGGTTGTTGCGCGACCGGCCCCGATAATTCCAGTTCAGCCGCAAGTTATATTTTTGCCGCGTCAGGCTGATGCCCCAGCTGCCGCTGCGGGGAATAAAGCCGGCAAACGACACCGTGTCGTCGCCCGTCACGCGCTGCGCACTGCCGTTGGCGAAAACCTGGACGCCCCGGGCCCACGGCGGAAGAAACGTGAGCGCCTGCTTGTAGTTAAAATCCCAGCCTTCGGTCCGGACCGTGCCCGCGACATTGTGTCGGGTCGAAACGTCGTAGTCCCCAAAAATCGTCGGATCCAAGCTGTAGAGCGCCAGGAACTCCGGCGTGGGCCGCAACACCGTCGCCCCGAAGAAGTCCTCGATCTCCCGCCGGAACGCTCCGATGGAGAACTGACCGACACCTTCGAAATAACGTTCGAGGCGCACGTTGACCGTGCGCGCACTCCACGCCTTGATCCCGGAGTTGTTGACGCTGATCCGGTTGTTGTCCGCGGGTGGATTGCCCGTATCCGGCAGTGTGATTCCGCCCGAATACTGGATGAAGTTGGGTCGCCCGACCGAGTGATAGTAGGCCGCGCGCGCGATCAGGTTTTCCCGGAGATTGTAGCTGGCGTTGATGCTCGGAAAATAGCGCAGATATTCCTTCTTCGTGTGGGCGCCACGGTCGATAAAAGTAAGTTGGGAGACGCCGAGCGCATTGCTGGTCGGCAGAATCAACACCGGCGTGCCATTGGGATTGCGGAGTATCTGGCCGTTGGCGCCGCGCTGGTAGTTGCGCGTCGGATCGGTCAGCGCCCCTTCGCCCTGGGCGTTCGTCTGCTCGGCCCGCAGGCCACCGACGAGCTTCAGCCGGTTCTGCAGCAGGTTCACGTCGCCCCGCAAGTAGAGGGAGGAAATGATCTCCTCGGAATGGCGCGAGGCGCCGACCAGATTGCGGTAAACCGTGTTCTGGTTCTGGGTGAAGTGGGAGGGATTCGCGACGGAGTGTTCGTAGATTTTGCGGTTGCTCGGGGTCTCCAGCCGGGGAAAGCCAAACGGCAGTATCCGCTGCGAATAGATCGGATCGAAAAACCGCACCGGGCTGTCGTCGTTGCCCAGGGGGACCGTGCTGCCGCGACCGTCCGGGCCGACGAAGTTGCTGGTCTGGGTGCCGCCCCGGTTGTCCCGGATGGTCTGCCGAAAATCGAACCCGGTCTTCAAGGTAAACGGGATGCGGGCGTAGAAATCCCGCCGCAGGCTGCCGTAGGCGGATTTCTGCCGGTCGATGTTGGTATCAACCTGCGACGTCGTGGAAACCAGCGAATAGGTGGAAAGGGCGAAGGGATCAACCGCCGCGCCCGTCGGGCCGTCGCGCACGGTGATTTCATTCGGCCGCAGATAGAAAATATCCTTGAGCGCGATCGTCACGTTGGACCGCTGCATCGTCGCGTTGCGGAAATAACCCTGCTGCGTGTCGGGATTGCCGTCGTCCTGCAGCGAATAGCCGAACCCACCGTCCGCTTTCCACACCGGGCCATCATGCCGCCACACGACAGTCGGCATGCGCGTCCGGTTGAAGCGATTGCGCTCTTGATGGACCGACTGCAGCACTCCAGTGCCCACGGCACCCTGCGTTGATGTAGTCGTGAAATCGCCGGGACGCACCGTGCCGACGTTAAAGTTGACACTCGACACGATGTATTGGCCATCGAACGAGGAATACTGGAATCCGAACGTCACGCGGTCATGCGGCGTGAACTTGTAGTCGATGCTGGCCCCGATGGATCGCCGCGTCGTGACCTTCGGGGCATCCTGCACCTGATAGGCCGTGAGGTAGGGATTCGCGGGCGTGGTATGCGGCAAGGTGGTGCCATTGGTCGTCGTGCCCACACCGCGCCACTGGGTGTTCTGGCTGTTGTCCTGCGGCGAATAGTTCGTCGAGGTCCCGGCGGAGAGCGTGTAACCGAAACGCTTGTTCACGGGCGCGACGTAGGAAAAATCAAATCCCGGATGCACGTTGCGGGTCGCGCTGGGCTTGGGGCCGGGCACTTTATTAAAGTCCCGCGCATTATCGCGCATGATCACATAAAGACTGGTGTTGAGCAGGGGCTTCGCCCGCTCAAACGAGCTGCGCGGGACCATGTTCACCGACCCGGCCAGCGCCGAGCCCTGGGATTCCGGCGTCGGCGAATAGGAGACTTCGATCCGTGACAGGTTGTTGATCGAAATCATGTCCGACGCCACCGACCGGCCGGTCGCGTTGCCCGGAGCCGAGGCGATGCTGAAGCCATCCAGGGTCACCGGCACATTGTCCGACGGCACGCCGTTGATTGAAATGTCGCGCGCATTGCCGCCGGTATAGTCGATCGTGACGCCGGGCAGGAATTTCAGGAACTCCGCCACATTGCCCTCCGACACATTGCCGAACTCCTCGGTCGAGAGGACATTCTTGATGTTCGAGGCGAACCGCTGCTCGTTGATCGCGAGGGCAGAGGCGTCCATCTCCCGGCTCGTCTCCACCTGAAACGCATCAAGCTTCACGATCGCGCCGGCGGTGCTTTTGCCCGCTCCGCCCATGGTCACGTCAAGGCGGGCGCTCTGATTTGCGCTCACCGTGACCTCCGTCGTTTGCGGCGGTAGTCCGGTATAAAACGCGGTCACCCGCGCCCCGCCGGCCGGGACCCGGGCGAGGCGAAAGAACCCGTCGGAATCGGTCAGGGTCTCGAGCACGGTGCCCTCGACGGTGATGCGCGCACCGGCCACGTATTCGCCATTGCGGGCGTTCAACACGCGACCCTCAATCATGCCAACTGAGACCGGCTGCGCCAGTGCTGCAGCCAGAGGAAGGACGAGCGTCGCAACGAGGCAACGCGCCAAACAAAGCAAAAAGGCAGGGCAAATCGTTTTCATAGGCGGTGCCGCCGGGAATTCGGCGGAGGGTCCGCTTACAAGAACAGAGCAAGCGGTCCGCTCAAGGGAATTGACCTGCGATTTTCCGTCGGACTCCGCGCCGGAAGTTGCACCGTGCCGCGAAATTTGCCGCAGTGGCTGTGTCACCACCCACCCGCCATGAAACACTTCGTCTCGCTGCTTTTCGCGGTCCTCGCCGGAGTTGGCAGCTTTGCTGCCGACGCGAAAAAATCCGCCCCACCGCCACGCGCCCCCACGATCGCCAATGTCGCCTACGGCCCGCACAAGCGCCAGGTGCTCGACTTCTGGCGCGCCGAGTCCACCGCGCCGACGCCGCTCGTGTTTCACATCCACGGCGGCGGCTGGGTCACCGGCGACAAGGCCATCGTCGCGCAACTCGAGCGCTACCTTGCCGCCGGCATTTCCGTCGTCTCGATCAACTACCGCTACGTCACCCAGGCGATCCAGGCGGGCGTGAAGCCGCCGGTGCAGTGGCCCATCAGCGACGCGGTGCGCGCGCTCCAGTTTGTGCGCAGCAAGGCCGGCGAATGGCGCCTCGACAAAGCCCGCATCGGCGCGACGGGCGGCTCCGCCGGCGCGTGCAGCAGCCTCTGGCTCGCGTTTCACGCCGACCTCGCGGTTCCGAAGAGCAGCGATCCGATTGCGCGTGAATCCACGCGCCTGTGGTGCGCCGCCGTCAGCGGCGCGCAGACCACGCTCGACCCGCAGCAGATGAAGGCATGGACGCCCAACAGCCGCTACGGCGGCCACGCCTTCGGCTTCATGCCCGATCCCAACGACCTCAAGACGCGCGACACCCAGTTCGCCGCGTTTCTCGCCGCGCGCGAAACACTGCTCCCCTGGATCGAGGCCTACTCCCCGTATGCGCACGTGAGCGCCGACGACCCGCCGATCTATCTCATCTACGGCGCTCCGCCGGCCAAGGGCATCGATGCGAAGGACCCGACGCACACGGCGAATTTCGGCGTGCTGCTGCAGGAGAAACTGAACGCTGTCGGCGTCGCCAACGAACTCGTCTATCCCGGCGCGCCCGGCGTGAAGCACCCGCAGATGCACGATTTCCTGATTGCGACACTAAAGAAGTAGCAACGGTCGTCCCTGCCCGCCGGTTCAGGGTGTTCGGTAATGGTATAGTTTGAATTTCGTAGGCAACCCGCTTGCAGGCGCTCAGTGTTGAATGAATGAGCGCGAGCAAGCTCGCTGCCTATCTGGGAGTCGTTCGTTTCCACACTATACCACTACCGGATGTTCGCCAAACCCTCGGCGGGCCGGGACGCCGCCGCTACGAAGTCGCCGCCGAGCACCCCGGCTGCGCGATGCCTTCGAAGACGAGCCGCAGCACCTGCCGCAGCCCGCGCTGCTTCACCGCCGCATCCCCGAGATCGATCTCCAGGCTCTGAGAAAGTGAAAAGCGGTTCGAGTGGTAGATGAAGCAGAGCCCGATGAAGTGGATCATCAAGTGCGTGACATCGAGATCCGGGCGAAATTCACCCGCGGCAACACCATCCTCCACGATAGTGCGGAACCGGGCGAAGAACGGATTCTTCGTCAGCAGATGATTTTCCTTCGTGAGGTGCCGGCCTTTTTCCAAGTTCTCCCATTGCAGCAGTCGCGTGAACTCGGGCTCGGCATCGAGGAACGCAAAGTAACTCTCCAGCAGCCGGGCCAGCTTCTCGCGCGGGCTGCGGCCTTGCTCAACGGCCCCAAATTCGACCGCCTCGATCCGGCGGTAAACCTCCGCCAAGGCCGCCTCGAAGAGCGCGTCCTTGCTGCCAAAGTAATGGTAAACCATGCGCTTGTTCACCTCTGCGCGCCCCACGATCTCGTCCACGGAGACGGCATGGAAGCCATGCGTCGCAAAAAGCTTGATGGCGGCTTGGAGGATTCGACGGCGGGTGCGGTCGGGGTTGCGCTGAACCGGGGCGGTGGTGGGCATCTGATCGGGTGGCACCGTGCCAGACGCTCCATAAGCTGAGAAGCGCAAAGCGTGTCAGCGGTTACTTGACCGGCACCGCGATCAACTCGATGGCGGCCGCGCGGCCGGGCCGGCCGGGCGCGGCCACTTGGAGGGCCGAGGCCGCTGGCGGCCGGGTCGGGTCGAAATAGACCCCGCGAATCTCGCCGAGCAGCGCGCGCGTGGGCGGTGCGTGCAAGTAATAGGTGGCCTTGGCCAAATTCCGATAGCTGCTCCCCGCCTCGAAAAGCACCGAGCCGATACGCTCGAAAATTGCTTTCATCTGCGCCCGTGGATCGCCGTCCGACTCAGCCTCGATGGCGCCGACGAAAATCAACGGCACGCCCGCCGGCACCAGCGCGACATGGCAATAGCGCGGCGATTTCGTGAGCCATGGCAGCCAAGTGTGCGCGACCGTCTCGCCCTCAGGCACGCGGAGCGGCTGAGCCGACGCCACCAGCTCGATCTCGGCGGGGAGGTCGCTCACCCACTCCATCACGACGATCGGTGGCACGGGGCCGCTTCCGAAACTTTCCGCAATTGCGCGCGTGGCCGCGTCATGCAGGGCAAACGGCTGGATGAACGCCTTGACTTGCACGACATCCGTTGGGCTCAGCCCATGATGCGCGAGACTGCGCTGCAGCCCCTCCATGGTGAGCCGTGAAGCCGTCGCAAGATCAGCGCCGCGCACCGCCTGACCTGAAATGAACATTTTCCCGCCCGCGGGCAGCACGGCCGTCTCGGATGACAGCACGGCGACCCCCTGTTCGGTGCGCGAGGAAACCGCCACGGCCTCAAACGCCACGCGCGCACCGGCGCGCGCCAGAGGCGTGCGCACGATCGTGAGGGCCACCGGCATCGCGGCAAAGCGGGCCGCGAGCGCGCTTTCCGCAGCCCGCGCGGCCTCGGCATCCGCCGCGTAAGCGGTGAGCCGCGCGACTTGGCCGAGGTCGCTGCCTGCCGTGCGTAGTGCAGTGGCCAGCACGTCCAATGCGCCCTCGCTCTCGGCGCGCACGTCGCCGCCCAGCTGCCGTGAGAATATCTGCCCGGTAAACACGAACGGCGCATCGGGCGCGCGCACCGTGAACGCCGCGCCCGCGCGCGCGGGGTTGGCCGCGCGCTGGAGGGCCGGCGCCTGGGCGCAGGCCACGGCAGCCATCATGATCATCAACAACGGAAACCGGAGTCGGACACGCATGGCACGATGTTCACCGCGTCCCGCCGCGTCGCCAAGCCTGCGCTGCGAACCGACCTGCGAACCATGCGCCCACGTGATACTCCGACTACAGCCACGCGCCTGCCCGTCCGGCACAAATATGCGCTGCCACTGGGCAGGAGGGTCCTTTGCGTTACTGTTCCTTCGACCCAACTGCACCACGCCGAGAGGGATGGCGCACCCTTTATCCATGAAAACCCCATCGTTCCTAACTATCCTCGCACGCATTGGCCTGACTCTTGCCGCGCTGTTCCTCGCGCAAACCGCCTCTGCGCAGTCCGCCACCGGCATGGTGGAGGGCCGCGTGTTCAATACTGGCACCGGCAAATACCTGAACAACGCCCGCGTCGCCATCGAGGGCACCTCGCTCGAGACGCAGACCAACGAGTTTGGCTCTTACCGCATCAACGGCGTGCCGGCCGGCCCGGCACGGGTGCGGGTCGTGTTCACCGGCCTCGACCCCAAGGTGGAGACCGTGACCGTCCTCGCGGGCCAGGCGGCCCAGGCAAATTTCGAGCTCACCAGCGTTGAGCGCTATGGCAAGGATCAGACCGTCCAGCTCGATGTGTTCAAGGTCGCCGCGCAGCGCGAGTTTGAGGGCAGCGCGATCGCGATCAACGAGCAGCGCTACGCCCCGAATGTAAAGGTCGTCATGGCAGCCGATGCCTTCGGCGACGTCACCGAGGGCAACGTCGGCGAGTTTCTGAAATATCTCCCCGGCATCACCGTCGACTACGTGGCGGCCGATGTGCGCACCGTCTCGGTGCGCGGCTTCGCGGATACGTTCACCAATGTCTCCGTGGACGGCATGCGCATGACGAGTTCCGTCTCGGGCAACTCAAACCGGGTGTTTGAATTCGAACAGGTCTCCATCAACAACATGGCGCGCGTCGAGGTCGCCAAGGTGCCCACGCCGGACACGCCCTCCGATTCGCTCGGCGGCAGTATCAACATGATCAGCAAAAACGCTTTCGAGCGGAAAGGCGCGCAGTTCAATTACCGCGGCTATTTAAGCTTCAACAGCGAGGACACTGACCTCTTCAAGCGCACACCCGGCCCCGGCAACAAGAGCACGTTCAAGGTGCTGCCCGGTTTCGATTTCGACTACACGCTGCCGGTCAGCGACACCTTCGGCCTCGTCATCACCGGCCTCAGCTCGAACCAGTTCAACGAGCAGCACCGCTGGCAGACGACGTGGAACCACGCCCAGGCCGGCGCGACGCAGGCCAACCCCTACCTCCAGCAATGGCAGGTGCAGGACGGGCCGAAGAACACCTTCCGCGACTCCGTGAGCATCAAGGCCGATTGGAAAATCGGCCCGACCTCGATCCTGTCGGTCAGCGTGCAGGACAACTACTACAAGGCGTTTTTCGGCAATCGTAACCTCAACTTCAACATCGGCACCAACGCCGCCTCCGCCATTGCCAGCGGCACGCCCTTGCAGTGGGGCCAGACCTTCGTGCAGAGCGCCACCGGCACCATCACCGCAGCCACCGGCCTCGGCAACCGCGCCACCGTCACGCAAGGCAGCTCGTGGCGCCACAAGCTCGGCGACACCAAGGCCGTGAACGTGAAATACACCTTCAAGGGCCGCCTGTGGGACGCCACCGCCGGCATCCACGGCGCGAAGTCGAAGACCTGGTATCGCGAACTCGCGCGCGGCCACTTCTCCAACATCGGCACGCAGCTCCGCGGCGTCTCCGTCGTCCGCGCCGACAACATCAACTTCCCCGCCCATGATTGGTCCGTGCGCGATACGACCGGCGCGGCGATCAACCCCTACGTGCTCTCGAACTACAATCTCAACACCGCGCAAAACAGCCCCGTGGACGGCAAGGCCAAGATGAAGGGCGCGTTCCTCGATCTCGAGCGCCACTTCACCCTCGCGCGGAATCCCCTCGCGCTCAAGTTCGGCGGCTCCATGCGCGAAGAGGACCGCGATAATCGCCGCTACAACGAGCAGTGGACCTTCGTCGGCGCCGACCGCGTGGCCAACACCGCCGACGACAACGCCGCGCCCTTCCTCAACGACAACTACCTCGGCCAGGACACTTACTACGGCGAACCGCCGATCCAGTGGGTCGATGCCTACAAACTCGCCAACTATTTCCGCGCCAACCCCACTCATTTCGTGCAGGCCACGGGCACGGCCCAGCCCGGCGTGCAGGCCGAGACCAACCGCATCAATGGCTCCGAGAAAATCACCGAACGCATCACCGCCGGCTACGTGCAGCTCTCGGGCAAGCTCCTCGACAACCGCCTCCTGTTCGTCACCGGGGTGCGGTGGGAGAAGACCGAGGACACCGGCCTCGGTGTGCTCGCCAACCCCGATGCCGTCTTTCAGCGGACCGCCAGCGGGGCCTACGTCGATGGCGATCCCGTCGCCCCCGGAGTCCAGCGCATCCGCCGCGCGGATGCCGGCACCGCCGGTTCACTGCAGGAGCTGACCCTCACCCGCGTCGAGCGTGGCTATCGCGGCCAGCGCTCCTACGACGATTTCTACCCAAGCCTGCACCTCACGTATAACATCTCGGCCAACTTTCTCGCGCGCTTTGCCTACGCCCGCACCCTCGGCCGGCCCGACTACGCCGACATCATCCCCAACGCCGACATCAACGAAAACGACAACGACCCCAACCAGCCCGGCACAATCACCATCCGCAACACCGGCCTGAAACCCTGGACCGCGCATAATTTTGATCTCTCCTTCGAGTATTACCCCACCAAGGGCGGCGTCGCGCAGGTCGGCTTTTTCGACAAGGAGCTCCAGAACTTCTGGGGGCTCGTCAACGGCCCGCTCACACCCGATCTCATCACCCAACTCGGCCTCGACAACCGCTACCTCAACTGGACCGTCTCCTCCCGCATCAACGCGGGCGACGCCCGCATCTCGGGCATGGAATTCAACTACGTGCAGCCCCTGAAATTCAGTTTCCTGCCGGAATGGGCGAAAAGCTTCAGCCTCAGTTCCAACGGCACCATGCTCCACCTTGAGGGCGCCAACGGCGCCGATTTCCGCCGCTTCATCTCCAAGAGCGGCAACGTCAGCCTGAGCTGGAACAAGCGCCCGATCAGCGCGCGCCTCAACTGGAATTACCGCGGCCGCCAGAAGAACCAGGCTGTCACGGGCGCCCAATACGACATCGCCGGCACGCCCGCCGGCAGCGGCGGCTTCAACCAATACTACGACTCACGCTACAACGTGGACGTGAACGTGGAATACACGCACTCCAAACGGCTGCGTTTCTTCGCCAACGCGCGCAACATCCTCAACCAGCCGCAGACCCTCGAACAATACAGCCCGAACTCCGCGCACTACGCGCACGGCTTCCGCGACGAGGAATTCGGCGTGCAGTATTCAATCGGCGTCAAGGGCAGCTTCTAATCAGGCGACGTCGGCCCGTCCGCCTGTTTGATAATTCGTCTCGCGCGCGAGTGACCGCCGTCGGTTACTCGCGCCGATGCGAACCCATCCCCTGCTCCGGCCCGTGGTCGCGCTGCTCGCGACCTGGGCTTCCCTGTCCGCCGCCCCAGCCGAAAGTTGGCGTGCCGGCGCCGCGCGCGAAGAGATCACGCCCCCAGCCGGTCTGTGGATGACTGGCTACGCCGTGCGCACCCGTCCGGCCGAAGGCACTGCGCAGCCGCTCTGGGTCAAAGCCCTCGCCCTCGCCGATCCCGCCGGCAACCGCGGCGTGCTCCTCACCCTCGATCTCTGCGGCATCAGCCGCGAAATCTCCGATCGCGTGGCCGCCGAGATTGGCCGCCGCCACGGCCTGCCCCGCAGCGCCGTGATGACGAACGTCTCCCATACGCACTGCTCGCCGGCCATGCCCGGCATCATCACCGGGCTCCGCATTCTCCCGCCCGACGGCGAGCAGAAATCCGCCGCCTACGTCCGCGCGCTCGAGGAAAAAATGATCCGCGCCGCCGATGCCGCGCTCGCGGCGCTCGCTCCCGCGACGCTGGCCTGGGCCGAGGACGAGGCGCACTTCGGCTACAACCGCCGCGAAAATCCCGCCACCGATGTGCCCGGCCAGCGCGCCGCCGGAAAGCTCAAGGGCCCCTTCGATCCGCGCGTGCCCGTGCTCGCCGTGCGCACGACAGATGGAGCGTTGAAGGCGTTGCTCGTCTCCTACGCGTGCCACAACACCACGCTCCAATTCTACCAGTGGCACGGCGACTACGCCGGCAGCGCTCAGGTCGAACTCGAAAAACGTCACCCCGGCGCGACCGTCCTCTTCGCCGCCGGCTGCGGCGCCGATGCCAATCCCGCGCCCCGCGGCACGGTCGAACTCGCCGACCAGCACGGTCGTGCCCTCGCCGACGCCGCCGACCGCGCGCTCGCGAAACCCATGACGCCCATCGCCGGCCGCTTCGCCTCCGCGCTGGAGGACATCACGCTGAATTTCGCCCGTCGCCCCACCGAAGAGCAACTCCGCACCGCCCGGGAGAAGGAACAGCCGAACAAGGAAATGCACCAAGCCTGGGCCGCCGCCGTCACCGAAAAATTCCGCTCCCACGGCGACGCTGCGCTGCGCCACACCTACCCGATCCAAGCTTGGAAGCTCGGCGCGCTCTCGTGGGTCGCGCTCGGCGGCGAGGTCGTGGTTGACTACACATTTCGCCTCCGGCACGAGCTGGGCGAAAACCTGTGGGTCTTTGGCTACTCGACCGATGTCATGGCCTACATCCCCAGTGAGCGCGTCCTGAAGGAGGGCCGCTACGAAGGCGACACCTCGATGGTTCCTTACGGCCAGCCGAGCGCGTGGGCGCCCGGCCTGGAAGAAGCCATCATCGGCAAGACCCGCGAACTCGTCACGCGGACGCGCAGCCCAAAGTAACGACCGCGCTGACCCGACTGTTGCTGCAACGTCGAAAAGCGGCAGCACCCGCCCTTCGTTTTGTCTGACAAATCGGGCCGCTCAATGGTTCGCGCCCTACTCTATAAACAGGTCATCGGTCATACATTCGGTTTTAATCTTATTGACAGATTACTCTGTGATATAGAGTATGAGGTCATGTCCTCGGAACTCTCTCCTCAACAGGCCGGAGCCTTGCTCGCCGATGTCGAAGCCGCCAAAGCCGCGATGCGCCGCGTGATCCGCGAACACCGTGGCCACTACCATCTCTGGATCTGGGGTGCCGCGTGGGTGGCGATGCCGCTCACCGCTCATTTCGGCGGTGATCGCGCCGCGCGATATTTCCCGTGGATCTGCCTCGCGGGGGGTGCGCTATCGTTTCTCACCGGTTTCACGCAATCGCGTCAGATTCGCCGGCCGGCCAATGTTCGGTTCATAGCCGTGTTGGTGGCGGTCTGGTGCTTCGCGGCGCTTTTCCCCTTCGTGCTCCGCGTTCCCGTCGACAGCTCGCGGCACATCTACGCGTATTGCTGCCTCGTCGCGATGCAGACCTATGTCATCGCCGGGCTCTGGACCGATACCTACCTGCTGTGGACGGGGCTGCTGGTGACAGTGCTCGTGCTCGCCGGAATTTTTATGTTTCCAGGTATTTTCTGGCTATGGATGGCTATATTCGGCGGAGGCACTCTCGTGCTGACCGGTTTCTACGTCCGTTATTTTTGGCGCTGACCTCAGGCCATGCCCGACCTCGACGATCTCATTCATCAGCCCGTGAGGTTGAGAATCATGTCTGCGCTCACGAGCTTGCAAGCGCGCGAGCAGGTTGATTTCAGCTTTTTGAAGGAGAAACTTGCGCTCACGGACGGCAACCTCGGTGCACACCTGCGCTCACTCGAAGAAGCGGGCTACATCTTGGTCGAAAAAACCTTTGTCGAACGCCGCCCCAAAACCTTCGTCGCGGCCAGCGCCGCCGGCCGGAAAGCGTTCATCGCACACGTCGCGGCCCTCCAAGCGATCATCAAATCCGGATGAAGCCATCGTCCGAGGCAGGTCAACTGAACGCTGCGGTAACTTTTCTGACTCAGAACAGTTTGTTGTGATTCTTTCGATGCTCCAACTCCACTCCGTCACCAAGCGTTACGGCTCGCTCACCGCCCTTGATGGCATCTCGCTGGACGTCGCCCGCGGAGAGTTCTTCGGCCTGCTCGGCCCCAACGGCGCGGGCAAGTCCACCCTCATGTCGCTCATCGCCGGCCTCCGCGCACCCGAAGCCGGCACGCTCACGCTCGACGGCCTGCCGCTCACTTCGGCCCGTTCCACCGCCCGTCTCGCGCTCGGCCTTGTGCCCCAGCACATCGCGCTGTATCCGGATCTAACCGCCGTCGAAAATCTCCGCATCTTCGGTGAACTCTACGGCCTGCGCGGCGCCGACCTCCACGGCCGCATCGACGCGGCGCTCGAGGCCGTGCAGCTCGCCGACCGTGCCCGCGATCAGGTGAAGAATTTCTCCGGCGGCATGCAGCGCCGGCTCAATCTCGTCGCCGCGCTCCTGCATCGCCCGAAGCTCCTCCTCTGCGACGAACCCACCGTCGGCATCGATCCGCAGTCGCGCAACGCCATCTTCGAATACCTCGAACGCCTCAACCGCGAGGGCCTCACCATCATCTACTCCACGCATTACATGGAGGAGGCCACGCGCCTTTGCTCGCGCATCGGCGTCATCGACCACGGCAAACTCCTCGCCCTCGGCACGCTCGACGAGCTGCTCACCCGTCTGCCTTTCGACGAGGAGATCCTCTTCCCCGCCACGCCCGCCACCACGCCCTTGGCCGCGCAGCTTCAGCCGCACGGCGATCTCGCCACGTCCGGCGGCATCGTTCGCTTCCGGCCGCGGCCGGGTTACAAGCTGTCCGCCTTCTATGCGCTCACCGAGGCGCAGGCGCTCCCGCCGCATCTGTTCACCCAGCAGCGCCCGACGCTCGAGGCCGTGTTCCTCCATCTCACCGGCCGAAGTCTCCGCGACGCCTGATCGCCACCGCCCATGCACCCGATTCTCGCCCTGCTCCGCAAGGACTTCCTCCACTTCCGCCGCAACAAGGCCGCCGTCTCGCTCACGTTCGCCGTGCCGTTCGCGATGATCTGGCTCTTCGGCTGGATCTTTGGCGTCAACCGCAAGGACTCCGGCCCCAGCGGCATCCCCCTCGCCGTCGTCGATGCGAGTGGCCACGCCGCCACGGCGAAACTCATCACCGCGCTCCGCGCCGAGAAAACATTTCGCATCATCACCGAGCATCCCTCCGCCCTGCCCAAGCGCCCGCTCGCCGAGGCGGATCTGCGCCCCCTGATGGAGGCTCCCGGCGCACCGTTTCGATTCGCCGTCGTGCTGCCCGCCGATCTCGTCAGCCACACCCGCCTCGGCCTGCACCTGATCTTCCTCTCGAATCCCCGCAACGAGATCGAGACGCAAACGGTCAACGGCATCCTCCAGAAGACCATTTTTTCCCACGTCCCCGAGCTGCTCGGCCAGTCCCTCCAAGCCAACGCGAAGCGGTTTCTCGGGGAGGACACCCTCCGCCAGTTCCACCGCGGCATCGCCCGCACCGTGGCTTCGACCTTCGGCGGCGATGCCGACGCCCTCGAGCGCAGCATGGCCGCGGCCGATTTCGGTTTCGGTGCCTTCACGCAGCCGCGCGATGAATCGCTGCGCCGTCTCGACTCCCCCGCGGCCGACCCCAATCAAAAACCCGAAATCAAAAAGAAAACTTCCACCGCCGATCTCTTCAGCCAGATCGTGAAGTTCGACACGGATCAGGTCGTCGGCGCCAAAGTCCGGAGCCCGATGGCCACGAGCCTCGTCGGCGGCTGGGCGATTCAATTTCTCCTCTTCGCTGTCAGCGCCTCAGCCGCGAGTCTCTTCCGCGAACGCGACGCGGGCATCTTCCAGCGGTTGCTCGCCGCCCCCGTCACGCGCGCCCACATCCTCTGGAGCAAGTTTCTCTACGGCGTCGGCCTGGGCTTGGTTCAGCTCGTGGTGCTCTTTGTCGCGTCGAGCTGGCTCTACGGCGTCGAGGTGCTGCCCCACCTCCCCCTGCTGGCGCTCGTCTGCGTTTTTGCGGCGGCCGCATGCACTTCCTTCGGCATGTTGATCGCGTCCATCTCGACGTCACCCGAAGCCGCGAGCGGCCTCGCCACCTTCCTCATCATGTTCATGAGCGCGATCGGCGGCGCCTGGTTCCCCATCACCTTCATGCCCGAGTTCATTCAATATTTCAGCAAGCTCACGCTCGTCTATTGGTCCATGGAAGGGTTCAGCGCCGTCCTCTGGGCCCGCCAGTCCCTCGGGCAAATCTTCCCCATCCTCGGCCTCCTCGGCGGCATCACCGTCGTCGTGATGGGCACGGCGATCTGGCGTTTCAACCGCGGCAGGATTTTCGGCTGAGGCATCGCTCGGTTAAGGCTTTGGCAAGCCCCGGCGCTCTCCGTGCGCTGGTGAATTCGCGGTCGTCCGCCGCGCTTCACTCGTCCTCATGGTTTGGCCTTCGCTACGTCGTCATCGCCCATTCGTGGCAGTTTGCCGGGCCTTGGCGCCGCTGATCGCCGCGAGCCTCTCGGGCTGGAGCACAGGAACATCCGGCGCGTAGCACGATTGCCACTCGGCCGATTTCAAGCGCCGCGGTCCGCCATGCGACCGTCGTTCACGGGAGTCGGTCCAGCCAAGTGAGAAACGCGTCTTTCCATCGCACCGATTCAGCGTCGCGTCCGAGGCCAAAGCCGTGACCGCCGGTTGCAACGAGCATCAATTCAGCCGGCACGCCGGCCTTTCTTAAGGCCGCCGTGAGGAGTTCGCTGTTGCCCGGAGGCACACCCTTGTCGTCCCCGGCATGCACGAGAAAAAACGGCGGCAGGCCGGCCCGTGTGCGTTTTTCCAAAGAAAATTCGGCCACTCGTTCCGGCGTCGGCGCGGAGCCGAGCAGCTTGGTGCGCGAACCTTGGTGCACGTTGGGCCCTTCCATGCAGACGACCGGATAGAGGAGCGCGACGAAGTCGGGCCGCGATCCATCGGCGGCGCTGCCCAAGATTCCCACGCTCCCCGCGAGGTGACCGCCGGCCGAACACCCCAGGATGCCGATTCGCTGCGGATCGATCCCCCACTCCGCCGCGCGGCTCCGCACCCACTGCATCGCCGCCAGCGCATCCTGTTGCGGATAGGGCAGGCCGTCCTTCGTCGCCGCCACATCCGGCAGACGATACTTCAAGACCACGACCGTGATGCCACGCTCCGCGAAATACCGGCCCATCGCGTAGCCCTCCTTGTCGATGACGACGGAACTGTAACCACCGCCCGGGCACACAATCATCGCCGCGCCGCGATGCGGGGACCGGGCCGGACGAAACACGGTGAGCGTGGGCACCGTTATTTTTTGCACCATGCGGTTGAACCCATGGTCGTCGTAGCCGTTGTGGCGATAGGTCACCTCCTCGGTCGTGTTCGGCGTGTTGGCCGGCAGCGGCGCCCGCAGCGGAAACTCCTCCACCGTTTGGCCAAAACCCAAGGCTGGAGCGAGCAGTAGCGACATAAGGGCAAGACCGGTGATCGCAGATTTAATATTCATGGGAAGGAATGCGGAACAACGAAGACCTGCGCAAAAGATGAAGCGCCCTCCGCCACGTTGCGCGTGTAGGCGATGGACTTCCCATCGGGCGCAAACACGCACGCATGGGGCAACGGTGCCTCGTCACCAGTGCGGCGGGGCGTGAGGCGATGCGTGCGACCGTCCACCATCGCCGTGACACAGACACTGCCATCCATCAGGTGTGCAATGTGCCGGCCATCCGGACTCCACGTGAACGTCGAAGCCACCCCCGTGGGATTGCGAGTCACCTGACGCGGCGTGCCTCCATTGGGTGACACGCTCCATAGCTGCACCACGCCCGCATCGTCCTTCATAAGGAACGCGATGCTCGTTCCGTCGGGCGAACACCGGAGCCAGTGGCGCGGCGCGGTCACGACGCCGGGAAACGCCCGGTCCGCGGTGAACGTGATCCGGCGTTGCACCACACCCTGCGGCGGCGCCGGCCGCCGCGCCGCCGTGCCTTCCAGTGGCGCTGCACCCGTCCGGGTGAGGTCGTCGGGCAAATCCACGACGAAAACCTCGGCGTGCTCGCGGCCATCGGCGGCAGTCACGTTGCCCAGAAAGGCGAGCGCACGCTTTTGCCGCGTGCCGTCGGGGCGTGCATAGCCCGCGCGCCCCACCCAGCCTTCCTCATAGGCCCGGCTAATGTCGTCGGAACCCGGCCGCGGGTGGGTGACCGTGCGCGTGACGATCACTGAAAAATAATCGCCGTCGTGATTGCGCGGATGAGTGCGGGCGACGCGGACTGGCCCGTCGGGAACCGCGACCCCGACATTGCGCTGGTTGGGATCGCCATCGGGTGCCACCGCCGCGAAGCGCGCAAGCACGTCGTCTTCGTAGGTGAAACTCACCCACTGCCCGTCCCCGCTGAAAACATGGACATGGGAACCTCCGCGCAACGCACCTGGCGCAAATGGCGGCGCATAGTTCATCGCATCAAGCGGCCGGACTTCGCCGGGGCGACGGGCATCGACCAGCGCGCCCCGGCGCCGTGTCATCGCGTAGCTCCAATCGGCCGTCGGATTCTCCGGCCCATGAATAAAGACCACGCGACCATCGGCGGGATGGCAGGTCGCGGCCCCACACCGCGCGCCATCCTTGGCCTCGTAGAGCCGGCGGATTTCACCTGTCCCCACGTTGACCTGCTCAATGCGGGCACCGTCAAAAATACTGTCCGCGGAACGCACGTCGTAAACAATCCACTGCCCGTCGGGCGACCATACGTTCACATTAGTCAGCACGTGACCGTGCGGCGCATGGGTGAGCTGGCGCTCTTGGCCCGCAGCGGTGGTCAGGCCCATGGCAGTCGTCATAACGGGAAGTAGAATCGATAAGGAGCGCATGGAAAGGCTGCGGAGATTTCGGCTGTGATTCGAACCGGGTCCGCGTCGTGGGATAGTTTCAATCGACACCTCGCCGGTCAGCGGGCGGCAAGGTCCGGCGGCGCATCGGCCATCGTGAGCGTGCGAAAATTCCTCACCCGGTGAAAGGTCATGTGGTTGGCGTTGTGGTAAGTCTGGCCGCCCCACGACGTGCGCGAGACCGCGACGAGATCATCGCCGTCGAACTGCCAGTCGAGGTATTGCCACGCGACCCGGTCGGCCGCGGCGAGCACCTGCCCCTCGCGCCAGCGCAGGACAATGCTCTCCTCGCGCCACCCGCGCAGATCGGCGGATGAAGTAAGCATGAGCACATTGCGCTGGTGAATCGGACTCGTCGCCCAATCGCGGCCTTCATGCTGATTCGCGATTTTCTGCACGAGCGCCCAGTAGCGCTGCGATCGCGGATCGAAGCGGATGGTGAATTTCGACTGCGAGCCGGGAAAATGAATCAGCCCGCGGGCCGGATCGAACGTCTGCGTTTTCCCGTCCGCCGAAATCTCGCAGCGCGCCCCCACTTCGTAACGCGGAATTCCCGCGGCCCCTCCCGCCGAGGCGAACCCATCCTCGGGACGCGGCTCGGTGTGGACCCGCAGGAGATTCACGAGCGAGCCGGCGGGCGTGACGACGATGTTGCCTTCCAGCCAGCCGGGCCGCTTTCCGTTATACCACTGCGGATCGAACAGCGTGCCGTTGGTGCGGGTCCAATTGCCCGCATTGAGCAGGTCGGCGTCTTCGGGTGCGGAGACGACGAGCGACGAAAAGTGCAGCGGCCACTGGAAGTCGTTCACGCGCTCCTCGACGGCCCGCCAAATCCGGCCGCCGTGCACGACGACAGGCACAGGCGCACCATGAAAGCGACCGGGCAGGAGCAGGCCTGTTTTGGAATCGTGCGGTTCGGTCCACGTGCGCCCTCCATCCAACGAGCGACGGATGGTGAGGTCGCCGTAGCGGCTGGCGGTGCCATGGAGGTAGAGCGCACCGCGATGCACGAAAAGGGTGAACCACGCCTGCCCGCGAATCTCGGAAAGTTTCGTCCACGACACGCCGCGGTCCTTCGATCCGAAAATCTGGGTGGTGTCCGTGAACGCGGTATTCTTGCCGAAGAAATCATGCGCCGCCACGTAGCTGCCGTCGGGCAGGATCGCGATCGCGGGTGTGCCGATGTAAACTTTGTCGGGATCGGGACTCGATGCGACAACGACACCGGGCGGAGGACCCGACTGCGCGCAAGCAACCGTGAGGAACGCGAGCGAGAGAAAAAGTTGGGACAAAACTTTCATACGATCAGGCGGATCGAATTCACGGGAATCCCGTCGTGACCGTCGGGAAACGCGCCCCCTGAATGCGCAACTCTTCGTCGAGCCGACGCCGCAGATCCCGAGCGACGGCCGGTTCGCGCACCGCGAGATCGGTCTGTTCGGACGCATCGGCCGAAAGCCGGTAAAGTTCGTCGCGATCATCTTCGTAGAAATGGACGAGCTTCCAATCGCCCGCATGGAGGGTCGACTGCGGCCGCGTCTGGCTCACGGCAAAATCATTCACGCCGATTTTCGCCAACGCCTGCGCGTAGCCGGTCTCGGGATGGTAATAGGGAAAGTGCCAGACAAACGCCCGCCCGGCCTCCGCCGCGGTCGGCTTCGTGCCGGTCCACAGGGGCAGCACATTTCGTCCGTCGAGCGTAACCCCGCGGGGCAGGCTCGCCCCGGCAGCCGCCGCCAACGTCGGCAGCAAATCGGTGCCGATGAACGGCACATCGCTCGTCGCCCCGGCCGGCACGTGCCCCGGCCAGCGCACGATCCACGGGACGCGGAGGCCGCCTTCGTAAACGTTCCACTTGCTGCCGCGCAAAGGACCGTTCGCCGCAAATTCGGGGTGGCCGCCATTGTCGGACGTGAAGACGACGAGGGTGTTGTGCGCGAGCCCGAGTTCATCGAGCACCCGCAGGAGATCGCCCACGAGATGATCCAGCGTCTCGACCATCGCACCGTAAACCGCCCGCCGCAGATCGGTGCCGGCCGGGAGGCGGGCGGCGTATTTTTCGACCAACCACGCCGCGCGCGAGCGGATCGGGGTGTGCACGTAGTAGTGCGCGAGGTGCAGATAGAACGGCTTCGCGTCGGAGCGATGGGCGCGAAGAAACGCCACCGCTTTCTCGGTGAGCGCATCGCGGCCGTAGTCGCCGGCCGGAAGCTTCGCCGTTCGGGCCTTGGGCGACAGCGCCGCGTCGCCGTAAGGGTGGCTGCCAAACTCCTGCTCGCCCTCGACGAAGCCCTGTTGCAAGGGACCGTGCGTTGCGGACCAGCCGAGGTATCCGCCCGTGTGCTGGCTGACGTGCCATTTGCCGAAATAACCGGTCGTGTAACCCGCGGGGCCGAGCACCTCGGCGAGCGTGATTTCCTCCAGCGGAAGATTGAGCGGATAAGGCGGCGGGGTGAGTGCGTGACGGTCGGGGGGCTTGGCATTGGGCTCCTTGGTCACGAACTCAAAACCGAGTCGGGCCGGCGAACGCCCGGTCAGCAGCGCAACGCGCGAAGCGGAGCAAATCGGCGCGGCGGCATAGCCGTGCGTGAACCGGGTGCCTTCGCGCGCGAGCCGATCCAGGTTCGGCGTGTCGTGCCATTCACTGCCGTAGCAGCGCAGGTCGCGCCAACCGAGATCGTCGGCCAGGATGAACACGATGTTAGGCCGGGCGAAACCCGGCGACGCCCCCGCGCACAAGCCGGCGACGAACAAAACCAGGGCGCGGGCGAGCGTCATCGTCGCGATCGAACCGAGGAGGCGTTGAGGCCCTTGCTTCATGGGAAACGCCACCCAGTGTGACTCGCACGCCCCGACTCAACCCGTCCCAGGGCGCGGCTTGATCATCAGCACAATCACGAGAGAGAGCAGGGCCACGGCGGCGAAACCGCCGAAAATCAGGTTAAGCGGCACCTGCCGATCCCGCATGATGCCGAAGCCATAATCGGCAAAGCCGCCGCAGGAGATGCTCACGAAGTTCATCACGCCGTAGCCCGTCGCCCGCAGCTCGGGCCGCACGATCTGCGAGAGGATGGGCATGTTGTTCGCGTCGAACAACCCCCAGCCCACGCCGAAGAGGATCAGAAAACCAATGGCGAGTGGCAGCGACTTCATGCCCACCACGACGCCGACGCCTAGCATGGCCGGAATGATGAACGCCATGCCGATCGCGCTCACATAGATGCGGCCGCGCTGCGTCCGCCGCATCCAGCGATCCGCCAGCCACCCGCCGCCGATGGCCGCGAAGATCGCGGCTCCCTGCCAGTAGACGACCGCGCTCACACCCGCGAGTCCCTGCTTCAGGTTGAGCTCCTTTTGCAGGATCGCGGGCATCCAATCGCGCACCACCCACCCCGCGATGGCCGGCAGCGTGAAGTAGAGGACGAGGAGGATGAAGGCTCCGTTGGTCAGCAATTCCCGTACGGAACGTGCCGGCGAAATTACTTCCCTCGTCCCGCTGGCCGGCATGGGCGTGGAACGCGTATCGCGCAGCAGCCAGATCAACGGCAAGGTGTAGAGGATGCCCACGAGCCCGGTGATATCGAACATCCACCGCCAGCCCAGAGTCGGAGAATCGGCGGCATAACCCGCAAAGCTGCCCGTAATCACGCCGCAGTAGATGCCGATCTGATGGAGCCCGATGGCGCGTGATCGGGTGCCGTCCGAATGCATGTCCGCGATGAGCGCCAGCGCCGCGGGAATGTAGAAGGCCTCGCTGATCCCCATGAGCGTGCGGGTCCAGAGGAGGCCATCATAGGTCGTGACGTGGCCCGTCGCATACGTGACCGCCGACCAGCAAAAGAGGCTGGCGCAAATCGTAAGCCTCCGGCTGAAGCGATCCGCGATGTAGCCGCCGATGGGGCTCAGGATGGCATAGACCCACTTGAACTGCCCGAGCATGTAACCCCAGTTGGCGTCGGTGCCGATGCTCGGGATGTCTTGCATCACCGAAGACTTCATCGCCGCGATCATCTGCCGGTCGAGGTAGTTGAGCAGTGCGACGGGAAAGAGCAGCGCGACGACAAACCACGCGTAACGCATCGTGGAGGGGTTGGAACTCATGCGGTCGGGGATGGGATGGCGGAAGGATTCAGGCCGCGGCCGGCGTGGCGAGCGTCAGCTGGTGGTGTCGATACCAGGCCATCAGTTCGCCGACTATCTTGGTGTAGAGGGCCCGTGATTCGGGCGAGACGATCGCCTTGGGTGCGCCGGGCGCGAAGCCGCGGGCCTCAAGACCGGCAGCCACGTTGAGTGGAAAGGTGAGCTGGTCGATGATGCGGCCGAGGTCGGGCATCGCCGCAGCGGCCGCGGTGGCGTCGCCGGGCAGCCCCTGGCGGTGCACCCGATCGATCGCGACCATCAGCTCGGGCACGAGATTGACGAGGCCGCCAATGCAGCCGGCGGCACCGAGCGCGAAGACCTCGGGGAGGCGCGTATCAGAGCCGGACATCACGGCGAAATGCTTCTCCCGCCCCAACGCGATCAGCTCGCGATGGTAGGCAAACTCACCGCCGCTCTGCTTGATGGCGCACATCGGCGCACGTGCGGCAAATGCGGCGACGGTGGGCAGGTCGATCCGCTTGCCGGTCAGCTCGGGAAAATTGTAGAGCATCACCGGCAGGTCCACGGCCTCGGCGACGTGCAGGAAGTAGGCCAGCATGTCGGCCTGCGACACCGGGAAGAACACCGGCGGCATGAGTGCGATGGCCGGCAGGCCGAGGGTCTTCGCATAGCGGCCGAGCTCGATCGCAGCACGAGGCCGGATGTCGGTGACGTTGGCGATCACGGGCAATGGCGCGGCGAGTTCCGCGACTGTCGCGAGCGCGCGCTTGCGCTCATCGACGGTGAAGTGCGGAAACTCGCCGGTGCTGCCGAGCGCGAGCACGCCGCTGATGCCGGCGCGGCGTTCAAACGCCAGATGAGCGGCGAGCGCAGTGCGATCGAGGGCGCCACCGGCATCGGTGGGCAGCCATTGGGCAGAGAAAATGCCGGAAGGTCGGAAGGATGAAGACATGCGCAACGGTCAGAGTTTTTTCGGATCGAGGACGACGTGGCGGATCTTCTCGCGCTTCCACGTGTAGGTGATGTGCACCCGGCCGTCGGCAGATTGGATGATGGCCGGATAGCTGTATTCCCCGGGTGCGGTCTCGAGATCGAGGACGTGCTTCCACTCGGCACCATCGCGGGAGACCGCCACGCTCAAGGGTGTGCGACCGCGTGGGGTGTTGTTGTAAACGAGCAGATGGCGGCCATCGGCGAGCGTGACGGCATCGGTGCCGGCGCTGGGGTTGGGCAGCGTGGTGAGGGACATCTTCCCCCAGGTGCGGCCAAGATCAGGCGATGTGATCGTGAAGACTTTGCCCTGCCGCGTCCGACCCACGGCTTGCAGCTTGTCGCCACCGAGGAACAGCACGCTCGGCTGGATGGCGGCGACTTCGAGTCCGTCGTTGAAAAACTCCGTCTTGGTCCACGTCACGCCGAGGTCCGGCGTGCGCTCGAAGTAAACCCGCCATTTGCTCGGGCGCTCGTCGGTCTCGTCGCTCGTCGGGCAGAGCAGCGTCCCATCCGGGAGCTGCACCGGCTTGTTTTTGATCGGGCCGTAGATGCCGTCGGGCAGGCGGCGCGCGGCGCTCCAGGTGCGGCCGCCGTCGGCGGACGTGCGGAGCTCGCCCCACCAGGTCTGCGGCGAAGGGCCGACCTTGTAGAAGAGGAGCAGCGGGCCGGACTTGGGCTGAAACAGCACGGGATTCCACGTCGGCACCCGGGCTGCACCGGGGCGCACACCGTTGGCGACCTCGGTGGCCGCCGACCAGCCGGTTCCGTCGTGATGCGCGACCCAGATGCCCACATCGGGGTTCTTCTCCGCCGTGCCGCCAAACCACGAGGCCACCAGCTTGCCCGGGGTGGTCTCGACAATGGTGGAAGCGTGGCAGGAGGGATACGGCGCCTGCTCGTAGATGAACTCCGATCGGATCACGGGCGTGCCTTGGGCGGAGGCATGTGCAGCAAACAAGGCGAAACTGGCGGATAATAGATGTCGCATGTTATGTGTTTGGCGGGGGAGTTTGAGTGGAGGCTGATCGCTATTCATCGGCCGCCCGCGACCGCGGGGGGCGAGTCCGCCATCGTGAGGGAGCGAAAGCCCCTCACGCGATGAAAAGTAATCGTATTGGCGTCATGGTAGTTGGCGCCGTTCCACGCCATCCGGCAGACGGCGATCAGGTCGTCACCGTCGAATTGCCAATCGAGGTATTGGAAGCCGACGCGGGAGCCTTCCTTCACGACGACAGAGCCTTCGTCGTAGCGCAGCACGCGGGACTCTTCGCGCCACTCACGCAGATCGGCCGACGAGGTGAGCGCGATCACATTGCGCTGGTGGTGCGGGCTGCGCACCCACTCGGCCCCGGAGCGAAGATTGGTGATTTTGTTGGCGAGGGACCAGTAGCGCTTGCTCACAGGATCGAAGCGGATGGTGAACTTCGACTCGCTGCCGATGAAATGGACGAAATCCTTCGCGGGGTCGAAGGCGAAGGTGCGGCCGTCGGCCGAGATGCGTGCCATCGCCGCCACCTCGAAGCGCGGAATGCCACGCGCCGCGCCAGGCAATTCCCAGTCCGCTCCGGCCGCCAGGTGGGATTCCACGCGGAGGACATTCACGATGCCGCCGCCGGGCGCGACGACGATGTTGCCCTCCAGCCATTCGGCATTGCGGGTGTTGAGCCACTGTTTGTCGAACGCGATTTCATTGGTGCGCGTCCAATTCCTCGCGTCGAGGAGGTCGGCGTCCTCCGGAGCCGACATGACGAACGCGCGAAACGCCCGCTCGGGCGCGCTCGGGGCGTAGTGCTCAAACGCGCGCCACACCCGGCCGCCATGCACCACGACCGGCGTGGGCCCGCAGTGATATTTGCCCACCCCGAGCAGGCCATGCTGCGCATCAACCGGATCAGACCAGGTGCGCCCGCCGTCGGACGAACGGCGCACGATCATGTGGCTGGCCTTGGCGCTAGTCCCGATGAGGTAGAGCGCAGCGCGATGGAGGAAAAGCGTGGACCACTTCTGATCGGGCAACTCGGCGAGCTTCACCCAAGTCGCCCCACGATCGCGCGAGCCCATGATGAAGGTGTTTCCTCGCCGGGGCCCTGCGCCGGGTCCGCCGTAATCGTGGCCGACAAGGTAGGTCCCGTCCGGCAGGATCGTGATCGTGGGCGAACTAACAAAGATTTTGGCCGAGTCGGGGCTGGCCGTGATGACCACGCCGGGCGGCGGACCCGAGACGGCGGGCGCGGCGACCATATGCGCCGCCGCGAGCGCGAAGCCTAGGAACACCGTGAGGGTGGAACGCAGGTTCATGGTGAATGACGGAGGCCAGCAGGGCGCAGCGAGGTGATGACCGGCAAGAGGCACCGATCACTTCGCGCGCAGATTGGGGAGCTGGTAGAAAAAGCCGTCCTCGGCACCGATAAGCAGCGTGGCGCCGGGGACCCCAGGTGTGCGCAGCAGGGTCGGCTTCGTCGCGTGGCCCGCGAGCACGTGGGTGCTCACGGGGCCCTCGTCCTTGAATTTCCAGCGGCCCTCGGCATCGCGGCCGAGGTTGCGGAAGAAATTCACGTTGGGATTGCTGTTGAAGAGGATGTCCGGCTTCCCGTCGCCGTCCCAATCGGCGATGCAGAACGTGCGGCGGCCGCCGCGGCCATACACTCCGTCGGTGAGGCGAAGCAGACCCGACTCCTTGTTTTGCGGCTGACCGTTGCTGTTGAAGACGCTCGCGCCCTCGCTCCAGAAAACTCGCTGAGCAGGAAGCAGCTCAAGCTTGCCGCCGGCACCGCGGCGGCGCTCGTAGAGCGCGAGGTAGCCGTCGGCGTCGGACATCACGAGGTCCATCAGGCCGTCGCCGTTCCAATCGATCATCTGCGGCGTAGTGCGCCACTGGGAAATGAGTTCGCTGCCCTTGGGCTTCCACCAATTCCACGCGGGCGCGGGGTTGGGTGCTCCGGGCGGAAGCGTGAGCTCGACGGGCTGCCCGGCGGCAAGCTTGGGCGCGGTGCGGGTGCCGATATTTTTATACCACACCACCTTCCCCCAGATGCCGTTGGTCATGATGTCGGGCAGTCCGTCACCATCCCAATCGGCGACGCTCAGAATCGAGTAGCCCCACTTCGCCTCGGCGGGGCCTTGGATGGAGCCGTTGGGGCCGGCCTCCTCACGGATGAGCTTGCCCGCGGCGCTGAGGTAGCGCGGCGCGGCCCAGCGGGTCGGGTTGCCGCCGAGATTCTCAATCCACGCGATGTAGCCGGCGGTGTTTCCGGAAATGATATCCTCGTCGCCATCGCCGTCCCAGTCGAAGGCGTAGGGCGTGGCCAGCGCGCCGAACTTCACATCGGCGGCGAACTGGCGGAAATAGCGGGGCGGCAGAAACTGCGGCATGCCGTCGACGGTCTTGCCGGTGTTTTCGAGGAGAGCGACGCGGCCATCCTCGTCGCCGCACACGATGTCGATGTGCCCGTCGCCGTTAAAATCCACGGCCGTCGGCGTGATCATGCAGAGATCCATCGTGAGACGCTGGCCGCCGAGGGTGAGCGCGCGGCCGGTTGCATAGACCGGCTTGGTCCGCGTGCCGGTGTTTTCGTAGAAGGTGAAGCCGTCGCGGAATTCGCCGCAGATCAGGTCGAGCTTTCCGGTGCCACGGAAGTCGCCCCACATCGGCGAAGGCATCCCGTAGGGATCGACGTCCTTGCCGCCCGCTTGCAGGCGCATCGGCGCCGCGTAGCTCGGTTTGTCATTCGTGCCGGTGTTGCGCAGGACGTAAACATAGCCGCGCAGCTTGCCCCGCGTCCAATTGCCCTGGGGATCAAAGGCGCCCTCGCCGCCGTTGAGCGGACCAAAGTCGCCCCAGAAATCGATGCCCAGCGAGACATCGAGGACATCGTCGCCGTCGAAGTCCACGAGCTGCCACTGGTTCTGGCGGATATTGCCAGGCTCGGTGAAGATCCTCTCGGGCACGCCGAGCTTCACCGGATTCGTGAACTGCGATTTCGTGAACTCGGGAAACGTGTTGCCCCGAAAATCGTAAATGTCGCCGCGTTTTACCGAGGCCGTCGCGGTCACGACAGGCTTGCCGGTGACGTAGGAAATTCCGACCGATGGCGCGGATTTCCCGACCAGCACGGCCGGTTTGAAGATCGGCAGCTTGGTCTGCGGATCGGTCTGGCCGCTGTTCTCAAAGAACCATGTGCCGTTGTAGGGCTTGTCCGTGCAGACGACGACGAGGTCCATGAGGCCGTCGCCGTTGTAGTCCATCGGCAAAGGCCAGGCCCAGAGGCCGACCCCGAGGTCCACGAGTGTGCCAGGATTGTTGTAGGCGAGGCGCGGCATCGTGCCCGCGGCAGGTTGAGCTGCGCGCAGCGCGACCGCCAAAACAAGCAGTGATGCCAGCGAGCGGAAGATTTTCATGGGATGAATGGGGACAAGATCGTCAGGCGTGAATTGCCGAGGCTTGGACGTAGCCCAGGGGGTTAGAACCGACCCTTGAAACCAAGATTAAGCGTGGTGCCGGTGATGTTGGTGCGCTCCATCTGATCGGAGATTCCGCGGTAGAAGACCACCGGCTCGTTGAAGAGATTCGAGACATCAAGCGAGACGCCGTAACGCGAGGTGAATTGATAGGCGAGGCCGAGGTTCACAATCGTGCGCTTGAAGCGATACTGGTTTCTTCCAGCGGAAGCGGCGGAGTAGGAGTTGATGTATTCGCCGGTGTAATTGGCTAGCACCCTCGCGCTGAATCCGCGGTGCCGCCACGAGAGTGTCGCGTTGCCCGTCCGCGGAATGAAGCCCGCCACTTGGCCGGTCGTGAGATTCGTGGTGCCCGTGAACTTCCCGTGGGTGTCAAGGGTGGTGTAGTTGACGCCGACGCCGAGGCCTTTCAGCAGGCCCGGGAGGAACGTGAGCTGCTGCTGGTAGTTGAATTCCCAACCTTGCACGTAAGCGGTGCCAGCATTGAAGGTGCTGAGCGCGGTCAGGCCGGCGTAGTCGCCATTGTAACCGTTGTTCGGGCCGCTCGCGATGGTGCCGATAATCTGTCCGCTCACGAGGTAGTCTTTGATCTCCTTGTGAAACCAGCCGATCGAGAAGTTGCCGACGGGCTCAAAGTAGTAGTCCAGCGTGGCATCCCAGTTGCGGGCGGTCTGCGGCTTGAGGCTCGGGTTGTTGATCGTGAGGGTTTGATTCGCCTCATTGACCGTTTCATTGGGCAGGAGGTTCGTCATCGCCGGCCGGCCAAAGCTTGTGGACCAGCTCAGGCGAGCCTTGAGGTTGGGCGTGATATCGTGCGTGAGATGCGCGCTCGGAAACGCCTTTGTATAGCTGCCCTCGATCGTGCGGCGGTTGTCGGCGTAGTCCCGATTCGCGGAACCGATCGGATCGGCGATCTGTTGAACGGGCAGGCTGGGAGTGCGAGCCCGCACCCAGCCCCAGCTTTCCGTGTCCGTCTTCTCGACGCGCACACCGCTCAGAAAGCCGGTGCGGCCGAGCTTGCCCTGCACCATGCCATAACCGGCCGTCACGGTCTCGGTCACAGCCCGGGTGCCGGTGAAACTGGACTGCGCGGCAAAATAGCGGTCCTCGTTCCACAGCGCGGGTGAGACGATGTTGTTTTCCCTGATAAAGGCAGCCGCTTCCCACTGCGGAATGACCGGGCCGACCTTGCGCGCCGCCCACGTCGCGATGGAGGGATCGGAGGGGAGCGCGGTGGTGCCGATGTAGTTCCAGCGACGGGCCCGGCTGACCTCCTTGGCCATCTGCTCGCGCCAGTCGAAGCCGGTCTTGACCGAGAGCAAAAAGCTGGTCGGCAATTTGTAGAGCGCATTCGCCCGGAGGTTCTTGATCTCGACGTCGCGGTCGTTGTTGCGGGTGTTGAGCTGGCCGTTGGGCCGGTAATTGGCAGGATTGGTGATGTCGGGGCCCGCCGTTTGGATAAAGCGCGGGTAGAGATCGGACTGCGTGCGGTCGAGCGTCCAGCCGATGCCGCTGATGCGATTGGTAAGCGTGCCACCCTTGCCGCTCCCAAGGTTATTGTGGGTCTGGCTGTAGGTCGCGTTGTAGTCCAGTTGCAACCGGTCGAACACGTGCTCGGCGCCGACATCAACCTGCCGGGTGCGGTTGAAAAAACTGAACATCGTCTCGGTCACATCAATGACCGACGCGGCGACCGGACGCACCTGCGTGATCCGGTTGGTGTAGCCGGGAATCACGCCGGAGGTGGTGGCGTTGGGCGCAGTCTGATTCGTGAAAGCCCGGGTCTCGTAGAGTCGGTTGAAGGGTTCGTGGGCGTCGTTGTAGATGGTATTGAAGGTCAACTTCGTCGTGGGCGAGAGACGATAGTCCGCCTTTAGGTTCACGCTGGCCTGCTTGCGGTTGTTGAAACCATCGAGCGTGCGGTAGTCCCAGAGGTAGGCCGGCTGATTCGTCGTGTTCTCAAAATCCCGAATCGTGCGGAAATAGCCCGCGACATTTTCACTGTAGAAAAAGTTCAGCGAGACGCCGAGGTTCCGCTCTCCACCGAGCACACCAAAGACCTCCTGATAGCCGACGTTGACCAACGGATGCATGCGGTGCGCCTCGCGCAGCGGGATCTGCTGGGTAAACGGAGGCGCCCACCGGACGGAAGCGCTGTAAGTGACCCGGCGCTTCTCGCTCATCGAAAGCGGTGAGCGCGTCTTCAAATTGATCGTGCCGCCGAGCGAGTCGGCCCCTTTGTCGGGGGTGTGACCTTTGATGACCTCGAGCTGCTCGAACATCGCGCCCGTGAGCGAGTGCGTCTGGAACTGGCGGTTCATGCCGCCGACATTGGAAATCAGGCCGCCGTCCACGGTCACGCGGTTCAAAGTCGGCCCCATGCCACGCACGGTGAGACCGGTGACATTGCCCTCATCGTCGAGGTTGCCTGCCACGCCTGGCAGCAGGATGGCGAGTTCGCCAGCGCTCATGTTGGGCAAATTGCCGAAGGAATCCATCGCCACAATGTTCTTCACGTTGTCGGCATTGCGCTGCGCGGTAATCGCCGCAGCCGCGCCCTCACGTTCACCCGTGACCTTGAACTCCTGGAGCTTGTAGATGCCGGTCGTAAGGTCGAAATCGCGCACGGTGCGTTGGCCGACGGTGACGACGACCGTGTTGCGAACCGGATCCAATCCAGTGTAGGTGGCCATCAGTTCGTGGGAGCCCGCCGGGACGCCAGCAAGGAGGTAGCGGCCGGTGTTGTCCGCAAGCGACGAAAGACCTAGGGCGGGAATCTCGACCTTGGCGCCCTGCAGCAGGTTGCCAGTCCCGGCGTTGTTGACCGTGCCGGTGATGGTCCCCCCATCGGCTCCGTGCGCCACGGAGCCAAAGCACTCGACAGCCAAGACAAAGGCGAGCGACAGCAAACGGCATCGCGGGACAAAACTGAACAAAGGAGCGGGATTATTCATGAGAAACGGGGGTTCTGGGTTAAGGTCGGTAAGCCCACATGTGCGCCATGAGAAACTCAGCGATCGATCGCCTAATAATTGCTAATTCGTTTTAGCTTCAAGCCTATTTTTCTTTGCGCGACAAGAAACCAAGCCCGCCGCATCAATCCATCCGGTTCGTCCGCCTTGGGTCGCTTTGGACCCACCGCAACGGGAACCCCGGATTTCCCGACACCATTCAGGCTTGAAACTAAATCGTTTTAGCTTTTCTACGTTTTGCAGCCACCCGGCCGCCTGTGTCGCAGGCAGGCTCGAAACCCCCGCACTCTACTCCGCCCATGCACCCCATACCCCGTCTGTCCGTGCTCCGCCTCCTCTCGTTCGCCCTGCTCGGCGCCCTCGCGTCCAGCGGTTCCGCCGCTACGTTATCCATCACGGTCTCCAGCGCAGACTCCGCGCAACTCCTGCAACAGGCGCGCGTCGAACTGGCACCTACAGGCCGCGAGGCGATGACCGACCTGTTCGGCGTCGTTGAATTCCCCGATGTCGCGCCGGGGGATTACACTGCACGGGTTTCCTACCTCGGATTCCCCGACCAAACAGCGGCCGTGCGCATAACGACCGCGCCGCGCCTGAGTGTGACGGTGGTGCTCAAGACCGATGATTTGGTGAAGCTGCAAAAATTCGTCGTCACCACCGAGCGCGAGGGCAACGCGGCCGCACTCACGCGGCAGAAGAATGCCGACAGTGTGCAGAACGTCATCGCGATGGATGCGCTCGGCGTGCTCGCGAACGACAATCCCGCCGAACTTCTCACGCGGCTTCCCGGGATCTATTCCATCCCGTCGGATGAAGGTAATTTTGACCGGCCGACTATCCGCGGCCTGCCGGCTGCATTGAACACCACGACGGTGGACGGTGGCACCCTGGTCTCGCAGCTCGCCATGAACCGGACGCCCATCTACACAAATATAACCGCAAGCAATTTTGAGGAAATCGAGGTCACCAAGGCTCTCACGCCCAACCTGCCGGCGGATTCGATCAGCGGTCGGATTAACTTCAAGACGAAGTCGTCGCTCAACCTGAAGACCAAGCGCGAGCTCACTTTCCGGGCCGGCGGCAAGTGGTCGCCGCCGTTCTTCGACTTCACCCCGCGTCGCACGACGCCAGAAGTGAAGCCCAATCTTTCGGTCAGCTACCGCGAGGTATTCGGCCTCTTTGGCGAGGAACGGAACCTCGGCCTAAGCGCCAATGTGGTCTATAATGAGAACGTCACGCAGCGCACGATTACGGCCACGACCCTTGACACCGTCGAACGCACACCGCGCTTCACCTCGAACTTTTCGCGCACCGATGGGATCCAAGACCGGGATTTGATCACCGCGAGCATCCGCGCCGATTTTCGCCTCGATGCCAGTTCGCGGTTCCACCTTAGCGCCATGCGCAGTTTCCAAGAGCAGACGACGGCTCGTCCGAGCAATTATCAGGTGGCCTACAATGCCAACTTGGCTACCGCCGGCCGAACCTTCGCCACGGGTGTCAACGCCGACGGCACGCCCACCGGAGGCGGCAATATCCGCCCCGGCTCCACAGCAGGGCGCACCGAAGTGCTCCGGTCGACCCGCGCTACATTCCAGGCCGCCACCAATCCATTCGAAGCCGATGACATGACCGACACCCAGCAGTTTGGCGGCGAGCACCGTTTCGGCGCATGGCGAATCAACTACACTCTCAGCAACTCGCGCAGCGAGCGCAACACAGGTGCCTACCGCAATCACGCCGTGCGCCGCAATTTCACCGCCACCGTCTCCAATATCGGCTGGATTCTCGACACGGCCGGCCGCGAAAACTCGCCCGTCTTCACGCAGACATCCGGTGCCAGTATTTTCGACCCTCGCAGCTACACCGGTGCGAGCGTGGCGCAGACCTCGGCCGTTTCCGTCAACCGGGCGAGCAGCGCCGATCTTGATGTAAAGCGCCAGCTGGTGGTGGGCGGTCATGCGGTTCAGCTCGCTTTCGGCGGCCTCGCCACGCGGCAGTCTTCGGTGCAGGATTCCGGCTCGGTGACATCGACCTATCTCGGCCCCGACGGCGTGGTGGGCTTGAATCCCGCCACCGGTCGCAACGACGACGATCTCAGTCGCTTCGCTTCCTTTCCTCCCCTCGCCCCGCGGCTCGGTCTCGGCGCGGTGCCAGCCTTCGATCCGGTGAAATACAGCCACTCGATGGACAACGAGCCGAACCAGTGGCGCGTCGATCCTTACCAAGTCGAATCGGCGCGCCGCGCCGGCTTCCGGAGCGTGCGGGAGGAAATACTCGCCGGCTATGCCATGGGTTCGACCCGCTTCGGACCGCTAGGCGTTGTCGGCGGCGTGCGCTGGGAGGAAGCGCGCACCCGCACCAGCGCCTACATCCGCCGCGCCACACTAGCAGGCATCGCCGATCCTGTCGCGCGCACCAACGCGGAGTTCGGCACCTCGCCCGTCAACCGGCGCGGCGCGACACGCTCGCTTTTCCCCAGCATCCATCTCCGGCACGCGTTCACGGCGAATCTCATCGGTCGCGCGAGCTGGTCCACCAGCATCGGCCGGCCATCACTCGGCGACTTGGTGCCCAGTTTTTCGGTGTCCGACACGAATCAGACCATCTCGCTCGATAATCCCTCGATCAAGCCGCAGTTCGCCGACAGCTACGACCTCTCGCTCGAATACTACCTGAAGCCCGTGGGCCTGGTCTCGGCCGGGCTGTTTCGAAAGAAACTCAGCGACTTTGTATTTCGCCAGGAAGTCGGCGTCGTCGCCCAGGGTCCGAACAACGGCTACGACGGCCAATATGGCGGCTACGACATCATCTCAAATGCCAACGGCGGGAGCGGCCTCGTTGATGGCATCGAATTGTCCTACCAGCAGCAGCTCACGTTTTTGCCCGGCGCGTTCCGCGGCTTCACCGTTTTGCTCAATTACACGCATCTGCGCGCGACCGGTGACTACGGCCAGGATAGTGGCGGCGCCGGCGGCCTCGTCGGCTTTGTGCCCGACACCGCCAATGCTCGCCTCAGTTACAAATACAACTGGATTTCCCCGTATGTGCAATGGAGTTACGTGGGCGGGAATCTGGCCTCGTTCAACGTCACCCCGCAACTCCAGACCTACCGGCTCGAACGGCGCATCTTCAATGCCGGCTTCTCGCTGCGGTTGCCGCGCAATCTCGAATTCTTCCTCGATGTCGCGAATCTCTTCGATGAACCGCAGCGCACCACCCACTTCATCAGCGGCACGCGCACGCGGACGATTTACAACGGCCCGTTCGTGAGCTTTGGCATCAACGGGCGTTTCTGATTGGAAACGGAGCGCACCCCTCATCCTGCGTCCCATCGGCCCCATGTTTCCTCTCCGCCGCACTTTGCTTTTACTCACATGGGCCGGGCTGACGCTCAACGCGGCGGAGGCCCCGGAAAAAGATCTTTTGCCACTGCCCTCCGCTGCGCCCCACGGCCTGGGCCCGGTCGCGCTCCCGGGCTTGAGTCATACGGTGATCGGAGCCGTGTCCGTTTATCGTGCTGCCCGGCCGGACTTGTTTGTCATGACCCGCGGGCGTGCGGCCGGGCTTTATCTTTTCCCGTTTCTGCGCACCGATGCGGATGACGCGCCGATCTTCGCGCCGCCGCGCCTCCTCCGTGCTCCTTTCCCCGAGGGTAAAGGAACGATCATCGAGACTCCTGACGGCACGATCCAGGGCCTGTGGCTGGAAAAGAACACCCTCCACCGCACCACATTTGATCGCAGCACGCTGACTTTCACGGCGCATGGCTCCGTGGGTCTCACCGGACTCGCGATCGGCGCACAGAGCGTCGCCGCCTTTCCCGCTGCCAGCGGCGGGCTCGATCTCGTGCTGGACGTGCCGGGGGAGTCCACGCCGGCGCGCGGGCCCGTCGGCAACCCTTCTTCGGCGGATTGGCGGCCCTACGATGCCGCGGGGATATCCACCGCGGCGATGCGTTATCGTTATCTTGTCGCGGCGCATCTGCCGGCCGCACCTGCCAGCGCGCTGCTGAACCTGCGTCCACTTTCGCCCACACGACGGGAAACCTCCTCGGCCATGATGCAGATTTCTGCGCTTCCGCTGGGGTCCGTCCATCCGCGCGGCGTCATCACGGGCTCCCGCCTGGGCGTGTTCTCCTACTATCCGTCCATCGATGCCAGCCCACCCGCCCGCGTGCTCGTCGCCGGCGTGGATGGCAACGCCCTCCGCCACCCGAGCGTCGGCGCCGCGGCGTTCGCCTACCCGTCAGCCCAGCCAGGCGCAGCGCACTTCATCGCCAGCGGCGAAGGGGCGCTCTATTTTTATCGCTTCACCAGCCGTTTCACCGCGCGCGGCGCGCCGATCTTTCGCGACCCGGTCCCGCTGCTCCAGGAAAACGCCGAGCTCTACGCCGGCACGCTGCCGAGTCCCTCGGTCATCGATTGGGACGGCGATGGCCTCACCGATCTCGTGGTGGGCAACTCCGAGGGCTTCATTCTCTTTTTCAAGAATGTGGGCACCGAGGCAGCACCCCGGTTTCTCCCGGGCGAGCGTCTCCGCGCCGCCGGTCGTGAGATTCACCACCAGGCGGGCTACTCGGGCAGTGTGCAAGGCACCGGCGAAGCGCGCTGGGGCTATGTGTGCGCCAACGCCTTTGACTGGAACGAGGATGGCCGCCCCGATCTCGTCGTCGGCGACATCACCGGCAATTACGTCGTGTATCTCAACCGCGGCAGCCGCACCTCCCCGGCCCTCGACGCCGCTCATCCCCTCTACTGCGACGGCCTCGATCTGCATGGCATGTGGCGTTCCCGTCCCGCGGTCGGCCGCCTCGGGCAGCGTATCGCGCTCGTCATCCCCGATGGCGACGACCACCTGCATCTGTATTGGAAGCTCGACGACTACAACGTCGAGGACGGCGGCAAGCTCACCCTCGACGACGGCTCGCTCATCTCAACCACCTACGATCCTGCCGGGGGCACCGGCCGCTGCCTCCTGGATTTCCATGATGTCGATCTCGACGGCCGTCTCGATCTCGTGGCGGGCACCGGTCGGCGCGGGGCCATTCCCAACCGCAAGAACGGCTATCCTCTGCCTGTGCTTGGCCAGCGCACATTGAACACACCGCTTTTCCTGCGCAACGTGGGCACCAACGAAAAGCCCGTCTTCGCGCATCCGCAGCCCTTCGCTCACAGCACGCACGGCATCGTGCAGCCCGGCGGCAGCCACGAAAGTGGCGTCGTCGGCACTCGACTCGGCGGCGGCGCGAAAACGAACCTCATCGTCGCCAACGAGTCCGGGCGTCTCTTTTTGCTCCGCGGCGAAAATCTCCGCCTGATGAACCAGGACGAGGCGGCACGTTTCCGCGACAAGCCCAACGCTTTTCCCTCCTCCCTTCCCGCCTTGAAATAAGGCCGCTGCCCGCGCTCAGGCCGAACCGCGAATTGCCACCGAAGGCGGCACAAAAAATTCGGCGATTTTCACGCGACGGTGGTTCATCCGGTGGAAGAGATGCGTCACCACCTGCTCGACAATGGTATCGTTTGAGGGGCCGACACATGTCAGCGGCGGATCAAAGAAGTCCGCGTGCTCATGGTCACCTACGCCGACGACCGCGATGTCGCGCGGGATTTTTCGCCCCGCGTCCTTGATGGCCTGATAGGCGCCCAGCGCGAGGACATCGGTCACCGCGTAGAGACCGTCGCAGCGGCGTCCTGCGCCGAGGTGAGCGCGCAACGCCTCGGCACCGCTGGCCGGAGTGAAACCGGCCGCCGTCACCCGCGCGGGTTCACGGCCCGTCTGGCTCCGCACCGTCGCGATGAAGGCCTCCGAGCGCTCGGCCGTGCTCTGCGTGAGCAGCGCGGGCGTGAGCACGACGAGCTGCCGGCACCCGCGCTTCAGCAGAATCTCCGCCGCCCGCCGCCCGATTTCGCCGGGCGTGTCGAGCACGCAGCTGTAATTGGGCAGCCGCCGGCCGAGCACCACGACGGCATACGGCAGGGTCGTGCCGGCGAGAAACGCGTCGTCCTCCGGCAGCGTGTTGGTGATGATGACGCCGTTGAAACGGCTCGCATTGAGCAGGCCGGGCATCTCGTGCAGCCGGCCGGCATGAAACATGTCGATCGACACCGAAAATTTTCGGCTAGGCCCGGTGCGCGCGTCGGCCATGCGCTGCACCTGCCGCAGCACCCGGCTCACGAGAAAAAGCGGCGCCTCGAACGAGGTGAGGATGCCCAGTTCGTGATGATGCACCTCCGGGTCGTGCGCGCGCAGCCGTCGGGCCGCGACATTCGGCACGTAGCCGAGCTCGCGCACGGCCTGCCGGATTTTCTCCACGGTCGCGGGCGCAAGCCGGCGCTCTTCGTGTCGGTTGGCCAGCACGGTCGAGACGGCCGATGGCGACACGCCCACATGCTCAGCGAGCGTGCGGACCGTAACAGGAATGATTCTACCGCTTCGAGCCATGACCGCATCTCGCACTACCCCGGCACCGCCGGCAAGCGCGCGCACGCACCGCCTACGAAGCGAGAAGCTGGCGCATCTGCTCCCGCAGCTGGTCCTGGCGCCCCTCAAACTGGCGGCAACGCTCGGCGAAGGCCTCGATCTCGCTCTCAAGTTCGGCTCGTTCGGCGGCCAAGGCCGCGCGCTCATTGGCCATCACCGCTTCCGTCTTCCGGCGTTTCGCCAGGTCCGCGACCGCCTGAACCTCCAGGTCCTGCAACTCGGCCTCCTTGGCGGAAAGTTCCTTGCGGTCGGCGGCGAGCTTTTCGGCCGCAGCCTTGGCGGCGGCACGTTCCTTCTCGATCGCAGTCCGCTGGGCTTGCAACTGCGCAAGTTCGGCGCGCTGGGAGGCCAGGGCCTTCTCAGCGGCGACGCGATCCTGCTCCTGCTTGGCGCTGGCCGCCTGATGGGCCCGCTGGGTGGCGGCAATTTTCTCCTGCTCGGCGGAAGCCTTGGCGTTGGCCTCGGCGCGAGTCTTCTCAAAACTAGCCTGCGCCTTGGCCAGCGCCTCCCGCTCCTGGGCCAACTTGGCCTGGACCTGCTTCACGGCCTGCTGGTCGGCGGCGATTTTCTCGCCCTGCGAGCTGAGGCGGCTCGCCGTCTCAGCCTGCTGCCGCTCCTTGGCGACCAAGGACTGAGCGCGAGCGGCGATCTCCTTGTGCGCGGCTTGATCCTTTTCGAGCGCCGCGCGCTCCTGGGCCAGCAGCGCTTGATCCGCCGCGACTTGGGCGGTGGCCTCCACGAGAGCTTTTTCCCGAGCGGCCATCGCCTGTGTGCGGTCGGTGTGCTCGGCATCGCGTCTCGCAGCGGTGGCGGCCGCATCCTTGAGTGAAGCCTGCGCCTTCGTGAGCGCGTCGCGCTCCTGCGTGAGCTTGGCCTGCGCCTGCTTAAGCACGGTGGCTTCGGACTCGAGTTCCGCTTTCTCGGTCGCGATGAGCATCCGCTCGCGGGCAATTTGCGCCTCGGCTTTCTTGATCTGCGCGGCCGCGGCCTGCGCCTCGGCCTCAATCTGCTTCAGCTGCGACTGCCGTGCGACCAGCTCTTGCTGGTCTTTCTCCAATCGCTCAAGCAAGGCATCAAGCTCCGCGCGCTCGGCGGTGGTCTCCTGCAATGCCTGACGCACGGCCTCCTGATCGGACTGCAAGCCCAGCCGGGCGGTCGCGAGCTGAGCCTTGGCCTGCGCGGCTTCCGCACGCTGGGCCGCGACGGCCTTGTCAAGTGACGCGCGGTCTTGCGCGAGCTTGGCCGTCGCCTGGCTGAGCAGCATCTCCTGCGATTCGAGTTTCTCCTGCTCGGCAGCGACGTGCGCGGACCGCTCGGCCTGCACCTTTTCTTTCGCCTCAAGCACCTGTGTGCGCTCTGTCAGCTCGGCCGCCGTTTTGGCTAGGCGAGCCTGTGTCTCGGCGTGCTCGGCCCGGGCCTTTGCCAGCGCCTCGCGCTCCTGGGCCACGCCGGCGCCGGCCTGGCGCTGGGCGGCGAAGTCGGCGTCTAGTTTTCCGCGTTCAGCCGCGAGCTTTTCCGAGTCCGCCTTGAGCTGCGCCTGCGCCCGAGCGAGCGCCGACTGTTCCGCGGCGAGCTGCGTCGCGGTGGATTTCACGGCGGCGCTCTGAGCCTCCACTTTCGTGAGCAGTTTTGAAAAGAGCACTTGGTCGGACTCGAGTTTTTCCAGTTCGACCGGCAAGCCGTGCGCCGTGCGCCCGGTGGAACCGCTCTTGCCAAACGGCGACCGCGAGGCAGCCGCGTGAACCGTCTCACGCGAGCGTTCGGTAACGGCCGGCAAGGCCACGACGGTGGCTTCGCGCGAGAGCGTAGTCTCGGCCGCGGTCGCGGTCACGGGAAGCACCGGAGCTTCCGCGGGGGCCGCGGCCTCGGCGACCTCGGCAGCGGCGAATTCAGCCACGATGTCACGCCAGTCCTCGAGGTGCGGACCGCGCCGGGCGCCAAGCTCGGTCTTCAGCACCGCGTGGATGCGGCCTGAGATGGCGGCGAGACTGTAGGGCGGATGGAAAACGTCCTTCACGCCGAGACGAATGGCACGCACCACCGCATCGAGCTCGAGCGCCTCGCAGAGCAGCAGACTCGCCGTCTGGCGTTCGCGCAGTTTCAAGGCCGCGACAAACGCGAGCGGATCCCCGGCGCCCGCACCGTGCTCCACGATGACGAGCGAGAACCGCTCACCTGCAAGCGCAGCATCGATGGCCGCCTGCCCGCGATAATCGCGCCAGTCGAGGCCGCGTTCTTCGATCACGGCACAGCGCGCCCGCGTGTCTGCGGACGTTTTTCGAATAAGCAGAATTCGGGGGGACATGGGTGTGTGGGAGGCCCACCGCTGCACATCGGGCGCGTCCGGAGGAACTGAAGGGCTCAAGCAGCGCCGCAAGCGTGCCGTAGCAAAGAAATCGTAAAACCCGATCCATCTCCCGCCTCCCTCTGGATTTCGAGGGGCCGTTGTCGTCTCTCCTAAGCAGTCTCCGCAGTGCCCACACCACCCATGTCCACTACTCCCCATCCTGTCTTTTTCGCCGAACAGAACGATTTTGCCCTGTTGCTCGCCCGGGGTGCCGCCGCGGGGCGCGCGCTGCGGATCGAGTCGGTCGTGGAGATTCCCCACACCAACGCCACTGCCCTCGCTGAGACGGTGCGCCGATCGCTCCCGCCTGGCGCCACGATTATTTGCGCTGTCCGCCCGGGCGGACGCACCCTCCATCTCGCCAGCGCAGCCGCGGCGTCGGCGCATGCGGGCTCCGCCGGAGTCCAACGCTTCGCCCAAGCGCTGCCTGATTTTTCCGGCGGACCCGTATGGACCGCGGCGGCGCGCGCCCGTGACGGTGTCGGTCCCGATGGCCATCCCTGGCTGCTGGCCGCAGCCGCTGGCGAAAGCCATGCGCACTCGCTCGCCTCACTCGCCGCACTCGGCCTGCAACCGGCCCGCACCCTCTCCGCCACGCACCATGCCGTCGGGGCGATGATGGCCCTCGCCAGTTCCCCGACTCTGCTCGTCGAAGTCGGCGAGCATCAGGCCCACGCGTTGGTCATCGGTCCGGACGGCGTGCTGGCGGTCGCGCCGGTTTCACTGAGCCTCGATTGCATCGCCGAAGCCGTGCAGGCCGAACTCGGCATGAAGTTCCGCGGCTCGGCCGTGAAACTCTTCCTCAATCCCGACTACGATTTTAGCGAAGCCGCGGCCAAGATCGCCGCGCGTCTGGCCTCGCGCCTGAACTCAGAGATCGGCGCGCTGCCGGGCGCGAAGCCTGGCTCCCTCGCCTGCTCCGGCCTGCCGGCGGCGCAGCAATGGCTCACGCACTCGCTCGCCTCGGCCCTCGATCTCGCGCTGTTCGCGCCGGACCTCAAGGCGTGGTGTCACCGTGCCGGGACGACATTCGCATCGGCCGAACTCGAAGCTTCACTTTCTCCGGCGTGGGCCGGTTTTCTGAACTTGGCCAACACGAGCCAGAACGACGCCGCAGCCTGGCAAGTCGGCTGGCAGCCGGCTCCCAGTGCGCCGAGCGCACCCGCGACCGAGACCAAGGCCCCCGTCCCGTCCGCCACCCAAACCCCGGCGGCTGCCGCGACCTCCGCTCCGGCCAAACCGACCCCCGTGCCCTCGCCCGTCATCTCCGTGAAGACGGTGCCCGCGCCCAAGCCCGCCGCGCCCGTCGTCGCCGCCAAGCCAGTCACTCCGGTCCCGGTGGCCAGAGCCACGGTGCCGGCCAGCACGATGCCCGCCAAAGCCGCGGTGGCCGCCAGCCCGGTCGCACGAGCCACCGTGCCCGATTCTGCGGTCAGCTATCCACCCCGGCCCACTCCCGCGATGAAGCCGTCGGGGAAAAAGCAGCCTGAGCCCGCTCCCGCCAAATCTGTCGTGGCTGCGACGCCAGCCAAGTCCGCTCCGCCTCCGCCGGCGAACAAATCTCCCGCCAAGACCATCGCGCCCACTCCGGCGCCCGTCCCCGCGCCACCACGCTCCAGACGTCCGCTCCTCCTCGGCCTGGCCTTGGCCGCTAGCCTCGTGCTGGCGATCGGCGGCGGTCTGTTCTGGCAGTCCCACCGCGAGTCGGCCGCCCGCGCCGCCACCGAGCAGGCCCGGGTTGAGTCCGAGCGCCTGGCCGAAGCCGAGCGCCAGCGTCTCGCCGCCGAGCAGGTCCGCATCGAGGCCGAGACGCGCCGCAAGATCGAACTGGAAAACGCCCAGAAGCTCGCCGCCCACGAAGCCGCGCGCCAGCAGGCGGAGAACGAGGCGCGCATCGCGGCCGCCATCCGCCTAGTCAACGCCCGCGGCTCTCTTTCCGTGGGCGGCCCCGCCGGCGCCACTGTCACCGTCGGTGATCTCCCGCCGCGCACCGCGCCGGCCACGTTCACTGATCTTAAACTCGGCCGCCATACCGTCACCGTTTCGCTCCCGCACCACGAGACCGCCAAGCTCGACGTCGAAGTGAAGGAAAACACCATCTCCGACGCCGGCCCGGTGCGCCTCGCTCGCCTCGTCGGCACGCTCATCCTCACCTCCGAACCGGGCGACGCCAATTACGAGATCCGCCCTGCCCATACCATCAGCCTCTCAGCCAGCGCCGTCCGCCGGGGCCGCACACCCGTTACCTTCGATGATATCACTCCCGGTGATTATGTCGTCACCTTCACCCGCGAGGGCTGGCAGCCGCACACCGAGACGGTCACCGTCGGCCGCGATTCCACTGTGCGTGCCGCCTGCGCCTTTCGCACCGGCATCGTGAAGCTGACCACCACGCCCGCGGGCGCCGCCGTCTCGCTCGCCGGCGTCGCGGTCGGTGTCACGCCTCTCACCCTCGTCGAGCAGAATCCCGGCGCGGTCACCTTCGAACTTGCGCTCGCCGGGCACGATCCCGAGACGGTCGAAGCGCGCATCGAATCCGGCCAGATTCTGAATATCGCCCGCACGCTCGAGCCCGAAGACCGCATCGTCCGCCTCACCGATGCCGATCAGAGGCCTGTCGCCATCCTCACCCCGCAACCTGAGATATCCACCCAAGGTCTCGAAGGCTCCCTGCGCGTGGACATCACCTTGACCGTCGACCGCAACGGCAACCCCCGCGACCTCGTCGTGACCAAGGCGCCCACTCCGGAGATCGGAAAACTCTGCCTCGCCGCGGCCCAAAAGTGGAAATTCAAACCCGCGACCGTGAACGGCAAACCCGTCAACGTCCGCGTGGCCGTGCCGTTCAACATCGTGGCGCCGTAGCCACGATCGGCGAGGCCCAGGGCCGTGTCGGTTAGCGCCACCGCAGGCGCGGCCTTGACGCATCCCGCCGCATGTGAGGTTCTGGCAAGCGACCTGCTAAATAGCAGGCACGTTCACCAAAACCCTCCGTGTCGATTCTCAACCCCCACTACGATTCCGGCGCGTTCTTCGACGAGATGTTCGCGGGGACCGAGGCCGCCGGCACGCGGCCGCATTACAGCCGCCTCGCAGAACGTCTCGGCCGCCTGCCCGAAGACGAGTTCAACCGGCGCCGCGCCGCCGTGGACAGCGCCTTTCTCCGCCGCGGCGTCACCTTCACGGTCTACAACGACACGCAGGGCACGGAGCGCATCTTCCCCTTCGATCTCATCCCGCGCATCATCCCGGATCACGAGTGGCGCCGCATCGAGGCGGGGCTCATCCAGCGGCTGCACGCGCTCAACCTTTTCCTCGACGACATCTACCACGGCCAAAAATGCCTGAAGGACAAAATCGTGCCGGCTGCGCTCATCCTCGGCGCGAAGCATTTCCGGCGCGAGTTCATGAACTTCTCCGTGCCGCGCGGCATCTATGTCCATATCTGCGGCTCGGACCTCATCCGCGATCACCAAGGCAACTACCTCGTGCTTGAGGACAATCTTCGCTGCCCCTCCGGGGCCAGCTACATGATCGAAAACCGCGCCGCCATGCGGCGCGCCTTCCCTAATCTCTTCCAGAGCTACGGCGTCCGCCCCGTGGAGAGCTACGGCGATGATCTCCTGAAGGCGATGCTCCACCTCGCACCGGGCAAGGACAAACCCAACGTCGTGCTGCTCACGCCCGGCGTCTTCAACAGCGCCTACTTCGAGCACTGTTTCCTCGCGCGCCAGATGGGCATTCCGATCGTCGAGGGTCGCGACCTCGTCGTCCGCGATGCGCACGTTTACATGCGCACCACGGCCGGCCTCGTGCCCGTCGATGTCATCTACCGCCGCATCGACGACGACTTCCTTGATCCCACTGTCTTCCGCGGCGACTCCATGCTCGGCGTGCCAGGACTGGTAAATGCCTACCGCGCCGGCCACGTCGCCCTCGCCAACTCCATCGGCACCGGCGTCGCCGACGACAAGGTCATCTACGCTTACGTCCCGAAGCTGATCAAATACTACCTGGGCGAGGAACCGCTCTTGCCAAACGTGAACACCTACCTCGCCTCCGAGCCGCTCGACCGGAAATATATTTTGGAGAACATCGAGAAGCTCGTCGTGAAGTCCGCCAACGAAGCCGGCGGCTACGGGATGCTGATCGGCCCCCACTCCACCAAGGCCGAGTGCGAGTCGTTTCGCGCGCAGGTCGCCGCCAATCCCCGCAACTTCATCGGCCAGGATCCCATCCAGCTCTCGCGCTCGCCTACGTGGTGCGACGGCCAGCTCGAGGGCCGCCACGTCGACCTGCGCCCCTACATTCTCTACGGCGAGAAGATCACGGTCACGCCCGGTGGCCTCACCCGCGTGGCGCTGCGCAAGGGCTCCTTGGTCGTCAACTCCTCCCAGGGCGGCGGCTCCAAGGACACATGGGTGCTGAAAGGAGACGAGTGATCATGAGCCACGCCCCCCAACCCGCAGCCCGCGCCCAGGCGACGACGATGCTCTCGCGCGTCGCCCATTCCCTCTACTGGATGAGCCGCTTCATCGAGCGCGCCGAGAACACCGCCCGGCTCCTCGAGGTGAACATCCAGTTCATCGACGACTTTGAGAACGTCACCGCCACCCAGCTCGATCAGCACTGGCAGTCGCTCGTCCTCAGCACCGGCGACATCGAGCTGTTCGAAAAACACTACGAGGTCGCCGACAGCCGCACCGTCACGGAATTCCTCTCTTTCGACCTGCGCAACCCCAGCTCGATCCTCGCCTGCGTCTACGCGGCCCGCGAAAATGCCCGCATGATCCGCGACCAGATCTCCGCCGAGATGTGGGAGTCGATCAACGAGCTGCACCTCTTCCTCAAATCGCGCTCCACCGCCGCCGTGTGGTCCGACGGACCCAACGAGTTCTTCGGCTCCATCAAGCGCGCCTCCCACCTCTTTCAAGGCCTCACCGCCTCGACCTACTCGCGTTCCGAAGGCTGGGAGTTCATCGAGTTCGGAAAATTCCTCGAACGCGCCGACCAGACCACGCGCATCCTCGACGTCAAATACCACATCCTCCTTCCCAGCGCGACCGACGTTGGCGGCGCCGTCGACACCGCCCAGTGGCAGGCGGTGCTCCGCTCCGCCTCCGCGCTCGAGGCCTACCGCCGCTACTACGTCCGCGAGATCCTGCCCTGGAAGGCCGCGGAGTTCCTCGTCTTCTCCGACAGCTTCCCGCGCTCCCTCCATTTTTGCGTCGCCCAGGTCGACGACTACCTTCGCCGCATCCTCGGCGAGAGCGGCACCCGCCCGCGCACCGGCGCCGCGCGCGCCTCGCGTCGCCTCCTCGGCGACCTGCAAACCCTCACCATCACCGACGTGCTCAACCAGGGCCTCCACGAATTCCTTCTTGAGGTGCAACTCGCCCTCGAGGCCATCGGCCAGGAGGTCGTCGAGACGACGATGTTCTATCCCGCCGAGTCCTCGCTGAGCGACCAGCAGCAGCAGCAGCAGCAATCCTGAAACGCCGCGCCCTCCTTCGCCCTTGCCTGCCGCGCCCAAGCGCGGTGCAAGCGCGCCCGCGCTTCCATGCATCTCCGCGTCATCCATCGCACCACCTTCACCTACGCGGGCCAGGCCCACGACAGCTTCAATGAAGTGCGTCTCCGCCCGGTCGACGACGACGCCCAGCGCTGCCACTCCTTCAAACTGAACCTCAGCCCTGCCGCCACCACGCGGGAATACACCGATTTCTACGGCAACACCGTGCACTACTTCGAAGTGCCCGCCGATCACCGCAAGCTCGTCATCGAGGCCGCCTCCAACGTCGAGACCACGCCCCTCTCCGCCCGTCCCGCGATCCCGCGGGTGGAGATCTCAGACCTGGAACGTTCGGCGGAGCGCGAGATGCTCGCCGAATTTTACACCAGCTCCCACTACGTGCCGCTTGATGTCGAGCTGTGGCGCGAGGCGCAGGACGCCCTCGCCGAAGGCCGCAGCGATGTCTGGGGCGACGTGCGCCGGCTCGGCGAACACATCTACCGCCGCTTCGCCTACCGGCCCAAATCCACCGGCGTGAACACCCGCGCCACCGATGTGCTCAAGCTCCGCATGGGCGTCTGCCAGGACTTCGCCCACGTCCACCTCGGCCTCTGCCGCAGCATGGGCATTCCGGCGCGCTACGTGAGCGGCTATTTTTTCAACACCACCCGCCGCCCCCGCGAGATCGAGGCCTCCCATGCCTGGATCGAGGCCTACGTCCCCGGCTACGGCTGGGCCGCCTATGATCCCACCCACGAACGCGTGGCCGACGAGCGTTACGTGAAGATCGCCACCGGCCGCGACTACGCCGATATCCGCCCGGTCAACGGCACCTACCGCGGGCCGCCCACCCGTTCCCTCAAGGTCGTCGTCACGGTGCGTGAGGCGCCCGCGCCCGTCGCCGTCGCGACCGCCTGAATCATACTGGCGAAACCCTGCTCCCTTCCTCGCATGTTTCTCCGCCTCACCCATCTCACGCGCTACGACTACTCGGCGCCCGTCTCCTTTGCGCCGCACGCGCTCTACCTGCGGCCACGCGAATCGACGCGCCAGCGCCTGCATGAGTTCGCCCTCGCGATTAGCCCGGAGGCGCGGCGCATCGCGACCAACGATCCGCTCGACAACGCCCTCGACTGGGCCTTCTTCGCGCCCGAAGTTCTCTCGGCTCAGCTCGAGTTCCGCAGTGAACTCATGGTCGAGACGCTCGACGAAAACCCCTTCGATTTTTTCCTGCGTCCCTCGGCGAGCGATTTCCCCTTCGCCTACGATCCGGCGGAACGCATCGCGCTTGCACCCGCCCTCACCCTCCGCGCCGAAACCCGGGCCGACGATCTGCGCGCCTGGCTCGCCGCCCATCTGCCCGCGCCACCCGGCGGCACGGTGCCGTTCCTCATCGCGCTCAACGGCGCCGTGCAGCGCGCCCTGGCCTATTCTCGCCGGGATGAACCGGGCATCCAGACCGTCGCCGAGACGCTCAGCCGCCGCGGCGGCTCCTGCCGCGACTACGCGCTGTTCCTGATCGAACTCTGCCGTGTGCAGGGCATCGCGGCGCGTTTTGTTAGCGGCTACCTCTACGAGGCCGTTGATCCTCAGATCATCAATCCTGCGCCACCCGCCATGCACGCCTGGGTCGAGGTCTATCTGCCCGGCGCAGGCTGGCGCGGTCTCGATCCCACGCGCGGCATCTTTTGCAACGACGCCTTCGTTCCCGTCGCTCACACGGCCGTCGCCGAAAGCGTGAATCCCGTGCAGGGCACGTTTTACTGTGCCGGGCCCGTCACTTCCCGACTCACCACCGAACTCACCATCGTCCGGCTCTGAACCCGCCCATGCCAAACGCCCCCTACGCCGCTCCCGTGTGGAAAAAAATCCTCGCCTGCGCCGCCGAGGTCGAAGCGGCGCTGGGCCGCAGCGGCGTGAAGCTCACGATGGGCGGCGAGCCCACCTTTGTCCCCGTGTCGCCCCGCGGCGCCGAGTGGCAGACCGCCGCCCTCGGCCCCACCAAACTCGCCTACGCGCGGCGCCTCGCGCGCGAACTTGTGCGCACCACGTTCCCCGGCGCCGTCGTTCTCGAAACCTCCGCCAAGCACTATCCCGGTGAACCGCTCCCGCGCTGGGCCCTGTTGATCCAGCGCCGCGCCGACGCCACGCCGCTCTGGCACGACATCACCCGCCTGTCCGCCGACACCAAACCCGGCAAACATACCGCGAAGGGCGCCAAGAAATTCGCCATCGCGCTCGCACAAGCCCTCTCCGTCGATTCGACCCATTGCCTGCCCCTCGCCGAGGCCACGGCCCCCGCCGCCGTCACCGGCTACGTCCTGCCCCTCGATCACTCCGACGCGAAATGGATCACCGATGATTGGACGCCCGCGTTCGGCACCGACCCGCTGCCACTTTTTCCAGGCGAAAGTCCCGCCGGCCTCCGTTTGCCCCTCGCCAAGCTCGGCGAAAAAAACCTCCGCCGCGCCCTCACCGCCGAAGTCCGCGCCGGCACGCTCACGATTTTCATCCCGCCGCTGCTGCTTCCCGCCTACTGCGAGCTGCTCCCGAAAATCGAGGCGACCCTCGTCACGCTCAAACTCCGCGATGTCGTCCTCGCCGGCTACGCCCCGCCGGCCGATCCGGCGCTCCCCACCGTCGGCCTCGCCAGCGATCCCGGCGTGCTCGAGATCAACGTCGCGCCGTGCGCCACGTGGGCCGGCTACGACACGCAGCTCCGCCAGCTCTACGCCGCCGCCGAGGCGGTCGGCCTCTGCGCGCGCAAGCTCCAGTTCAACGGCCGCGAGGTCGGCACCGGCGGCGGCGCGCACCTCGTTTTTGGCGGACCCGCCGACCTGCTCTCGCCGTTTTTCGCCTTTCCCGCGCTGCTGCCGTCGGTCATCCGCACCTGGCAGCGCCATCCCGCGCTCAGCTACGCCTTCACGGGCGCCTACATGGGCCCCAGCTCGCAGGCGCCGCGCATCGATGAGTCCACCTACGAAGCGCTCTACGAACTCGAGATCGCCTGCGCCGGCGCCGAGAACCTCGGATCACCGCAAAACCTCGCACTCTTCGATCTGCTCTTCCGCGACCTGCTGATGGATCGCTCGGGCAACACCCACCGCGCAGAGATCAGCGTGGACAAGCTCTGGAATCCCTACGCGCCGAACGGCCGCCTCGGCCTCGTGGAGTTCCGCGCGTTCGAAACGCATCCCGTGGCCGCCGTGCAATCCGTCACCGCGCTTTTCGTGCGCGCGATTCTGGCGCGCCTCTGCGCCGCGCCGTGCCAGGAGCCGTTCATCCGCTGGGCCGGCGAACTGCACGATCGCTTCTTCCTCCCCGCGTTTGTCTGGGAAGACCTCGCCACGATCTGCGCCGATCTAAAAAATCACGGCATCCCCTTCGATGTGGAGTGGCTGCGCCCGCCGTGGGATTTTCGTTTCCCCAAGCTCGGGGAGTTCGCCCTCGGCGACAAAAAAACCGGCGAGTTCAAAATCGAATTTCGCCAGGCGCTGGAGGCCTGGCCGCTCCTCGGCGAATCGCCCAACGCCGGCACCGTCGCCCGCACCGTCGATTCAAGCCTCGACCGGCTCGAAGCCCGCGTGGCCGACGCAAAGGTGCTCGAGGGCGGCCTCCTCTTGATCAACGGCCTGCCCTGCGAATTTCGCCCGACCACCGATGGCGGCGCCGCCTGCGGCGTGCGCTACCGCGCCTTTTATCTCACGCCCTCGCTCCAGCCGCACATCCCCGTCCACGCTCCACTCCTGCTCGAATGGGTCGACCGCGAAACCCTCACGGTCGCCGCCGCCGCCCGCTGGCATGTGTGGAATCCGGCAAACGCCCAGTATCCCGACGCGCCGGCCGATGACACCGCCGCCGCCGCCCGCCGCGCCGAACGCTGGGAGCCGTGGACCGCCACGCTCGGCCAGCCGCGCTTCGTCCCGAAGATCGATTTCCCGCCCGAGGGCCGGCACACGCTCGATCTGCGGCGCTATCCGGCGCAGGCGCGGTAAGCGAAGCTGCACGCACGAATATGGCGGCGGCTGTGCGGGCCGCCTTGCCTTGGATGTTGAGGGTTGGAAGTTCGCGGTTGAACGTTGCTCCGATGTCCCGCCTCGGTCCGTCCGCCCAAGCTCATCACGCCCGCGGCGTGGCCTTGATGCTCGCCTCCACGGCGTGCTTCACGGCCAACGTCCTGCTCATTCGTGCGCTCGGGCAGATGGAGTCGGTCAACGTCTGGCTGGTGAGCTGCGTGCGCTTCACCGTCGGGATGGTCATCGTCCTGGCGCTCTACCGGCGGGAGATCCGGCTCCCGCGGCTCTTCACCCAGCGCAAGCTCGCGCTGCGCGGCCTCGTCGGCGGCGCGAGCGTTTACGCCTACTACCTGACCGTGGTCGAGCTCGGCGCCGGCCGCGCCACCTTCATCAACAACACCTATGTGATCATCGGCGCCCTGCTCGCTGTGTGGCTGCTCGGCGAGCGCTTCGGTCCCGCGCTCGCCGTCGGCAGCGTGGCCGCGCTCGCCGGCCTCGCCCTGCTCACGAATGTCTTCGGCGGCGGGGCCGCCTTCAACCGCTACGATCTCCTCGCCATCGCGACCGCCGGGGCCTCCGCCTACGTGGTGATCACCATCCGCCAGCTCCACGCCACGGAGCACACCGCGACGATCTTTGCCGCCCAGTGCATCTACGGCCTGCTGATCTGCGGCGTGCCGGCGGCCCTCCATCCGCAGACACTCTCGCCAGCCGCCTGGGCCATGACAGCCGGCGCCGGCGCGTTCGCCGCGCTCGGGCAGATCACCATGACGGGCGGCTTCCGCGATTTGCCCGTGGCCGAGGGCTCGCTGCTGCAAATGCTCGTGCCGCTGGGCATCGCCGCGGGCGGCGCGGTTTTCTTCAGCGAGCGTTTCGCCGCACACGAGCTCATCGGTGCGGGTCTCATTTTGGGCGGCACGGTCTTCACCGCCGTGCGGCGCTAAGCTTTGGCTCGCCAGCCGCGCGCGGTCGCGCTGCCTTGGCGCCTTCGTGCAGAAGATTCTTCTCCTCTGGGACATCGACGGAACCCTCATAGCCTCCGGCGGCGCAGGCCTGACGGCGCTGCAAGCCGCGCTGAAAAACGTATTCGATCTCGACGGTTCGCTCGCCGACATCGACTTCGCCGGTCGCACGGACACGTGGATCATGCGCGAAGTGTTCCGGAAGTTCTCCCTGCCCGCCACCGAGGCCAACTTCACGCGCTTCTTCGACGGCTACCTCGCGGCGCTCCCGACAGCATTGCGCAATCCGCACGCCCGCGTGCTGCCCGGCGTGCGCGAGATTCTCCGCGCCGCCACGGAGCATGACGTGTTTGCGCAGGGCCTGCTCACCGGCAACCGCCGCGGCGGCGCGCAGGCCAAGCTCGCGCACCACGGCCTGTGGGAGCACTTCGCGTTCGGCGCCTTTGGCGACGACAGCGAGCAGCGCAACGACCTCGGGCCGCACGCGCTGCGCCGCGCCCGCGAGACGCACGGCACGGATTTCCCCGCCGCGCGCACCTGGATCATCGGCGACACGCCCCACGACATCGCGTGCGGCCGCGCCATCGGCGCCCGGACGCTCGCCGTCGCCACTGGCGGCTCGACCCTCGAGCAGCTCCGCGCCCACGCGCCCGATGCGCTCGTGGAAACCCTCGCCGACACCGCCGCCGTGCTCGCGCTGCTCACTTCCTCACACCCGCGTCCCCTGTAAACTGACCATTCCGAGGTAGGGCCGGTTTTCCGAACCGGCTTGGTTTGCAGGGCGATTTTCACCGTGAACTCAGGCCGCTTGCGGAGAAGCGGCCCCACCTCGGATCAGGCCGGGCCCAAGCTCAAAGGCAGACTGGCATCACTTGTGATCCCACGGCAGCTTCACGGCCAGCTTCTCGTGTTTCCAGACGTGAAACACCTCGAACATTTTCCCAGGGTTGAGAATGCCGCACGGATCGAGCGCCGCCTTTACCGCCTGCATCGCGCGCACCTGCGCGGGGGAATGCTGGATGCGGAGGAAAGGCGTCTTCGCCAGCCCGATCCCGTGTTCGCCGGAAATCGCGCCGCCCAGCGCGACGACCGTTTCCATGAGCAGCTGCACGGCCTTTTCCGCGGCGCGGGTCTCCTTCTTATCGGCGCGGTGATACATGATGTTCACGTGGAGATTGCCGTCCGCGAGATGGCCGAACGTCGGCACGTGCAGGCCCGACTCGCGCTTCAGGCGCACGAGGAATTTCGCGAACTTCACGTAACTGCGCATCGGGATGACGATGTCCTCATTGAGCTTCGCATCGCCGAGCTCGAACATCGCGCCCGAGCACTTGCGCCGCACGGCCCAGAGCTGCTCGGCCTCGTCGCGATTGCGTGCCACGCGGTGTGCCGTCGCGTGCGCCGCAGCCCACGCAAGCACGGCCTTGCTCTGCTCGCGCACCTCGGACTTGGAGCCGGCCAGTTCCAGCAGTATGACCGGCTTGCCCGCCTGCCCGGCAAACACCGTCCGCTGCGTCGCCCGCTCCGCGCACAGCACGCTCTCGCGGTCGAGAAATTCGCAGATGGCCGGCTGCACGCGCGAGCGGAACAGCGCCAGCGCCGCCTCCAGCGCGCGCGTCTCGTCGCGAAACGAGGTGAGCAGCGTCCACCGCGCCGCCGGCTGCGGGATGAGCTTGAGCACCGCGCCCGTCACGACGCCCAGCATCCCCTCGCTCCCGATCCAGAGATCGCGCATGTTGAAGCCGGCGGAGAATTTTTTCGTGGCCGTGCCCCACTCGACATATTCGCCCGTCGGCAGAAAGCCGCGCAGCGCCACGACGAAGTCGCGCGTCACGCCGTATTTCCCGCCGTGCATGCCGCCAGCGTTGCACGCGATGTTGCCGCCGATGGTGCAGTATTCCTTCGACGAGGGATCGGGCGGATAGAACCAGCCCTTGGCCTCCGCCGCACGCTGGATGTCGGCGACCTTGGCGCCCGCACCCACGTGCGCCATGCCCGCCTCCTCGTTGATCGCGATTGTGTTCAGCCCGAGCATGTCGATCACCCACCCGCCGCGCAGCGGGGCCGCCGCGCCCGTGAGTGTCGTGCCGCGCCCGCGGGTCGTCACGGGCACGCGGAATTTATTCGCGAGGGCGAGCACCACGCCGATGTCCGCCTCCTTGCTCGGATGAATCACCGTATCGGGCAAAAAGGGAATCTTGCTGCTGTCGAACGACGCCGCGCGCCGCGCCGCGTCATCGGTGCGCACCACCCGGGCGCCGAGGCGGCGTTTCAGACCCTTCGTCGCTATGCCCGATGAGCTCATCCACCAGATCGAATCTGCCAACGGCCGTTCTGTCATGCCAAACTTTCGCTTTCCTTCCCGTGGGCTGATGTGCGAATGTCCCTCTCCTTCTTTTCAACGCACATGACGAAAATCCTCCTCACCACGACCTCGTTCCAGGACACGCCGGGCGAGCACCACAAGCTCCTCGCCGACACCGGCTGGGAAGTCATCCGCGCCCGCGGCCCGCTCAACGAGGCCGACACGCTCGCCCTCGTCGGTGACATCGACGGCTACATCTGCGGCGACGATCTGATCACGCGCGCGGTCCTCGAGAAGGCCCGGCCCAAGCTCAAGGTGCTCTCCAAATACGGCATCGGCGTGGACAAGATCGACCTGAAATCCTGCACCGAGTTCGGCCTCCCGTTGCTCTTCACGCCGGGCGTCAATCACACCACGGTCGCCGAGCACTGTTTCCTGCTCCTGCTCGCGCTGGAGAAGAACTTCCTCTTCCACACCGATTCCACGCGCTCCGGCGGCTGGAAACGCAAGACCGGCCACGAGCTCCTCGAAAAGACCATCGGCATCGTCGGCCTCGGCCGCATCGGCAAGGAAGTCGCGATCCGCGCCCGCGCCTTCGGCATGAAGGTCATCGCGTTTGACGTCTATTGGGACGAGAAGTTCGCCGCCGCCAACCACGTCAAGCGCGCCACCACCCTCGACGAGATCTACGCCGCCTCCGACTACATCTCGCTCCACACGAATCTCACGCCCGAGACGCGCGACATGATCAGCGCGAAGAGTTTTCCGAAGATGAAAAAGGGCGTCCTCATCCTCAACTGCGCCCGCGGCGAGATCGTCCACACGGCCGACATGGTCGAGGCGCTCAAGTCCGGCCAGGTCGGCGGCTACGGCACCGATGTCCTCGACGAGGAGCCGCCGCGCGCCGACCACCCGCTGCTCAAGCTCCCCACCGCGATCGTCACGCCGCACATCGGCTCGCGCACCGCCGAGAGCGTGCAGCGCCAGGCCGTCGCCGCCGTGAAGAACCTCATCCTCGCCATGCACGGCGACAAACCCCTCGCCCAGGTCAACCCCGAGGTGCCGGTGAAACGCGTGGTCTAGTCTCCCAATCCGAAACCCTCTCACGGAGAGCACAGAGTTCAAACCACAGAGTTCACAGAGCCAATCCGACAGAAATGGATTTCCTCTGTGACCTCTGTGGCTGGGCTCAGTGACCTCTGTGTCACAAAATAAATTTCTCTCCCATGTCCGAAACCTTCTACGTCGTCCCCGAGGAACAGCACAACGCCCTCGTCACCGCCGCCTACAAGAAACGCGGCTATTCCAGCGCCGAGGCCCAGGCCGGCGCGCGCTTCTGCGCCGAGGCCTCGCGCCACGGCATCCGCACCCACAACGCCCTCAAGGCCCTCCACCTCGATCACTTCCTCGGCTCCGCCACCGGCGGCTGCGTGCCCAAGGCCAAGATCGAAAAGGTGAAGCTGCCCTACCGGGCCTCGCAGGTCTGGAACGCCAACCGCAAGCTCGGCCAGGCCACCGGCTACGCCGCCATCGAGGCCGCCATCAAGCTCGCCGACAAATTCGGCGTCGGCATGGTCTCCGTGGACAACGCCTTTCACTACCTCTGGGGCGGCGGCTACGTGATGGACGCCGCGAAGCGCGGCTACATCGCCTACACCAACTGCACCGCCGCGCTCGCGGAGGTCGTGCCCTTCGGCGGCAAGTTCCCCACCCTCGGCACCAACCCGCACTCGTGGGGCTTTCCCACGACCGAAGCCATCGGCTACCCGATCGTGATCGACTGGGCGACGAGCGTCGTCGCCATGGGCCGCGTGCAGCAGCTCGCGCGCGAGGGCAAGCAGCTCCCGCCCAACGCCGCCGTGGACGAAAACGGCCAGCCCACCACCGATCCGACCAAGGCGAAATTCTTGATCCCCTTCGGCGCGCACAAGGGCTACGGCCTCGCGCTCATGAACGAGATCGTCGGCGCCTTCATCGGCGGCTCGATCCCGACGCTGCGCAACCGCTGGAGCCAGGTCGGCGACGACAAGGGCACCTGCACCTTCTTCTTCCAGGTCTGGAAACCCGAGGCGATGAGCGCCGGCGCCTTCGCCAAAGGCCGCAACCAGGCGGAGAACGTCAAAGCCGTCATCGCCGACATCCTCGGTCACGGCAACGAAGGCTGCATGCTCCCCGGCCAGCTCGAGGCGCAAGCCGCCACGCGCTGCGCCAAGAACGGCGGCCTCCTCTTCAGCGAGGCCGAGATCAACGCCTTCAACGAAGTCGCCGCCGAAGCCCGCAAGGCCCGCTGGAAACTCGCCGACTTCAAGGTCGCGGAGTAAGAATAATCTTCAGCAGACTTTCGCCACAGAGAGCACAGAACTCCGACACTGAGATCACCGAGAAAAGCCTCATGCGGTTTGGCTCCGTGAACTCTGTGTCAGAACTCCGTGCCCTCTGTGGCTAAAAACAAATTTCCTCCCTTCCAACCCATGAGCCTATCCATCAAACCGGCCAAGTCCTGCGCCTTTGACCAAATCTCCCTCGGCGAAGTCATGCTCCGCCTCGATCCCGGCGAGGGCCGCATCCGCACCGCCCGCGAATTCAAGGTCTGGGAGGGCGGCGGCGAATACAACACCTCCCGCGGCCTCCGCAAATGCTTCGGCTACAAGACGGCCGTGGTCACCGCCTTCGTGGACAACGAGGTCGGCCACCTCGTCGAGGACTTCATCATGCAGGGCGGCGTCGCCACCGACTTCATCCAGTGGCGCGAGGACGACGGCATCGGCCGCACCGTGCGCAACGGCCTCAACTTCACCGAGCGCGGTTTCGGCATCCGCGGCGCCGTCGGCAACCCCGACCGCGGCAACACCGCCGCGTCGCAGCTCAAGCCCGGCGACATCGACTGGGAGCACATCTTCGGCAAGCTCGGCGTGCGCTGGTTTCACACCGGCGGAATCTACGCTGCGCTCTCCACCTCCACCGCCGAACTGACCGTCGAGGCCGTCAAGGCCGCAAAGAAGCACGGCACCATCGTCAGCTACGACCTCAACTACCGGCCCTCGCTCTGGAAGACCATCGGCGGCCTGAAAAAGGCCCAGGAGGTCAACCGCGAGATCGCGAAATACGTCGATGTGATGATCGGCAACGAGGAGGACTTCACCGCCTCGCTCGGCTTCGAGGTCAAGGGCGTGGACCACAACCTCACCAAGATCGAGACCGGCGCCTTCAAGGCAATGATCGAGACCGCGGTGAAGGAGTTCCCGAACTTCAAGGTCGCGGCCACCACCCTGCGCGGCGTCATCACTGCCACGGTCAACAACTGGTCGGCCATCCTCTGGCACGACGGCAAGTTCTACGAGAGCCGCAAATACGACGGCCTCGAGATCCTCGACCGCGTCGGCGGTGGCGACTCGTTCGCCTCGGGCGTGCAGTTCGGCTTCCTTGAGTTCAACGACGCGCAGAAGGCCGTCGAATACGGCGCGGCCCACGGCGCGCTCGCCTCGACGACGCCCGGCGACACCTCGATGGCCACGCGCAAGGAAGTCGAGAAGACCTTCGGCGGCGGCGGCGCGCGCGTCGTGCGCTGAGCCTGGCGAAGTTTAAGTTTGCGCGCCCGCATCCGCCCGGTCGGATGCGGGCGTCCTTTTTTACCCCGCCCATGAAACTGCCCCTCGCCGCCCTCCTCCTCGCCATGTCCTCGCACGCCGCCGTCTCCACCGGAAACCCGTTCTCCGGCGATCCGCCCGACGCCACCCACCCGTGGGCCATCCACGATCGCAATCGCCCGCAGCCGCCGCGGGTCGAGCCCGGCACCTTCAGCACCCCCGCGCAGCCCGGCCAGCCACCCGCGGATGCCATCGTGCTCTTCGACGGCACCGAGGCGTCGCTCGCGAAATGGGAAGCCGACACCAAGCCCGGCGATCCCGCCGCGCCCACCAAGTGGATTGTCCGCGACGGTGCGCTCGAATGCGTGCCCAAGTCCGGGCAAATCCGCACCAAGGAGCAGTTCGGCGACTGCCAGCTCCACATCGAGTGGGCCGCGCCGGCCCAGGTGCAGGGCAACAGCCAGGGCCGTGGCAACAGCGGTGTTTTCCTGATGGGCCTCGCCGAGGTCCAGGTTCTCGACAACTACAACAACCCCACCTACGCCGACGGCTTCGCCGGCGCGCTCTACGGCATCAACCCGCCGCTCGCCAACGCGCTGCGACCACCCGGCGAGTTTCAGGTTTACGACATCGTCTTCCGCCGCCCGGTGTATCGGGAAGGCAAGCTCATCGATCCCGGCTACATCACCGTCTTCTGCAACGGCGTGCTCGTGCAGGATCACACGCCGCTCGAAGGCCCCGGCGGCCACCTGAAGCGCTCCGCTCACCGGCCGTTTCCCGCCGCCGGCCCGCTCAAACTCCAGGACCACGGCAATCCCGTCCGCTTCCGCAATATCTGGTATCGCCCGCTCCCGCCCCGAGCCATTGAGGGCGGCACGGACGGCGCGCTCACCGCCGAAGCCACCACCGCCAAGCGAGCGAGCATCGCCGCGGAGCTTCGCTCCGATGCCACGAAGCTGCCCCGCGACAGCGTGGCCCAGATGCTCCGCCTCGCCGAGTCGCTCGTCTATGAGCGCGACCCGTCCGTCGCGCAGCGCGTGGATACCCTTGCGGCCAGCTATCTCGCGACGCTGAAAGCCACGCCCGTCGCTGAACTGGAAAAGAAGCGCGGCGAAGCCGAGACCGTGCTGCGGGCGTTTCAATACCTCGCGAAATTCGACTTGGTCGCCAAGGGCCACCCAGCCATCGCGGGCCTCGAACGCATCGGCCAGGCCCAGGGCTGGAATCAGAAGAAGAAGTAGCAGAAGGCACGGTCGGTGCGCTCATCGCTGCCCAGGCCCGCGCCTCCGCGGGCCTTTTCATTTCCGCAGCTGCACATTTTTATCCGTGTGCATCCGGGTTCATCCGTGGTTAACCCTCGGCTCGCTTCCCCATGACTCTGCGCGAAACCGAAACCGTCGCTCTCCCCACGCCCACCGGCCCGATGCGCACGCAGGTGTTCCGTCCCGCCGCGCCCGGCCGCTATCCCGGCCTGCTGCTCTACTCGGAGATTTTCCAAATCACCGCGCCCATCCGGCGCACCGCCGCGCTGCTTGCGGCCACGGCTTCGTCGTCGCCGTGCCGGAGATTTACCACGAGTTCGAGCCCGCCGGCACCGTGCTCGCCTACGATCAGGCCGGCGCCGATCGCGGCAACGCGCTCAAGACCACCAAGGAACTCGCCGCCTACGACGCCGATGCCCGCGCCGGGCTCGCTTACCTGACCTCGCACCCCGCCTGCACCGGTAGGCTCGGCGTGCTGGGCATCTGCATCGGCGGCCACCTCGCGTTTCGCGCCGCGATGAATCCCACGGTGCTCGCCGCGACCTGCTTCTACGCGACGGACATCCACAAGCGCAGCCTCGCCCGTGGCATGAACGACGACTCCCTCGATCGCATCCCCGAGATCAAAGGCGAGCTGCTCATGATCTGGGGCCGGCAGGACCCGCACGTGCCGCTCGAAGGCCGCCGCCTAGTCCAAGCCGCGCTCGACGCCGCCGGCACCCATTACACGTGGCAAGAGTTCAACGGCGCCCACGCCTTCCTCCGCGACGAAGGCCACCGCTACGACCCCGAACTCGCCCTCACCTGCTACCGCCTCGCGATTGATCTCTTCCGGAGAAAACTCGGCGACGGCGATCAGCGCGCCATTGCAACGTCGGTCCAGTGACAGCCGCACGTTAACCGACTTTCGCACCGTTCCTCATCATGATATTCAACATTGTCCTGCTCTTCCTCGTCTTTGGCCTCACGCGCTGGAAGAAATATCCCTATCTCGGCGCGCTGGTGCTCGGGCTGGCCAAGGGCGCGATCTACACCGTCGTCACCGCTACTCAACTCCCGCTCTGGGCCGCGTTGCTGAACGGTGTGATCGCGCTGATCGTTTTCGGAAGTCTGGCGGCGGGCATGGTCTATTTTCTGCGGCGTCTGGATCGGGGCGAGGCCAAGCCAGTCGCCTACACGTCGGCCGGCAGCGACCGTATGGTCTTCAAGTGGGAATACTTTCCCCTCTCGGCGATCATTGTGCTCATGATTTTCGGCGAGTTTTGGCTCAACAATATCCTTGGCCGGCGGTGAAACCGAAAGGAGCTTCACTCTTCTGCGCTATGGCGTGGATGCGGGCAATGAAGTGGCCTTCCCTGCGGCACTGCGCCCTGTCAATCGAGCCAGCGCCACGGCCATCTCGTCGATCTCGTCGGTGGCGCGGCGGCCGGACGGCGGCACGTAGCGGTTGAGCATGAGGCTGAAGGCGAGGCGTTCGCCCGCGGCCGTCGTCACGTAGCCGGCGAGCGCGTTGGCGTAGCGCAGCGTGCCGGTCTTGGCGCGCACGTTGCCCTCGGCCGGCGTGCCTTTCATGCGCCGCCGCAGCGAGCCATCGACGCCCGCGATCGGGAGCGAGGCCAGAAACGCATCAGCCTCGCGATGCCGCGCCATCGCGCGCAGCAGCGCGACCGAGGCATTGGCCGTGGTGAGGTTGTTGCGGGAGAGCCCCGATCCTTCCTCGAAACGGACTTCGTCGGCCGGCACTGCCTGCGCGGCGAGAAATTCCTGCAGCAGGCGCACCGCGGCATCTTCCGTGGGCTGCCGCGCGGGTGCGTCAGCCGCGCGGAACGTCTCGCCCAGGTGTCCGAAGATCAGGTCGGTCTCCAGATTCTGCGAGGGCTTCATAAAGGCCGTCACCAGCTCGCGCATTGGCGGCGACGTTACCTCGCCGAGCCGCACGCTGGCCGGCGTCACCGCGCTCGCATCCGGCCAGCGCAGGCTGCGCGCGACGCCGTCGACACGCATGCCCGCGCGGTCCAGCGCTTCCTTGAGCGCCACGGCAAACCACTGCGCGGGGCGCGGCACGGTCAAATCCGCGATCACGGGTTTCTCGTTGGCGGGCACCGCGCCGAAAAGATGCACCGTGCTCTCGCCGAAGATCCGCCGCATGCCGAGACGCTCCGTCGCGCCTTTGGGCCCGGTCGTGAAGCGGTTGTCGAGGGCGAGCCCTGTGTGCGGGTGCAGCCACTCCACGCGCACCGGATCGCCCGGCGCGACGCCGGGCTGCACGCGCAGCTCGGCGTAGTTCTGCTCCAGCGTGATCGCGGAAATCTCGGCACCGTAGTAGTCGTTGAGATCATCGGCGGTCCAGCCGGCGCCATTGGGCAGGGCCTGGAACCACGTGGCATCGGCCACCACGTCGCCGGCGATGTGCCGCACACCGGCCTGTTGCAGCGCTGCGACGAAGGGCGCGAAGATCTCCCAAAAATCACGACCCGTGCCCCGCACCTTCCAGCTTGGATCGCCGCGACCGCTCACGATTACATCACCGCCCAGGCGGCCCGTGGCGTCGGGCTTCGCCGTGCCGAGAATCGGCGTCACGATCCGGTAGTCGCCGCCCACACGATCGAGCGCGAGGGCGCCGGTGTAGAGCTTGCTGTTCGAAGCCGGGCTCATCAGCCGATCCGCATGATGGGTGAAGATCGTGGCGCCGGTCTCGACCGAGACCACATGCACGCCCCACAGGGCGCCGCTGAAGCGCGGGTGCGCCACCATGGCCCCGAGCCGCGCGCGCAGCTCGGCGACGGATTCGGCCGCGGCCGGCAGCGCCCGGGTCACCAGCGGAGCCAGCGCGCGCAGGTGGCGCATGTGGTCGTCCGCGGCCTCACCGGCAAACCCGAGAATCTGCACGCCGCCGCGGGCGAAGCCGCTCGTGAGCCGGAGCCCGCCGCCCCACTCCTCGGCGCGAGACGTGCGCGCGCCACCGAGCCGGTTGATGAGGTAGTCGGCCGTCTCGGTCGTGCTGGCATAGCCCGCTGGCACTTGCGCGGAGTGTGAAATCACGAGGCGCTTCCGGCCCGCGGCCGCTTCTTCGGCAAAACGCGCGAAGCCCGCCATCAGGTCCGCATCCACTTTCCGCGCCGCGGGATCTCCCGCATACCCGCAATAAATCGAGTCGGCCATCACGAGCGCGGCGATGCGCTCGACCGCCGCCGGTTCGCGCAGCAGCGCGCGCACCCCGCCGAAGCCGGCGCTGAACGATGTCACCATCAGGCGCCCTGCCCGCCACGTCTGGCCCGGCGACTCTGCGCGCAGCGTCTCCTCGACCGTCCGCAGCAGTTCCGCAAGCGCCCCTGGCGCAGCAAAGCGTTCGGCGTAGATTTGGGACAAACCGGGCAAGGTCACGTTGACGAGCACGCCGGCCGCGCCGCTCCCCGCAAACTGGCTCTCCACCACGGCCGGTGCGCCGTGCAGGTGCAGCCAGATCGGCACCTCAGGTCCGCTTTCCTCCCAGCGCGCCGGGAGTGAAACCACGGCGCCTTTGAGTCGCACCTGCTTGAACGTCGCCGCATCCGCGCCGGCGAGCCGCAACGCCAGCAGCAGCGCGCAACCTAGCCATGCCAGACGAACGGCCCAGCCGGGGTGCCACGGTCCAATCCGAATCCTCAGGGGTGCCATGCCCGCGCACTATTCGCGGGGCTCGTGTCACGGCAAGAGGCAACGCGGCTCGACGCCCGCGCCGGGGTCGCGTAACTCTGCCGCGCTCGACGCGTCCGCCGAGCACTCCCGTGCCCCAGCTGCGCTTTTTCCCCATCCTCCTCCTGATGTTCGTCGGGAGCGGCTGCGCGGCCCTGATCTACGAGGTCGTCTGGTTTCAACTGCTCCAGCTCGTGATCGGTTCCTCGGCGGTGTCGCTGGCGGTGCTACTCGGCACGTTCATGGGCGGCATGGGGCTGGGGGCCTTGCTGCTCCCGCGGCTCGTCGCGGCCGACCGCCATCCGTTGCGGGTCTATGCGTGGCTGGAGGTCGGCATGGCGGTGTGCGGCCTGGCCGTGCTCGTCGCCGTGCCCCTCGTCGGCCACGCCTACGTGGCGCTCGCCGGGGCGGGACCACTCGGAATCGCACTGCGCGCCTTGGTCTGCGTGCTCTGCCTCCTGCCACCCACGATCCTGATGGGGGCGACGCTCCCGGCCATCGCGCGCTGGGTCGAGGCGACGCCGCGCGGCGTCGCTTGGCTCGGATTCTTCTACGGCGGCAACACCCTCGGCGCGGTCGCCGGCTGTCTGCTCGCGGGCTTCTGGCTCCTCCGCGTGCACGACACCACCATCGCGACGTTCGTCGCCGTCGGGATCAACGCGGCCGTGGCGGTCGGGGCCCTGGTCCTGGCGCGAACCGAGCCGCACGCGGCGCCAACAGCCGCGGAGTCGCCCGAAGCGGAAACGGCCAACGACACCCAGAGCCGCCCCGTGCTCCTCGCCATCGCGATCTCCGGCTTCTGCGCACTCGCCGCGGAGGTGATTTGGACGCGGGTGTTGTCGCTGCTGCTGGGCGCGACGGTTTACACGTTCGCGCTCATCCTCGCGGTGTTTCTCGCCGGGCTCGCCCTCGGGGGCAGCGGCGGGGCCGCGCTCGCGCGAGCCACGCCGCGCCCGCGATTCTGGCTCGCCGTCTGCCAGCTCCTCCAGGTCGCCGCCATCACGTGGGCCGCGTATGCGACGCTGCGTCTGCTACCCGCCTGGGAAGTCGATCACACGGCCGCGCTCGCGACCAAATTCCGCTTCGATCTCCTGCGCGTCGGCTTCGCCGTGCTGCCATCCGCACTGCTCTGGGGCGCGAGCTTCCCGCTGGCGCTCGCCGCGCTGGCCATCGGCCGCCGCGATCCGGCCCGGCTCGTGGGGCGGGCGTGCGCCGCCAACACCCTCGGCGCCATCGGTGGCGCCGTGCTCACGGGCCTGGTTCTCGTGCCGTTGATCGGCGCGCAGCACGCGCAGGTGGCAATTGCCGCCGCCGCGGTGCTCGCCGCCGGGTGTGCGCTCTGGCCGATCGGCCGGCGCGAACTGGGACTGACGCTCGCCGGCGCCGGCGCCTTTGCCGCCGCGGTGCTGCTCATCCCGCCGCTGCCGTGGCAGCTCGTCGCCTACGGCCGCCAAGTCGCGACGACCGACTACGGAGCGCGGGCGATTTACCTCGGCGAGGGCGTCAACGCCACCGTCGCCGTCACGGAAACGCCCGGCGGCGCCCGGTTCTTTCACGTCAGCGGCAAGACCGAGGCCTCGAGCCTGCAAAAAGACATGCGCCTCCAGCTTATGCTCGGGCACATCCCCGCCCTGCTGCATCCCCACCCCAAGAGCGTGCTCATCGTCGGCTGCGGCGCGGGCGTGACAGCCGGCACGTTTGTCCTCCACCCCTCGATCGAGCGCATCGTGATCTGCGACATCGAGCCGCTGATCCCGCGCGTGGTGGCGGCCCACTTTAGCCTCGAGAACCACGCCGTGCTCCATGATCGGCGCGTGGAGATCGTGCATGACGACGCCCGGCACTACATGGCGACGACGCGCGAGAAGTTCGACATCATCACCTCCGATCCCATCCACCCGTGGGTGAAAGGCTCGGCCGTGCTTTATTCGCAGGAGTATTTCGCGCTCTGCCGGGCGCGGCTGAAACCCGGCGGGCTCGTCACGCAGTGGGTGCCGCTCTATGAATCCGACCGCGCCGTCGTGCAAAGCGAGATCGCGACGTTCTTCTCCGTCTTTCCGCACGGCTCCATCTGGGGCAACGACGACGACGGCAGCGGCTACGATACCGTGCTGCTCGGTCCCACCGAGCCCGCAGTGATCGATCTCGAGGCGCTGCAGGCCCGGATCCTGCGGCCTGAATATGCCCGCGTGCAGCGCGTGCTCACGCAGCTCGGTCTCGGCACCGCCCTCGACCTCCTCTCGACCTACGCGGGCAACCTGCCCGATCTCCGGGCCTGGCTGCACGGCGCGGAAATCAACCGCGACCGCACCCTGCGCCTGCAATATCTCGCCGGCCTGCAGCTCGAGTCAGGCGCAGGCGCCGCCGCCTACCGCGAGATCCTCGCGTTGCGGAAATTTCCCGCCGACACGATTCGTGCGCCGGACCCCGATTTGATCGCACTGCGCCGCCGCCTCGACGAGGCGGCGGGTGTGCCGTGAACCGCCCCGTGGCGGGGCCGACTCTCCGCAGCCGGCCTGGATTCAAGGGTGATTCGCGTGCGCTACCCCAAGCCCGCTCGCAGAGCGCCTGCCATCTTCGCTCAAAACCCGGTCTGCACCGAAAGCACGCCACGGTGCGCGACTTTGTCCCGGTTGCGGATGTCAGCCGTGTAGCCGATTGAGCCGCTCCAGATTTTCGTGAGAGCGGTCGTGAGACCCGCGCCGAGTTCCGGGCCACGGCCGTCGCCATCCTTGACCGCGATGGCGGTCGGCCGGGTGAAGTTGTCGGCCAGGCGGCCGGTAACGCTGCGGTCATCCGACCCGATCTCACCGTGCCACGCCGCCCGCAAATCGAGGCGTGCGCTGCGGCCGGCCCACACGAGATTTTTTGAAAAGTCCACGCCCACCGCGACGCTCGTGCTCTCGGCTTCCTGTTCGCCCAAAGCAAACGCGAGCGCGGGCACATCCTTCTCCGTATAGGGATCGAGTTTGACGCGCTACGTGCGCAAGCCGAACCAGGGGCGGACCACATTGCTCCCGCCGAGGTCCGCCTGCCACGCGGCCTTCAGCCCCGCGCCCCAATGATCGCCGCCAGACTTCCCGCTGGTGCGGAAGCCACCATACGCCGTCGCGCGGTGGATACCCTTGAGGGTGAGCGTGCCATAACTCGCATCGATGAGCAGCGAGACGGGGCCGCCGCGCCAAGCGCCATAGACGCGCCCGGCCATGTCCTCGATAGTGTAGTCGCCCTGGCGTGGCGGCAAAGAGATTGCCGCTGTCGCTGAGGCTGTCGCCAAACGAATACTGGTTGGTGAACGTGCGGTTCTGGCCCAGGGCCGACGCGACCAAGGCCAGGCCGACAATCGCGGAGAGGCGGAACGACGGGGGTTCATGGGTGGGGACCCGGACGCAAACAGGCACGCTCACGCGGCGCACGCCGGGGACCGCCGCGCAAGTCTTGCCCCGTTGCCGCGCCCGGCTACGTTGGCCGCTTTGATGTTGTCCGCCCTCTCTGATCGCACGTGGCTCTGGGCCGCGGCCGGCTGCTATTTCGCCGGCCTCGCCTTTGGCACAATCGCGCTCCTCCGGCGCGGTCGGCCCGCCGGTGCGGCCACGTATGCCCTCATCGCGATCGGCTACGTGCTGCAACTCGCGGGGCTCACGGTCCGCGGCCGGGCGGTGGGCGGCTGCCCGCTCGGCAATCCATTCGAACTCCTGCAGTTCACCGCGTGGTCGGCCACGACGCTGTATCTGATCGTCGGGGTCGCCTTCCGGCACAGCCTGCTTGGCTACCTGACCGCCGCCCTCGCCGCCGGGCTCACGCTGAGTTCGCTCGCGGTGCCGGCCTGGGATGCGAGCCAGCGCACCCAGCTCTTCGGCAGCAATCCCTGGATCGAGCTGCACGCGGCACTCGCGGTGTTCAGCTATGGCGTCTTCGGCCTGCTCGCCCTGACCTCGGTGATGTTTCTGCTCCGGCACCGCACGCTCAAGGCCAAGGATCTGGGCTGGTGGGCCGCGCTGCTCCCGCCGATCCGCGACCTCGATCTGATTGGCGTGCGGCTCCTCGGCACGGGAGCCGTGATCCTCACGGCGGCGCTGGCGGTGATCGTGCTCTTTTTTGCCCGCGAGCCGGCGGCCGTGAGCGTGGCGAAATTTGCCGCGACCTCGCTCGTCTGGCTCGCCTGCGTGACCACGCTCGCGTTGCGCCTGCGCGGCCGGTTGATCGCGCAGCGGTTTGCCCTGCTGGGCATCGCGCTGTTCGTCGCCGCGTTGCTGTCGCTGGTGCCGGTCGATGGCAGCCGTCAGGGCACACCGGCCCGGGTGGAGGGGCGCACGCCATGAGCACCCCGGGGCTCTTCGTCCTCGGCGCGACTCATCACCGCGCGGCGCTCGCCGTGCGGGAGAAGCTCGCGCTCGACGCCACCGCCGCGGCCCTGCTGCATGCCGAACTCGCCGCGCTCCCGGGCCTGCGGGAGTTCACCGTGCTCAGCACGTGCAACCGCATCGAGTTCTACGGCGTCGCGGAAAACGGCGATGTGGCCGCCCGCGTGGCCGCGGCCTTCTGCGCGCGGCAGCGTTTCAATCGGGAGGAGTTCGATAAAATTTGCCTCGGCCTCGGCGATGAAGCCGCCGTGCGCCACCTCCTTGAGGTCGCCGCGGGACTCGACTCGCAGATGCTCGGCGAGACCGAGATCTTCGGCCAGGTGAAGGCGGCCTACGCCGCCGCCCAGACCGCCGGCAACACGGGGCCGGTGCTGAATCGCGTTTTCCAGAAATGCTTCCAGGCCGCCAAGCACGTCCGCACGCACACCGCCATCACGGAGGGCCATGTGAGCGTCGCCAACGTCGCGGTTGATCTCGCGATCTCAATCTTCGGCGGACTAGCCGATGCGCGCATCCTGCTGCTCGGTGCCGGCGAGATCGGCGAGAAGACCGCGCGGGCTTTCCAGAGCCGCGGGGCCGCGTCGGTCACCGTCGCCAGCCGCCGCCTCGAGCGGGCGATGGAACTCGCGCGGGCGCTCGGCGCGAGCGCACTGCCTTTCGAGCAGCGCGAGGCGCGGCTCGCCGAATTCGACATCGTCGTGTGCGCCACGGCGGCACCGGGCATGGTGCTGGGCCTCGACGCCATCGCGACCGCCATGGCCCGCCGGCCGGCGCAGCCCCTTTTCCTCATCGATCAGGCGCTGCCCCGCGACGTCGATCCCGCCGCGGCGGAACTGGAAAACGTCTTTCTCTACAACCTCGACGACCTCGCGCAGATCACGGAACGCAATCGGCTCGCCCGCGAAGCCGAGGTGGGCAAAGGGCGCGCCATTCTCGCAGACCGGGCCGCCGCGCTCTGGCGCGCCGTGGCTCCGCAACTCGCGGCCTCCGTTCCGACTCAGACGCGCGGAGAAGCCGCCCCGCAAAAGCCCGCGTCGGCCTAGACCGCGGCGGGTTTGCGCCGCGCCAGCACCACGCGAGCGCGCTCCAGCGCGGCGGCGAGTTCCGATGCCTTGAGCGGCTTGGTGATGTAGTCGTCCATGCCCGCACCGAGGCACGTCTCGCGGTCGCCCACCATCGCATTGGCGGTCACCGCGATGATCCATGGCCGCGTGACGGCTTCGGGCCAGCGCTCCACGATGTGACGGGTCGCCTCCAGTCCGTCCATCACGGGCATCTGCACATCCATGAAAACGATGTCGTAGGGCTGGCGCACCAGCGCCTCGATCGCCTCCCTGCCAGTGGCGGCGAGGTCGGCGCGCAGGCCGAGGCGCGTCAGCATCGCCTGGGCGACCTTCTGATTGACCACGTTGTCCTCGGCGAGCAACACCCGCTCCCGGGCCGGGCCTTGCGCCGTAGCGGGCGGAGGGAAGGGATGCGCGGAAACCTCGCGATGCTTGAGGGCCCGGCCCTGAAACAAGACCGCCAGCGTGTCGACCAATTGCGCCGGCCGAGCCGGCTTGGTGAGAAACGCGGCGAATAGCGCGGGCTCCGGGACGCTTTCCCGGGTGCCGAGGGAAGAGAGCAGCACCAGCGGGAGGCGCAGATCGGGGAACCGCCGGTGAATCTCGCGCGCCAGCATCGAGCCATCCATCCCCGGCATCTGCATGTCGAGGATGGCGGCGTCGAACGCCACGCCCTTGCCCAGCAGCACGAGCGCCTCGTCACCCGTGGCGACGATCCGGGTCTTGACACCCCAAGTCGCCGTCTGCGCGTGCATGATGCGGCGGTTGGTCTCGTTGTCATCGACGATGAGCAGGGACTTGCCGACCAGCGCGCCCGGGTCCGGCGAGGCCCAGGGTTTTTCAGAAGAGCCGAGGGGCAGCACGACAATGTCGAAACGGAAGGTCGAGCCACGCCCCACGGCACTCTCCACGCCCATGTTGCCACCCATGAGCTCGACCAACCGTTTGCTGATCGCGAGGCCGAGACCCGTGCCGCCAAAGCGCCGCGTCGTCGCGGAATCCACCTGTGAGAACGATTGGAAAAGCCGCGACAATCCCTCGGGCGCGATGCCGATGCCGGTGTCGCGCACGGCAAAAGCAATCTCCGTGCGACCGTCGCCGTGGGGCGCAGCCCGCACGGAGAGCACGACTTCGCCGCGTTCGGTGAACTTCACGGCGTTGCCCAGCAGATTGACCAGCACCTGCCGCAGCCGCGTGGGGTCGCCCTTGATTGCAGCCGGCACGTCGTCCGCGATTTCATAGAGCAGATCGATGTCTTTTTCCGCGCACTTGGGGGCGAGCACGTCGAGCGCGCCCTCGACGCACTCGCGCACGGCAAACTCGACCTCCTCCAGCTCCAACTTGCCCGACTCGATCTTCGAGAAATCGAGGATGTCATTGATGATGGTGAGGAGGCTGTCGCCGCTGGTGCGGATGGTCTCCACATACTCGCGCTGCTCGGCGGTGAGTTTCGAGTCGAGGAGCAGTGAGGTCATGCCAATCACGCCGTTCATCGGCGTGCGGATTTCGTGGCTCATCATCGCGAGGAACTGGCCCTTGGCGACGTTGGCCGACTCCGCCGTCTCCTTCGCGACACTCAGCTCGGCGGCCTGCCGCTTCAGATCCGTGATGTCGACGGTCGAGGCAATTTGGTGCCGCTGGCCGGTGACGGGGTCGGTGACGAGCTGGACATTCACGACCACCCAAACCTCCCGGCCACCGGGATGGATGTAGCGCTTCTCCAGGCCGAAGCGCCCCAGCTCCCCGCGTTGCAGGCGCGCCACCAATTCGTTTTCCCGCGCACGGTCCTCGGGGTGCGTCGATTCGATATAGCGCTCCATCTCCCGGCACCGCTCGATCGGCACGCCCGTGATGCGCGCCTGGGCGGAATTGACGAGGTGCGTCTCGGTCTCGCGGCCGACGATGAACCAGGAAAGCCCCACCGGGATCAGTTCAAAGATGGAGCGGAAGCGCGTCTGCTCGTGCGCGAGCCGCTCCTCGGCCCGCTTGCGCTTGGTGATGTCGACGATGGTGGTGAGCTCGTCGTAACCTCCGCCCGGGGTCGGCTTGCGCTGCTGCGTGAGCAGGACCCAGACAAAGCTGCCATCCGCGTGCAGGTAGCGTTTCTCAATCGAGAAATTCGGGATCTCGCCGGCGATCATCCGGGCAGCGAGGGCCCGTTGCTCGGCATACTCCTCCGGCACGCTGATGCGTTCGAAAGCCCCGGCTTCCTCCATCTTTTCGCAAGGGAGTCCGCTGAGACGCGAATGGGCCGCGTTGGCGGTCCGGACCGTCGCGCTGTCCGGGGCGACATGCTTCCAAGAAATGCCAATGGGCACCGCCTCGAAGATGAAACGGAATTGCGCCTGCTTCCGCGCCACTTCGGCCTGGATGCGTTTCCGTTCGGTGATGTCGAGCTGCACGCTCATGAATCCGGTCACACGGCCCTCTGCATCTTTGCGGGGCTGGGTGTCGATTTCCATCCAGTGGGGCTGGCCGTCTTTGGCGTAGTTTAAAATCTCGCCCCGGAAGCCTTCGCCGCGGGCGGCCGCAGCCTCGATCGCGGCGATCGTCGCCGGATCAATGTCGGGCCCGCTGAGGACCGAGTTGGGACGACGCCCTTTGACCTCCTCAAGCGTGTAGCCGAATGTGCGCTCAAAACTGGCGTTCACCCATTCGATGCGTTTCTCGGCATCCATCAGCATCACGACACTAGCCGTGTGGCTGGCCACCAACGCCAGCCGGCTAGATTCCGCCTCGGCCCGGCGCAGGCTCGCGGTCATCTCCTCCGCCAACCGCATCGCGGTCCCGCGCGACTCGACCGTAAGCGGTAACTCGAGCACAGGCTAGCCGCGGGAATCGCGGCCGCTATATTGGAGAGATGAAAGAGCCGGCGAGTGGCGGAGGTGAGCAATCAGCGGGGGAGTTGAGCGAAGCGCTGGGGCGTGAACTCGTGGGCGG
>JAUYAK010000080.1 GCA_030693515.1 Opitutaceae bacterium
CGACTTGGCGTTGCCCCCGCAGGCGCCGCCTAAAATCCGCGCGCCGAAAACCGACGCGTTGTAGTGGCGACCTTTGGGGTGGCTTAACGATGAATCAATGCTTTGCGCGTCTGAAACCCGCCAGTAGCGGAAGTCGGGCTAGGGCGGGGGTTGAAACCCGGGCAAAACAAAAGGCCGGTCTTGCGACCGGCCTCGAAATACGGACGAGAATTGACGAAGTGCTTAGACGGCGGTGACGACCGACACAGTGCGTTTCGCCTTGTTGAACTTTACGTGGCCGTCCGTGAGCGCGAAGAGCGTCCAGTCGCGGCCGATGCCGACGTTCTCGCCTGCGTGGTGCTTGCTGCCGCGCTGCCGAACGATGATGCCGCCGGCGCGAACCGACTGGCCGCCAAAGAGCTTTACGCCCAAGCGCTTCGAGACGCTGTCGCGTCCGTTCATCGATGTGCCCTGACCCTTCTTGTGTGCCATGGTAAGTGTCTCCTTGGTTTAGCGTTAAGCCTTGATGGACTCGATCTTGATCACCGACAGATCCTGCCGGTGGCCCTGCTTGCGCTCCATGCCCTTGCGCTTGGTCTTCTTGAAGACGACGATCTTGGTGCCGCGCTTGTTCTCGACGATGGTGGCCGAGACGCTGGCGCCCGCGAGACACGGAGTGCCGACGCGATAGGACGCGCCTTCGCCTGCGGCGAGCACGTCGGTGATCTCGATGGTCGCGCCCTTCTCAGTGCCGGGGTAGCGGTTTACGGTAAGGATGTCGCCCTCGGTGACAGTGAACTGCTGTCCTTGGGTCTTGATGGTCGCTTTCATAAAAGAAAACCGGGGAATAAGCGTTTCGGCGAAAGCGAACGCAAGGCTTTATTTGGCGGCGCCTACGCCTGAGTCACAAAGACAAAGGAAAATCCGCGATGCCCGGATGCGCGGCGTTGGCGGCGGCGAGCGGGAGCGCCGCGTCCACCGCTTCGCGCAAGGGACGACCGCGGATAAAGATGGATTCGAGCACCGCGGCCAGCAGCACGTCGCCTGAGCCGGTGGGCGAGACTTCTCGGACCACCGGCGGAAGCAGGGTCTCTTCCGCGTTGGCTCCGTCGCGGAGCCGGACGGCGCGCGGCCCGTCGGTCACAATCCAGCGTTGGAGCGAGGTGGGGAGCGCCGCAGAATTGCCGGCGGGCAACGTGCGCGCTTCGTCGGCGTTGATTTTCAGGAGGGCAAGCGGTGCGGCGACGAGGTCGGCCAACGGCGGGCCATAGGTGTCGGCAACGAGTGCGCCGCGCCTGGCCCAACGGTGCAGCGCGGCGCGCAGAGGGGCGGCGTCCGGGCTCGCCCAGCCAGGGAAACTCCCGCACAGGGCGAGCACCTGTCCGTCGGGTTGCGCCTCGAGAAAGGCGGCGCACACCTGTAGCGCGGCCGCGTCCGGCGGGGAGTCTGAGCCGAGAAACGTCGTCTCTGGGTGCGCGCCCGAATGGTCGCGCACCACAATTCCGCGACGGGTGGGCGTTGCGGTGGCGAAGAGCCGGCACGCGAAGCCCTGCGCGCGCAGCCACTCCTCGCAGGCGCGGCCGGTCGCGCCGCCGGTGAAGGCCAGCGCGGTGTGGGCCACGCCGAGGCGGCGGAGCATCTTGGAGACGTTGATGCCCTTGCCGCCGACTTGGAAGGTCTCGCGGCGCGCGCGTTGCGTGCGGCCCGGCGTCCACGCTTCGAATTCGAGCGTGTGCTCGGCGAGCAGATTGCCCGTGAGCGTGAAGATGTGTGGCGGCGCACTCATTTGTCGGGCCGCTGAGGCCGGTAGAAAATATAGTGGGTGAGGAAGCTCAGGCCGAACACGCCGCTCAGCGTGCGGATGTTGCGCATCGCGCCAAACACCATCGTGAGCGGACTGGCCTGCGGCTCCTGCACGCGGATCAGAATCAGGCAGCCCAGGACCGCGAGCGTGGGCTGCAACGCGAAGCACACGTGATGCACGGCCAGCGCGTCATCCCACCGCCCGAGCGCCCACGTCAGCACTTCGCCGCCGGTGATCGGCGCGATGGCGGCGACGAGCGAGACGACCGCGACGTTCACGCCGATCGCGAGGTTCTTCGCCTGCGGCGGGATCAGTTTCAGCAGGAGCGTGAATTGCCCGAGGATGAAGCCCGCGCTCACTGCGCCGCCGAACAGCCACATCGGGTAGAGCATCAGGCGGTTCTCCGGCGTGAGGATGCACCAGAGGAAATTCTGCGCCTGCCACACGAGCAGCGAGAGCGTCATCACCGATTTGTTGCCGAACCGATCCAGCAGCGCCCCCCACGCGGGCATCGAGAGCGCGCCGCTCAGCAGCGCGAGCACCGAGACCACGCCGACGTCCAGCGCCGACATCGCGAGCTGCTCAAACATGAACACATGGTAGAACGGCCCGAAACAATTCGCCGCAAACGCCCACACCGCGCCGAAAGCGACGAAGCCCAGCAGCGACCGCGACCCGAGCACGACCGCGAGCTGCGCCCGAAACGGCAGCGGCGTCGCGTCCACGCGCGTGCGTGATCCCGTCGGGCTGATCCATTGCCAGCGCAGCGAGAAGTAGCGCAGGAAAACCGCTCCCGCGATGATGACCTGGAAAACGCCGATCCCATAATCCCAGTGCGCCAGCGACCAGCCGGCCACGAGGAGAAACGTAAGGGTCGAGACCTGCAGGATCGCGTTCCGCCGGCCGAAATACTTCCCGCGGATGCGGTGCGGCACCCATTCCTGAATCCACGCGTTCCACGACACGCCCGCGATTGCACCAAAGATGCTCGTGAGCAGGAACCACACGGCCAGCCACCGGCCCGCCGCGCCGGGATCGTCGAGCGGGATGAGCGGAAGCAGCGCGCCGAGCAGGGCCCACGACACCATATGCAGCGCGGCGGCGATCACGCAGACGGTCTTGGGGGGCTTCCAGCGGGCGAGGAAGGGCGCCGCGAAAATCTGGAGGAAGTTGCCGAGAAACGGCAGCGCGCTGATGAGCCCGATGGTCGTCTTGGGCAGCTCCAGCGTCTTCGCCACCAGCGCGGTCATCACGACATTCACCGGGAGCGACATGGTCACGATGGGCATCGCGACGATGCCTTCCGTCGTGCACAGCCGCAGGGCGCGCAGGAGGTCAGCCTTGCGGGCGGGGGCGGTGGAGCGCGGGACGGTTGCGTTCAAGGTGTGGTCGGGTCGAATGGCCGGCGATGAAAGCGACGGTAGCGTCGGAGTTTTTCCAGCAGAAAAAGCCCGTGGCCCTCGCGCGCTGGCTGATCGGCAAGCACCTCGTGCGCCGCCGGGCCGACGGCTCCGTGGACGCCCGGATGATTTGCGAGACCGAGGCCTACGACGGCGAACGCGACCTCGCCTGCCATGCGCGCGCCGGCCGCACGGCCCGCACCGAGGTGATGTATGGCGCGGGCGGTGCGTGGTATGTTTACCTCTGTTATGGCATCCATGAGATGCTGAACCTCGTGGTCGGCCCGCCCGGCTGGCCGGCAGCCGTGCTCATCCGCGGGATCGAAGGCGCGAGCGGACCTGGGCGCGTGACCAAAACCCTCGCGATTGATCGCGCGCTCAACCGCGCCGCGTCCGACGAGGCGAGCGGCCTCTGGATCGAGGATCGCGGTGTGCGGGTGCCGCGCGGAAAGATCCTCGCGACGCCGCGCATCGGCATCGACTACGCCGGCCCCGTGTGGGTGGCGAAGAAGTGGCGCTTTGTCTGGGCGCGGTAGGAGCGCGCTTGCGCGCGAGGGCGGAGCAGAAAACCATCGCCCGCGAGTGGGCTCCTACACCAGCGCCCGCACATCCTCCACCGTGATCGCCTCCATCGCCGCGCCGCGCTGAATGATTTGCACCGTGGGCCACGGGGGCGCCCACACCGCCGGATCGGTCGGGCCGAAGAGCAGCACGCAGGGCGCACCGCACGCCGCGGCGAGGTGGCTCACGCCGGAATCGTGGCCGAGAAAAAGCCGGCACGAGGCGAGCAGCGTGACGAGCGCCTCAAGGGTCGGCTGCGGCAGCACGGTTACGCCGGCTGGCACCGGCCACGCCCCGCGCTCGAGTTCCACTTCGCCGAGGAGGAGCGTGACAGGCGTCGGCAGTTCGGCGAGCAGCGCGAGCCAGCGATCGCGCGGCCAGTTTTTTCGGGGCGAGCCACTGCCGGGATGGACCACGATGCCGTGGCGGCGCAGCGCATCGTCGGCCAGGCGATGGCGAAACTCCGGCGTGGCGAGGCCGAGCGGGCGCAGCGTCGCGCAATAGTGCGCCGCGGCCGGCGCCTGCTGCGGCAGGGCTTCGCCGCACACGAATGTCTGCCCGGCGTGGCGCGGAAAATGGCGCCGCAGCGCGCCGTCGGCATCCGGCCACCAGCTGACCACGAGGTCGAACTCCGTCAGCCAGGTCGCAAACTCCGCCGGCAACGGCGATGCGCTGAACAATGTGCTCCACCGCGCCTCGTGCTGCGAATGCACCGCGTCCACGAGTCCGCGGGCGCGGGCGAGCTGTGCGGCGGTGGCGTTGCCGGCGATCTCGATGCGGGCTGCGGGCCAGCGGGCCCGCAGCAGCGCCAACGCCGGGAGCGTGACGATCAGGTCACCCAGCGCGCCGCCCCTAAGGACGAGGATTCTTCGCATGCGGCGGCTCGTAATGCACGAGCGTGGCGACGCCCCGGCCGACCTTGAACTCGACCTCGAACTTCACCGGCAGCCGGCGCTCGTCCTGCGAAATCCACACCCGGGCTGACGAACCGCGCTTGAACATCCCCTTGGGTGCGGTCCGGTCCATCCGCGGCTCGAGCACGATCGTGTTGAAGGTGCCGAGCGGGGTCTTCACCTCCTCGGTGCGCGCGGCGTGGATGGTGAGTTCGTAGAAGTCGTCGTTGAAGAGCACGAGGGCGTCGCGCTTTTCGCCGGGCCGCAGCTTCCAGTCGCGCGTTTGCACCAGCTGCGTGATGAGATCCATCGGGTCGCCCGCGGGCAGCACGAGGGTGCGCGGCTCGGGCTCTCCGGCCCGGCTGTAGCGCGCTTCCTTTTTGGCGTAGTCGAACATGACCGTGTGGTCATTGCTCTTGTCCCGCTGCTGGCTCCATTCGCGCAGCGAGACGAGCCGGCCCGTGATCGGATTGAAGAGCGACTCGGCGCGCGCATCGAAGGCGAGGACCATGCGCGCCAGCCCGCGCGTCGCGGTGGTGGTGGTCACGCGCAGGCGGGGCTCGTTGAACGCGGGATCGTTCTGCGCGGAGATTTTGATTTCGCCGGCGCCGGGCAGGATGGCCCACGAGACCTTGTAGGTGAATTTCTCCCCGTCACGCAGCGCGAGCGGCTCCGCCGCCACGATGGGCAGTGCAGACAGCGCGAGGGCGAAGAAGACGGGACGAAAATACATCGAGAGCGCGCACAAAAAACGATCGAGGCGCGCAGTGCGATGCCGAACTACGGCGACAGCGAAAACTCAAGCTGGTTGCCATGGCCGAGGGCGAGGGCGTCGAGGCCGCGGGCGCGAAGCGTCTGCGCAAATTCCCGCGCGTAGCCGTGGAGCGTGAGCACGCGCTTGGGCTGCACGCGTTCCACGAAGCGGAGCAGGTCCGGGTAGTCCGCGTGATCGGAGAGCGGGAAAGCCGCGTGGCAGCGCATCCGGTAGATCGCGCTGGCATCGAGCGCCCAGCCCGTGATGGCGGCTTTGCGCACGGAAGGCAGCTCGCCGAGCACGCTGGCGGAGTGGGGCGGGCAGAGCACGACGTGGCCGGCGACTTCCTCCACGGCGAGTTCACGCCAAGGCGGGAAGACGATGCCGAGCTGCTCGTAGTGGTGCGTGAGCCGGGCGGTCTCGGGGTGCAACATCACCGGCAGACCGGCGGGGGCGAGGGCGCGGAGCACTTCCTGGCTTTTGCCGAGGCTGTAGCAGAGCAGGACGGGCGTCGCGCCATCGGCGATCGCCTGGTGGCAGAAGGCGATGATCTGCGCGACGACCTCGGCCTCGGGGGGAAACACATAGCGCGGCAGGGCAAACGTGGTCTCCATGATCAACGTGTCGGCGCGCGGCGTGGCGCAGGGTTCGGCGGCGAGGCTCGGGCGGAGCTTGAAATCCCCGGTGTAGAGCAGCGAGCCGTGGTCGCCCTCGAGCAGCACTTGGGCCGAGCCGAGGATGTGGCCGGCGGGATGGAGCGTCGCACGCAGGCCGAACTCCAGCGGGTGCGTCTCGCCAAATTTCCACTCGTGCACGAGGCGCTGGCCCGGAATCCGCGCGCGGAGAAAGCGCGCCGTGGCGCGCGTGCAAACGATTTCCTTGTGCCGGGCGATGTGGTCGCCGTGGGCGTGGGTGACAAACGAGCGCGCCTGCCGGGCCTGCGCGTCGAGCCACCAGCCGGCTTGCGGCAGCCAGAGGCCTTTGCCGTAGCGCACGTCCCAGGTTCCGCTCATCGACCAAAGACCAGCGTGGCGATCAGGGCGAGGAGCAGCAGGGCGCCGACGAGCGGCCAGAGCCAGCGCGGAGCGGCGGCGGGGCTTTTCTCCGCCGGTTCGTCTGCAAACGCCGTTTCTGGCAAATCGAGCCCGTCGTAGCGCGTGGCGTCGTTCTCACGCCAGCCGGTGCGCTCGTCGGCGCCGCACTCCGGGCACGCGCGGGCGGAGCGGGGGAGGGCCGCGCCGCAGTTGGCGCATTCGGACGGCGCCGGCTCAGGGCCTGTCATGGATTTTTGGGCGGTGGGCGGGCACGTCCCTGTGCCCGCATGATGGCGGACGATCCATGCGGGCACAGGGACGTGCCCGCC
>JAUYAK010000086.1 GCA_030693515.1 Opitutaceae bacterium
GCCACGGCACGCTCGCGCTCCTCCGGTTTCAAATGCGGCCGACGCGGCCGCACGTTCACCACTGTCTTGTCGTCGTTCATCCCCGCCACTCTATACCGTCGGCCTTCGGCCGACTATGCTGTGGCCGAGTTACCGCTTACATTTGAGCGCCCACAAGAGAACACTCAATCAACCCCCGATCGATCCGGACCGATGCAGATTGGGGCCCGGATCAATAAAAACTATCCGGGCCCCTACTTTACCCGAATTCGCTTGGCCGCTTTCTTCACCAGTCGCCACGCATAGCTCAATTTCTTGGCCTCACACGCGCGAACCAAGCTCTTGACTTCAGGGTAACTGCCGAGGGATGCACCACTCTTCGCGTGATTCGAGGCGGCGTGGCGCAGGACTTTCTTCAGGGACGCAAGTTGGGCGCCCGGGATCGGCTTCTGTGACCAATTGATGCAGATTTGATCGATCAGTTCTTGGACCCGCTTCGACTTGTCGGACTTCATCAAAAATAAAGCGGCCTTCTGCCACTGGCTAAAATTCCCGAAATCCAGGACGAGCGTTTTCGGAAGTTGAGCGCGCAGCCTCTCGGCGAGTTCTGCATCTACAAAATCCGCCGTGCGCCCGGCCTGAATGGCGCGGAGTTTTTCCAAAAGCAGGTTGGCCAACTCATTCGTTGGCGTTGAGAGCGACGGCTTCTTTCGGCGCGGTTTCACCGGAAGCGAAAACAGGACAACATCGCAGTAATCGCGAATCATTCGAAGGCGCGGAACAGCGCGCGGGTCGCCTTTGAGTGCGGCCTCTTCCAATGAGCGTATCTCATCGTATGCCGTCGCCCGCTTCCTCCATGTGCCAGCGGCCATATGCTCGGCAATCTCGTCCGCGGTAAGTCTTTTGTATGGGCCTTCGCTCATAGGTCAGTTTACCGCAGAAAGTTTTATCGTCGGTTCAATCGCTAGGCTCACTTCCACGCGCTTTTTCTTGGAAACATAGTGAGCCGAAGTCGTGCGGATGTCCCGATGCCCGAGATGCTGGCGCGCGGCCTCGATGCCGAAGGTCGATGCGATGAGCGACCCGCTTTCCTTGCGCAGCGTGTGAATCGCCTTCCGCTGCCGCACGCCCTTGCTTTGCAGCCACGCAATCAGGTCGCGCCACATGCAATCGCAGCGGTAGCAGTCATACGTCGCCCCGATATTCGGCTCGCTGCCCTCAAGCACAAATTCGGACGTGCTACCTTTCTTGAAAGAGCGCAGCACCTCAACCGCCTCCGGCGCCAGATCTATCGCGCGCTGGCTCTCCTCAGTCTTCGGCTCAAAATACGGCGTGCGTCGGATCAGGATTCGACCGTCCTCGAGATCGATCTGCTCCCACGTCAGCAAGTCGGCCTCCTTGCGCCGCAGGCCGGCCCACAGGCACAGGAAGAGGGCGAGGTAGAGTTGCGGCCGATCGGCCCGCAATTCGCGGCCGGCGCACGCCAACAGCCATTCCGGGTTCACGTCGGAGTGATAGCGCGTCGGGCCGGGGTCTTTCAGCTTCACACCGGCGAACGGATTCGGCGGCAGTTTCACCCGCAGCATGGCCGTCACGTCCGGCGCGAACAAGGCGCGGGCGCAACGTAGGTAGGAGGCCGCAGAACGTTCCGCCGACTTCCGCGACACGGGATCGGCGCCGGCCTTCGCCACGTAGGCGTTGCGCCAGCCGTTCACGGATTCCGAGGTGAGCACGTCGATCGGCTGTCCCTCCACCTTGGCGAGCCAAGCCGCGCGCCCGCCGTTCACGTGATCGAATTTGGCGCGCGCCGCCTTGCCTTTCGCGCCCGCATCCACCTTCGCAAGATCGGCGACCATCTTGCGCAGCTTCACCGCATAGCGGCGAACTGTCATCGGTTTCAGGTGGCTGCGCTTCGTCACATCGGCGAGGAACTCGCCCACGGTGCCAACCTCCGCCTTGCGTTCGACGCCCGGCTTGACCTTCGCCAAGGTCGCTTCCCAGCCCGACGAGACGAGCGACAGGAAGACATCCCGCGCCTTGATCGCGGCCGCGGCCTGATTGGCGGTGTCGAGATTGAACCAGACCTCACGCCCACGATGAAACATCCGCACCGAGTATTCCGGCGGCACGACGACCGCGCCGCGCCCGTCGCGGAACGGGCGGCGTTTGATGCGCGTTTTCCAGAAGTCCTGATGCGTCTTGGCCGCGCGCGGGATCGGGCGGTGATCGTTCCACTGTCCGGTTACTGTCCGGTTTTCTGTGTCCTCAACTGTCCGTGAATTTTCCTTCATGTCGTGACGCCATTCGTTCCGCCTCATAGGAGAAATGCGAGATTTTTAGCATCACAAGCGAACAAAACCGGACAATGAAGGACACGAAAAACGAATAACTGTTAATCACTTGGTCACTGGTTCGATCCCAGCCCGGGCAGCCATGGGGCGCGCCGCACGGCGGCGTCGAATTTTCCCTTCGCGCCAAAGTTTTGTTTGCTTTCGCGGATCGCGGTCCTATCACCTCACCCCCTTTTCCATTACGCCTGCCTCCACTTCCGGGGTGACAGGGGGAACGAATTCCATGAGCCAACAGTTCAAACTTAACGTCGCTGACCGCGCCCAGACGGGCCGCAGCTCTTCACGTCGCCTGCGCAAGACCAACCGCGTTCCCGCGGTTCTCTACGGGAAGCATACGGAGCCCACCTCCCTTTCGGTCGATGTGCCGGAGTTCACGCGCCTGCTCAAGTCCGTCGCCGGCCGCACGGTGCTGATTGAGCTCACGGGCGCGGGCAAGGCCGACAAGGCCCTGACCTTCTTCCAGGAAATCCAGCGTGACCCGATCACCGACAAGTTTCTCCATATCGACATCCAGGAGGTTAAGCCGGACGAGAAATTCGAGATCAAGGTGCCGGTGCGCGTCACGGGTGAGTCCTTTGGCGTGAAGAACCAGAGCGGCGTGCTTGAAATGGCGTCGCAAACGCTTCGCATTCGTGTGCTGCCCAAGGATCTCCCCGAGTCGATTTCCGTGGACGTGACCGAGCTCAAGGTCGGCGAGACCCTCAAGGTCGAGTCGCTGAAGCCGGTCGACGGTGTCCAATTTCTCGATCCCAAAGGCCAGCCTGTAGTCTCGTGCGTCGAGCCGGTCGCCGAAATCGTGCAGGAAGTCGTGGCCCCCACCGCCGCTGCTGGCGCGGGTGCCGCCGCTGCCGCTCCCGGGGCTGCTCCCGCCGAAGGTGCCGCTGCCGCGCCCGCTGCCGCGGGCGATGCCAAGGCCGCCGCTCCGGCGGCCGGTGCGAAGCCTGCCGCTGGCGCCGCCAAACCGGCTGCTCCCGCCAAGAAGTAAGGTCTGTTTCCGCTCAGCACCGCCGCCTCAACCGCGGTGGTGCCGGGCGAATGTTCTTTGAGTCATGTTCCTCTCGCTCGTTGCCGGCCTCGGCAATCCGGGCCGCGACTACGAGGCCACCCGCCACAATCTTGGCTGGGTGGTGCTTGAAGCCCTCGCCAAGAAACACGGCCTCGCGTGGAAACACGCGCCGCAGTTCGAGGCGGAGATCGCCCGCTGGGATCTCGGGGCGGGTCGCACCCGCTGGCTGGTGAAGCCGCTGTCCTTTATGAACAACAGCGGCCGCCCGGTCGCCGCCTTGGCCCGATTCTACAAGATCGAGCCGGAAGCCATCGCCGCCGTCTACGACGACCTCACCATCGAACTCGGCTTGCTCAAGGTCACCGTGACCGGCAGCGCCGGCGGGCACAACGGCGTCGCGAGCCTGCTGGAGCAGGTGGGCGACGGCTTCGTCCGCTACCGCCTCGGCATCGGCCCCAAGCACCCCGCGCAGATGGAACTCTCAGACTTCGTCCTCGGAAAATTCACTCCCGAACAACAACTCATCGTCACTCGCCAGATCGAACACTACGTGCAAGGCCTCGAACTGCTGCTCTCCCGCGGCCCGGGGCCGGCCATGAATCTACTTAACCGCAGAGAATCCAAATGAATCCCACCCACCGCAAGTATCGCGCGACCTTCATCCTCGACAACCGGGGCAAGGAAGAAACCATCGACCAAATCGTCGACGGCGTGAAGCAAGTCATCGCCGAGGTGAAGGGCGAGGTCAGCGCCGTCGAGAACCTCGGCCGCCGCGACTTCATCCGCGTCACCGACAAGAAGCTCACCGCCGCCTCCTACGTCCATATCGACTTCGCCGGCCCGGCCACCGCGCCCGCGGGCCTGCACGAGAAGCTCCGGCTGAACCCCAGCGTTTACCGGACGTTCGTTTGTTCGGCCTAACCTCAACTCAGGCGCCTTCCGCGCGCCGGCCTCCATGCCCTCGCTCAACAAAGTCCTCCTCATGGGCAACCTCACGCGCGACCCTGAGTTGCGCGTGACGCCCAAGGGCACGCCCATCTGCCAGTTTTCCCTGGCGATCAATCGGCAGTTCAAGATGGAGTCCGGCGAGAGCCGCGAGGAAGTAATCTACGTCGACGTCGAGGCGTGGGGCAAACAAGGCGAGACCATCGCCAAGTATGTCACCAAGGGCCGCCCCCTTTACGTCGAGGGCCGGCTGCGTCTCGACCAGTGGGAGGACAAAAACACCAAGGAAAAGCGCAGCCGCATGAAGGTGGTGCTCGAGCAATTCCAGTTCCTCGGCGACAGCCGGGGCGGTGGTGCCGGCGGGGCTCCGGGCCCCTCCTCCGAGTTTGACCAGACGGGCGGCTCGCCCGAGCGCCACGCGCCTCCGGCGCGCAATGCCGGACCGGCCAAGCCTGCCGGCGGCGACACTGTCGAGGAAGACGTGCCGTTTTAAACCGTCCTCCCGACCAAAATTTATCGTAGCGGCCCGCGTGCAACGCGCGGCGCCGTCGGTCCCGCCTCCCGCGGGATCGCGACACCTAAAGACAACAACCATTTAACCCATCCGATCATGGCCATTACCCAAGTGCTCCTCGTCAAACCCGTCGAAGGTCTCGGCGGCGAAGGCGACCAAGTCAAAGTCCGCGCCGGCTACGCCCGCAATTTTCTGCTCCCGCGCAAGATCGCGGTGAAGCTGAGCGCGGCCAACCAGCGCCACATCGATGCGCTCAAGAAGCGCCGCGCCGACCGCGAGCAATCCGAGGTCAACGGAGCCCAGGAACTCGGCAAGCAGCTCGAGAAGACGAGCCTGGCCTTTGCCGTGAAGACGGGCGAGGGCGGCAAGATGTTCGGCGCGATCACCGCGACGGACATCCACGAGAAGCTCGCCGCCGCCGGCCACCTGATCGACAAGAAGAAGATTCACCTCTTCACGCCCGTGAAGACCCTCGGCCAGCACACGGTGAAGATCAAGCTGCACGCCGATGTCACGGTGGAGCTGTCCTTCGACGTCGTGTCGGAAAACCCGATCGAGCCGGTGGCCGCCGAGGTCGCCCCCGCGGCGGAGCATACCGAGAAGCGTTCCGAGCGCCGTCCGCGCAAGGAGACGAAGGAGTAATTCCTTTCGCATAGATTCGGAGGCCGCGTCCGCGCGTCGGATGCGGCCTCCGTGCTTTTGCGAATCGAATGTGCACAAGACGCAGTTGCCGCGCCCAGCCCGCGGCTGCTCACTGATTTTTTCATGGTGCAGGAAGCCGCCGCCAGCCCCCCCCGGACGTTCGCCAGCCTTGCCAGCGCGGGTGGCCGCACGCTCCCGCACAGCCTTGAGGCGGAGGAATTCCTGCTCGCCTGCTGCCTGCTCGACGGGTCCGATGTCGTCTCCCGCTGCCTCGAAGCCCGCATCCGCCCGGAATCGTTCTACGACTCCAAGCACGGTCTCCTCTACGAGCGTCTGCTCGACCTCTACAACCGGCAGGTGACGATCGATGTCTCGATCGTGGCCGAGGAACTCAAAACCTCGCGCCAACTCGATCAGGTGGGTGGCTATGCCTACCTCGCCCAGCTGAGCAGCCGCATCCCCACGACGGCGCAGGCGACCTACTTCATCGAAAAGGTCCGCGAGCAGGCCCTGCTGCGCGACATCATCCGCTCTGCCACGGGCGCCGTGGAGGCCTGCTACGGCTTCTCGGGCGGCATCGATGAGTTCGTCGATCAGGTGGAGGCCGGGATTTTCTCCGTCACTCAGAACCGGGTGTCCGAGAGCGCCAAGCAGATGGCCGGCGCGACCAAGGAGGCCATGAACGTCATCACGAAGATGATGATGAAGAAGGGCGAGCTCACGGGCATCTCGTCCGGCTTCAAGGACCTCGATGCCCTCATGTGGGGCTTCCAGAAGACGGAAATGATCGTGCTGGCGGCGCGCCCCTCGATGGGCAAGACGTCCCTCGCGCTCAACTTTGCCGAGGCCGCCGCGCTGCCGAAAAAGGGGCCGCCGGTCGGCGTGCTCATTTTTTCCCTCGAAATGGGCGCTTCGCAGCTCGCACTCCGCATGCTCTGCGCCCGCGCGCGGGTGAACATGAAGCTCCTCCGCGACGGCCTCCTCTCCAAGAATGGCGACGAGCAGAACCGCCTGCTCCAGGCCGCCGACGAGTTCTCCAAGGCCCCCATTTACATCGACGATTCCAGCGCCCTCTCGATCATGCAGCTGCGCGCCAAGGCCCGGCGCATCCACTCGCGCTCGCCGCTCGGTTTCATCATGGTGGACTACCTGCAGCTCCTCAGCCCGACCGATCCCCGGGTGCCGCGCGAGCAGCAGGTGGCCGAGGCTTCGCGCGGATTGAAATCACTCGCGAAGGAACTCGACGTGCCCGTGCTTGTATTATCCCAGCTCAACCGCTCATCCGAAAAGGACAACCGCACCCCAAAAATATCCGACCTCCGCGAATCTGGATCTATCGAGCAGGACGCCGACGTGGTCCTGATGCTGGCCCGCCCCCGCGACGCCGACGAAAAATTCCAGGTCGCCGCCGACTCCGCCGAGTTAATCGTTGCCAAGCAACGAAACGGCCCGGTAGGAGATTTGAAGCTTACGTTCCTACGAGACATCACACGCTTTGAAAACTTTCATCAGTAACCCTGTGCGCAGGGTGTTATCCCTGGGTCTCGCGGTTTTTGGGTTGCTGGCGGCGGATCACACTCCGGTTGCGGCCCAAGCCGCGGGCTCCCAGTCGCAACAGCAGCAGGTCCCGCTCTACAAGGTCGGCACCGTCACGATCAAGTTCGTCGGCACGGCCAACGTGAACGAGCAGGTCGTCCGCGCCAACATGCAGATCCGCGAGGGCGGCGACTTCGACGAGGTCGTGCTCGATCGCGACATCCGCTCGCTCTACCGCACGGGCCTCTTCGAATTCATCGAGGTCAAGCACGAGGCCGTCAACCCCACCACCTTCAACCTCGTCGTCGAGGTCACGCCCAAGTTCCGCGTGCTCGCCGTCCGCTTCGAGGGCAACTCGAAGATGAAGTCCACCCGCCTCGAGAAAGAGGTGAAGGTGAAACCCAACCAGGCCCTCGACGAGCGCCAGGTCAAAGAGGATGCGGAGAAGCTCCGCGAATTCTACCAGAAGGCCGGCTACAACCAGGTTTCCATCAATTACACCGTGGACCGCGACCGCGTCGGCGGCTTCGGCACGGTGGTCTTCAAGGTCCGCGAGGGGGCCAAGGTGAAGATCGCCGAGATCAAGTTTGCCGGCAACAAGGCCGTCACCGCCCGCAAGCTCAAGGGCGTCATTGAGACCAAGAAATGGTGGATGTTCTCCTGGCTCACCGGCTCCGGCCGCTTCAAGGATGATCAATTCGAGGACGACCTCGACAAGCTCCGCGATGCCTACCGCGAGCTCGGCTTCCTCGACGTCGAGATTCCGCAGGACAAGGTGATGTTCACCTATCCGACGCCTGAAAAACTCGTGCTCGTGATCAACATCACCGAAGGCCGCCAGTATCGCATCGGCGAAGTGAATTTCTCGGGCAACAAGCTCTTCAACTCCGCGCTGCTCCGTCGGGTCGTGCGCCAGAAGACCGGCGCGGTCTTCGTGCCTTCCAAGGTCGATGCGGATCGCCAGCGGCTTGACGATTTCTACGGCAAGGACGGCTACCTCGACACCCGGGTGCAGCTGAACCGCAAGCCCAACGTCGCCACCGGTGCCATCGACCTCGAATACCGTATTCAGGAGAGCGAGAAGTTCAACGTCGAGTCCATCGTCATCGAGGGCAATTCCAAGACCAAGAGCACGGTCATCCTCCGCGAACTCGTGCTCGGCCCCGGCGACACCTTCAGCACCGTGCTGATGAAGATCAGCCAGCTCCGGCTGGAGAACACGCGCTTCTTTGAGAGTTCGGACGTCTCCCCGCAGGAGACCAACATCCCCGGCCGGCGCAACATGCGCATCGCCGTCCGCGAGGGCCGCACCGGCAATCTCACCTTCGGCGCCGGCTTCAGCTCGCTGGAGCGCGCGACGCTCTTTGCCGAGGTCTCGCAGTCCAACTTCGACCTCTTCAACCGCCGCTCCTTCTTCCAGGGCGACGGCCAGAAGTTCCGCCTCCGCATGCAGCTCGGCTCGCTCTCCAGCGAGGTCGTGCTCTCGTTTGAGGAGCCGTGGCTCTTCCAGCGGCAGCTCGGCCTCGGCTTCAGCGTCTTCCGCACGAGTTCGGAATACAACAGCTCGTTCTACTCGCAGATTCAGACCGGCTTCGAGGTCTACCTTCGCAAGCACCTCTGGGAACTCTGGAACGGCCGTCTCTCCTACACCTACGAGATTTTCGACATCCAGGACATCTCGCCCAGCGCCTCCTCGGTCATCCAGGCCCTCGCCGGCAGCAACGCCTCCTCGAGCATCGGCTTCCAGCTGGAGCGCGACACCCGCGACAAGATCATCAACACCACTTCGGGCAATCGCGTGGAAATCAACGCGAAGTTCTCCGGCGGCCCGCTCGGCGGCAGCAAAATCAACAACAACTACTCGGTTGAGTTTCGCGGCTCCCAGTTCTTCCCGGTGTTTGAGACCCAGGCCCAGGTGCTGTCTCTGATCGCGCGCGGTGGCGTCGTGCAAAACTTCGGCGATGCGACCGACGTGCCTTACTACAACAAGTGGTATCTCGGCGGCCCCACCACGCTGCGCGGCTACGAGTTCCGCGAGGTCAGTCCGCGCGACGCCTTCAACGAGCCGATTGGCGGCAAGACCTACGGGTTCTTCAGCGCCGAGTATTCGCTCGATATCGTGAGTCCCATCCGCTTCGCCATCTTCTACGATGCCGGCTTCGTGAACCGCGGGGCCTACGACTTCAATCCGGGCAGCTATCACGACAACTTTGGCTTCGGCCTGCGCCTCTTCGTGGCCGGCGCGCCGCTGAGCCTGGACTTCGGCATCCCCATCAAGGGCGACCCGCTCGCCAAGAAGGGCAACCAGTTCAATTTTTCCTTTGGCACCCGGTTCTGATTCTGCTCCGTTCGGCCCTTTCCATTCTCCAAACACCACCCATGAATAACTCCCTCAAGTCACTTGCCGCGTTCACGGCCTTTGCCGCGCTCGCCCTCGGCGCCAGCGCCCAGCCGGCCCCCAAGGTCCTCGTCGTGGACATGTCCAAGCTCTTCGCGACGCATTGGAAGACCGCCGAGCACCAGGCCAAGCTCCAATCCGATCAGCAGAAGGCCCAGGAAGAAATCGAGAAGATGAACAAGGAGGGCAACGCCCTCGTCGAGGAATACAAGTCGCTCGGCGAACAGGCCAACAACCCGGCCCTCTCCGCCGATGGCAAGAAGAAGGCCCAGGAAGAGGCGCAGAAGAAGCTCGAGGGCATTCAAGGCAAGCAGCGCGCCATCCAGGAATTCGTCGAGAACGCCCGCAACAGCATGGGCCAGCGCGACCAGAATTTCCGCGGCATGATGGTCGAGGACATCACCAAGGTCGCTTCCGAGATCGCGAAGAAGAAGGGCGCCAACATGCTCTTCGACAAATCCGCGCTCCTCTATTTCGACGGCAACTTCGAGGTCACCGACGATGTCGTCAAGGAACTCGCCAAGGATCGTCCCGCCAACGCGGCGGTGCCGGCGGCCCCTGCGGCTGCGCCCGCCTCGGCCACGCCGGCCATCTCGGTTCCTGGCATCTCGCCGAAGAAGTAATCCCGGGCAGATTGCCCAATCTTTCTGCCCCGCTCGAGTGAGCGGGGCTTTTTGTTTTTCAGGCTCGCCGAGGCGTTTGCAGAATTGCGCCCTCGGGTGAAACTCCCACGCTCGCGCCCATGCAGGTCCAGTTCACCGCCGCCGAAATTGCCGTTCTTGCCGAGGCGAAATCTTCCCGCGGTGCCACCACCGCGGTGATTCGCGGCCTCGCGGCGCTCGCCGACGCCGGGCCCGGTGATCTCTCCTTCCTCGGCAACGCGAAATACAAACCCGAGGTCGCTCGCACCCGCGCCTCTGTGGTGCTTCTGCCCGCCGATTACGTCGGCGAGCCCGCCCCGGATCAACTCTACCTGCTGGTCGCCCATCCCTCGGTCGCCCTCGCGCGCATCTGCGCCCGCATCGAGCGCGACCTCTGGCCCCGGCCCGCCCCCGGGATCCACCCGAGCGCGGTCGTTGCCTCCACCGCCCGGGTCGCGCCGAGCGCCACCGTCGGGCCGCTCTGTGTGATTGAGGCCGGTGCCGCGATCGGCGAACGCGCGCATGTGCAGGCGCAGGTTTTCGTCGGCCGCGAAGCCGTCGTGGGCGACGATTCCTGGCTCATGCCCGGCGTCGTCCTCGCCGCCGAGTGCGTGCTCGGCCGCCGGGTTCGGCTCCAGCCCGGTGTGGTCATCGGCTCGGATGGCTTCGGCTACGAATTCGTGCAGGGTCGCCATGAAAAAGTCCCGCAAGTCGGGCACGTCGAGATCGGCGACGACGTCGAGATCGGCGCCAATTCCACGCTCGACCGCGCGCGTTTCAGCCGCACCTCGGTGGGCGAGGGCACCAAGATCGACAACCTCGTCCAGATCGCGCACAACGTCCGCATCGGCCGCCACTGCCTCATCTGCGCGCAGGTCGGCATCTCCGGCAGCGCCACCCTTGAGGACTACGTGGTCATGGGCGGCCAGGCCGGGAGCGCCGGCCACCTCACCATCGGCAAGGGCGCCAAGGCCGGCGGCCGCGCCGGCATCGTTTCCGATGTCCCGGCCGGCGCTTTCGTCAACGGCAACCCCGCCATGCCCTACATGTTGGAGCGCCGCATCGCCGTCCTGTCGCAGCGCCTCCCGGAGCTCTTCAAGCGCGTCGATGCCATCGCCGACCACCTCGGATTTGCAAAAAAGTCTTCCTCCTAGCGGCCCGCGCACCAACATCGCGCCGCAATGAGCGAGTCGCGGCTAAAAATCTTCACGGGTAATTCCAATCGTCCTCTCGCCGAGGAAATTTGTAGCTCGATCAACGAGCCTCTCGGGGAGGCGACTGTCACCAGTTTTCCCGACGGCGAGTCCTGCATTAAGATCAATGAAAACGTCCGCGGCCACGACGTCTTCATCATCCAGTCCACCTGCCCGCCGACGAATCACAATCTCGTCGAGCTCCTGATCATGATCGATGCCGCGCGCCGCGCCTCCGCGCAGCGCATCACGGCCGTGCTGCCCTTCTACGGCTACGCCCGCCAGGACCGCAAGGACCAGCCCCGCGTCCCCATCACCGCCAAGCTCGTCGCCAACCTGCTCGTCGCCGCCGGCGCCAACCGTATCCTCACGATGGATCTGCACTCGCAGCAGATCCAGGGCTTCTTCGACATCCCGGTCGATCATCTCTACGCCTCGCCGGTTTTCTTCGAGCACTTCGCCAACATGAAGCGCGAGAACCTCGTCGTCTGCTCGCCCGATGTCGGCGGCATGAAGATGGCCGCCGCCTACGCCGATGCCCTCGGCGCCGGCCTCGCGCTCGTCGCCAAGAAGCGCACCAGCGCCACCAAGGTCGAGGCCATCAACGTCGTTGGCGAGGTCGAGGGCCGCGATGTTCTCCTCGTGGACGACATCACCGAGACTGCCGGCACGATCACCGCCGCCGCCAAGATTCTGCGCGAGCACGGCGCGCGCAGCATCCGCGCCGCCGTCAGCCACTGCATCCTCAACGATGTCGCCGTCGATCGCCTCAAGGGCGGCCCGATCGACGAACTCGTCACCACCAACTCCACGCCGGTGGACACGCACGGCCTCCCCATCAAGGTGCTCAGCATCGCGCCACTCCTCGGTAAGGCGATCCAGCGCATCAACAGCAACGAGAGCGTGACCGGTCTGTTTCGCGTGAAGGGTTTCTGATGCGCCGCGCCGCCGCTCCGCTTCTCCTCGCCGCGGGCCTCCTCTCCGCGGCCGCCGCGGACAAGCCCAGCGTCGCCGTCGATGCCTCCCCTCTCGCCGCCGGCGCACGGAGCGGTCTCACGCTCAGCTACGCCGATGTGCTCGAGCCCGCGCAGCAGGCGGTCGTCTCCGTTTACTCCACCAAGATCGTCAAGGAGCGCGTCGCCCTCCATCCGCTGTTCCGCCAGTTCTTCGGCGACATCCCCGATCAGGAGCGCCGCAGCGAGCAGCAGGGCATGGGATCGGGCGTCATCGTCACGACCGATGGCTACATCCTCACCAACAACCACGTCATCGAGGGCGCCGACAAGGTAAAGGTCACGCTCGCCGATGATCGCGACTTCGTCGCTACCGTCGTCGGCGCCGATCCGAAGACCGATGTCGCCGTGCTCAAGATCGACGGTCAGGACCTGCCGCGCGTCACCCTCGCCGACAGCGACAAGCTCCGCGTGGGCGACATTGTTTTCGCCGTCGGCAATCCCCTCGGTGTCGGCCAGACCGTGACGATGGGCATCGTCTCCGCCAAGGGCCGGAGTAAGCTCGGTCTCCTCGAGAACGTCTCCGGCTACGAGGATTTCATCCAGACCGACGCCGCCATCAACATGGGCAATTCCGGCGGCGCGCTCGTCGATGCCCGCGGCCGCCTCGTCGGCATCAACAGCGCCATCATCTCGCCTTCGCGCGGCAACATCGGCATCGGCCTCGCCATCCCGGTCAATCTCGCGCGCTTCGTCTTGGATAGCTTGGCGACGAGCGGGACGGTGGCGCGTGGGCACCTCGGGGTGTCGAGCGAGACGGTCACGGCCGATGTCGCCGAGCAGCTCGGCTTGGCCCGCACGATCCGCGGGGTGGTCATCACCGACATCGATCCCGAAAGCCCCGCGGAACGCGCCGGGCTCAAACGCACGGATGTGGTGGTCGCGATCAACGGCCACACCGTCGCCACGTGGGAGGAGCTGCGCCTGCTCATCTCGCAGGTCGCGCCTGAGGCCACCGCCAGCCTGAAGGTGATGCGTGACGGCGAGGCGCTCACCATCGATGTCACGCTCGGCCGGGTGGAGGAAAAGCCCAACGAACTCTTCGCCGGCGTCGAAGTCGCGCCGCTCACGCCCGAACTGCGCCGCCGTCTCGGCATCCGCGATCCGCGCATCACCGGCCTCGTGATCACGGGCATGGACGACAATTCCCCGCTGCGCGATCGGCTCGCGCCCAACATGGTCATCCTCGAGATCAACCGCGCCCCCGTGCCCGATCTGCGCGCGGCCCGCGACAAGATCGTCAAAGGCGATCGCAATCTCCTCTCGGTCTTCGACGGCCGCGGCGTGCGTTTCGTTGTGGTGACGGTCCCGCGTTAGCGCGCGGGCGACTCAGTTCAGCGGTGGGAGCGGCTTGCACGCGACGGTCGCGACCTGCGGACACTGGTCACCCGTGAGTAGGGCGGCGACTCTGTTCGCCGCCGCCTTCGGCCGCCACCCAGGCGCGGAACGGAGTCCGTGCCCTACCAAGGATCGAAGGCCGAAATTTATACCAACGTCTCGCAGCAAATAGACTCTGCTGAGGTGGGGCTGGCTCTCCGAGCCGGCCTGAGTTGCAGGATGATTCGCCGGCTGGAACCCAGGCCGCTTGCGGAGAAGCGGCCCCACCTTCCTGAGGGCCAAACTTCAACGGACGTTGGTATTACTTGGCCTTTTTCGGGGCATTCTGCCGGCGCATGAATTGCTCGTAATCCATCGCGCGCAGATCGTCCGCGCTCGGTCCGCCGCCGTATTGCTGCCAGTAGAGTTCCTTGAAGGGATTCATTTTCGGCAACGGGGCGCCCTCGTTGACGAGCAGCGGCCGGGTCTCGACCCACCACTTGTCGTAGGCGGCGGCGAGGCGCTGCACCACGGCGGGGTGGGCGGCGGCGACGTCGGTCTTCTCGCCCGGGTCGTTTTGGTAGTCGAAGAGCTGCCACGCGGGCTTCTCCCCGCCATCGATCGACACGAGGCGCCAACGCGTGTCGCGGATCGCGCAGTTGCGGAATTTCCATGGCTCGGGCGCGCTGCCGTGCGGCCAGCGGCCGAGGTGGGTGACGAGGGTGCGGTCGGCCCACGGGGCCTTGGGGTTCTCCAGCAGCGGCACGAGGCTGCGGCCCTCGATCTGGGCGCGGGTCTTGGCGTCGAGTTTGGCGCCGGCGAGGGCTGCGAGCGTCGGGAAAAAGTCGATATGCGCCGTGGTCGCGGCGACGTCGGCCGGTGTGAAGCGGCCGGGCCACGACCAGAACGACGCGGCGCGCACGCCACCCATCCAAGGCGAACCCTTTTGGCCGCGCATGCCGTTGTTCCAGATGCGCACGCCGCCGGTGCCGCCGTTGTCGTTCATGAAGATGACGAGCGTGTCGCGCTCGAGGCCCTTGGACTTCAGGTGGTCGAGCAGACGCCCGAGGTTGTCGTCGATGTTGGCGACCATGCCGAGAAACTTGGCGGTGTTGGCGTCGGGGACCTTGCCCGTGTAGCGGGCCTCGTCCTCGGGCCGGACTTGGAGGGGCGTATGCGGGGTGTTGGTGGCGATGTGGGCGTAGAAGGGTTTTTTCTTTGCCGCGGCTTCGTCGATCCACTTCGTCGCCTGCTCGAAGAACACGTCGGTGCAGTAGCCCTTCGTCTTGGCGAATTTCCCGTTGTGGTAGATCGTGGGGTCGAAGTAGGTGTTGCCGGGGGCGTCGCCGCAGGAGCCGGGGTAGGTCTGGCCGATGCCGCCGGCGCCGTGGATGAAGACTTCGTCGAAGCCGCGACGATCCGGGCGATGCTCGGATTCGTCGCCGAGGTGCCATTTGCCGAAGATGCCGGTCGTGTAGCCGGCGGTGCGGAGCACATCGGCGAGCGTGGTGGCGTCGAGCGTCAGGCGCTCGCGCTCCAGGATGGTGTGCGTGACGCCGTTCTTGAACTCGTGGCGGCCGGTGAGCAGCGCGCTGCGCGTGGGTGCGCAGGTGGGGCTGACTTGAAAGTCGGTGAAGCGCACGCTCGCGGCGTGGAGGCGGTCCAGGTTCGGCGTCTTGAGGATCGGGTTGCCGTGGGCGGAGATGTCGCCGTAGCCCTGATCGTCGGTGAGCAGGAAAATGATATTGGGCTGCTTCGCGGGCGCGGCGTGGAGTGCGGCGGTGGCGACGAGGATGAGGGCCGAGGAGAGCGGGGATTTCATGGAGGGGATCGGGAAAATCGAGGGGATTACCGTGGGTAAAACGGTGGGTGAAATTCGGTCAGGCAACGCCCAGAAGGCAAACCTTGAGCTGTGGAAAACCACGAGGTGGTGGTTGCTGTGGCCCGTCTCAGGCGGGGCCATCGCCACCACGCTCTCTCTAGTCGCGGCTGAAGCCTTGGGCGCGGTGGACGCGGAGCGTCTCAGCGAGACGCTTGACGATGTCGGGGTGCGCGGCGGACACGTCTTTGGTTTCACCGGGATCGTCGGCGAGGTTCACGAGGCGCGGACGGAATTGATCGCCCTTGGGTCCGGTGGCGGCCGGGGCCTTTTTCCCTTTGGCGGCGAGCGGAACGCCGTCGATCCATTTCCAAGGGCCGCTGCGGATCGCATACACGCCGCTGGCGCTTTGCAGGATCAGGTCGCGGCGGAGCGCCGTCGCGGACGACTGGCCAAGGAAGGCGGGTAGAACATTGACGCTGTCGGGCGCGGTGGTGGTGCGGTCGAGTTTCGTTTCGCCGACGACGGCGGCGAGCGTGGCGAATAGATCGACGACGCCGATCATCTCCGCACTCGTGGTGCCGGCGGGGACGCGGCCGGGCCAGCGCACGAGGAAGGGCACTTTGAAGCCGCCCTCCCAGATGTCGTGTTTGCCGCCGCGCAGGGCGCCGTTGATCTTCAGGCCTGCGTCCGTGGCGATCTTGCTCGTTCCCGTCTGGCCGCCGGAAATGACGCCGCCGTTGTCGGACGTGAAGATGAACAGGGTGTTTTCGAGGGCGTTTTGTTTTTCGAGCGCGGCGAGGATCCGGCCCACGCTGCGGTCGAGGTCGTGGATGAAATCGCCGTAGGGGCCGGCCTTGCTCGTGCCCTGCGTCTCGGCGGACGGCGTGACGAGCTCGTGCACGGCGACGGGAGCGAAATAGAGAAAGAACGGCGCGGGCTTCCCGGCCTGTTGCTCCAGCCAACCCACCGCGCGGTCCGTGAGATCGCCCATGGTCTTCGGGTCGTCACGCTCGGGCGCATCGAGACCGTATTTTCCGGGCGCAGGTGTGAGCTTGGCGGAGCGGAGCCCATAGACGTGGTGGTTCTCCACGAAGACGCGGGACTGGTCATTGTGGTTTTGCGGCACGGCGAATTGGTAGTCGAAACCGAGTTCGAGCGGGCCGGGTTTGAGCTCCTTGGTGTAGTCCACGCGCGGCGCGGTGCCGTAGCCGAGGTGCCACTTGCCGACGAAGCCGGTGGCGTAGCCGTGCTTTTTCAAAATCGACGCGATGGTCGGGCGCGTGGTCTCGATGAGGAGCGGGTCGAGGGTGTTGGCCACGCCGCCGTGGTTGAGCGGGGTGCGCCAGCAATAGCGCCCGGTGAGGAGTGCGTAGCGGGTCGGCGTGCAGACGGAGGAAGGCGTGTAGGCGTCGGTGAAACGCCGGCCCTCGCGCGCGAGGCGGTCGAGGTGCGGCGTGTGGACAAGCGCGGGATCGGCGCCATAAGCCCCGAGGCTGCCGTAGCCGTAGTCGTCGCTGAGGATCACGACGATGTTGGGTGGGGCGGCGGCAAAGACGGAGCTGGCCAGCCCAATCAGGAGCGTAAGCCAAAGCAGGCGACAGGGTGTTTTCATGGGCGGATTCTGCTCAGAAGCGGAAAGTTGAACTCAGCGACACGCCGAGGGCGTTGGGCAGCAGCCGCTGCTCGACGAACCGCCCGCCGGTGCCGTCGTCGACGGCGGTCCACGGGGCGGCGGTCCGGGTGTTGAGGACGTTTTGCGCGCGCAGTTGCGTCTCCCAGCGGATGCGCTTCTGGCCAATCACGCGGGCGTAATCCACCCAGGCGTCGACGTTGAGCGTCTTCGCGCCGAAGAACGGCTGGGTGATGTCGAAGAGCGCGGTGCCGGGGCGGAGCTTGTAACCGATCACCGGCTCATCGCGCCAGGTGAAGGCGCTGCCGACGGCAAAGCCTTTCCAGCGGGTCGCCGCGTCAAACTTGTAGCGGGCCACGCCGCTGAACTGCCACTCGGCGGAGCGCGTTTGGCGGATGCCGATGGTGAGCTTGTCGTTGGCGGCCTCGTTGGCGATGAGGGTGGCGAGTTGGCCGACCGTGGCACCGAGGGTCGAGTTGACGGGCGTGGCGGACTTGGCCTGCCACTCGGGGAGATGGCGGGCGATGTAGGCGAAGAGCCGTGCGCCGCGGTCGGCGATGGTCGTGATGTTCTTGCTGGCGGTGACCATGAGCCGGAGGTTTGAAGTGGGGTTGCCCACGAGCTGGAATTCGTAGCCGGTGGTGCGCGTCGATTTGAACTCGCCCCACTGCGGGTTGGGCACGCGGTTCAGGTCGAGCGCGTCCCAAATGGCGTTGATCGCGGCGCGCTTTTGGCCGGAGAGCGTGTTGTCGGTCACGTTCTGCTGCGTGGTCGAGAAGCGGTCGATGGAGCCCTGCAGTTTTCCGCCGAGCAGCCTGAACTTGAGGCCGACATCATAGCCTTCGCCCTCGATGGGCGACGCCGGGGCGCCGTCGATGTTCACGACGGATTGGTTGGACGGGACGAAGTTGGTGGCGCGGTTGGCGAAGACGCTCACGGCCTTGGTCGCGTTGATCACGACGCCTTGGGAATAGGTCCGGCCCCGGTCGTTGGTCGCGAGCGTGCCCGAGGAGTTTCTCAGTTCCGGGAAAACCCCGCGGGCATCGCGTTCGTAGACGCCCTGCTCCTGCAGCACCCGGTCGTGGCGAATCCCGAAGGTGCCGACGAGGAAGTTCTCGAACAGGTCCGCCTGCGCGGAGTAGACCAGCGCCTTGGTCTCGCTGATGTTGTCGCGGGGGGTGGCGCGCACGCGTTCGAAGCCGGAGCGGATGCCGCCGGAGTTGATCGGCGCCCAGTTGGAAACGAAGTGGCCGCTGCCGCCGGGGACGAGGTAGGTGCGGCGGCGGATGTTGTTCACCGCGTTGTCGGGCCGGCCGAACGTGCCGGTGGTGAGCAGCGGCGTCACGTTCACCTCGCGCGCATTGTCGAGCAACTGGTGCAGCCGTTCGTAGTTGTAGAGCGCGCCGAAACTCAGCGTGCCCAGGCGGCGCTGGAAAACGCGGTGGCGGTTGAGATCAATTTCGTAGGAAGCGGTCACGCGGCCTTGCGCGTTGTCGGTCGGGCGGGTGACCCAGAAAGCGGCACTCGTCTCGACGTAGGGCTGGCCGGCCATCGGGTTCGGCTGGCCGTTGGGCAACTGGGCGTTGCCATCGACGCGGACGGTGTTGTCAGTGCCGGACATGCCCTCGAAGTTGTAGAGAAACTGGTGCTCGAACTTGCCCGCCACCTCGAAAAACAGCTTCCGGCCGACGGCTTGCTGCAGAAAGAGCGAGACGTTGTGCGCGTCGATGTCGGCGGCGTCGCCGTCGCCGCCGAGATTCCGGTTCAGCGGCACGACCACGGCTCGGTTGAAGCTCACGCGGTTGTTGATCGCACCGGCGACGCGCTGGCGGGCGCCGTAGGCCGAGGAGCGCCAGTTCATCGGGGCGATGGCGGACTGGCCTTCGACGACGACGAGGTAGCCATTGGCATTGTTATATTCGAGGCCGTTGGTCGCGGTGGTGTTGCCGTAGACGGGCTTGAGGGGCGAGCCCGCGCTGACCCAGGGCGTGTAGTGATCGTAACCGACGACGGAGCGGCCGACGGTCTGGCGGATGCGGGAACTCTCGCCGTTCAACGTGAGGGTCGTGGCGGGAAACGGCCGATACGTGGCGGCGAGAAAGGCGGAGGTGCGTTCTTTCTTCGTCGGGGTCACGTAGCGCCGGCGATCCTCCTGCAAAAGATCCAGCCGGAGTCCCAGTTTCCCCGGGATCAGGACCACGCTCGAATCGAGGGCGGCCCGGTAGCTGTCGAAACTGTCCACCCGCAGGCTCAGCGCGTGGGAGTTTTTGGTGAGGTCGGGCCGGTTCGTCACGATGTCGAGGCCGCCACCGGGGTTGCCGACGCCGAACAGGATGGAGTTCGGGCCGCGGGTGAAGGTGAGCCGGCTCGTGTTGTAGGAGTCGATCGGCGTCATCGCCGTGAAGAAATTGGTGGTGAGGCTGTCCGAGCGAAACCCGCGCACCGTGTAGGGATTGCCCGTGCGCTGGCCGTTGTTGTCGAGATCGCCCTCGTTGCTCTGGTAGCGCGCGGTGCTGGGGAGAAAATCCAGCACGTCGTTGAAATCGAGCGCGCCCAAGTCCGCCAGCATGTCCGCGGAAATGATCGAGATGGCCGACGCCACGTCCTTCACGGAGGCTTTCAACCGGGTGCCGGAGAGCGTCTCACTCGGGGCGTAGCCGTCGTCGACGCCGGCGGTGATGACGAAGGGGTTCAGTTCGATCGGCGGGGCCGACGGGGTGGTGGCGATGGCGGGGGTGGACACGGTTTGCCCGAGGGCAGAGGTCGTGACGCTCAGGACCGAGAGCAGCGGCAGGATTTTCATGGGGGTGGAAGTGAGGGGCTAGAGCCGGGTCAGGGTTACATGGTAGGCGCCGGTGCGGGTGTCGCCCTGGCGGTGCGTCACCGAGAGATCGAGGTCGCCGGCGGGCAGGGTAAGGCGCTCGATCACGACGCGGTCAGTGGCCGCGGTGAGCTCCACCGGGTGCCAGACGGGGCCGGCTTTGAGTTCGAGGGTGCCCGGGGAGACGGGTTTGGGCCAGCGTAGTTCGACCGAGTAGGCCGCCGCGCGCTCGGCCCGGAGCAGCCATTCGCCCTCGCGACCGTTGTCCCCGGTCGCGGGCACGCGCCATTCCTGGGGGGAAAGAAACGTGGTCGTGGCGCGGTCCGACCCGATGACGATGCGGGGTGGGGCGAAGTTGTCGGGCCGCGTGGCGGACACGTCGGCGAACCACGCGGCGTAGGTGTCGCGCAGCTGTTGCAAAATGCCCGGCTCCCGGGCGGCGAGGTTGGTGCGCTCCAACGGATCGGCGAGGACATCGTAGAGTTCGAACGGCACATCGGGCGGTGGCGTCTCGCGGCCGAAGCCTGTCGGATGAACGAGTTTCCAGCGCTGAGTGCGGACGGTCATGTTGTGCGTCGGGACGGGGCGGTCGCCGCGGTGGCTTTGCAGCACGAGGGCGCGGTCGGGCCAGTCGCGCTCGCCGCCGAAGAGCAGCGGGAGCAGGTTGCGGCCGTCGAGTTTGAGCCCGGCGGGCACGGGGACGGCGGCCGCGGCGAGCAAGGTGGGCATCACGTCGATGTGCGCGGCGATGCGGTCGTTGGTGGCGCCGGCTGCGACCCGGGCCGGCCAGTGCAGGAAGAACGGGGAGCGAATGCCGCCATCAAGGACCTCCTGCTTCCGGCCGCGCATCGGACCGACGAAGCGAAATCCGTCGGGGCCGTTGTCGCTCATGAAAATCACCAGGGTGTGGGCGAGGAGCCGGCGCTCCTTGAGGTGCGCCATGAGGCGGCCGACATTTTGGTCGATGTTTTCCTCCATCGCATAGATCCGCGCGACGGTGTCGGCGTCGTTACCCGGCTTCATCAGCACGGCAGAGAGATCCTTGGCCTTGTATTTCTCATACAGCTCCGGCGGGACATCGTGAAACGGGCTGTGCGGCGCGTTCGGTGTGATGTAGGTGAAGAACGGGCGCCCGTTGCGTTGGGCGGCGTCGATGAAACCCAGGGCGGCGTCGAAAAAGACATCGGTGCAGTAGCCTTTGGCCTGGGTCTGCCGGTTGTTGTGAAACAGAATCGGGTCCGTGTAGCGCCGGTTGTTCTCGATCGGGTCGGAGGGCTGCCCCAGTCCGCCGCCCCGCAGCGTGAGGGCCTCCTCGAAACCTTGATCGGTGGCGCGCATCGGATAGTTGTCGCCCAGGTGCCACTTGCCGAAAATCCCGGTGGCATAGCCCGCCGCGCGCAGGACTTCGGCGAGGGTGACTTCGTCGGGCTCCATCATCGAACGGCCCTTGAAGGTGTCGACGACCCGCGTGCGGTAACTGTAGCGGCCGGTCAGCAGGCTCGCGCGGGTGGGGGAACACACCGGGCTGACATAAAAATTTTTCAGCGTCGCACCGCCGCGGGCCAGCGCGTCGATGTGCGGCGTCTCGAGCACGGGATTGCCGGTGATGCCGAGGTCCCCGTAGCCCTGATCGTCGGTCATGATGAGGACGATGTTGGGCCGCTGATCCGCGGCCCGGCCGAACGTGGCGAGGCCAAAGGCAAGGGCGACAAGGAGTGTGAGGGTATGGCGCATGGTCAGGGAGTTTTGAGCGGCGTGCTGGCGATGGATTGAGCGGGACTTCGCGCCCTGCGGTCAGAGGAGGCCTTCGCCGTATTCCCAACCCCGGCGCACCGGCTCCTTGAGGTAGGCGTCGAGGGAGGCGTCCTTGAAGCGCATGGTTTCGGGCAGGTATTCCACGGTCTTGCCGGAACGCAGGGCGATGGTGCCGAGGATCACCATCTCCGTCAGGGGGACGGCATAGTCGAAATTGGACCCGCACCGGGGGATCTCCTCGCGGATCGCCGTGAAGAGTTCTTTGACCGGATTGCCGACGGCGCGCGGGGTTTTCTTCGGCGGAAGGCCGGCTTGGCGAATGGCGTCCCAATCCTGCACCAGACTGGGACTGGTGGGCCGCATGCCGGGAGAATAGATCGTGTTCTTGCTGCCGATCAGCAGGCATCCGCCTTCGTTTGGGATGGTCCGGCTCGCCTTCAGCGCGGCGGGAAAGCGCGGCATGTGGCCGCCCTCATACCAGTAGACGGTGACGGGGGGGCGGTTGCCGCGGGCGGCAAACTTATAGACATACGTGGCCGCACCGAGGGAGGGCTTCTTCCCGTCGTGCTCGTCGCGGAAATTGATGCTGTTATCCACCTGCACCGAGGCAGGATAATCCAGCCCGAGCGCGTATTTTGGGATATCGAGGGTGTGGCAGCCGATGTCGCCCAATCCGCCCAAGCCGTAGTCCCACGACCAGCGCCATCCTTTCGGGCACACGGTCCGGGTGTAGGGCTTCAGCGGAGCCGGCCCGGTCCAAAGATCCCAGTCCAGGGTGGCGGGCACGGGTTCCTCCGGATACGGCCGCTTCGCATTGTGATTGTTGGGCGTCGCCCGGTTGGTCCAAGCGTGGACTTCGCGCACCTCGCCGACCAGCCCGGCCTCGCACCAGTCTTTGATCAGGCGCATGCCTTCCATGTTGTGCCCCTGATTGCCCATCACGGTTTGCACCCCGAATTTATGGGCGGCTTTCTGCAGCGTCCGCGCCTGCCAGATATTGTGCGTCAGGGGCTTTTGTGTGTGCACGGCGATCCCCCGTTCCATCGCGGCGAAGGTGGCCGGAAAATGCGTGTGGTCCGGCGTGCTGACGATCACGGCGTCGAGTTCCGCGGCGTGGCGATCCAGCAGGCGGCGGAAATCCTTGTAGGCTTTGGCCCGGGGAAATTTTTCGAAGCCCTCCGCGCCGGTCACATCGTCCACGTCTGCGATCGCGATGACGTTTTCATCCTCGCAGTCGCGAAAACAGGTTTTGGCAATGCCGCCGCCACCGATCAAAGCGACGTTGAGCTTTGCATTGGGGCCCTGCTTCGGCTTGCCGAACGCGAGCCGCGGCAACATCAGCCATCCGCCGCAGGCCGCGCCCGCTTTGAGAAGATCCCGGCGGGATAGATTTTTCATTTGTGGGTAGGGTTGGGGGAAGCGTGAAGCGGGCGGCAGGGGTCCGCGCGGGGGAGGCAAGGGCTGCGGTGTAATGCCACCAGCCGCGGTCATTTGGACAAAAACCTTCAGTTTTGATGCGAGGGATTCCTGCGGTCTAGGGGCGGGACCGATAGGAAACGGGATTTTCCGAGGGGATCGGATCCGGGCGGGGTTTATTCGCAACGCACGCCCGAACGGCGCAGCCCACGTGGATTTGTTCCAGAGTGCAAAGGCAGGGTTTCACGGGGCGACTTCTTCGGCTGAGCCTCACGCTACTAGAAATTCCGGAGAGCGTGGGCAAGCCGTCAGCGCGACGCGATGAACGGCATGCTAGACGGGCTAAACGACGCTCGACTGTGTCCCGCGGCCTGCCTACTCCAAATAAATCAGTTCATTCGCGTTCAGCAGCGCCCGGCAGAACGCCTTCACGCCGTGTGAGGCGATCAGCGCTGCGGCCGCGGCCTGCTCTGCGGCGGAGGGTTCACGTTGAAACGCGAGAGCGTAGGCCCGGGCGATCTGCCGGTTGACATCGCCGTCCAGGCGCGCGGCCAGGGCCTCCGCCAGATCGAGCGTGAAGCTGTGGTTGAGGAGCGTCAGTGCCTGCAGCGGCGTCGTGGTGTTCGCGCGGCGCGGGGCGGCAAACGCGATGTCGGGCAGGTCGAAGTCGGTGAGCACGTCGACGATGCTGGCGCGGGCGTTTTGGTGGTAGATTGCGCGGCGATAGGTTTCGGGTCCGTGCCGATCGAGCGGGAAATAGGTCGAGACGTTGTTCTGGGTAAACTTGTAGAGCCGGAAGCCGGGGCCGCCCATCCGCCGGTCGAGTTTCCCGGCGACCTCCAGCATCGTGTCCCGCAGCTCCTCCGCCCCCAGGCGGCGCGGGGGAAAACGCCAGAGCAGCCGGGCGTCGCGATCCACGAGGGCCGCGTCGGCCCGGAGGGCGGTGCCCTGGCGATAGGTGCGGGACAGCAGAATTTCGCGGTGCAGCGGCTTGAGCCGCCAGCCGTGCCGCACCAGCCGCGCGGCGAGATGGTCGAGGAGTTCCGGATGGGTGGGCCGGCCGCCGAGAAAACCGAAATCGCTCGGTGTATCCACGATCCCGGTGCCGAAATGATACTGCCACACGCGGTTGGCCAGCACGCGCGGCGTGAGCGGGTTGGCCGCCGCCGTGATCCACCGCGCCAAGGCGAGCCGGCGCTCGCCATCGGTCGCATCCGCAGACAGCGCGTAGGGAGCGGTGACCCGGTCCAGCACATTCAGACTGGCGGGCACCACGGGGTTCGTGGGCTTCATCGGGTCGCCGCCCTGGTGGACGAACGTCGGTTCCGGCGCGGGGGTGTAGATGCCCGCCCAGACCTGGCGCAATTTCGGGATCGCGTTGAGCGTCCGTTGCACCTGCGCGAGTTCCCGCTCCAACGCCGCGAGTCGCGCCGCCTCCTCCGGGGTGATGATCTCCGCGCGGAGGCGCTCGATGCCATGGGCCGGGGTCCACGGTTCGCGATCCGCACTGGTGGCCACTGTGTGCCACGCCGCGCCGTCGGCCGAGACGCGCACCTCGTAGTCGCACGGTGTCTCGCCGCGCGCGGTCCCTTCTTCAATATCGCGACCCTTGGCGTTGGAAAACGTGATCCGGTCAATCGTCTCGGTCTGCGCCAGCGTGATGGTCAGTTCGGCCGGCGAGCCGATGAACCACTGCTCGCCAAACTTGCCGTCGATCGTGAACTGCGGGCCGTAGGCCTCCAGAAAATCGTCCGCGACCGCCGACCGCGCGCCCTCGGCCCGGCCGCCATTCCGGCTGAGCGCGACATTGCGGCTCTTCTCTCCAGCGGTCCACACCTCGAACTCGACCAACCGCCCGCCACCCGGGCGCTGGGCCCGTGGATTACCCGTGTGCTTATGGACGACGAATTTCACGAAGCGCGCCGCCACCGGGGCGAAGCGTTCCTCGGTCGCTTGCGGATCAATCTTCGGACGCTGCGGGGGCCGCTTCGCCAGTTCCGTTTTCGCGCGCAGCGAGATGTCCCGGTTGAGCGCATCAATCTCTGCGACCAAGCGGGTCCGCTCCCGGTTGGGTGCCTCCGTGGCGGTCTTGAATGCGGCGCGTTCCTCCTGTGAGGCGATCACGCGGCGGCCGTGCGTGACTCCCTCGAAGGCCGCGCGCAGGCGATAGTAGTCCTCGGTCGGGATCGGGTCGAATTTGTGGTGGTGGCAGCGCGCGCAGTTGAACGTGAGCCCGAGAAACGCCCCACCGGTCGCCGTGATCATGTCGTCGAGCGTGGCGGCGCGAATGGCCGCTCCCGCCGCGACGTCCTGGTTTTTCACATCGTCGTAGGGCCCGGCGACGAGGAACGCGCTCGCGACTTCCACGGCCGGGTTGCCGGGGCCGATCACGTCGCCCGCGAGGTGTTCCGCGATGAACTGATCGAACGGTTTTTCGTCGTTGATGCTTTTAATGACGTAGTCCCGAAACGGCCAAAGATCATCGATGATGACGTTGCGCTCGAATCCCACGCTCTCGCCGAAACGGGTGACATCGAGCCAGTGGCGGCCCCAGCGCTCACCATAGTGGGGCGACGCCAGAAGACGGTCGGCGAGATCACGCGTGGCCGCATCTGCATCACGAGAATACGCCGCGGTGAATGCCGCGACTTCCTCCGGCGAAGGCGGCAGGCCGATCACGTCATACGTCATCCGGCGGATGAGCGTGCGCGGATCCGCCGGTGGGCTGAGCGTCAGGCCTTTCTCCACCAGTTTCTCGACGATAAATTCGTCCACGGTCCGCTCGATTCCCCCGGCGGCCAGGGGTTGAAGCGACCACCAGGTTTTGTCGCCGCGCGTCGCGACAACGACGCCCGTTTCCCTGGGATCGGGAGCGCCCATTTTTACCCACGTGACAAAATCCGCGATGACCGCGTCGGGCAGTTTCGGCTTCTTCGGCGGCATCAGCAGGTCGTCGTCGAGATGCTGGATGCTGCGGATGAGCAGGCTGAGGTCGGGTTTCCCGGGGACGAGGGCCGGTTCGCCACTGTCGCCGCCTTTTTCCCAGCCCGCCTTGGAATCGAGCAGGAGATTCGCCTTCAGCTTTTTGGCGGACGCGCTGTGGCATTCGTAACACTGCTCGGCCAGCACCGGCCGGATCTTCTGCTCAAAGAACGCGATGCCAGCCGGGTCCGCCGCCCACGCGGTGGTGACCGCCAGCAGGGGGAGACAGCGCAATGGCAGCCGGATGCGGTTCATCACTCGCCTCAGGTTAGGATGCTCCGGAGCACATGACCGTGCACATCGGTCAGCCGCCGGTCGGCACCGTTGTGATAGTAGGTCAGTTTCTCGTGATCGAGGCCGAGCAGGTGCAGGACCGTCGCGTAGAAATCGTAGACCGTAGTGACATCCTGGACACTGCGGCGGCCGAAATCGTCCGTGGCGCCATGGCTGACGCCGCCGCGCACGCCCGCGCCCATCATCCAGGTGGTAAACGCGTCCGGGTTGTGGTCGCGCCCCGCGGTCCCGTCTTGGTGCGTCGGCATGCGGCCAAACTCGGTGCACCACAGCACGAGCGTGTCCTGCAAGAGGCCGCGCTGTTTCAGATCCGCCAGCAGGGCGGCGGTGGGTTGGTCAAAGATCGGAGCGTGCCGCTCGTAGTCCGCCTTGAGGGTTTTGTGCGCATCCCAATTGAGGAGACCATCGACCGAGCTCGCCCGCGAAGCGCAGTAGAGGCTGACGTAGCGCACGCCCTTTTCCAGTAGGCGGCGCGCGAGGAGACAATTCCGGGCATACGCGGCCTTGAGCCCGTTGCGGTCACCGGTGCCGTAGAGCGCGTGCACATGCGCCGGCTCGCGGCCGAGGTCGCAGACTTCGGGTGCCGCCAACTGCATCCGGGCGGCCAGTTCGTAGGAGGCCATGCGGGCGCGGAGTTCGTCGCTGCCGGGATGCGCGGCGGCGTGCTCGGCATTGAGCCGCTCGAGATAGTCGCGCGTCGCGCGGTCCTCTTCGGCCCCAATGGAGGCGGGTCGCGCGAGATTGCGCAGCGGTTGCTGGGCCGCGAGCGAGACGCCCTGATGCTGCGCCGGCAAAAATCCGTTGGCCCAGTTGGCCTTTCCATTGGGTGGCTCGCCCCGCAGATCCTGGATCGCGATGTAGGTGGGCAGATTTTCGTTTTGGCTGCCCAACGCGTAACTGAGCCAGGCCCCCGCGCTCGGAAAGCCCTCGCGGGGAAAACACGTGTTCATCGCGATGCAGCCCGGCCCGTGGGTGTTCGTCCGGGAAGTCATGCTGTGGATGAAGGCCATGTCATCCACGTGCCCCGCGATATGTGGCAGCAGCGTCGAGATCATCTTGCCGCTGCGGCCCGCCGGGGCGAACGGCCACGGCGATTTCATCAGGTTCCCGTTTTTCCCCTGGAAAGTGACCTCGGCCTCTGCGCCCGGCAGCGGGGTGCCGTCAAATTTTTCCAACATCGGCTTGTGGTCCCACAGATCGAGGTGCGACGCCGCGCCGGGACAGAAAATCTGCAGCACCTGTTTCGCCTTCGGGGCAAAATGGGGCGGCCGCGCGGTGGCGGCGGTGAGTTCGCGGACGAGCAGCCGCGACAGGGCGACGCCGGTGAGGCCCGACGTCATCTGGCCGAGGAAACCTCGGCGAGTGAGGCTGAGAGCGAGGGGGTTATTCCGCACGTCGCCTAGTAACCCGGGGCGGCTCCCTGAAATCAAGCCTGCGGCACTGGTCATGGCGTGTGCCTCCTGCGCTGCTGCTGGCCAGCCCGAAAAATCCCACGCTTGTTTGTCATCGCGAGCCCGAGGAACGAGGGCGTGGCGATCCAGCTCGATGGATGGCTTCGTCGCTGCGCTTCTCGCAATGACCAGCGGGGCTCGTGAGCTCCGCTGGGTTTTTCGTGTCCACGTTTGAGTGTGGGATATTCTGGCCAGGCGGGTTTCCGATCAAGCGGGTGGGCGAAACAAAGCCCCGTTTGAGACGGCGCACCGATTTAGAATCTCAGACCGGCGGAAAGCTCATAGGTCCGCGGCGCCTGATAGATTCGCTGGAGGATGTGCGCCTGGCCGCTCCCGTTGTCGACTGCGCTGGCGGGGAAAGCATCATCATCGTTCAGGAGGTTTCGCACCCGGAGGGAGACCGTCCAATTCATGGCTCGCTCCCGCAGTTTCTGCCGCCACGCGTAACTCGCGAAGGCATCGGTAACCAAGGAGTCTTTGCCGGTAAACGCGTTCGCCACATCAAAAGTGCCGGCCCTTTCCGGGTAGCCGATAGCGGGAGCTTCCCGCCAGCGCGCACTCCCGCCGACTCGCGTGCCTTTCAACGGGCCCTGGTCGAAGGCGTAGCTCGCGACCATGTTCACCAGCCAATTGGTGCCGCGGAGCCGGGCACCGCCGACTTGGGCCTCGTGGTAGTTCAGCCGGCGCTCGATGCCCGTGATATAGGTGCCGATGGTCCGCGTGGCATTGAACGTGGAGTTGGCGATGAGCGACGTGATCGCGGCATCGTCACGGACCGGTTTGACGTATTGCTCATACCACGGGCGGGTGAATTTGTAGGTGCTGTTCAAATTTGAATCGTTGTAGGAGACGTTGAGCATGACGCGCAGTTGTTTGGTGGGATTGATCGTCGCCTCCAATTCATAGCCTTCAGTCAAATCCGACTCGACGACCGACCAAAGACCGTTGCCCGGGTAATCGGCTAAGCGAAGTGCCCCGGCGACCCTGCTGCCAAATCCGATGAGCACCATGCCTTCGAGGAATCTTTCAACATAACCGTTTTGCCGCGCCATCTCGATGCCGATGGCACCATCGCGGAGCGGGTTGGAAACGCGGTTCA
>JAUYAK010000091.1 GCA_030693515.1 Opitutaceae bacterium
GCCACGGCACGCTCGCGCTCCTCCGGTTTCAAATGCGGCCGACGCGGCCGCACGTTCACCACTGTCTTGTCGTCGTTCATCCCCGCCACTCTATACCGTCGGCCTTCGGCCGACTATGCTGTGGCCGAGTTACCGCTTACAGTCGGTTTCGGCGCGCGGCTCGCTGGCTTTGCCGGAGTCGATGCCGGCGTGCGCGATCCACGCCGCGATCAGCGCGCGGAACGGCTTGCCCGCAGTGGTGTAGAGCGTGTCTGCGCTCGGACCGCCGATCTGCTGGCTGCGACGACCCACGGCAGCGGCCGAGTAATCCTTGCCGCCGGCTTGATGAATGGTGCGGCATACCTCGTGGATCTTCTCCAGGTTGCGCACCGTGCGCGTGCTCGCGCTTTCCCTCATTTGTTGGAGCACCTCGTCAGGATGCGTGCTCATCCGGCTCCTTGTGGCAGTGCCGGCCTCGGCTTCGCCAAAGTGACGGCGGGCGCAGGCGCAGGTTCGCGCTCGTGCCCGACAAGAACGTGTTTGATGCAGTCGTCGGCCCAGCCGAGGTGCTCGCCGGTCTCGATGGCCGAGGTGACGAGCCGCAACCCGTGGGCGGGATTCTGTGGGTCGGCCGTGCGCGCCAGTTCCTGCAAGAGCCGGTTGCCGACGGCGTGCTGCGTCGCTTCGTCGAGCGCGAGGAAGACCGGCTGCCGGTTTTCCCGCAGGAGCATGTGATCGAGGAACTGGCTGCGGCGGAGCACCGCTTTGCCGGCCGTGAGATCGGGATACAAAGCGGCGTCCGCGCAGATGCCCGCCAGCTGCAGGAGTTCCGACGGCGTTTCTTCGAGGACACATTTCAGATGGGCGGGATCGCCGGACGTCACGAGTTGCTGGGACTCCTCGCCCGCGGACCGTAGCAATCGCTGCAAACGCGCGACCATCGCGAGCGTATCTCGCGCATCCGTGAGCAAGCCGTCCATTTTCGCGGCGACCGCTTCGTGCAGACGAGAGGTTTCCTCCCATTGCGCCTGCTCCACAAACGGCCGCTGCGCCAGCTCCGCGTCGTAGCGGGCCGCTTGGAGCGTTTTGAGTTTCGCCTCCAGTGTTTGAAACGACGCGGCGACCTCGTGCAGGTGATAGCTCACGTTGTTGAAGTGCGCGACCCAGCGCGGCAGGTGATGCGGCTCGCTCACGAGCCAGCGGCAGGCGCCGCAATTGCGCGTGCCGCCACGCACCGGCGCGTAAACCCGCATCGCCGGCTCCTTCGCGGCTTTCAGGAGTTCGCCGCCATTGTAGCAGCCGCCGATCGTCTTGGTGCCTTCGACGGGGCTCGTGTTCGCCCCCACCAGACACATGCCGAGATGCACCGGCGCCCAGCCGACCGCATTGCGCTCTGCCGGATGCACTGCCAGCGCATGGCGCAGCGTCGTTTCGTCCACCGCCGCGATCACGCTCGTGAGTTCGTCGTAGGGTTTTTCCTGAAGGAAGAGCGTGAGCGCGCAGGCCGCGTTCGCCTGCAGGCGTTGCTCGGCTTCTTTCAGCACAGCGCCCATGCGTGCCGATCCGATCTTCACGTAGTAAATCGTCATCAGCAGCCGGCTGTGCCCGGCGACCAGTTTCGAGAGCACCGGCAGAGGCACGCCGCCGTCCAACGCCAGCGCGGTGAGGAGCGACACCCGCAAACTGTGCAGCGGAAAGAACGGCACCGCGTGATGCAGATTCAACCCCAGCCGTTTCATGAAGCGCAGTTTTTCCCCATTGGCCAGACGCTCGCCGCGCTCTTCGCAGCGACGCTCCAGCTCCGCGAGCAACCGGTGCCAGCACGATTCGATGGGGCTGTCCTGTAACGGCAGTGATCGATCCTTCGGCCGCCGGGACGCGGCATCCCGGAACAGAAAGCAGGCCGGCGGCATCGCGGCCAGTTCGGCGGCGGGCTTGATCGTGCCCAGATGCTTGTAGTCGAGTTCCGCCCACCGGCTGGGCCGGGTGATCGGATTGTATTTCTCCTGCCAATGGCGCAATTTCACGAGCCAGCGCAGCAGCGTCTCATGCTGCCACGGCATCACGTAACCGCGCTGCCCGGGCGCTCTGCCGAGGTCGGCCGTCTTGTTCGTGTTGATAAAAAATCCCGTGGTCACCGCTCCCGTCTGGGGATCAACCAGTTTGCGGAACACACCCCGTTGCACCGGCACCTTGGCCGTCGCCGCGCCGAGCGCATGGCCGTTGGCGGTCCATTTCAGTTCAAAGCCCTGCGCGTGCGTCCGCAGTTCGAGACGGTCGGTGTCGGCTTCGCCGGAGTCCAGCATGCGCACCTGGTGGGTCCGCATCGGCAGGGTCAGCTTCATCAGCAGCGCCACCGCGCGCGCCGGCGACCAGATCTCCACGACCTCGCTCCGATTACCCGCCGTGCGCGGTCGGTCGTCGGATCTCGCGCCCAGCACCGCTCGCCGACGCCAGACGCAGTCCGGATCGTTCCGATCGATTGTCCGCTCATCCACCGCGAGCCAATCGCGCACGGTGGAGCGGAGGACTTCGCCGACACCGTGCGCCCACCGCCAGTCCGTGAAGTGCTCCCCCGGCGCCAGGATGGCGCGCAGTTCCTCGATATGTTTGTAGGGGAGCGGCGTGCGCACGCTCTCACTATAGTGGCATCCGCCAAACGACACCCGCGTCACCGGATTGACGTAGCCCGGGAGCATGACGCGTTCGCCATCCGTTTCCTCCGCACTGAACGGCTCGGCGTTTTCCAACACCCAGGCGATGAAGTTGCGGATGTCATTGTTGTATCTGATGCCGGCGCGAGTGGTCGGGCAGACCCCGCCAAACCAGAGCGGCCGCTGTGCGCCGCGGCGCAGGAACGCCGCCGGATCGTGCAGCCCGTGCGGGTGGAGATAGTCCTGCAAGAACACCCGCAACGAACCGAGCCGTTGCGCCAACGCCCGGCTCTGCACCGCCATCCAGCGGTGCGCGAGCGACCGCCACGCCTCCATCGGCGGACCGCAGAGCGTCAGCACCCATTGCAATTCCAGGTCGCAGCCCTTTTCACGACGCTGGCCCGTCGCTCCGCTGGTCGCGCCGGGATTCATACGGGCGTCGGCAGTTTCGGTCGCGGTCCGGAAAGCAGGCCGCCGGGATCGACCTCCTCGAAGCCGGCCGCCAGCAGCGGCGCCGGCACCGGCGGAGATTTCTCCCCGGCCGCCATCCGCGTCTCGGCCTGCGCCAGCGCCCGGACGATTTCGCCGAGCGGCGGCTCGGTGTAAACCTGCTGGCTGTCCAGCGCCCGGTGGTGCAGGGCGCGCATCCGCACCAGCGGATCGACCTGCGCCGCCCACAGCCGTCGGCCATAGGCGTGCCGGTGGCCGTGCGGCGTCGTGCCGAGGGACTTGGCCGCGACGAGCCCGATCCGGCGCACCGCGCGCCCATGCGCCCGGTGATAGTGCGTCATCCGATACATCATCGCCGGTTCCCGCCGGTCCAGCGTCAGCCACGCGAACGGATGCGCCCGCGGCACTCCGGCAATCTGCCGCAGATAGAGCTGCCACAGTTTAAGGAACAGCCGGCCATAGTCCGCCGGGAACCATTTCAGCTCCATGTAATGCCGGCCGTCGAGCGCCGGGTTTTTCCATCCCGCGTGCCGCGTGTCGCGGAGGTCGCTGCGCGGACGCAGTCCGAGCCGGGCCAGATAGGCCGCGCGCTGGCCCCGCACACTCCCGCCTTTTTCGTTCGTCCAGTCGTCCGGGGCGGCCCCTTCGCTCGGGTGATGGATCCGCACCACCGGCAAAGTCGCATCGTGCGGATCGAGCGCCACGTCCTGCACGTAAAGGTGGAAACACTCCGACAGCCGGCACCCGCCGCCGTGCATCATGAGCGTGATGAGGCAGTCGCGCAGATTGAGCCGCGCCGCCAGGTTGTCCGCGTCGCGCTGTCCGCGTTGCACGAACCCGTGCAACAGCAGCTCCATGAAGCGACCTTCTGGAAACGCTTTCACTTCCTCGCCGATGACTCGCGGCATCTGCCGCGCGGCGCACCGCGGCTCGCGACCATAGCGCGTCTCGGTCGCCGTCTGCGTGTGCCCCAAAAAACTGTGATGTTTGCGCTGCGCCCAGCCCGCCCACGCCAAGAGATCCTCATGGGAACTCGCCGGCCTCAGTCTCGCGAGCGGCGGCGCGTCGCCGCGTTCCTGCGCCAGGTGGGCGGTAAATTCGGCGAGCACGTGCAGCAAGGCGTTCGCCTGTGCCCAGCGCATCGGCCGCCAGTAAAGCCCGCTCGCATCGCAGCCGTCCTCGCCGACCGTGCCGCCGTAGAGCCGCTCCACAAACGAGACGAACAATTCGCGCTCGCTCGCAAAGCTCCCGCGGTTCGCCACGCCGTAGTCCAGCAGCAGCCGCACCGCCCGCAGAAGATTTCGCTGCCACGCACGCGAACGACCCGCCAGCTGCAGCATGTAGTCGAGCAGCGGGCCGACGACACCGTTCTCGGTCAGCAGCACGGGCACATGGGCCGCCGCGCCCGTGTGGTCCGTAAATATCTTCGCTTGGACAACCGTAGTGACCGCGCCGCTCATCGCTTCACTACGTTCAACATGCCAAAATATTGGACGCGCAGCGTGACATATTCATGGCCGGCGGAAAAAACCGGTGACCGCTCAGCGGGTCGCGGACCGGGCGCCCCGCTTTTTGGCGTCTGTCCTTATTCGCTCATCTGTCCGGCTCCTCACCTCTTCCCTCCCAGATCAGAAGGGGGAGGGCGGCCCTCCCCCTAACCCCCTCCCTAAATATTCTATTTTCTTTTCCGGACCTCCGACGAACTGCGTTCGTCCTCCCTCACGAACATTGGATTCCGAACGGGTGTGACAACACCTTGACCGCGCCTCCGGGGCGGCGATTCGCCTCGTTGGCGGGAGGTCACTTTGGAGATTTTTTCGTGGAGGAGATTCTGGTTTTTTGCTCCGCGGCCCAGCGTTCCGCATGGGCTTGCCGGAGTTCTTTGGGATAATCCCTGTGGCGGGGCAGTTGCCACTTGATCGGCGGCCGGCCTTGGCGGTTGAACGTGAGAATTTTGGCGAGGGTGGGATCGTCGGCAGCCTTGCGGATGAAGATCGCAGCGCCACCCCATCGGAAGAGATCGACGAACCAGACCGACTGGCCGGCGGACTTCATGCGGTGGAAAAGTTCGCCGACGTTGACGCGATCGAGGCCCCCGCTCGGATCGGGAATCCGATATTCGCGATGCAGCGCGCCGGCGAGCGTCCGGCGCAGGTGTGCGCTTTTGCAATCCCACGTGACGAGGGCGAGCCACCGTTCGCCCGCACTGGCCGGTCCCTCTTCCGCGTGGACCTCAAGCAGCACCTTGGAGCGCGACGCGAGGCCGTTGCGGAAAACCTCGGACCACTCGACGAGCATCCAGAGCGGGCAGGACGCGCCCAGCGGCGCGGGAGGCAAGATCGGGGGTGCTTTCATTGCCGGACGGCAGTGTGCGGAAATTTCTGCGGGGAGCGACTGTTAAGATTCCCCCCGGATCGCCGGGGGTAGAGATGACTTCTGTCTGGGTTATGGGAATCGTGGGCCGCATCGCGCGGAGCGGCTGGCCGGAGGGTGAAAGTTGAGCATACGTGAGTGGGGAGAGCCCCGGACCCGGGACGGGGGCGGGGCGGGTTCGCCGCCGCGGTCGCTGGCCGGAAAACCGGGGACCTTTGATCCTGACTACTGTCTGTGTCAATTCGGGGGTCGGATTTTTTAAGATAGGGCCTTGGACACCACCGCCGCCTTCGCCCACGTGCTGCTCCGTTTCCGCCAGGAACGGGGGCTCACGCACGAGATGCTGGCGGAGCGGTCGGGACTGCATCCGACGACGATTTCATTGCTGGAGCGGGGCAAGCGTCAGCCGAGTCTTGGCACGATCTTCATGTTGGCGGCGGGCCTGGCCATCGAGCCCGAACGGCTCGTGCGCGAGGTGCGGAAGCTGAGACCGAAGCTGCCCGCGTGATCGCGACCACGCTCGGATCTCCTGTAGAATGATGGGGGTGCTAGCGCGTATCGGCTGTGAAGGTTTGAATTATTCCGGCTGGTTTACACATTTTCAGCCTATGGCCCGTCTCCTTCTTCCCCCGTTATCGCAGGCGGCGGAGGCCTATGTCGTGTCGATCATCGGGCACCCGGTGACTGAATGCGATCCGGCCCTGCTAGCCGCGGAACAATTGGAGTCGTTGCATTTGGTGCTGGAGGCTGAGGTGGAATTTCTTCGGGAACAGATCGGTGCGAAAACGCCCGCGCCAGTGGGCGGCGAAACGGCGGCCGGCACGTTGCGCGCTCTCGACGATGCGGTCGCTGAGATCGTTCGTTTGCTGGCGGTGTGCCGGCGCTAGGCGCACAGGACAGTTCTTTTCGCGGACGAAAGCGGATTCGCGCCGCCGGCCGAACCGGACGTGCGGGCGCAGAATGAATGACGAAGGGATGATTTCGTTTGCCGGCAAACAGGGTGCCGGAACAGCGTCGGCCATGCCCCGCAAAGCCGTTCCTTCTGCGCCCCTCACGTTCGACCTTCCGGAATCAGTGGGCGCCAAGGTCGAGACGCTGCGGAAACGCCTCGGCGTCCGGACGACCAGCGAAGCGATCCGTGCGGCGTTGTTGGAATTCGATTTCGAGGGCTATGTGCCGCAGCGCGATCCGCACGGGCAGATCTCGGTGCGCATTCCGGGCGAACTTCGCGCCCGGTTGAAACGCGCCGCGAGGAAGAACAAGGCGAGCGTCGGTGAACTAATTCGGGCGGCGATCGAAGCGCAGTCTGCCACGGCGCGGAAATCGGCGGCCGGGCGGACGCGCTGAGTTTCAAGCGGTCGCGGCCGGGTTAGCTCAAGGTAATCGCAGGGTCAGAATAAATGACCGCTCTATATATTGGTGCATTGGTCTGCCTTGCTGCTCGACCAGATCGTCCGACGGTCGCATGCTCAGGTGCAATCCGCTCACGTCATGGCACGCACTGTTCTGGTCGTTGATGACAATCCCTCCGTTGGGCAGATCCTGCGGCTGTTCCTTGAACGACGCGGCTACGATGTTCTTGTCACTGACGACGGCCCCGCGGGCCTCGCCTTGGGCGCCCGGCAGCGGATCGACGCCGCCCTCGTTGATGTGCATCTGCCCGGCATGAGCGGAATCGAAGTTTGCCGCATCCTGCTCGAAAACGCGGCGACCGCGGGCCGCCTGATTCCCGTCTGGTTGCTGTCTGGCGTGCCGACCCCGGAAATGCTGCAACAGGCGCAGGTCGTCGGGGCCTTGGCCGTGATCGGAAAACCTTTCAACCGGGACGAACTGCTCAACCGAATCGACGCAGCGTTCCTGCCATCCGCTGCTTCGGGCGTGGGTTGACCGCGAGGCGAACGAACTGACGAAGTCGGCGATAATCGCGGCGCCGGCCATCTCCGACGACTCTGACCAATCAGGCGACCTCGAATGTGCCGCGGCACGCCGGAAATCGGGAGCATCCCCAGAACGGTGTCTGGCCTTGGCGCAGCACCATCACGCTCTCGCACTTCGGACAGCGCTTGTCTTCGGGACTGAGCAGTTCCGGAAACCGTCCGATCCCGAAATCTTCGACGAGGCGGATGAGGTCGGAGCGCCCGCGCACCACGATGCCGTTTTCGTTGGCGAACCGCATCGCGTCCGGCGTGCAGTCGCTGAGTGCGAACAGCATGGCGGTGTCCGCCTTGAAGCCGGCGCTGGCCTTGGTTCCGAGCAGCTCGCGCACGGTGGGAAGCGACACGAGCGCCCGACGCCAATGTTTGCACTGCACGACGGCGGTCGTGCCATCGCGCGCGGCCCGGAGGTCCGCCCCGCCGTCGGGCCTTGCGCCACCGCTGCGATCCACCGTCCAGCCCTGCAACTCGAGGAGACGCCCCACGAGCTTTTCAAACTGATACCAGTCGATTTTTTCCAGTTGCTCGTCGACGCGCATGACGGGCACGGCGGGAGCCGGCGTCAGGGGCGGCGCGGTGCGCCAACCACGGCGAAGAAACAGGCACACGAGGCCGCCGATTTCCATGGCTACGCCGAGACTAAGCAGATCCCAACGCCGGCCACCGACGGTCTTTTGCTCGCTGAGACTGATCTCGGTCCGGTTGAGTGGATTCAACCAGAGCGGAACATGGTCGCCCGGCTTTACCGTGGCCGCAGCTCCACCGGTCATCGTCACCGAGTGGCTGTCGAAAATTCCTGTGCCGTAGGTGAGCGTGGCCTCGTCGCGGCCTTCCTCGCGGATTCGCGTCGCGACGGGTTTGGCCTGCACCCGAACCAAGCCGTTGCCCGCTTGGTCCTCCGTCTGGCGTGGATCGTTCGCGTAATAATAGAGCGCTATGGGGGACGGCGCGTTGCGCTTCGCTTCGGCGACACTGTTCCAGTGCTTGGTGCGCGTGGCGCGATAGGCGGAATTCCGGACCTGATACTCGTAGTCGATCTCCACGGTGCAGGGCGGAGATTTGACCGACCGCACGACCGCGGAAATCGGTGTCCAAACTTCGGGCGCCTTGAGTGCGCGCCACATGAACAGCGTGAGGCCGCCCACGAGGACGAGGCAGATACCGGCTTTCTTCGTGGGAATGAAGCGGCTCTTAAGCACGAGCCAACATCCGCCGACCACGAACGCTAGAATGGCGATCAGGATCAGGAGACTCACGAGCACCATCGGGAAGCCGGCCAGCCCGCCGACGCCGAGCGCGATCAGCACCAGCAGCAACATCCCCAGCTTCAGCAGGGCTTCGAGTTTCGCGTCGTCGCGGCGCGTGGCGCGGGAAGTCATGAATGGCCAGGCGGGCGGCGCGTCACGGGAGTGGATGACACGCTACGCTCAAGTCTGGAGCAATTTCGCGAGGTCGATCTTCTTGAGTTGCTGTTTGAGAATTTTTCCCGATTTGAATTTCACGACGGCGCGTTGCGGGATGACGACCTCTGCCTTGGGCTTGTTGGGGTTGCGGCCGATGCGTTGTTTTCTGACCTGCACTTCCAGCACACCGAAGTTGCGCAGTTCGACGTTACGGCCATTGGCCAGCGCTCGCTGGACGATGTCGAGCGTCTGCTGCACGGTATCAACGATCTGCTTTTGCGGGAAGGCGGCCTTCCGGTAGATCTCCAGCACGATTTCGCGTTTCGTCAGGTTGGGCATACGGACCATTTTAAGCGGGCTGGCGCCGCGATCAATGGCAATGAGGCAGTCGGGTGCCGCGTGTCGATTTGGTTAACTTTCCACGAAAACATCACGGCTTCGCCGTCGGCATTTGGAGCGTCTGAACTAGGTCGATTTCGACGGTCATTTCGGGATGACCGATACTTCGGCCTTCGTAGGTGTAGAACCGGCCGCGGGTGCTGACTTCGTATTGCGAAATGATCCGAAAGGGCACGGTCGCCACGGTGAACCAGACATATAGGACGACCTGGGCAACATCGATTCCTTTAATGATGAATTCACAGGGTTCGAAAATGACCCCGGGTGTGATTCGGGTGACGTGATCGCCGACCAGCGTGAATTGACGCGCGCGGATTCGGCGCTCTTTGCTCACGGCCCGTTCAGCGGTCGCGTTTAGGTAGTCGGCGAGGACGAGCGGCCGGCCGTTGAGGAAGGCAACGGCATGCAAGAACTCCGGTCCGAGCGGTCCAAATTGGACGGAAGGGTTGCGCGCGGTGAGTTCGACCGTGAGCGAGAGGATCATGTGCTCCGAGGCGACAAAGAGACCGTCCTGAAGTGGTGACACGAAATCATTAGTCACCGGGGTTAGCACCATCCGGGGATCTTGTGCTGCTCGTGCCCGGGCACCGGTGGTGAAATCTCGCGCGACAAAATATCCTTTCTGCGCACCCATCGCATGGATCTTCTCCGCAAAATCCCTAATCTCCGTGGGGCCCACCGGGGTCGCCCAGTTCTTGCACTCGAAGATGTGCACCGACTCATACGGCATCCCGCGATGCACGGTGACGACGAGGTCGATTTCCAGCGGCACACCCTGCGCGACGAGGCGTTTGCGCGACTCGAAAAAAAACGGCGCGTCGCGCAGCGTCGGAGTTTCTCGAATGATCATTTCTTCGATGGCACGCACCACCTTCTCCAGGGTGTGGCCTTTTTCGTTCGAATCCATCGCACCAGCGTCGCAAATCAGCAGGAACCAGCCAGCACGAATGAACGAGCAACGGGCGCAGGGTTTTCCGCCTAAGGGGACATCGAGACACCGCACAGCGGGGTTACTCGTTCAATTAACCAACAAGTGGCTCGGTTTGAAAAATGACATCCGGTTCGCTTTCCTCCCGTTCTGAAATGCAGCGATGCACGCCTACGAAGCGAACCACTGCAAAATCGCGCACCAAGGCCTCGGCTGCTGATGGCGTCACCACAACGAGCCATCCTTGGCTGCTGAGCCGTCGTTGGTTTTGGTCGACGCGATAATACGGGCCGTTGCTCCACCAAATCGTCTGCGCCTGCAGAACACCCTTTTCGTCCTCCCAGCCAAACATCGCTTTGTCCGTGGCTTTCCACCCGAGTGCTTCCCCGACCGCCGGATTGAGGGCGACCCATTCTGTTGCGCCGACGAATGCGAGGGCACTGCGCCCGTGAATTGCCACTGCGTTCATGGTGTTCGCCGACGCCAGGTGGGGATACTGATCCGCCCGCCAGGTCTCCTTGGCGCCCGGAAGAAATCCAAAATCTTCATCCCACTCGGGTGCGTTCTCGTCTGCTTTCGTGCCAACGCTGCAGCGCACCTCCGTTGGTGAGGATCGGTCAAAGTAGCGAAAGCGGCTTAGTTCAGCCAGCACGACCCGGCCGTCTGGCAATTTGCGTAGGCACTGGCCAATAGCGGAAGCAGCGCCCTTTAGCCAGGGAGTGACATCAAACGTCCAGAGGGCCTTGATATCCGGCGGGACGACTTGAGCGGGCATCCGTTGCGGCCGCCAATTTACTACGGCGTGATCGATCGGATCAAGGAACTGCATCAGGCCGGTGAAATTTCCGTTGGTGAGTTTGCCACCGTCGGCCAGCTCGGTGACGACGCGCTCGAAGGCGGCGTTGGCGACCATCGCCCGGAGATGGCGATGGATCAGCCTGAGTTCTGCCTTCCGCATCTGCTCCATCATTTCTTTCTGGGTGGATTCCGACCAGCGGTCGCGTGGACTGATTTCGAGCATCAGATCTGACATGCGGCGCACGAGATTCTGGTGCGGAATACCGGAGATATTCGCGAGCGCTTCGAGATGCCGATTGAACGGCGAAACCCATTCGTAGCGGTCCTCCGTTTCGCGTGGCGGCCCACTCGCGGGATACATTTCCTTCCCCCATCGTTTATTTTTCATCCGAATCGGCGGAAGCTCCAGTGAGTAGATGATTGGCAGGTCCGGCTTGGGCGAGGGAGTCACCGTCTCTTTGCCGTCGGAAATTCGCTCCAACACTTGGACGGCATACGATCGCGTATTTCCGCCAGGCGCAGCAGTGAGTTCCCGCACTCGTTTCGTGATCGCTGGAGTCGCGAGCGCGGGCCGCTCTCTCAAGAGCAACAGCGCAGGCGCTCGGGTCTCCTCGGAAATGTTCAGGAGCTGATCGACCACGCGGCGCACGAGGTCGTGATGCACCGGCTCGTCGGACAGACGGAGGAGCAGCCGGTAGTTTGCATCGTGCAGTTCCGAGGCTGGAAATTGGGCGCGCCACGTAATCCAGAATGCGATGGCGTCCAAGCCCGTCGTCTCCGTTGTTGCGGCCGGCTCCGGCTTGGCCGATTCACGGAATTCCGCGAGCACACCTATCTGCCCGGCGAGCGTCCGCCAAAACTGGGGCCACGGCGGATTGCTCATGAAGAGCGCGATCAATTCTTCGAGGTTGTCCATTCCCTCGGGCGGATGCGTGGCGCCGCTCAGGCAGTCGTCGACCCATTGTTGAAACACGGCCGCACGCGCTTCCTCACCGGCGCATTCCACCCAAATTTCTGCCGGCACAATTCTCGATCCGCCATCGCTCATCCGGTGCCACCCCTGGGCCTTTGACTGCAAGAAGGCACGGCGGGCAATTTCCGCGGCCTCCGCTTTCAATCCCACGCTCTGTAATTCCCGGGCGATTCCGGCGAGCATGAACTCCGTCCAGTTTTCGGATCGTGCTGCCGCGAAGATCTCGGGCCAGTCTTGTCGCGGGAGGCGACCGAAGAGTCCCTTCATCGCCGTCTCGCGCTGGAAGATTGCCCGATGGCCTGCATCGGAGTGGTTGAGGAATTCGAGCACCGCATCGGTGGTCCGGATTTCCTTCCAAGTTTTTTTAGCTTTTCCGCGATCCGGAAAACTCCGGTCGAGTTCCTCGTCGGAGGTGGAGTAAGAGTCGTCCGGCGGTTCGCACTCCGGCTCCCCAAAGTAACCGAGCCAGATATCCCGAACTGCCGGGGATGCGACCGTGTGCAGGGACTCGATCAGTTCTGTCTTGGATTTCGGGATGGATTCCGACGCTTTGGCTATCGCTTGACCCAGTTCGGCGTGTCCGTCGTTCGCAACGGGTAACAACAAATGCTCACTCACGCAGATCGCGAGGGCGGCATGGTCCGCTTCGTGCCGAACAATGGCCCGAAGGTCAGCGGCGAGCGCTGCATCGTAAGACAGAACCCCCTCCGCCACGAATCGCGTCGCCACGGCGTGAGTCATCGACAGGTTCCGGTCCGCCAGCACCAGCAGCAGATCCTTGGCTGCGGTTTCTCGATCCTGGCCGCGGCGCATTTTGGCTAACTGTTGCAACGCAGGAGCGAGGATTGTCGCGCCGTCGGTCAGCACGCTCGGGTCGATCGTTTGGGCTTTGTTCCACCACTGAACCCAATGGCGCGCGGTTCCACCGTCTTTCTCCGGAACGCCGTAGGAGGTCTCCAAGAGTCTCCGATAGGCCTGAACGGCGCGCTCGTTTTCCCCGGCGACCAGCCAGGTCTCCGCGACATTGACGAATTCGTGCACCCGTTCGTCGAGGCTTTCGTAGCGCACGTCACATTCCTCGGCCCAAGCGCCCAGTCTCCGCACCAAAGCGGCGCGATTTCCGTCCTGTTCGAACAACGCTTGTGCAATTCCGCGCCGGATTTGCACGGGCCAATAACCCACCAGCGCGGTATCGGCCCAAACCAAATCCAATTCCTGCGCCAAAACCGTGACCGCTTCGGCACCGTGAGTCGCCACGGCCCGCACCAGCCATTGGTAGAATTCGTCGCGCTTGTAGGTAAGATGGTGCCAGGAGTCCCAGTCCCTCGAGTCCTCATATTCTTGATGAAAGAGCCGGACCAGCGGTTGTAATTCCGACTTCAATTCGGCTGGTTCGAGGATTTTTCCGGCTCGGCCGTTACCCCAGAGTATCGCGAGTCGGGTCAAGGCACGATCGAACAACCACTGGCCGTGTTCGCGAGGATTGCTATTCTGCGGCACGATCTTTTCCAAGGTGACGTCGAGTCCAAGGGTCACCTGCATTCGGGTGATCAAGAGACGTTGGCTTACATCCGTGCTTGTTTGGTAGAGATCAGTGTGCAGCGGGCTCGCCGGTTGCTTGGCCAGGTCGATCCACGCCTTGGCGCGAGCAGCGTCGGCCGTCACACGCCAGACGATCTCCGCCATGTCCGCCGCTCTCTTCGCTTGGCCGGCGTATCGCGCCTCTAATCGTTGGAGTGACTTCTGGGTTTGCGCGTGCTTCGGGTGCTGGTTGACCAAGTGCCAATCGAGCCCGTTCTGCCAGGTCTCGATGTGACTCACGGGCACCCGTGATCGAACGAATTCCACCGCAGGCCAGTCGTCTCTATCAGTCAACGCCTCCGCGAGACTTCCCAACACCGACACCCGCAACTTAAAATCGCGTTCGTCACTGCGCTCTTTGTGGAGGGGAGACTGGCCCAGTCGGAGCCGTTCGATTCCCGCCACGATGTCTTCGAGCGATCGGAAATCGAGCGCCAGGGTTGCCCATTCATCCAGATCCTTCATCGGCTTTTCGCCGAGCCCCACTTCCACCTCACTCTGTCCACTTAACCATGCGTGTGGCTCGGTGAGATCATAGACCTCACGCGCGTGCGTCATTTCACCGGCTTCGGCGAGCACGCGACAGAGCCGGAGGGCTTGGTTGGTGCCGACCGCGACCCAGCCTTCATTCTCCAGGTGCCGGCGAACGGCCCCGGCTCCCCACAATCGATAGATGAGAATTAATCGATCTTCCGCCTCAAGCGCTCGTGCACGTCGGTAGAATTCCTGCCAGATCAGCAAAATCTGGACAACGCGAGTTGGGTCCTTCCGTTTTTTTGCGACCTCCAACGCGGCGAAGATGTCTTCGAAAATCGTTCGGCTCGGTCGATTGGCGAGAAACTGGGCCCGCAATCGGTCGGCCTGGCACCAGGCGAGAACATGATCATCATCCCCTGCCGCCGCCGCGTGCCGGATCGCTTCCCATCCCAAAGGCGCGTGGATTGGCAGTTCCGCGAACCGATGGGCCATCTCGCGATGAATCGTTGCATTCTCGTCGATGCCGAGAGGAGAGGTGCGTGTGGCCGTCAATACGAACTGCCGAAAACTATTGTGGAAGAAATCGACCATACCGGCTCCGGTCGTGCGCAGATAGGGTTCCGCTCTGCTCACGGCTTGCTCGACGGCTGGCGCCCCGAACGCTTCGGCGAGATCCTTCAGAGCCCAGGCGCCATGAAGACGCGCCCACCGCGCAAGAAGGTGGCGCGTTGCTGCGTCTCGCTTCAGCTCGAGCCAAAATACGGCGTAGCTTCGTTCGATATGGCCGTCGTAGGACGGCGACGCGGCCAAGAGGTGCTCCAAGCTCGCTTCGTCGACCGCCTTGCGCAGACGTTCGACCAGCAAGGCGAGCGCGAGAGGATGACCTTCGCTGAGTTTTTGGATCTGGGTGAATTTCGCGGCATCGATAGTCACCGGCAACCGCGATCGATCGAGGAAGCCCTGGATCTCCGGCTTGGACATCGGAGCCATGCGCACCGTGCGTCCTTCCAGCCCAAGCTGGCCGGCGATCGCCGGGGATAACTTGTCGAGTTCGAGCGTTTGCGATCCCAGCACAAACAACACCCCGGATGGAATTGTATCCGGGTGAGGAAGCATCGAAATCAGCGACAGGGCTGGACGCTGCTCTCGTTCGATGTGATCGAGGCCGTCGACGAGTATGACCGTGCGGCGTCCGCACTCCGCAAAATCCTTTCCGAGCTTGGTGAAGATTTCCGCCAGCTCGGTCTGCAGGCTGTGTTGTTCCTCCGTGGCGTAGCCCCGCGATCCACGGAAATTGAGCCGGTGGAGCGCCACGACCAGGTCGTGAAGGAACCGCACCGCTTCGCCCCGACCTTGCGCTACGTCGCCGGGGATGAATGCGAAATACGGAATGAATCGCCACTCCGGGCGATTTCTCAGGGTGTGCGCAAGCGTGGTCGACTTGCCCGAGCCGGGGGTCCCGAGCAAGGCGGCGTAGCCGGACGACCCCACGGCCAGTAGCCGTTCGAGCGGCCCAGTGGTTGCCTGAATCGCCTGGTAGCGTGCATCGATCTTCCACTCGTGCGCGAAGCGCGTCTGAAACCGATCCTCCCATCCGAGGCCGTGCAACAGCGCGGTGAGGCGGATCATCCCCGGCCGAACGTCACCCGAAGCGGTTCGCATCAGGTATTCGGTCAGCGTCTGGACGTCGACCTCCGCCCACGGCTGTTCCAGCGGCGTCTGCGCGTTTACGAATTCGACACCGCTCACTGAAAAGAACCTCGCGACCTCGTCCGGCGCGAGCTGACCTTCGCGCACGATCGCATCGCGCACCGACTGCCACTTGGTGAGCAGAACTTCGCTCAATTCCGGCTTCCAACCTTCCTGGAGAAACGACTGAAAGGATTCGTGTTCGGGTCCAATCGCATCCTTGGGCAAGACCCCGAGGCCGCCAGCAACGCCGCGGAACACCAGTTTGACCGACACTTGAGTCGGCGCGTGGGCCGCGGTGAGTGATCGCCAACCGTCTACCATCGCTCGAAGCAAAGAGGGCGTTCTGTCCTCCCCCTTGAGAAGCGACGCCAGCGTGATGGATTTCCGACCGCTGCTATGTTTCAGCTGAAGGGCTTCCACCCGCCCTCGGGTTCCAATGACAATATCGTCCATCGCGCCCGCTTCGCGCGACATGAGTTCGACCCATTCAAATTCCCCTCGTTGGAGTGCGCGGAAAATCAGCTGGGCGCACAAGCGGTATTGGGGGAAGAATCCCAATATCGCCCGGCGTTCGCCGTCAGCTGGAGTTGTCCGAGGTCGGGATGGCACGCGTAAACATCAGATTACGAGCGTCCCCCGGCAAGGCGTTCCGCGCCGCCCGCGCTGGCTCGTGACAATCTCAGCGTCGGCGGAGGCACCGCTCGATCGCCGCATCGTCCGCAGTCTTGATCCCAGCCTTCCGGGTTCTCGTGTAATATAGTCCAGCCCTCGATGCGCTCGCAATCTTCGCCGGCGTTGGCGACGGGTCATTCGGCGCGGTCGGCGTGGCCAAACAGAAATCAACGTGTCGGAGCGCGGCATTCCTCCAAGGCAGTTCGACCAGCAATATACCCCCGCCATCGACCACGCCCTTGCCAAACTTCGCCGGATCGAAGCGCTGGTTTGCTTTGAATTGCGCGGTCCACGCTGCACGAATGGCATCCTTCTGCGTCGACTCCGGATTGATCGCGATCGCCACGACGCCCCAACTCGCGGAATTAAACTCGTTCTCCGCGCCCCGAATACCTTCGGCAAGCGCCAGCGCTTCGGTTTCAGCCCGAAGACGCTCCGTCAGCGCGGCCAGTGGAAATGGCCCTTGAAGTCGCGCGACTTTTCCCGTCCCGAGTTTGGTCCCGCCGAAACACATCGTGTATTGCATCGCGCGGCTGTCGCTCTGCCGCGCGTAGCGAATCCTCACGCGAACGTTTTTCGTCGTGGCCAGATCGAGCCGCTTCTCGCGCCATGCCTTGCGCTGCTTTCCTTTCGTCCCGTCCACCGCGGGCATTTCACCCTCCCACAAAAGGGAACCGATCAAGAGCGCCGCGCCGGTCACCACCGGTCCGGTCGGTTCTGGCGCTGGCGGCGTTGCGGATGCCGGCTCTTGTTGCGCCGCCATTTCCGCTGCCGCCGCGGCCGCGTTGCGGCGAGATTGCAGGGCCTCGTGTTCGATTTTCGCGGCGTGATTGCGGAGCACTTCTTCGCAGAGGGCGCAATACGCCGCGGTTTCGGCGTCGGCGGCATAGGAGGTCGCCATCGCTCGAAAAAAATCCACCCACTGGTTGAGCGCCTGCATAGTGAGTTCGAACGCGGGCCAGCTTACGTTGCGCTTTCGCACCTGTTGCAGCGTGAGGTGGCCAACCCGTTTGTGGAATTCAACGTATGTCTCGCGCGGCACAATCCAGACTTGGTTCGAGTAGCCCGGATACTGGTAGGAGTGCAGTGTATCGGATCGATCTTGGGGGGTGCGCGGTTTGAAGAACTCTGCGCTTTTCCGAATACACATCAAGTTGGCCTCCGCGATCGCGTTGAACATCTGGAGAAACAAGCCCCGGTGGGTAACCTGGGCGCCGGACGCCGACTCGCGCGGGTAGAAAACCGAGAAGGCCATGTGGTGCGTGGAGCATTGAGCGGCAAGCGCAAACAACTCTTTCAACGCGAGCTTCAGTTCGTCGGGCGTGGGGGGCGGATCTTCGGTCGGTCGAGGCATGGTGGGGCGGATGTGACGATAAAATGGCCTGGCGGTTCTTCGATGGCGACGGGAAATCCCATGCCATTTTCGTTCGTGACTCCGCCGTCGCTGAAAGCACGCTGAGCGCCCATGCGCAACCCCGCCAGCATAGGAGGACGCGCCGCCGCCCAAGGCATCGACTACGAGGAACGGGTGGCGGCGTGGGCGTTCGCCCAAATGCTGGCGAGCGGCGACCTGCAACGGTTTGGCGCCGTGCCCGAGTGGCGGCCCACGGCGGTGTGGATGCAGGCCCCGGTGGCCGCCGGCGACGTCGTGATCGAGCACAGCGGCGCCGGCGCAATCTACATCCAAGCGAAGCATCGCAAGGCGACGGTGCACATGACCGCTCGGCCGGACGGACTCCTCGTCGAGGTCCTCAGCCAATTTTCGCAACTTTTCGTCGCGCCGGCGCAGCCCAATCCCTCTCCCGGTGCCAATCCGTGGTCGCGCGGCTTCGACGCCGCCCGCGACCGCTTCGCGCTGGTCGTTTCGACCTCGGCCGGGGCGGGGCTGGCCCAGCGGACGGCCGCAGTTCTGGCCGCGCTGCGCGAGCCCGGTGGCTGGGCCCAAGCCGCAGCGCGTTTCAATGCCGCCGAACTCAAGCTCGTCGACACGCTTCGCCAGGCGGCGACGCTCGCGCTTCAATCCGCCGGTGCCCGGCAGCCCGCCGTCGAACCGTTCCTGTCCTGCGTAAGCGTCGTGGCGCTGGACGTGGACAATGCCGCCGCCGGCGCTGCCGAGGCTCGCCTCGTGCTGGAGTCTTCCGTCCTCACCGTCTCTTCGCGGCCGCGTGGCGCGGCCGCGTGGGACATCCTGCTTCAGGCAGCCCGCGAGGCGAATCGCGGCGGGCACCGGCTCGTCGTCGCGGATCTCAGCACAAGGCTCCAGGCCGCGGGTTGTTCGCTCCGCGCCCCTCGCGCCTACGAGAAATCGATCCAACAACTCCAGCAGATCACCGAGAAAAATCTCCTGCGGCTCCGGCGCTACGCCGAACTCCGCGTCGGCGCCGACGACGCGATTGAAATCCCTCGGGAGTGCATGCCAGCCCTCCGCGGCTCGCTCGACCTCAATCGCGTCGTAATCGGCCGGCCGGGGGCGGGAAAATCTGGTGTCATCTATCAGGTGTGTAAGGCGCTCCAGCGTGGCCGCCGGGACGTGGTGCTCCTGCTCGCCGACGACTTGCAGGCGAGTTCGGAGAAGCCGTTGCGCGAAGTGCTCGGGCTGGACGCCGATCTGGCCGAGGTGTTGGCGGCATGGCCCGGCGGTAAGCGGGCCCACCTGGTGATCGATGCGCTTGACGCGGCGCGTGACGCGAAGATCGCCCATCAGCTCCGCGCCGCGATGGGAGCCGTGATCGCCGACAACACCCGATGGCGGGTCGTCGCTTCGGTGCGCCGGTTCGACCTGAAACACAGCCCGGAGACGCGCGACCTATTTCCCGGAGACCCGGTGGACGGCTACGGCGATGCGGAATTCGCCGGCACGGCGCATTTCGACGTGCCGGAACTCTCCGACGGTGAACTCGCCTACGCCGGCCAGCAGAGCCGGGCGGTGCGCACGCTCGTGGCGTCGGCTCGGAAATTTCCAGTGACGCACGCACTGCTCAAACAACCCTTCAACCTTTCGCTGGCGTGCGAACTCCTGCGGGCGGGCGTGCCGGTGCCGGAGATCGTCCCGTTCGAAACGAACACGGTCCTGCTCGACCGGTTCTGGGACCGACGGGTGACCGACGCACAGCCGCAGGGTGCCCAACGCGAAGCGGTGCTCGCGACGATGGTGAACGGCCTCGTGCAACGCCTCGCCATGCGGATGAAGGACGACCGCGCGGCGGACCGGGCCATCGTCGCCGAGTTGGCCGGCCGGTATGTGCTGGATCCGGGCGCGTTCGGCGACGGCGAGATCCGCTTCTCCCACCACCTGCTCCACGACTACGCGGTCTCGCGGCTGCTCTTCCGTTCGCACGACGCCGCCGAATTGGTTGAAACGCTCAGGGCGCGCCCGGAGCTGTCGCTCTACGCCCGGCAGAGTCTGCTCCTGCATTTCGACTACCTGTGGGACGGGCAAAAGAGCCGGGAGCGCTTTTGGGCAACCGCGCTGGCGCTCCTGAATTCACCGCTGCCTCTGGTCGCTCGGATATTCACCACGGAATGCGCGGTGATGAATCTGGCGGCATGGTCCGACTTCGCGCCTTTGCTCAAGCGGATCGCGGCGGGCGAAGAGCCGGCGAAAGCGATGCTGCGATTCTGCGTGAGCGGATTCCTCGACACCGAGGACCCGGATCAGCTCAAGCGGGTCGGGCCGGCGTGGATCGACCTGGCGGTTCACCTCGCCGAAAAGTGGCCGGACTTCCACTGGCAGGTTCACCTGTTGCTGTTCAAGCTGGTGCCGGATCGCGGCAAAGCCGATCCGGCGATCGAGGCGCGCGCAAATCTGGCGGCCAGGCTGCTCGCCAAACTCCTGCTCGCGAAGCAAAGGCCGGAGGACCGGATGGGCCCGGACTTCCTCACCGCCTTGCGGACGATGTGCCAGACCGGCGGCGCCGCGCCGGAGGAAACGGAGGGCGTCCTGCGGCCGTTTCTCGAGCGGAAATTCGCGGAGGAGTTCGGTGACCGAATTTACTGGGTGCTGGCGGACAAAATCAAATACCTCATCCCCGTGCGGCCCGAACTGGTGCGCGATTTCTATGTCGCGGTCTTTGCCAACGAATCGACCAACGAGGGAATGGAACAGCTCGGCACTAGCAAGATCGTCCCAATGCAGGTCAAGCGGAGCGACAACTACGGGATGGCGCGCCATCGCCTTCACTCGGATTTTCCCGCGTTCTTCACCGACGCGCCCGTCATCGCGACGACCGCGGTGATGCGGTTCATTCCGGCCTACCGCGCGCGGGAGCACCCGACTCGGGAGAAGCGCGATGTGCGCAAGAAATTCCGGTTTCGGAACAAGGACTGTGTGCTCATCGAAGACCTCAGCTCGATCTGGGCCTCCGACACGTCCGCCCGGGTCGACGACGCAGTGGCGCTGCTGCGGGCCGCGCGCAATGGCTGGGTTAACCTCGGCGAACGGCGCAAGGTCGCGCTCCTCGATCAGATCCTGGACGTGGTGGCGGCGGAGGCGGAGCTGGCTGTCATCTGGCGCGCCGTGTTCGAAGCAGGCAAACGAGCGCCAGAAACGCTCGGCCTCCGGCTCGTGCCGCTTCTGAGCGAACCGGCGATTCTCGTCAGCTTCGACCTGCACTACCTCGTTGCCGCGCTGCTTGAGCTGGTGTTTCCCAAATTGAAGAAGGCCGAGCGCGCGAAGATCGAGCGTGCGGTCGTCGCGTTACCGCTGATCCGGCGGAAGCAGGACGACGGGACCATGCGCAGCGACGACTTATGGCGGGGCCTCTACCTGAATCAGATGCCGCTGAGTCTGATGGTGACCGCAGAGGCGAAAGCGCTACGCGCTTCGCTCGAGGCGGCGAAATCCCTCCGGAAGAACGTGCCGCCCTACCGGAGTTGGAGTTCGACCGGCAAAATGGAATGGTCCGACTACGTCCCGACGTTGAAAGACGTCGACCTGAAGACGCCCGAGCACGTCGCGGCGAAGGAATGGGAGATCAAACTCCAGGCGTTCGGGCGAACCGACGGCAAAAAGCACACCGCTGAAGCCATCGATACGTTTTGGCCAACGTTGGTGGGAGCCTACGAGTTCACGGTTAAGAATCCCCCGGCGGGAATTCATCCGGACGTTTCTCAGTTAATATGGTCGCGGGTGGTCGAGGGGGCCGAACAGATCGTGCGCTCTGGGGTGATGCCAAAGGAGTCCGAGCGTCGCGCGTTCTTGCGGGAAATTCTGCTGCGCGGTGCGCTCGACCCGAAGCCCGAGATCGAGGCCGACACCGAAACCAGTTTCGCGCGCATCCCGAGCTGGGGCTCGCCCAGTCCGCGGATCGACGCCGCCCAAGCCTTGATCGTGTGGCCGCGTGAAACTCGGGCGAGCGACGACGAGTTGCGAGCGGCGATCCGCCGACTTGCCGCCGATCCACACCCGGCGGTGCGATTCCAGATCGCCGGTGCGTGCAATACGCTTTACGATGTCGACCGGCCGTTCATGTGGGAGTTGATCAAGGAGCGGGCACCGCAGGAGGTGAATGCCGGTGTTTGGACCGGGTTGCTGGGCGCAATCGATCGGATTGCGCCGGGTCATCAGGACGAAGCCGCCGACCTGTTCTTCGACTACCTGCAACGTTTCCCCCGCCCGGATGAAGCCAATCGAGACCCCGCCGACACGGCGGTGGCGGGGCTGAGTGACCTCTTCATCCGCTTCGGCCACGCGCGCGCGACCGACTATGTGATGAAGATGGTGGCGGACCCGGTCCGCCACGCGCACTACCTCAAGCTCCTCTGCCATAACTTCCGCGACACGCTCGCGGTCGGCTTGCGGCCGACCGATACGGAATTCCAGCGCAACCTGCACCGGCGTGGCCTCGAGTTTTTCCTCACCCTAGTGCGCAACGGTCGCATCGTGTTGGACGCCTTCATGGCGCAAGGGGACAAGGCCCCCGCCCCCAAGCGAGAGGAGGTCCGCGAAGTGGTGCAGTTGTTGGATGGCGTGAACATGCAGGTCTTCTTCGCCTCCGGCGCCCACGACGGGAAGCGGCCGTCGGCGGAAGAACCGGCGCCGCCGACCATGGAATTCTGGCGGGAGACCAAGCCTATCATCGACGAACTGGTCACCCTGCCGAGCACGCACATCGCCTATCATCTCTCCGAGACGTTGGAATTCCTCATCACCGCGGATCCGCCCGAGATTTTCCGTTGCATCGTCCGGGTGGTCGCCAACACGAAGGCCGACGGCTTCGCGCACGAGCACCTCGCGGTCGGTGTGATCACCCGGATTGTCGAACGCTACCTCGCGGACTACGCTGAACTCTTCCGGGCGCATGAGGACCTACGCGCCGGCCTGCTGCAGGTCTTGGACACCTTCGCCGACGTCGGCTGGCCCGAGGCCCGCCGTCTGATTCGTAGCCTTTCGAGCCTCTACCGGTGATGCATGGACCTTTCGGGCGACACCAATCGTTTCACGCGGGCCATCGAGGACTTCCACGGCGAAACCGTGAAGCAGTTGCGCGGGAAATTTCTCGCTGAGGGCGACGTCAACGCGCTGCTGGAGCATCATGCGCGAGCCTTCATCCTCGACGAACTGCTGGACTCGACCGGTTGGACCACTCGGCCGGCCGGCGGTGACCACCTGAATCTGCTAACCGAGGCGTATTTCAAGAACGGTTACCTCAAGACCCGCACCCTATTTCTCGACTATCTGGGCGTGGATCGGCTGGTGAATCTGCCTTTACTCGTGTTTGAGGCAAAACGCTTCGGAGCGGCTGGGCCCCGCGTGCTGGTCGAACTCTACGCGCAGAAGACCGCGGCGCGCGCATCGTCCGGGCGGAAGGGCAAAGTGATGTCGTCGCCCGAGCAGGTGATGGCGGCTGCCGTGAAGCTGCCCACCTGGGTCACGGGCGAGTGGCGGGAGCACATCAAGCAGCTCAAGAAATACGTCACGGCGACGAAGAATAAGTTCAACCGGCCGCCCGCCGTGATGGCGATCGGCAACGGCGAATGGCTGGTGATCATTCGAGATCCAGACCGGGTCTTCAGCGGGCAAGGTGATGCCGGCTGCTTCGTGATCGTCGAGGAGTCGGGTCTTCGACCGGGTGAGGCATACCGACTGCACTTTGAACGGATTCACCGGGAGATTGCCTACGAACGACTGGCACCCGCTGCGCAATATCTTTCGCCGGAGTCTATCCCCCCTGAGATGCTCCAGGCGAAGAACGTCGAGCTGTTGCGTGGTGTCTACCTAGGCTACACCAGCACTCGCACACCGCAGCGGCGTGGCATTTGCCCGCACATCGATGTTTCTCCCATGGTTTTCGTGCGGGTTGCGCCTCAGCCTTGGCTGGCCATCCGGACGGACGCGGATGGCAAGACGATGCCGCACGAGGGCGAAGGCTCGGCGACGCTCAAGCGGCACCTCACGGAGATGGAGTCGGCTTCGGCTGAACTGGTGGACCGGGTGATGAAGAAGTTCGTGCACCCGCCGACGGAGATCGACCTAGTCGACCACGCGCAGGATGCGCAGGCGCTGGCGACGCGCCCGTTCGTGATGCGGGAGGCGCCAATCGCCGAAGCAAGCACCCGGTCTTTCGTCATCCTCACAGGCAAGAAATCCCATTTCTTGCTACCGAAGCCGCGCGTGAAATGTCCGTATCACGAGTGGTCAAAATGCGGAAATCAGACGGTAGGCCAGTATCCATCGGGCGGGCCGGTGGTGGCACCAAGCTTCACCCGCGACCGGGCGTTCTTTCCGAACGGACGGGTCCACCATTGCGCCGCGGACGTAACCTATCGCACTAAGAGTCAGCAGTTACTCGCGCCGACCGCGGCGGGTTCCGGCAAGCGAGCGCTCGCCGAAGAGGTTTTCTGTAAGATCTTCGATTTCGAAAGCATGCTCTGTTGCCAGACCTGCGTTTTCTTTGACGTCTGCAAGGCCGCACCGCGCTTCAAGCTGCCCTGCATGACTTGACGCCCTTCATGTCACGACTTGTTCCTCGCGCGGTCGTGTCTGAGGAAAGCCGGGTCACAACGCGATGAAACGTCAGTGCCCGCGAAAAGCTCTCCGATCTCAGAACCGCATTGGTCGATCTACTGAAGCTCGACAGCCCTGCCGGATTTTTCAGTCTTCCGCCATGCTGCGGCGCGCGCACCCTCAATTTGATTTCGGCGCCGTCCACCAGAGGAACGCGATCCAGCGATAATTTTTCGATGCAACCCTCCACCTTCCGACGCGGCGCCCAGCTCTTGCTGGAAACAGCGGTGAGAAAAGCCGCCATTGAACATTACTTGGCGTTCAACACCGAGCCGGCTGACCGCATGGGGCATCCCACCAGTAAACTCGATTTCTCGCGCTCCCTTCGAATCCCGCGACGGTGCTGGCTGAAATGGGTGCGAGACTACCGGGCGGCCTTGGCGGCCGGGCAGCCGCTGGACGAAGTCGTGCATCCGAAACCCGACGAACCATGGATTACCGAGCGCGTATAATCATCAGATCTTCGAGGACGAAACCCGGCAGATCTCGCGGAAGCGGCTGACCGACTACCGGTTCGATTTCAAAAAGCACGGCTTGTTTCCCCACGGACGGCGGGCGCCGCATACTCTCGAGGGAAGTCGCGCTCCAACCGCGTCATCGCGAACTTGCCGCGATACTCATAGCGCGATGCGGAGAAAAACGTTCCGTCGCGAGTTTGATTCAGGACGGCCGCCGCCACGCGGTGAAATTTCTGCCACCGTGCGTGCAGCATTCCGACGAGCAGTCGCGCGTCGATGCGGACGACACGGTGCGGCTCGGACTGCCGGCACAAGCGAGGCACGACTTCCACTGACCAGCCCACAAAAGGCGGTTGGCACTGCCGATGAGCCCCGTGCTCGAATGCGCGGATGGATCCCATTAAACAAGCCAGCCTAGACTTTCTCCAATATTGCGCAGACGAACGCAAATACAGCCACCATACGGTAAAAGCCTATCGTTTGGATCTGCTCGGTTTCGCCACGTTCCTTCGGCAAGGCGTTTCTGATTCCACTCTCGATCATCTCACGTGCGAGCGCCTTCGCGACTATGCCCGATCTCGCGCTCATGCAAAACCGCGAACCATCCGGCGGAATATCGCATGCGTGAAGTCGTTTTTGAGGTTCCTGCATGCGGAGCGACGCATCCCGACCGACCTCGCTAACAACTGGCGAAGTGGCGTGAAATTGGGCCGTTCCCTCCCTCGGACGATTTCGCAACCAGCGGTGCAAAGTATGTTCGTGTTAGTCTATCGCACGCCGGTTTCACGCAAACGCCGAGTGTTACTCCGACAGGCTCGGGACCGTGCCTTAATCGAAATTCTTTTCTGCGGCGGGCTGCGGGTGTCTGAAGTCTCCGACTTGCTACTTACCTCCATCGATCTCGGCGACGATGTGATCCGGGTGATGGGTAAAGGTAGTCGTGAACGCATCGTGCCGATTGTCAGTGCACAGTTGCGCCAAGCCCTACGCCGCTGGATTGAACTCCGGAAAGGGACAGACGCGGAAGTGCCACTGCTCTTCACCAATCGGTTCGGTCGCCGGCTAAGTGATCAGTCGATCCGCAATGTGGTGAAACGCACGGCGGTCGCCAGCGGCGCTGGCAAGGTAACGCCGCACATGTTTCGTCACACTCTGGCGACGCAGCTACTGGAGCAAGGTGTCGACTTGCGTCACATCCAACGGCTCCTCGGACACAGTTCGATTACCACCACGACCATCTACGCCCAGGTGAGCGACCGCTCACAACGGGAAAGTCTTCTTCTGCGTCATCCGCGACAGCTATTTTCGACCATTGCCCGGGCGCGATGACGGATAACTACGGATTATGCTGCAATTGCAGGAGGCAAACGGCCAACAAGCCCCCCTAAGTCGCCTTCTTGAGCAACAGCGAAGCCACCAAAAAGAGGTCGTTCTCGTCACTGGTCCTCACGGGAGCGGAGTATCGTGGACACTGGTGCAAGCCGGGATCGCTTGGGAGGATGGTGGCGGGGTCGCATTGCTGGCACGCGGCGCAGCCTTGGCGACGCAGCGAAAATTCTTCCCGTGGCTGACTCTCGCCGCACCGGGCAAGGATAGCTTAACACGCTGGGACATCCTTAAAGGCGGCGCGACGCGAGCAGCGGAGAGTGTTCCCGTAGTGGGAAAGGTTACGGGTTACCTCGTTGGGGAGCTGATCAACTATCGCAAGAAGCGTCTCGCGCAAATGTCCACGGTCTTGGACGAAAAAGAGCAAGACCTGCTCTTCGTGATCCAGACCGCCGCGGAGCGTAAGCGACTCCTACTGATCGCGGATCACGTGGAAGACTGGGACAACGAATCATGGACTCTGCTCGGTCTTATCCTTTCGCCACACCTCCATGAATTTTACCCGGCGTTGAAGGACGTGCTGGTCTTGATCGGCGCTCGGGACGAACCCAATCCGCGTCTGCGGGCTCTGATTGAAAAAATCCCAGTCACGGAATTTCGAATTCGTTCGTTAGAACGATCCCATCTTCCAGCCGCGCTGTCGACGTTTGGCTTTCCAGCCCTAACCGCAGCCGAGTCTGATTCGCTGTTCGTCGCTACCGCCGGCCGCCTCGACCTGCTGCACGATTTCGGTGCGCACCTGCTCAAGTCAGGACCAGAATGTCAGGACAGACTCGGGACCGACCTTTACGCGCAAATGATCGGACGGCGTCTGCTCTCGGTGAAAACCGGCTTGCGAGAATTGGAGGAGTTACTCGGAGCGGCATCGTTCCTTGGCGTGTCGTTCCTCCTCGATGACGTGCGATGCCTGACCGGACGAGACGCCGCAGACCTCCTAGCCCTCTTTCGCCAGGCGGAGGAAGAACGGCTCCTCAAGGCGACCGGCGAGATGGGATCGTTTTCCAGCGAGGCGCTGCATCGCTATTTTCAAGCGACGCGATCCGGAGACAACATAGCCTATCACGCGAAGTTCGCGGAGTGCCTCCGGCTGATGAGACCGGGCGATTATCAGGCGCGGTGGCTGCACTTGCTGGCGGCGGACAAAATGGACGAGGCGCTCGCATGTTACGCGTTGGCCGCGGTCGAATCTCGCCGCCAACAAAAGCCCGCCCCAGAGCCGGGAAAGCTCACCGAGGCGACGGGTTGGAGCGATATCAACCAGTATCTCGCGACAATGCGTGCCGCCTACGATCATCACGACAACGACCGCCTCGCCGAAAGCCTTGCTCTGCTGGAAACCATCGAAGGATTTCTTCCTGAAGTTCTCGTTGCCGAGCGCGATTATCTCGAAGCGCAGCTTCGCCTGAAATCCCACCTCGTAGCCGATTTCGAACGCGCGGTGGCGGTGCTCACACCGTGGCAAAACTTGAAGGATCGAGAACCAGAACTCTGGTCGCGAATCGCTCAGAATCTTATCGTCGCTCAGACACAGACGGGCGACGACGAGGCGGCGTTGCAATTGGAGGAAGCGATCACGAAACACTACTGGACTCGGCGCAAAGTCGATCCGTGGGCGCTCTACGGGTTGAACTGCCTGCGACGCCGGGCCGAATGCCTGCACCATTTTCCCGCAGCCCGGAACCGGTTGGAGAGCGCGTTGGCTTATTTTGGTCCACGGATTCCCGAGAGCCTGCCACGGCACCCACTGCAATACTACTACACCCTGACCAACTTGGTCGCGAATTTAGTGGCGAGTGGACTGTTCGATGCGGCGATCGAACGTGCGCAGGAACTCGAACGCGTCGTTCAGACGCACTCGATGTTTCCATGGCCTGCTCTGGAGGTGGCGGCCAACAATTCGGTTCTCGCTGGTTACTTGGAGGGCAGCCTACCGCTGGCCGGTGCGGTAGAACTCATGCAGCAGATCAATGACGGCAGAACCGATGTCGGCGACCGCATCCTGATTCTAAACAATCTTGCGGTCTTGCTGGTCCATTCCGGCCGGACGGATCAGGCGCGGGAGAGCCTCGAAACTGCGTGGACGAAACTCGGGGATGAGGGAAATTCCGACGATTATCACCGCTATTTCGTCGGCAGTAATCTGGCGGGATTGCTGGCCCTGGCCGGAGAGAAAGAGCGCAGCGCCCGACTGTTATCCAGCGTCCGGCCGGGACTTGACGGATTGAGCCGCTCGATTCGTGAAACCTTACTGCGCCGCCACGAGTTAATGAGCGGCGCATTTGCGCGCGGCGAGGAACTCGATCCTATCACTTTCGACTCATATTTGAGGGATAAACATCCACCGCAACTGGGTCCGCAGTGGAGTTTTTATGGGCGGGGGTTTCTCTTCACCGACATTCAATTTTGGTCGGCTGATTAATAGGCAGGCGGCGGACGGCCGCGCCGACTAAAAATTTAAGCAGGTCCGCGTGCGACCCGCCGATGCTCTCGACGGCGTGCAGGAAACTGCTGTGTCGCGTGAGGTGGGGCTTGCACGCTACCTCGATAATCGCAGGTGTGCCGTCGTGCCTGATGCGGAAATCAACGCGTCCAACGCCCCTTAGCCCCAGACCCGAAAACGCCTTGGCCGCGATCGCACGTATTTCCAGTGCCGTGGTATCGTTTTCTTCGGCGAAGTCGTAAAAGTCATAGCCGTCGGCAAACACGTCGTCGTAGACCAATATCGTATCGCGAAGATCGCGCCTGCGATTGATGGACAACCCTACGGGCATGATTGTTTCCGGCTCCGCCGCCTCGAACACCGGCACCTCCACCTCGAAGCCCGGAATGAATTCCTGCACGGTCAGCGGTTGACGGTATCGCGCGCGCCACGCCTGCAACTGTTCGGCCGCGCGCTCACTCATCTCGAAGACGCTCTCCGCATGAATGCCGATACTGGCCGAGTCATAGCTCGGTTTCGCGATCAACCTCATCCCGTCGCGTGGTGGCTCCGGCCACCACCCGCGCTCGGTAAACCACCACGATTGCGCAACGGGCAGGCCGAACTGACGAAGCAGTGAGGCGCAGTGAAATTTATGCTGGGCGATCGCGACCGCATGTCCGTCGGAATCGAGCAACGACAGGCCGTGCAAGCGGCACAGGCCGGGCACCAAGGAAAGACGGGCCGGGCCAATCCCATTTTGGGCGAGGTTGTAGACGAGCGGATGCTCACGACCGAATCTAGCGCGATCCTTCTCCAACCACTGCAGGAAGCCCCCCTCGTCGATGACGACCTCGCAGTAGATCCCCGCTTCCTGGAAACTCGCAACGAAGTCATCGAGCTCCGCGTTGCTCAGGAATTCCGTGACGATCGAATCGGTCTCATAGTCATCCAGGGGAACTGTTCTGCCCTCGACGTTGGCCACCAACAACACGCCGACCTTGTCCCGCAGTTCCTCCGCCCGGCAGATCGCCTCGGAAAACCATTGAGGGGCGCAAGGTGTAGCCATGCTCGGATAATCCGTAGTTATCCTTCGTCTACCGGGTATGCCAAGACTCCATTTTAAGTGACTGCCGTGAATCCCTCGAAGCTTTCTCAAGTCCTCAGCTGCCCAGCGGCAGTGAACCCAATCGGAATTGAGCGGAGAATCTCCGGCGTGCCGCCGAACCCGTGATCGGCGAATTACATCTGATCAAAGCCGGAGTTCTATTTCTCCGACGATAGCGCTACCTGGTGCTTTGGGCGCAAAGGTAAATCCGAACCGACCATACCAGCTAACAAGTGCTGGAAACTCCGCGAGGTCCTCGGATGAAATCATGCCAGTGATTCGGCGGGCTCCGGATTTGCGGGCGTGCTCGACGATTAGCGGCAGGAGACGACTACCTAATCCGCGACGTCGATAATTCCTGATTTCGGGAGAAAGTCCGAGCAATCGCGCCCATAGCTTCCGGGGCACCACCAACTCGCGCTCAAACTTCCAATCTGCGAGCTTGAATTCCTCGTCGCAGAGCAGGCACCAAACATACCCGATGCGCCGGTTCGCGTCGAAAATTCGCCAATCGTGAAGTTCATCACAAACCGTCAACGTATAGGAATAGGCGGCGCCGAGGTCGTCCTGCAACGTCTCGCGCGTCTCGGTTTCCGCGCATCCATCGTCTCGGTCCTTTCGATGCATGTCTGTTTTGTCGGTGCCGATCACTCATGAGGCAAGATTGGCGTGCCTAGAATGTGCCGCACCGTGAACGGGTTGATCAAGTGGTGACGGCTACCCGCGATGGGACCCAAGGCAAGTGAGCCACGATTATCAATAATCCGCCATGGAACGAGGCCACTGCCTTCCGCGACTACGTTCCCGGACTGTTCTCACTCGGCCAGTGTTGCTCAGGATGTCCGCTAGTTAGGTAATCGGTGCGCGGGCCGGAGTAGCGCACAAACGTGAGCACAATCGAATAGAACAGATGCAGGATACGCAGAAGGTCATTGAGGCGAGCTTGCGCGTCGAATCTGGGGGTATCCACGCCGTGGGCAGCCGAATTGCGCGTTCGGGTCCATGCTTCGAGGACCGCCGGGGGAAGCCCGCACTGCGCGATGAATGCGCGCAACCTATCAGAGTTTCTGGTATGTTTCATCGCACGTAAGCTGCCGACGAGGCGCTGCGTTGTTGCGGGTGATGCGTTGAGACCCGGCATCAACCCTATCAATCGGTCAATCTCGGCAGCGAACTCCGGCGATGATTGCGCGAGAGCGGAAAAGCAGTCGCCGATGGCGCCTTCGGTCGCGACAGAATAAGCCAGCGCCATGATTTCGACGGGAGATCCTCCCGCCTGAATCAGTTGATAGCCGCGCCGGGTCACCGTGTGCCAGTCGGCGTCAGTCCATTCCAAGACTCGCCGATAATAGGCCTCCACAATACCGAACACCGCGCTCGGACCAGGCCCCATGGAAAACGCGAGCGGCGGCCGCACCCCCGCACCTTTTTGCTCCGCCCGCGCGAAAGACCGAATGGTCGCGCGCCGGCCGGCGGCGGAGTTTAGAAAGATCGCGCTGGGGTGCATAGTCTGCCCAAGGGCGAACTGCAAAGCTTCGAGCATCCGCACATGCCGATATCGCCCGATCCCACCCGGCTCCAGCAGGCACTCGAGCAACGTGTAGGAGCCACAATCGACTAACGAGAACTCCTCATGATCGATCTGAAAGCGCGTATGGTCCCAATGCTGCCGCGATAACACCGTCTTTCCGCCTCGTTGCACGTCCGTGATCGTCTTGTCGTGTATGGGAAAAGAAATCGGACCCTCAAGGTAGAGGGTAACGCCTTCCCGTTCCGGCGGAGTGGTGGCGGGAAAATGCTCGCGGCTCAGGCCGTCGGGTGATCCGAACACGACGCCTCCCGACATCAGCCCGGTCCGCATGTCGACGTAGGCCACCTTTCCGCACCACGGCGCGAACCCTCCGCTTTCATGGGCGGTGATTTCGAAATAGTCAGATTCCGGGATAATTTGGCCGACGGCCGCTCCTCGATTGTAGTCGTCCAACAAGGCACGGTGGGACTTCGCGTCAGGACGTAGTTCGAAACACAGCCGGCCCGTTGCGTCCTGACTCAGCGATCCGGGACCTTCCAGGTGCAGCGGCTTCGCACCCTCTCGAACCAATGTGATCCGAGAACACTCCGCACGGAATTGTTTTTCGGCGACGTGTTCGAGGTCTTGCATGGAGGGCGCGTCGCTCAGAGCAACGGTTCCGCAGCAGGGCGGGCTGCGCGTTTGATGTCGCTTTGATTCTCGCGCTTGCTCACCAGCCGCAGCCGATGAAGCGAGTGAAGCGCCCGAAACGCATCGATCAATGCCTCGTCGCGCCAAGCTGGATCGCTCTGTCCGTCAACTGACCGGGTCAACAGAGTTGCATCCAAGTCGATGCCGCGTTCGGAGAAAAAATTCGTGACGAGATCATCGAACGGCGGCACGTGGTCCACATCGGCTTGATCAACAGGAAACGGTTTGTCGGAAAAATCAGAAATGAAATGCGTATCGCACGCGCTCAAACGCTGACGGCGAAAGGCATCGATTTGCACCCGCACGGCGGCACGGAGCGACAACCGATTTAACACGCCGATACAGCGAATACACGCAGCGAGTCCAAAGTCGGTCGGAGGGCCTTCCACGCGTGCGACCCAGAAGCAATCCGTCGAATGGTTGGGTGATTTTTGCCAATAGAAGTGCTTCACGCCTTTGCCGCTCTTCTCGTTCGCCTCCACATTGCAGGCAAAGAGATCGGCGAGGAACGCGACATCGTCCGGAGCATCGATCGTTGCGCCCCGAGCGTAGCGGTTCCGAATCGCGCGCGTGTGTGCCTCGACTCCTTTGATGGACGTGAATGAACACGGCCCGAAGACATATTTGCCCGGGTTGCGCTGCTTGGGTTGAGCAAGATTCGATGACATGGTGCAATGCGACCCTACGGTGCCTCCTGCGGCGTTGCGGAATGGATCTTCTCCAATCGCGCCGCATAGGCCAGAATCGAGACGGTCGTCGTCAGGATCATCTGAGCATCAAGACGGCTGAATCGACCGCTGCTTCCCTCGTGGAACGCGACGCTGCCGACACCATGGGTCTTGCCCGTGACTGTCGTGAGCCAATCGAACGTCGCCTGGCCAATCTTCTCGGCCCAATCGGCGGCGGTGCCATCGCCGGCTTGTTCTTTGATTTTTTTGAGGTGGTTGCGCAGTGGCTGAACCGCAGTGCGGCACAGACCGACGGTGACGTCATACTCGCCGGCCGCAAACATCGCATGGGCGCGTTTAGCGGCCTCGAACGCCTCGCCGAGGGTGGAAAGTGCAGCCACGGGAAACGCCGGGAGTTCGAAGAGTAAAACCCGACCATAACCCATCCCGGAAAGCACCGAGCCAGCCCAGACTGATTGAGGAATCTTGAAGTTTGCGAATACAGCCGACGATCCTGCGTCGAGAATGATATTGGGCACCTGAAATCCCGTCTGGCACCTTCCATCGGCGGGCGCGAGCACGAGAAATGAAAGCCGCAATTGGAGGCTCACACTCACGTCCCCTTGTGCGCGCGCCAGTTCAATTGCTTCCAGTTGCTGACGTGTCACGGGCAGGCTCAATTCGACATGATGCGGCGCCGGGCCCGACAAAATCACGCGTTGGATCGGCACGGTCTGAACCAAGAGTTGAAAGCCGCCGGCATGGTCCACCACGGCGGTTCCGCCGATTTCCTGAATCAGGACACCCCGAACGGGGCCCTGCATCATCGCGACCGGGCTTAATTCTAAACTAGCCGGAAGGTGTAACGCCGGGGCAAGTGCGCCACCCCGTCCACACACCGACGAAGGATCGAATGACACCTTCGCGAACTGATAGTCGCTGTAGGAAAAATGGTGCGTGTTCATTGGAGAGGGAATATGACCGGAAAGACTTAGGGCGGCCGTTCCTCCATCTCCTCACAGAGCAGGCATCGCACGCAAAGCCGAATCGCGTGCCGAAACCGACCGAACGTCTCACATCCACTCTCAATTTGGCCGGGCGCCCGATCGTCGGCTTTGAACACCTGTCATCCCGCTCGGCGGTTGAACACCGGCAGCGATAACCGCAAACCTTCCTGCGCTGGTGGCCCCTTCGGCACCGGCAAACTTTCCACGTGCGACATCTCAATGTGAAGGCGACGGTTTCTCTGGTTGCCAGCCACCACTGATTGGTGCGCTAATAAGAGCAAACCCATCCCCTTCATCCCTATGATCATGGTGCAACGATATCAGGAGCAAGTTCTGAGCGCGGCGAGACCCACGCCAACCGCTGGCACGTTGTCGCTGACGAATGTTAAGGCGGAAACCGCCGATCAAGATCCGTTCTTCCTGAGCCAGACGAAGACAGTCACCAAGACGAGTCGTGAGCAGCAGGACAACGATGCAGTGGCTGGGTCCTCCACGATATTCCCCCGATGATCCTGCTTCATCGATTTCAGGAGCCCATTACCGCGACGGAGCAAGTCGTCGCCGGAACGGCGACGTTTACGCGCACACGCTCCGAATCGAGCGATACGGATCCATTCGCGCTTGCCCAAACCAAGACGACGACCGCCGTTAAAGCCGAATCTCCGGATACGGATTACACCGCGACCAGCGGGCGAATCTTCCCGCCGCAACGTGATCCTGATCCTCACCAGCCGAGATGATGCGACGGCCGATTTCGTCGCCGCTAAACTCAAGCGGTCGGAATACCTTCGGATCGATACCGATGACCTGCCGTCCGCGGTTGCGATAGCGTCCACCGAACGGCGCTCGTCTATTCGCGTCGGGAAGACCGAGTTTCGTCCGGAGCAATTCTCCGGCGTCTGGTATCGGCGGCCGAAGGCGATCGCGTTTCCTGCGCGGCGCGGAAATGCGGAATCGCGCCACGCCGCAGCCGAATACACCGCTGCATTGGAGGGCTTCCTGAGCCTGATTCCGGAGCAGCGGTGGATCAATCATCCCTCAAGAAATATTCTGTCGGGTCACAAGCTGGAACAGGTGCGACGCGCTCGGGAGACGGGTTTCAACGTGCCCAAGACGCTCGTGACGCAGGATGCCGCGGCGCTGCGGAAATTTTGGAAAGTGTGTCGCGGAAAAGTTGTGCTGAAACCGCTGTCCGGCGGTTACCTGGAGCGAGACGAGCCGGGCCGGGACACATTGATTTATACCAATCGGTTGCGTGAACAGGATCTGGCGCGAACGGCAGAGATCGCCCGATGCCCAACGCTATTTCAGGAGCGGATCGCCAAGGAAGCTGATATTCGGATCACGGTCGTGGACGGCGACCTTCAGGCGGTCGAGCTTACCGCCACGGACAGCGGGGAACCTCGCCTCGATATCCGGCGAAACAACATGATCGATGTGGTGTATCATCGGACGGTCCTACCGCGCCCGATTGCGTCGAGCATACACCGGATTCTGCGGTCGTATGGCCTGCGGTTCGCCGCGATCGACATGCTGCGGGATTTTCGCGGGAAATATTATTTCTTGGAGATCAATCCCAACGGCCAATGGGCCTGGCTCGACATGACCGGCGCAACGAACACGCGCGATACTCTAATTCGAGCGCTCAAGACGCGGTAGGCGCCCCGAACCATGGCCGTCTTTTTGAAACGTCGGTTGTTTCGCGTTTACCTCGGGCTACGGGCTCGAGCGGATGCCGCAGCGACGCGCGCGTTTGTCTGCGTCGCCCGGATGGCGACGGGCATCAGCATTTCTACGGCCGATGTCCGGGCTAGCATGTATTTGGGCCGCCGCCGCTCGCCGGCTTTGCACATAACAGGGAAGAAGGTAACGAGCGAAGCGGTCTCGATGGCAGTAGACCAATTCGAGGAGTCGCGGACCCGGATCTCCACGGTAGCGGCCAAGGTTAGCACGCTACTTACGGTTACCAGCATAGCCGTTTCGGGAACGCTGACCTCCCTGTCGTTGCTTGGATTCCCATCGAACGCATTCTTCTACGGCGCGTTTCTCCTCACGATCACGGTGTTTCTTTGCACGGGCTGGTTCCTTTTCAAGTTTCTGGGTGTTGGCCGGAGCGCAGCTCCCGCTCTTGATCAGGAGTTTTTGGATCTCCAGTCTGGGAAAAAGAAGGCGGCATATATTCGGAATCTTTTGTCGGCGGCGGAACAGAACGATGCGCGAACCGATTTTCTCGTAGATATCTACAAGGCGGGCAGGCGCATGAGTGTGCTATCCTTCTGCTGCGCTTTGGTGCTCCTTACGCTGGCCGTGAGCGATCGCCTTGGTCGTGAAGATCGGTTGATTCTCAAGCTTCGCGCCGATCAGGAATTGGTGGAACTGCTGCGCGGCCCCAGGGGCCAAGCAGGACCGAGCGGTCAAGCGGGCAAGTCCGGCCCGAAGGGCGACGCCGGCCGGCGTGGGCCCGCTTACGTTCCTTCGTTGGACTTGCGTCTGTTCGAAGAAAATCCGTTCAAGACTCCCCGCCGACTGGAACTAGTCATCCCTGCCAGAGATTCTGGCCCTTCAGAAGGGGAGCCCAAGGCAAACGAGCAACGGAAGTGACATCAGGAGCACAATGTTTGGACGCTCCGCCGCAAAGCCAACGGCGCCGGCCGCCACTACGATGAGAAGAAGCCATCGAAGGAAAGGGGTATGCATCGCGCAGCGAGTTGAACCCATCGATCATATCACGCGATGCCAAAAATGCGCTCTCAATTCAGGAGCCAGAACGACGAGCCGAGCCTGCGTTCCGTTCCCGGCTATCTGGCGTCTGGATTCCGCCCTTTGATTCTTCCTAGGCCGGACTCGTGCAAAAGAAGGCAACCACGTCCGAACACAGATAGACACGGATAGATGCCCACCGAAATGGGACGGTGGGTGGAACGAGCCCGATGACGGTCCGGCAACCCTCACTTCCACTTCCTCCCGCCCGACAAACCGCACCTGCGCGATGGATCCGGAACGCCTCTCAGCCTCTCCCTACGATCAGTTCGATCCCCTTCGTGGCGGAGGTTGCTTCGCGGGCGGCGTGGAGCGCGACTCTGGTCCGGGTTGGTCTTCGGGCGTTTCTTGGAGAGCGCGCTGCGAATCGCGCTCCGGGTGTCCTTCCGGCTCGCTGCTCCCCGCTGCGTGGTTTCTGTCGTTCCAGCTCGCTGTTTTTCGGCCGGCCGGCTTGAACGACCTCCTAACCGAGAGCGCCTCTCGCTCCGCCGTTAACCCGGAATCATTTGCTTCCCCAAGCTTCGCGATCGAACCAATACGCCAGTTCATCGACTGCCTGCGAAAGCTCCCCCTGTTCATCCTCGGTCAATTTCCGTGCCTTAAGTTCGTATGTGCCGACGCCCTTCGGATCCTCGATACCGGTGGTATCCATGAAGCCTTCGATCACCTTCACGCAACGGCGCGCATCAGCGTTGAGGCCCTTCCGATCCATGTCGGTGAAACCGAGCGAGCAGGCCTGAAAGGCGCTGGCGATCGATTTCGCTGCGCCCCCGGCGTGAGGCAGCATCAGAGAACTCCGGGCGACGGAGAGTTTTTCGGCTTGGTAGGAATATTTCAGCATAAGATCATTTGTGGATTTTCTTTGCCGTGTCGCGGAAGCGACGCGCGGTCGAAGGATCCAGACCGCACTCGAGAGCCAACTTGAAGAACTCCTCGGCCGCCGCAGCGGGGTCGAGACCGTAGGTCTTTATCGCTTGGCGGACGATCTGGTTCAGGTCGGGGTAGTCGCTGTCCGACACGAAGCCACCCGACTCCGTTACGCGTTGCGCGAACGCGCCGATCGCTGTCGGCGGCAGGTCGGGGCCGAACAGGAAGTAGCGGAGGTATTTCAGGAAGTGCGGATGGGTATAGATGGCGTCGCCCTGGTTTCCGCGCCGCTCGAACTGGTCCTTCCGCGAATAGTTTTTTCCGAGGTTGAACTCCGGGTCGAAGAAATAGCGGATCCGCGGTTCGGGGATCGCTTTCCGGTCGAGGAGGGACTTCGTGAGCTGGCAGGCAGCGGTCAACGACGGCAAAGCCTCACTGCCGGTCTGCGTCAGGTCGAAGTCGACTTGAGCCAAGATTTTTTTCTCCGTGACGGTAAGTTTGAAGGTCGGTTCCTGGGCCATGGCTGGATCTGATAAACAAACACGGGGAGGCTTGGGGCGCAAACCTCCACTGCTGTTCCTTCGCCCGTCGGCAATCCAAGGGCCAATAGAATTGTAGAGCAGCCCTGAGCGGGCTGCGACTGGTCTCGTCGGCTCCATCGGTTCATCCCCGCGGAAGCTACTGCTCATTCCTTCAGGCAGCTTCGGCGCCTAGCCGTGGAACGGCTTCATCACCTCGGTGAATGCCATGTTGCCTGAGTGAAGCCGATCGCGGGCGGTGGCAATATCCGTCAGCGTCGGCAGACCCTCGACTTGGATCGTGGCGGCGAAGCCGACTCGCTCGCCGGCGTGCCGGAGGGTTTGATTCAACTGACCGAGCAGATGTTCACGCATCCGCAGCTTAAACGCTTCGAAGTCCAGCTGCATTCGGATCCAATAGTAACTGAGAACCTCGCCGTTGAATGAGCCACGTGCGGTCCAGCCGAGCAGACGGCCGGCCTCGGCGAGCGCCAGCATCTTGACCTTTTCGTGCCGCGCGAAGTCATACGGCAACCCCTGCGTTTGCGCTTCTGTCATGAACTCCAGGTAGCGCGCGCGGCCGATCTTGTGCAGAGAGGCCTTGACCGTTCGAACGGTGGCCGCGAGGTCCTCGGGCAGGCTCAGGATCAACATGTCCTCCCGCGAAAGAGTAATCTCGGTGGCCACGCCGCGCTCAGCGGCCACCTCGGGCGGCACCAATTGCATTAAAGAGCCGTGACGCTCGGTCAACTGCCGGGCGCTCACGTAGGCGAGTTGAAAACTGGTCGGCGGAGCCGTTTCGTCCTCGGCGAGGTAGACGACTTCGTAGGCACATCGGCCATCGTTCAGCACGTTCGCTACGGTTTTTCGCAGGAAAGTCCCGAGTCCGCCCGCCAAGCTTCGTTCGCCGCTGCCGTCCAACGACACCGCCAATTCCGCTTCGCGCGCAGCATCGGGGGTCTCCAATCGCACGCGGAAGTCCGGGCGAGCCGAGCGGCCGCTCACGGGGAAGATGCCGAGCGCGACGTCTTCATCGAACATCCGGTTGTAGGTGTCGGGCGCCATCAGATCCAACGCCGGCGCGTGGGAAGAATAGTAGACCGATTTCCGGCGCTCTACAGAGGGACGCCCGCGGCGAAATTTGGACATCGATCTAGCCATGGGCGGCCGGCGGGTTTTCGCGGTCGAACTCGGCATCGAACGAGCGGATCGCATGGGGTTTGTTCAAGCCCGCGGCTTCCGGGCGTTGGTAAACGTAACGGGACAAGAAAATATCGTGGGCTTCGAACAAGACGCTCATTGACCGGGCGTAGGCCCGCACGAGCGGGCTGGCATGCACTGGCGCGTCATCCTCGCCGAAATGGTCATACCGATCGGTGACGATGCGGCGCTGGCGTAGGAGGCGATCCATGCCATAGTGCCAGCGCGTGCGCAGCGTCGAGCTGGGCTCCTGCCAGAGCGATGGCTCGGCGATCAGAACAAGCAACGCGATTTGGACGGCGCGCCACGCGGGGTCCGCGTTGCTGGCAAAGCGCTCATCCCAGCAGTGCTTCACCGTGGCCTCGAAGGTTTTGTTATCCAGTGCGCTGAAAAGCAGGGCATAACCGGAAAGATCGAGCAAATCCTTCACAGGGCTCATCTGGATGATATAGTTGCGGGTTTCCGAGCCCGGTTTCTTGCCGAGCCGATCCATCGCGAGGAATGCACACGAGAAGTAGGTGGGGAAAACCTGCCCAAATTGCTGCTCGTCGCCTCGCGCCATCGCGTCGAACGCCTCGTCGCCGAGCACCGCATAACTGCGGCCGAAATAGTCTGGCCAGTTGCCGCTGGCCGGCAGTGTGACGAGCCGGGCCGCGCACCCGGCCAGTTTTACCACCAGCTGGTTGCGTAGCGTGGCGATCCGCTTTCGCATGTCGGCCCAATCGACTTTGGGCCATTGGTATTCCTTGCTCCGGTTCTTGGCCGCAAGTTCGTCGGCCAAGGCCTCGTAGCGTTCGATGTGCTTGGCGAGCTTGTTGCAGGCTTCCAAGCCCCACAAGCAGTTCTCCGCCTCTGCCACCGCGTGCGGCGCCGGACCAGCCGGAGGCACCGCCCCGAAGCAGCGTTCGGTTTCATCCATGATCCGGGTGACCGATTCATGAAGAAATCGGACCATGCCGAGCGAGACCATCTCGACCGGCAGCCAAGCCGGGCTGACGATCTGCCCCTCCACTTTAACCTCAAACTCCAGGCAGCCGCGAAGCCACTCCAGTTGCTCCACGACTTGGCGCGGAATCGGACCCGGGCCATAAATGGATTGGGCGTCGCCCCAGACCACCCGATTGACCCGGCGCTCCACGGCCGACGCGGACAACTGGTCGATGACACGGACCGTGCCAAGGAAGGCTTCGATCACGTTGCAGGATTGCAGCTCGAGGGCTGCCAGAGCCTGGGTGGTGTGATTGAAGTCCGATTCCGTCACGGCCCCAAAGTCAACGCGTCGACAGCGTTCCAAGATAGGCGCACCCGCGATCCGGGCGACGAGCAGACCTTCGGTGACCGCGCAATTTCGTCCAAAGGTATCCATCACCTCCCGGAGGTGGTCGGCGAGACGTGCCAAGCCGGGGAAATCGTCCCGGCGACCGAGTTCGGTGGCGATTGCTTCGGTGAGCTTGGCGACATGAGCCTCGAACCAGACCAAGTCGGGAATCTGATCGGGCGCGAGCGAGGTGTCGGTCGCGAGTGCAATGTCTAGTTCATGCTGCCGGGCGAGCAGCCAGTCCTTGTGCTTGTTCGCTCGCTTGAACCAGAAGCTCTTGGACGGGATACGCGATTTTCTTTCCACGTAGAATTTCAGCACCGCCAGAAGCGAGCGTCCCAGATCAACCAAGCGCCCGCCGCCGGCGTTTTCCGGCTGGGCGGCGATGGCGATAAGATTGCGGTAGCTGTTCAAGGCCTGCTCGGCTCGGCGCTGGTTATGGGCTTGCAACGAAATCTCATCCCAGCCGAACCGTTCCGGCGTCACGGCTGTGACGGCCCCTGCTAGCTCTTGATTCAGCGATTCAGACAAGGCGGTGGGATCGAACAGGCGGAACGCGCGTTGCCCCAACGCCCAGAAGCTGAGGATGCTGAACAGCGCCAAAGCCGAGGCGAGCAGGACGTTTAACGGCCCCAGCGTCAGACCGAAGACCAGCGCGACGAGCATCACGATCGTCGTCGCGGCGAACTGGGCGAGGATCCGGAAATAGAAGCTCCCGACTTGGTCCTGCACGATCAGCGTTCGAATATCACCAGGCACCCGAGCATAACCGGTGCTCGCCACCACACTGATGGCGGTGAAATAGAGGGTGAGCATGCCGGCGGAAATCTGGCCCAAGGTCGAAAGGTAGCCGAGTTGGGCCTCGGCGTTCAGCGTCCAGCCACCCCACGGCCAGTCCAGCGCGGGCCAGAGCACCACGACGTGGCACAGGCCGGCCACGAGCAGAATCGCAAATAAGGCCGGGACAAAAATCGCCGCGACAAGTTGGCGAAAAATCGAGCCCTGCAATTTCCACGCCGTCAGGCTTTCACCGGAACTCCAGACTTCCCGCCGGGCGCCGAATAGAACTTTCCCCCACGCGTGCCGGCCGTGCCAAAACCGGCCCCACAAATGCAGCTCAAACGAACGCAAATGAGGAAACCGCCACCAAGCGTGCCAGCGTCGGGCGGCGTCGATGACTTTCACCGGCAGAAAATACCCGGCCGCCGCCAGCGTTCATCGCGGCAGAGCATCAATTTTAGGGTGGGTGGGCGAGAGAGCATGACGAGACCAACAGATCAATCCCGCGACGATATACACAAATTTGGCGCCGAGCCGAGGGTGGAAGTCAGGCGCGACTTTTCTTGCGGCGCGATCGCGCCCTCACGACGCACGGAGAGCACGCCAAGTCAGCTTTGCGTCCGGCACCCGATGAGTGGGCGTTACTCGCCAGCGTCCCAACTACGCAGCGGAACGGCGGCACAACAGTGGACCGTGGTCGAGGCAGATGCAGATCGACGCCCGGCAATGGCCCACGGTGCGGCGCACAATCTCCAACTCCTGAGTTCGGCCCGCCAACAGGTGATGCGTGATCCGGCGTCGGAAACGGGGGCCGATTGCTATTATCGGTTCGCGGCGGTGGTGTTTCGCCGGCCTCGTGCGGTGGAAGCGGTGAGTTATCGACCCGGCCGAGCGGACTGTGCGAGATTGCCGCGAACCTTCTGCGATTCTGGCCCCTCCAGCGCCGTCAAGGACACTACGCCTGCGGCGTTCCTCCTTGACCGCGCCTCCGGGGCGCAGCGTTTCGTTGCGCCGAGTGCCCAGGTAGAATTCCAGCGGCACGTGACAGAACCGATCTCGATCACCTGTCGATTCATCGTTGCTCGTCGGTCGGCGAAGTCACGCCGGAGACTGTGACATCTGAAAAGGCCGAGCGGGACATCCGGCGAAAAACGGCGTCACCCTGTCACAGTAGTTCCGATCCAATTTTGGCCGCCTTCGTTAGCCTCTCCTCTGAAACACGGCTCGTGAGCCACTTCCGGCCACGTGGCACCGTCGCTGCTCGGAGCAACGCCATGCTTACCCCAGCTATCCCGTCGTTTGCGTTCCTCACTTCCGGACTCCAATCACCGTCTGCTCCGAAAAACGGTTTGGCTGACCTCGTCGCTACGTTTGTAACCGCCGCTTTCGATCCGAATCCCGTCGTTGTGGAAAACCTCGGCGAATCCGCCGTGACTTTGACGCGGCGGGCTATTTCAAGTTGTGCCTTGGGCGATCACCCGCGGCCTTTGCGCCGCACGGTCAATCGCAACCAGTTCCTCGCCGCTTGCTACGTTGAGACGTTGAAGGCCCCCATCGAACACCTGATCGTGGGTCTCGGACTCAAGCACGGGCGGACGACCAAGATTTCTCGGGTGATGCACACGGTCGGCTCGGTGCGCAGCGTCGATTTCACGCCGGCGATGGTCGCGGCGATCGATGCACACTACCAGAGTGCTCATGCGGCCGAGGTGTTGCTCTTCCACAACCATCCGCACAACCCGTTCAACGTGCTCTTCGACAACCTCCCGGTCGCGTCGGCGACGGATCGCCGACTGATGCTCAAGTATGTTCTCCATCCAGTGCATCTCGCGAAGGCGGCGAGCGGGGGCGGAAGGGTGAGGTTCTACATTGGTGAGAACGAATTCGTCGGCGAATTCACGCAGCCGCACTGGCTGGACTTGTTGCGGGCCCAGTCCGGGGAGGCCGTCGGATGAGTGCACCCGCTCCCCGCGCCGCGTTCTTTTTCGGATCGGGCATCTCCCGGCTGTCGGGCGCTCCGTTCGTGGACGACATCACGGCGGCGCTGCTCAACGCGGCTTGGATGCCGGACACGGCCGAGCGCTTCCATCCGCTGCCCGCGGCCGACGGCGCGACGTCGGTAGGGGTGGCGTTACGCGCGCAGGAATTCCTCCGCGCGGTGAAACGGCACATCGATCCGCTCGTCGCGGAGCGCGAGAATCGCGCCGTCCACTACGAGGACTTGTATGCGGTCGCGCTGCAGATTTTTCAGGACGAGACGCGTGAGATCCCGAATCCGCTGATCGCGGAAGGCCTTGGGGCGATCAAAAAAGCCACCGCCGCGCTCCACGACGGACAGGACGGTCACGTCGCGGGCAACGCCTTTGCCTCACTCGCGGATCGCGCCATCGATCTCATCCAGTGGGCGGTCTACTACGGATTGGCGGCGGCCAAGCGGCCGAAGGGCATGGACGTCATCAGTGACGTGGCGAGCGCGGTCGCGAACCTCGATATCTTCTCGCTCAATCATGACCGGCTGATCGAAGCGCAGCTGGCGGCGAAGGGCGTCGCGTTCACGGACGGATTCGGTGAACAGCGCGACGGCTATCGGATTTTCAACAGCGCCTGGCGCCGCGACGTGCCGGCGGTGCGGCTGCTGAAACTCCATGGCTCGGTGAACTGGTATTTATGCCGGTTCAAGGACTGGGACCAGTTCGCGGCGTTCGATCGGGATGCGTGGCACTGCAAGGACGCTGATGGCAGCTGGCTCGATCCCTTGGACGTGAAGCCGATGTTCCTGAGCGGCACGACCGTCAAGGAGCAGGCATACGGGGTCGGTCTCTTCGGCGACATCTTCACGGAGTTCAGGGATCTGCTGTCGCGGCATCGCACGCTGGTGTGCTGCGGCTACGGCTGGGGCGACAAGGGCATCAACATCCGGCTCAACCAATGGCTGCGGAACGCGCCGGAAAACAAGATCGTGATTCTGCACCACGGGCCGTTGGAGGAGATCACGCGGCGGCGGTTCTGGGGGTTTCGGTGGGCCGATTACATAGCGGCGGGCAAAGTGCAGGTCGTCCCGAAATGGCTGAGCGAATGCCGGCTGGAGGACGTGGAGCCATTTTTCGACCGTTAACACCATGCCCAACTTTCCACTCAACCTCCCGCCATCGGCGTCCGGCCAGCTCCTTGAGGTCGGCGACTCGCTCGACTTGCGCCGCTCCGTGTTCCCGCTGGTGTTCTCGCGGCTGGACGCGACTTTCCTTTATCACGGCACGAGCTTTTGCACGGGCTACTCGGGTCGGAGCTGCACGGCGATGCACGTGATCAACGATGGCTGGGGACCGCGCGCCGAGGAAATGCGGGCGCAGGGCGCCTACGGCGCCATCGCGATGACGGGAATCGTCTACGGCCACGTCACCCGAAACCTGTATCGTCCCTTCGTGCGCGGGAAATTTTTCCCCCAGCCTCCCGCACCGGACAGCTATTCCACGGCTCGCGACGCGTCACGCGTCGGCCTCGACGTGGCGTGTCTGGAGTTCGAGTGGGAGCCGGAGGACCGTCCGGAGCCGTTGTGGGTGAGAACGGACGGACGGGCCCGGTTGAAAAAGGGCGACACGGTGGTCGCCGTCGGATTTGACGAAGTGGAGGCGACCGAGCTGTCGCCCGGTGCGAATCTGGACTATCGGGATCGCCTGCGTGCGTGCCGGCTGCGGGTGGATGACCTCGTCGTTCGCGAACCCACCGGGATGGGCGGCGGGCCGATCATGATTCTCGATGCCAATGTGCCCGCCGGCTTCAGCGGTGGGCCGATCTTTGCCGAGGATGGGGCGGTGGTCGGACTCGTCTCCACCGGCAGTCAATTTGGCGGTTACGCCACGGCGGTTTGGCTTGAGCCTTATGACGCGGGGTTCGACCTTTTTCCCGAACAGAATCACTCCAACCCCGACTGGTTTGAGAGCTGGCGTTTGACCGGAGGCTCGAGGAACGAAGCCGAGGCCGTGTTCTGGATCAAGGCGGAGGCAGACCGGGAAATGGCCAAACGAGATCAGGCGACATTGGTGCGCGTTTGGCGCCCGCGGTTTGATCCCGAGTCTTGGGTGACCGCGAACTAGGTAGTGCCACACTCAAATGGTCGGCTCGGTCCTATACATTGGCGCCGGACCATCAGGCCGTTTCAAAAATTGTAGACACCGTCGGCAGATGAGGAGCAGCTGACTGAAAATGCCGTGTCCTTATTGCCGCGGCGCCTGAACGGGATCGCAGTCACTGACGGTGAGAAGGAACTCGTCGGGGTGAATGCACGCCTGCCGGACTCGAGCCTGGCTCAGCGCGCCTTGACGGCAGGCCGCAACTATCCGGGCTCTCGTCTCGGCCAGACAGTTGATTCCGAGAGTGATGGTGCGAACCGCCCTCAGCGGGAAGGCGACCAACGAATGCGTGTTCGACGCCTCCAGTCCCGGCGTGCCGGCAAATCGGATTAGGCGGTATTCTTTCTCATAAGCCCAATGGGGTGACTTCGTGAAAACAAACTCGCGTCGCGGTTGAGCGTTGCCCGCAACATCGAAGTCCCAGCCGGGTCTCGCCTGCATGTATTGCACCGGACCCGCATCGTGGGGCTGGCCCGTGACGGGCAGATGATCAGTGAACCACGGGTCGGTGTCGTCAAATTCGACGGCAAACCCGCTGTGGTTTTTGGTGTAGTGACCCCACATGAGGAATGCGTCCGCTGACTCGGGCGGCACTTGCGCGAGACAGAGAATTCGGAGCGGCAGCCGCGCGGCGGTGAGCTGGTCACGCGCGATTGCCTTCAGGTCGGGCATGCGGAGCGAATAACGCTCACGATGAATCTTGCGCGTCTCCGCCTCCAATTCCGCGGCGCTGAGGTGTCGGTAGCGGAGCCGGACAGCAGAATCAGCTAACATTTCCGACACGCAGTGATCCTCGTTTTGCCGCTGCCACCGCGGATCTTCGATCAGCCGGGAGTCAGAGAGGCACTCGAATGGATCGTTAAACTCGTTCGCCGGGGTGAAACGAAGCAGGCCGCGCTCGATGACGTCGACTCGTTCCGGCGGAAAGTATTTGAAGAATGGCATGAATTGGATAGCGGACTACGCGCGAAGCCCTGTTCTTCCAATGATTTTCCCCGAGGCGAGTCCGGCGTCTTCCGCCGCACATCTTCAAAAGTCGGCTGAGGTAGCCTCGGCGGTCCAACCTCACCATGACAAAAAACATGACAGTGCATGACGCCATGCATGACAGTTTACTTCGATTACGTTCTTGAACGTTCAATACGCTCCAACTACTGTATGAATGGAACTGAAACACGACCACGTGTTTGCGAACTCCGCTGAAATAAGTAGCTCAGGTCAAAGATGAGCCATGACCGTAGCCGGCGCGCCGCGTGCGGCATGACGACTTGGCGTCTGTGGTTTCATTTCGAAAATTCGTGAGGTAGCACGCGGCGTGACGGCAATGGTCGTTGCTGGTGCCTCGTTGGGCCGTTTTGCGAGCACGAGAATCATCTTCGCACGGTCTCGAATGACGCGCACTGAATCACCATAGAGCTTCCGCAAAGCTTGTTCGATTTCAGGCTGCAACTTCTTGAAGTCATCGCCACCGACTCCAGCGGAGCGAAACGCGAGGTCCACAATCACTTCATCATTGTGACGACGAGCTCCGAGATAGGTGTAGGAAAGATCGCCTTTGAGGAAGTAAACCAGAGTTCTTGGTGCGTGAGACTCCAAAGTCTTATCGCTCATTTGATGGCCGCCCGCGATTACACGAAGCGCTCCAATAAGGTCACGCTCGCGATCGGCGGGAACGATAAACTGGATGTGATTCACCGTCTGGCAACCCAGAGCGCAGAGTATCAATCCAACCATCAAAACCATTCGTGCGGCATTCATTCTTCTTTTGCCCAACAGTGTTATTCAGCTTCAGCGCAAAGCCTAAGTTGAACTCGGTTCATTTGCTGGAATGGGAGCGCTAAGTGCCTCGATTTCAACCGCCGAATGGCGGGCTTGGGTTTTTGCGGGTTGCGCGGGACTCCGGCAAAAGCCGAAGTTGGCGCGGTCCCCGCCGCCGTCATGACCATCGAGTCGGTCTCATTTCCGGATTGGAAAATCGTGCTGGCGCAGGCGCCCCTGGAGGAAGCGGCCAAGGCGGATTCCGTTGTAGGCCCGCCCGGTGGGCGGGCAACCCGGCCTCCGCCGCATCACTTGGCCGCTTTGCGTTTCCCGCGCTTGGTTTCGGCGGCGGTGTCGGCGGAGGCGGCGGGAGCGCCGAGCCGGGCACGGAGGTCGCCGAGGATGCGGGGGATGTAGGCGGCGTAACGGCTATCCGGCGACGGGCCGGTGGCGGGGAGGGCGAGGATGGCGTCGCGGACGGGGGTGACCTTCGGGCCGAGGGCGTCGAGCGCGTGCAGCGCAGCGAGCGCGGTGAAGACGTCGTGCCGGCCCCAGTGGGCGAGGGCGGCGAGCACCGGGAGCGCGGTCGCGAGGTCGGCGGGTTCGCCGAATTGGGCGAGCGCTTCGGCGGCGGCGATGCGGACGTAGGGCGAGGCGTCGGCGAGGGCGGCGGCGAGGGCGTGGTGCGCGGCGGCCACGGCCGGGCGACCGCGCATGTGCAGCCCCAGCGCGCCCCAGTAGCGGACGGCGCTGTCGGAATCGGCGAGGAGCTGGGTCAACGCGGGGGCGGCGTCGGGCTTCAGCGAGGAGGCGAGCTCGGCGGCGGCGAAGACGCGCTCGAAGGGATACTGCGCGTCGTCGTGGCCGAAGTCGTAGGGGGCCTGCGCGCCGGCGCGCGTGAGGCGCTCGCCCTCGGGGATGAAGCCGAGGTCGCGGATGCGGCGCGAGTGGGCCTGCTGGGCGTCGCGGAGTCGCGCGAGGATGGCCTGGTGCGCGGGCGAGGCGGCGAGGTTGTTCACCTCGTCGCGGTCGTTCTGGAGATCGTAGAGTTCCTCGGGGGCCTTGGGCGTCTGCCAGAAGAGGCGCTGCGCGGCGTTGAGTTTCCCTTCGTCGTAGAGTTTGCGCCAGACGGCGGTCGTCGGCGTCTTGAACTGGGTGTCCACGTGCTGGCCCTGGGAGAGGTGGGGCAGGTAATTGCGGAGATAGACGTAGCGGCCATCGGTCACGCTGCGCACGAGGTCGTAGCGCTCGTCCATGCGGCCGCGGAAGCCGTGGACGTAGGGTGGGGCGGGGGCGATGAATTTCCCGAGGAAGGCGTGGCCCTGCATCCACGCGGGGGGCTTGATCCCGGCGAGGCTGCACATGGTCGGCGCGAAATCGGCGAAGCTCACGAGGCGGTCGGTGGTGCCGCCGGCGCGATAATCGGCGGGGCGGAGGTCCTTGAATTTTTCCGGGATGTGGACGAGGAGCGGCACGTGGAGGCCCGAGTTGGAGGGCCAGCGTTTGCTGCGGGGCATGCCGGAGCCGTGATCGGCCCAGTAGAAAACGATGGTGTCGTCGGCTAGCCCGTCGGCGGCGAGCTGGGCGAGGACGGCGCCGGCGTCGCGGTCGGCCGCGGTGACGCTGTCGTAGTAGAGCGCCCAGTCGCGGCGGACCTCCGGGGTGTCGGGGTGGTAGGCGGGGACGCGGACCTTGGCCGGATCGTGGACGGGCGTCGCGCCCGGCTTCACGGTCTGGCTCTCGTGGCTCTTGGTGGAGTTGAAGACGGCGAAGAACGGTTTGCCGGCGGGGCGATTTTTCCAGTGCGCGCGGTTGGACGATTCGTCCCAGACGGCGGGCGTTTTCGGGAGGTTGTAGTCCTCCTTCACGTTGTTGGCGTTGAAGTAGCCGGCCTCGCGGAGGAGCTGCGGGAACATTTTCTGGCCGGCCGGATAGGCGACCATGCTGCGCATGTGGTCGCCGCCGGAAGACGGGCCGTGGAGGCCGGAGATGATGGTGGTGCGCGCGGGGGCGCAGACCGGCGCGGCGGCCCACGCGCGCGTGTAGCGCAGGGCGCGCGTGGCAAACTGGTCGACGTGGGGCGTGGTCGCGAAGGTGTCGCCATAACAACCCAGGTGCGGGCCGTGGTCCTCGCTGGAGATCCACAGGATGTTGGGCGAGGCGGCGGCCGCGGTGAGGGGGAGAAGGAGAGCGAGGCCGAGGGGAAGAAGGCGGAGGTGCATGAAAGCGGGAAGCAAAGTGGAATCAGAAGCGCCCGCGGACGCCAAGGCCCGCGTGCCGGCGGAGTTCCCGAAGGAGACGAAATTGTGGCGGTGAGCGATGCGGAAATCTTGACCCGAGGGCATTTCAATCTCCGGTGTGCAGGGGCGCGCACCTGCGGCCCGTTTCCCATTTCCCCTCGTCCTGCCTCGAACCCGCTCCTCGCCATGAAACGTCTCCTGCTTTCGTTCACGCTCCTCCTTTCCGCCGCCGCGCTTCACGCCGAAAACTGGTCCAACTGGCGCGGGCCCGCGCACAACGGCTCCAGCTCGGAGAAAAACCTGCCGGCGAGCTTCACCAAGACGGAGGGCGTGAAATGGGCGGTCGAGCTGCCCGGCGCTTCGGCCGCGACGCCGGTGATCTGGGGCGACCGCGTGTTTGCCACCGCGGCCGATGCCAAGAACGGCCAGCAGGCCGCGCTCTGCCTTGACCGCCGCACGGGAAAACAGCTCTGGCGCGCCGACATCAGCGAGTTCACGACCGACGGCCAATACTCCAACTCGTGCTCCCCCTCGCCGGTGACCGACGGCAAAGTCGTGGTGTTTTTCTTCGGCACGGGGGATCTCGTCGCCTTCGACGTGGCGGGGAAAAAACTCTGGGCGCGGAACCTCGGGCCGTTCGCGTTTCAGTGGACGTTTTCAACCAGCCCGCTGCTGCACGACGGCCGGCTGATCATGCAGGTGCTCCAGCGCGATGTCGCCGTGCGCGGCCGTGGCAAGCCCACCGGCAACGAGTCCTTCCTCCTCGCGATCGATCCTGCCACGGGGAAAGACCTGTGGCGGCACGTGCGCCCGTCCGACGCCGTGGCGGAATCGCGCGAGGCGTTCAGCACGCCGCTGCCCTTTGAGCACAACGGCCGCAAGGAACTCGTCGTCGTCGGCGGCGATGCCATCTCCGGCCACGATCCGGCCAACGGTCGCGAACTCTGGCGCTGGGGCACCTGGAACCCGACCCGGATCGGCCACTGGCGCCTCGTGCCCTCGCCGGCCACCGACGGCAACGTGATCCTCGCCTGCGGCCCGAAGAACGCGCCTGTCTATGCCGTGAAGGCCGGCGGCAGCGGTGGGCTCACGCACAAGGCCCTCGCCTGGCAGAGCCACGTGCAACCCACGGAGGACACCGCCGAGGCCGCGCCCACGAAAAACGAACGCGACCTCACGGCCGATGTCCCGACGCCGCTCCTCTACGAGGGGAAATTCTACATCCTGAACGGCACGAAGAAAAAACTCTACTGCATCAACCCCGCCGACGGCGCGGTCGTGTGGAGCGGCGATCTCGGCGGCCGGTCCGTCTTCCAAGCCTCGCCCACCGCGGCCGACGGCAAGATCTACGTGATGAACTTCGATGCCGAGGTGTTCGTGATCCAGGCGGGCGGCGCGGAGTTCAAGCTGCTCCACCAAGCGAGCTTCAAGGATGCCGGCGACGACACCCGCCACCGCTCCAGCATCGCAATTTCTCAGGGCAACCTCTTCGTCCGCACGGGCACGAAGCTGTTTTGCCTGGGGAAGTGACCGCGCGGCGGAGTGGCGGCGGCGGTTGCAGGCTTACTGCCCCGAAAGCCTGACCTCCAGCCGACCTTTGCCACCCGACCACGCAGCCGGCGGAACGGTGACCTCGATGCGCTTCAGGCGCTCGATCGGCTTGTCGAGTTTCAGCGGCGGAGGATCGAGGGAGACCACGGTGACCGGCAGTCCTTGCGGGGCACGGAACGAAAGTCGCAGTTCTTTGCCGCCTTGGCGCAGCCGCACGCCATCCTTCTCGGGCAAGACGTCCGCGACTGTGATCAGCTGCCACACGATTTCCCGGGTGCGCTCGTTCGCCTCAAACTCGTCTTCAATCCGAATCGCCTGCGGGCCTTCGACCACGAAGCGGCGCTGCCACGACTTGACCTCGCCATTGAGCGCCGCGGAAAGGTCGATGGTGGCCGATGGTTGGTCACCGCTGGTCAATTCGCTGATGGGCGCCGGGGCCGTGACTTTGAAGCGGGCCTGATTGACCAGCACAGTGCTGTGGCCGCGGTTGCTCTTGGTCAGGAGCGACCAGCGCTCGCTCTGCTGGGAGTAGTCGGAAAGCGGAAAGCCAATTTTGTTGAGCGGCTCATAGTCCTGGTTGCCTGGATCGACCACCCAACGCACGCCGTTGAGTTCGAAAACAAAGGTGCCGGCGTCCATGTTGCCGTGGCTGATCTGGGCCGAGCCGCCTTTGACCGCGAGGTAGAGCTGATTGGCGTCGGCATTGGCGCTGCGGAAACCGCGACGGGATTGGTGCCCCGGCCACGCCACGCCAGCGGCAGTGCGCTGCGTTTCTTTTCGGTGAATTGGCTCAACCACACGAGGCCCGGCCCGGCCAGCCGCTCCGCGTGGGAGGGGTTTTCGAAAAATGCCCGATCGAGGTAGAGGCTGTCGCCGGTCTGGGCGGCAAACCACGCGAGCAGCACCGAAGTCTCGCCATCGGTCCGGCCGTCCGAATCGGCGAAGTTGAAACACTCGCCGGACGGAGCGTTCATGTGCAGGCGGAAGTTCGCGCTTTCCATGAAGCCCGGGCTGCGGGCGATGCCGAAATCGCGGCCGAGAGCCGTCTGCAGCACATTGGCGGCGAGCACGGAGAAGCTGGTGCCGAAGCGCCAGTAGCTCGGGCCTTCGGGATGCGCGCCGTCCGGCGCATATTCCTTCAGGGAGTTCGGCAGATATTCGAGCGCCCGGGAAATCGTTTTGGCTGCCAGCTCGGGCTCGATTTCCGCGACGGCCAGCGCCGCGGCCACCATGCCGCCGTGGCACACGGAGTTCCAGTTGTTGTTACCCCGGATCCATTGCATGCGTTCGCCGGCTTCGTTGTAGCTCGGGCGAAGGCCTTTCTCGATGAGCGCGGTCTTGGCCAGCGCGACGGTCTCGGCGGAAAGCGCTTCCCCGGTCCAGTCGAGGGTGAGCGCGACGGCGAGCGACATCTGGGAAACATCGAGGAAGTGCTGGGGATTCCAGTCGGGAAAGGCGCACACGGCGCGCAGCTCGGCGTCGAGGCGGCGCAACACCGCAGGGTCGCGCTCCAACCGATGGACCATCGCGAGGATGCCGAGCGTCTTCATCATGCTGAACGCCGTCGGCATCCGAAATCCGACGAGCCGGTGCTGCGCCAGCGGCTGGCGCATGATTTCCGCGGCGTCGGTTTGCAGGTAGCGCCAATAGCGCTGCACCAGCGGATCCGATCCGAGTTTGAGCCGCAGCTCCTTCTCGATCTCTGCCGTCAGGATCAGGCGCGGGGTGGTTTTTCGCAGATGCTCCCGGAGGTAGGCCGCGCTGATCGGGTTCTCGAGTTTCGTGATCGGCTGACGCGCAGCGGCCGCGCCGGGCGGGGTCTGGCCCGCAGCCGGGACGGTTCCGAGGATCACACCCAGTCCGGAAAGCAGGAGAAGGAGCGATTTCATGCGAGGTTCGCCCGGTGGGGGATCGATCAAAGACCGAGCTTTACCGAGAGGTTGAAGCTCCGCGGCGCGCGCAGGAAGAGGGAGGTGGGCGTCGTCGGCGCGGGCAACGGCGTGCCGGGCGCCACCGTGATGGTGTTGTAGCGGCGCACAAACGGCCCGCTCTTATCGAGCAGGTTGGTCACGTTGAGTTGCACCGTGAATTTGCCCCGGCGATTCAACCACGGTGCGCGGGTGCTGTAGCGGAGCATCGCGCTCCAATCGGTGGTGCTGACGCCGTAGATGGGGATTTCCTGCAGGAGGATGCGCGGCTTGGCCGGATCGATGATCTGGTAGCTGCTCACGACGCTGCCGGATTTGTAGCTCATGCCGAGACCCGAACTCCAGCCCTTGAGCCGGCCGGGGAAATCGTAGGAGCCGAAGAAATTGAACCGGTGCTTGGAGCTGCCAAAGGCGTTCGTGTTAAAATCGATGGCCTCCTGGATGTAGGTGTCGAGCAGGGCCAGGTTCTGATCGATGGTGGTCCCGCCGGCCGTCGTGGTGAGGTTGCCCACGTTCACGGCGGGGTTCTTGGACTTGAGCTCGGCGATGTAGAGGCGGAGTTGGTCGCGGGCCACGAGGGTGTTCTTGAGCAGGTCTTCCTTGGATGCGTCGGTGTAGGAATAGGTGGCGCGCAGGCGCAGGCCCGTCATCGGGTTGGCGACGAAGCGCGCCTCGTAGCCCTTGCTGGCCTTGTCCAGCAGATCGGCATCCGACAACCAGACGGGCCGCAGCGCAGGATAGGAGGCCTTCAGCTCATCCAAGGCGGACTGGCTGCTGGTGTTGAGGAGCTGCGGGGCGCCGAGCGGCGCATTCAGGGTGCTGAAGATCGGTCCCCATGCACCGAAGACCGAATCCGATGTGCGCAGCTGGATGTTGAGGCGCTCAAAGGCATCGATGGTGGACGTATCGAAGTAGCCGAGGTCGAGGGAGACTTTGTTTTCGAAGAGGTTGAACTTCAGCCCGGCGTCGAGGCCCTGACCCTTTTGCGTCGGCCCGGTGAGGCCGTCGGGGCCGAAGCGATTGCCTCCGGCTGGGCTGAAGCTGGTGCTCTTGTTGCCGTAGAGCGAAATCCAGTCGGTGAGATGGTAGACGGCCCCAAACGTCTTCGTGCCACCGGTCGCGACGGTCTGGCTGACCGTGCTGTTGCCGTCGATGATGGGGTAGCCGTTCGAGTTTTCATAGCCGGGGGGCTTCACGAGGCGGGACAGGTATTGATAGCTCGTCTGCTCGTCGTAGCGGTAGCCAAACGTCGTCACGAGGCGGCGCTTGAAAAAGAAACTCTGCACCGCGCCGAGCGCCGACCGGTTCCGGAAGTTCTGGCGGGTCGAATCAATCGGCACCCAGCCGGTCGTGAGCAGCCCGCGGGTGGGGTGTTGCCACGTGAGATTCTGGGAATTGATCCAGTCCGCGGAATGGTAGGTGCCGCTGTCGCCGGGGGTGACATAATTGCGACGGATGACGGCGTTGTTGACGTTCGAAACGGTGTTGTTGAACGGGGCCCCGAGCCACTGCTCGTCGTATTGCTGCGCCTCGCCCTCGGAGGTCGAATAGGAAAGATTGCTGACGAGATTGTGCGCACCCCACCATCGCCGGCCATCGTATTGCCAGGCGAGCGAGGCCTGGATCGTCTCGCGCGTGCTGTCCTGCACCCGGTGGCGCCAGCGGCCGTCGAAGTAGAGCTGGCCGGCGCGGGGATTGAGGATCTGGCCGGCGGCATTCCGGGTGAAACTCCCGCCGCCGAGGTTCACAAACTGGCCGGCGTTGTTGATCGTCGCGTTGGGGTCGGCCGTGAGGGCGGAAGCGCCGCCGCCCGTGCCGGGAAACGTCTGGTAGGTGTCGGCGGGCCCGCCTTCGCGGGAGGCCGAAAGGTTGAAGTAGAGTTTCTCCGCCAGCCGTTGGTCGATGCTCAGCGCGAGGAGCTGCCGATCGATTTGCTTGCGGCCGCCGGGGCCGGAGAAATTCACATCGTAGGGCACGAGCGCGTTGTTGGTCACCGGGGTGGTGGTGCCGACGGACACCAGCGCGTTGCGCGCATTGAGCATGTAGGACTGCGCGCCCGTGACGAAGATCGGGAGATCCGTGGTGGAATTCAGGTTGATGCCGCCAATGCCCGAAGCCGTGTAGGTGTTGAACTGGGCGGTGCGGTTGGCGTTGGTGAGGGTATCCCAGTCGGCCGGCACCGTGATGGTCCGCGAACCCGCCGCGAGCCACTGGCTGACCTTCTCATTGATCGTCGTGGGCAGGACGACGAGGCCGGTCGTGTGGTCGAGTTCATACTCGGCGCGAATTTTGGTGGTCTTGCCGACGCGCCACGTGGCGGCGATCTGGACGCCGTCCAGCTCATCGTTGGTGTATTTCCGGTAGCTGCGCCCGCGGTTGGCGATGCCGTTTACGCGGAGCGCGAGGCGATCGCGAATCAGGACCTGGTTGAGGTCGAGGGTCGCCCGCCGGCCGTTGTTGCTGTTGTATTGGAATTCGAAGTCGTAGGCGTTGCGGCTTAGCTTCGCCTGCTTGGTGCTGACGTTGGCCACGCCGCCCGCGCTGCCCAGGCCAAAGAGAATCGCATTGGGCCCGCTGGAATTATCGATGCGCTCGATGGTGTAGAATTCCGGCCGGAAACTCGTGGCTAGAAAATTACGCGCCAAGCCGCCGCCTTGGCCGCGGGTGTTGAAATTCAGGCCCTGGTTGGCGCCGGGAAAGGCCGAGGTGATGATGCTCGAACCCGAAAGATCCCCGTAGCTGGTCTCGTAGTTCGTCGAGAAGTTCAGGGCCTGCTCGAGCGTGGTGGCGCCTACATCGTCGAGAAACTCCTTGGTCAGGACGTCGAGCACGGCGGGCGTGTCCTTGAGGCTCGAGTTGAGGCGGCTGCCGGCGAGGGTGTTGGCGGCGCGATAGCCGACATCGGCGGTCGAATTCACCGCGAACGGGGAAAGCTGCACCACCGCCTCGTTGGCCTGGGTGCCGTTGGAAGCGGGCACCGTCTGGGCGGCGAGATCGGTGGCGGTGAGGCTGGCGAACACGGCCACGAGGCCGGCGGCGAGGGTTTTTTTCATGGGAGTGGGTTGGGCCGCGGAAGGGCCGGGGGCGCTTCGCGCCTCCTGGCCGGCGGGCAGCGGGAGACGCTGAATCAGCAGCGCCCCGGAAGCGGCGTCGGCGACCACGGTGAGCGCGGTTTTTGCCAGCATCCGGTCGATCGCCTCGCGCACGGTGAATTCGCCTTTCACGGGATTGGTCTTCACCCCCTGCACGCGCGGCACGACATACACGATCTGCTCGCCGCTTTGCTCCGTGTAGGCGCGCAGGGTGGTCGCCGCATCGCCGGCCGGAAGATCAAAGTGGCGCTTGGCGGGAGCGGTCTCGCTGGCCGGGCGGGCCGCTGGTGCCAGCGCCGCCACGACCAGCAGCACCACCAGCCGTCGCAGCGCGTCAGCGGTGCGGCACATGCGGAGGAGAAAGGGGGTTGTGGTTTGGGCCATTCATGACCGGCCTTGGGCGGAACCGTCGAAACAGTTTAGGTCGTTCGTTGGTTCAGACGGACGACGCGGCCCCACGGGCTATGCGCCGGCCGAAAATTATTTAGCCCGGTGCAGCACGATCCGCGTGGCGCCGGCACGCTCGACCGCGACATCGCCCCCCGAGACGAGCAGGCGCACAAAGCCCTCGACATTTTCGGCGCGGAAGCTGCCGCCGATGGGCAGCGCGCGGAGCTCCGCGTCGGCGAGTTCCAGTTGCACCGTGTTGCGGCGGTTGAACTGCGCGACGACTTCGGCGAGCGGCGTATCGGCAAACACAAGCCGCGCGCCCTGCCACGCGAGGGCCGTGCGGACGGCGGCCGGCGTGACGCGCTCCACCACCGGTGCGGCCGGGGAGGCCGCCGCGACGACGGCCCGGTGGTTGGCTCCCAGCAACGTAGGGCCGCCGCTTGCCGGTGTGCCGCTTTGCGTGGAAGCGGACGAAGGCGCGGCGACAAGCGCCGGCCCTGCATTCTCCGTCAGGGCCACCTGCCCTTCGGTGACGAGCACCTCAATCTCACGCACCCCAAGGCGCACATTGAACGCCGTGCCTACCGCGCGCACCGCCACCCCGCCCGCCTCGACCACAAACGGTCGCGCCTTGTTTTTCGCGACCGTGAAATGCGCCTCGCCGCGGACGAGGCGCACGCGCCGTTCGGCCGGGGAAAACCTCACTCCCAGCTCGGTGGCCGAATTGAGTTCCACCACGGAACCATCCTCAAGTGTCACCCGTTCGTAGCCCTCGACGGTTGTGGCGTAGCGCTGCTCCGTAGGTCCGTCGGCACGCTCTGCACGCAGCGGACCAAACCACCCCACCGCCGCCACCGCCAGGCACGCCGCCACGGCCGTCGCCGCCGCGATCACAGGAAACGAAATTACCCGGGCGGGACGGGCGCGCCGCGCGCCGAGCAGATCGGGATCGGGATGCCGCACGGCCTCCGGGCGATAATCCCGCAGCGCGGCCAGGGCCACCCACGCTTTTTCCAGCCGGACCGTCGCGGCTTCGTGCCGCGGATCGGCGGCGCGCCAGCGGGCAAATTCGGCGGTGCGCGCGGGCGTGAGCCCATCGTCGCGCTCGGCCAGCCACGCCGCGGCGGTGGCTGCGATGGCCTCGGCTTCGGACGGCCGGGTGGAACCGCAGTTGCCCGCGGAAGAGCCCCGCGGGTTCACGGCAGCCCCCTTTCCTCGAAATAGTCGGCGCAGCGCCGCATGCCCTTGGCGAGCTGCGCTTTCACGGTGTGCTCCGAGATCCCGAGTTCCGCGGCGATCTCCTTGTGTGGGAGCGCATACATCAGGCGGAGGGTGAGCACCTGCCGGCAACGTTCCGGCAATCCGCGCACGGCTTCGGCCAGCATGGCCAGTTCCTGCTGTTTGTTGAGTGATTCAGACGCATCGGGCCTGTCTTCTATGACGGACAACTCCGCCAGATCGGCTAAGCCGTCGATGGCGACGACCTTGCGGCGGCGGAAAAAATCGAGCGCGGCGTTGCGGGCGGTGGTGAATAGAAACGCCTTCGCATAGCTCACCCGTCCGGCCTCGCGCGCCCGGATGAGCCGCGCGTAGGACTCCTGCACGAGATCATCCACATCCGGCAGCGAAGGAAACACGTTGCGCAGATAGGAGCGCAGCGAGGATTCGTGCGGCTGCACTTCCTCGGCGAACCAACGGCCGGTTTCTGATTTCGGGGCGCTCAATGGGGTATCCTCAGCGCACAACTCGCCGCCGGGCGGCCGCGATGTCGAGCGGGTTTCACGGGTCGGAAATTATTTCCGGCCAGCGTAGCCCACTCTTGCGGCCCGCCCGTCTTAGCCGGCGGGCGGGGCCGGGCGCGCTGCGTCTTACTCTGGCATCGGCCGGCCCTTGGTCTCGGGGAGGAAGGGCAGCACGATCAGGCCGAGGAAGTAGATGCTGGCGAGCCAGCATGCGGCATCGCGGAAGGCGGTGAGCTGCGCATCGGCCTTGGCCACGGCGTCGGCGGTCGCGGGCAGGGCGGCGAGGGCTTTTTCGCCCAGGGCCTTTTGCAGCGAGCCGAGCGTGATGGGGCCGGTCGCGGCGATGAAGCGGCCGACGTTGTAGCAGAAGCTCACGCCGGTGCTGCGGAGACGCGTCGGGAAGAGTTCGGGCAGATAAATCGCGAAGCCCGCGAAGATGCCGAGCTGGCAGAAGCCCATGAGGCCCGTCATCCAGATGTCGGCCTTGGTCTGGAAATTCTTGTAGAAGAATATCGTGACTGCGAAGGCGGCGACGAAGCCGAAGGCGAAGATGATCTTGCGGCCGTAGATGGCGGCGAGTTTCGAAAACACGATCATGCCGAAGAACGCGCCGATGTTCTGAACGATCAGGTTGGCGGCGGTCCACCACTGCTTGCCGGCGGTGATCTCGGCGGGCGAGAGGTTCTGCGCGCGCAGGGCCTTCTCGATCGCGGGGCCGATCAGCGCGCCGCTGAAGAAGCCGACGCCCCACAGGCCGACGACGCCCGCGACGCACAGGAGCATGCCGAGGATGGCGGGCCGGCGCCACTGGGCCTCACCGAAGAGGCTGGCGTAGCTGCCCATCGCCTTGCCGCCGACTTCACGGCTGGCCGCCCGCGCCGCGATCCATTTCGCGGGCTCCTTCAGGCGCATCATGATGAAGATGCAGAGGAACGCGGGCGCGGCGCCGATGAGGAAAAGATATTTCCACGAGACCATCGGGTCCATGCTGGAGAGCGCCATCGCAAAGCCACCGGCGGTCACATTGCCCACAGCCGAGAGCGCCTGCAGGAGGCCGAGGGCCTTGGGCCGCGCGTGGTCGGGCAGCGAATCCGCGACGAGCGCCACCGCGAGGCCGAACACGCCGCCGACGCCGAGGCCGGTGATCGCGCGGTAGATCATGAACTGCGTGATATCCTGCGCGAAGGCCGAGAGGCCCGTGCAGAGCGAATAGATGAGCACGGTGAGCGAGAGCGTCTTGGCGCGGCCGATGCGGTCGCCGACCGAGCCGAAGATGAGGCCGCCCATCGCCCAACCCGCGACGAAGATGCTCTGCGCCCAGCCGCTGAGCTGCTTCAGCTCCAGCGCATCGGTGCCCGGCGCGGCGAGCGCCTTGACGGCGTTGTCGCGGGCCAGAATGAAGAGCTGCTGATCCAGGCAGTCGAAGAGCCACGCCAACGAGGCGACGGTAAAGACGAACCAGTGATTGCTCGAGAGCGTGCGATACCAAGGCGGGACGGGGGATTCGGGGGGCATAGGGTTAGAGCGAAAATGGGAAAGCGGCCGATGGGAAACGAAATCTCCGCGCGATTCACTGTGGAGCGACCGGCCCGCCGCGCTCGGCGGAGGCATAGAGCGCGCGGATCAGCGCGACGGCCTTGCGCGCCTCGTGGCCGTCGATGGCGGGCGCGCGTCCCGCGCGCAGCGCATCGATCAGGTCCTGAATCTGGCGCTGGTGGCCGTGGTGCGTGATCGCGTTGGCTGCGCCGGCGCCGCCGCCCTGCGTGGGATCGGCCTGGGCGCGGCGGATCGCCTCGTCGCCGGGCTGGACGTCGCGGAATTCCCACTGGTCGAGGCGATCATCCTCGAGGCGCGCGGAGCCGTGCTCGCCGATGATTTCAAGGCGGCGGCCCCAGCCGGGCCAGCCCGCGGTGGTGGCCTCGATGGAGCCCTGGGCGCCGTTGGCAAAGCGCAGCGTGGCGCTCGCGGTGTCCTCGGCCTCGATGTGTTCGTAAACGCGGCGGGTCTTCCAGCAGAAGACCTCGGAGGGCATCCCCGCGAACCACTGGAGCAGATCGATAGCGTGGATGGCCTGGTTGATGAGCGCGCCGCCGCCGTCGAGGGCGAGCGTGCCTTTCCAACCGGTGTAATACGCGCGCGGGCGGTGCCATTTCACGTAGGCGCTGGCGAGCACGAGGCGGCCGAAGCGCCCGGTGTCGAGCGCGGCCTTGAGCGCGCGGGCCCCGTCGCCGAAGCGCGCCTGGAAGATCGGCGCGATGCGCACGCCGGCGACATCGGCGGCGCGGAGCAGCTCGTCGGTCCGCTCGGTGGTGATTTCGATGGGCTTCTCGACGACGAGGTGCTTGCCGGCGCGGATGGCGGCGAGCGCGGGCTCGAGGTGCGCGCCGCTGGGCGTGGTGATGCAGACGACGTGGATGTCCGGCCGCGCAACGAGGGCGGCGACGTCCGTGGTGGCAAAAGGCAGGCTGTGCTTCTCCGCGAAGGCGCGGGCGTTGTCGGCGTTGCGCGTGGCCACGCCGATCAGCTTGCCGCCCGTGGTGGCCGCGATGGCCTGCGCGTGAAAATCGGCAATCATCCCGACGCCGACGATACCGAAGCCGAGGGTGGAGGGAGCAGACGCAGAAGCCATGAAGGCCCGCAGTCGTAGCGGCCCGCGCGGCGGCGGCCATCCGAAATTTGGTCGGCCCGTGCTGTGGGAGCTTTGGCGGGCTCCACCCCGCGTCGGTCGAAGGGCGGTTGACGCCCATCATCTTCACCGGCACGAGAGCGGGCCATGTCGTCGCCGTTGCCACCCTGCCCACATCTGCCTGCGCCGCGCGCGGGGCTCGACTGGCGCGCGCTGCACGCGTTTCGCGCAGCGGATCGGAGCGGAGCGTTCTACCTCGCGTGCTTGGAATACGGGCACGCGCTCTGGCAGCGGGGCTTTGCAGCGCGTGCGCTCCTCTGCCTCGACCGCGCGCTGGGCGCGGATCTCCGCGGCGACGAAACGGAGTTGCGTGTGCAACCGTTGCCCTATGCGGCGATGGCGTGGCTCATCGCGCAGACGCCGCCGGGCGTCTTTATCGGCAACCCGCGCGTTCATTTCCAACACTACGCCGACCGCATGAATGAGCCGCGCCGCGACCAACGCCGCTGGCGGGCGTGGGCCTGTTGGGCACTGGCGCGCGCGGTGCGGCCGGACTTGGCCGGCGATCCGAAGCATCAGGTCGTCGAGCCCACGCTCGCCGCCATCGCCGCGGCGCTGCTCGCGCACGGGTTGCCCGGCGAGGCGGAGCTGTGGCGCGCGGAGTTGGCCCGGGCAGGGGAGTGGAAAAAATTGGCTTGAAGGTGGGGCCGGCTCTCCGAGCCGGCCTGCGTATCGGGTTCCGTTTTCACGCCACCGTCCCGGATCGACGGCAAACCCAGGCCCGCTCGGAGAGCGGGCCCCACCCGCGTGATTCACGGCGGGCGGTCCCGGGTGGCGGAGGGCGGACTGCTTGGATGGCTCGTGCAGTAGCGATGCGAGTCGGGGACGGGGAGCGGTCGCTCGAGATCCACATCGTTGCGGCTGGCGTGGCGGCCCCACGCGAAGAGCTTTTCGAAAAACGGCAGCCAACGGCTGCCCTGGATTTGCGCGAGGAAGTAAACCTCATGCTCCTTTTCCTTGAGCCCCATCGCGTGGAGGATCGCATCGTGATCGCGGATGCCGAGCGTGTGGAAGCGCTGCATCATCACGAAATACTCGCACACGTTGCCGCTCTCGAGCTTGCCGGCGAAGAAGTAGGGCATGAACCAGCCGATCACGTGGCAGCTCGCGGAGATGACTTTGCCGATGAACCAATATTGCGCCTCGAAGCGCCGCGAGACCGGCACGCCGTGGCGGAGCATGATCGCCCGCACATGGCGGCGATGCTCCCACTCGTCGTCCTCGATTTGTTTCACGGCCGCCTTGGCCGCGGGATCGCGCAGCGAGGCGGCGTGGCCGATGTAGGCGAAGGCGGCCGCCCGCTCCGCGGAGTAGGCGCGCTGGAGCAGGCGGACGAGAGCCGGGTGGTTGAGTTTCACCTTGGCGCTATTTTCCCGGTCGGGCGCGCGGCCGCGAGCGGGAAGCGGCTGTGCGCGGAGGGTATTACGCCGCAGCTTGGCGCCCAAAAGAAAACGGCGCGACGCGGGATGGGCGGCAGGCCTACTTCTTCTTCGCCTCGGCCGCGCCGGGCTTCGGCGGGTTGATCATGATGTGCGCGCGGTGGGTGCCGGGGTCCATGATCCACGGGCCGCCGGGGCTGAGCGGGGCGAGCGGGATGCCGGTCGTCTCGGGCGTGGCGTAGGGGATGTAAACGACGTAGCGCGTGTAGAGCTCGGTGACTTCACCGGTGGCCTCGTTGACCTGGCCGGTCGTGACATTGAGCACGCTGCGATCGGGCATCTTGAGTTTGCCGGCCTTCACCTCTTCCTCGCGGATTTTTGTGATCTCGGCGGCTTTCTTTCCCTGCGCCTGCAGCTCGCGGCCGCGCGCCATGAAGGGTTCGAGGTCGTGGTAATAGCAACTGACGTTGAATCCCTTTTGCTTCGGATCGTCGGCGAGGCAGATGAGCTTGTTGCTGCCCTTGCGCAGCGTGATGACGGCGCCGCTGGCATCGTAGCCGAGGACAGTGGCGGCGTCGCGCTCGGCCTTGGGCGCGGCGAGCACGGCGGTCTTGATTTGCCACTCGGCGGAAGGGATGTCGGCGGCGGAGACGGCGGAACTGAGCAGAACCGCGGGCAGGATGAGCAGAGCGAGGCGGGGATTCATAGTGGGGAGAGGTTGGATGGCCGGAGCGGGTGCGCCACGCCGGGAAGAAAACGCCGGAACACGCTCGCGGCACAAGGCCGAATCGGTCCGGGGCCTGAATTTCGGCCCGGCCGGAGGGGCGTGCGGGGGCCTAGAAATTCTCGCTGGCGATTTTCACGACGCCGATTTCGAGGAGCAGATTGGCGAAGCGCCGCTGTTCGCCGGTCGCAATCATCAGCGTCGTGCGCGGCGAGGTGATTTTCTCGTAGAAAGCCCAGCGCTCCAGCTCGTGCCACGCGGTCGCGGGGCCGAGTTTCTGCCGGTAGGTGGCGAACAGCGGCGGCACATAGTCGGCGGGAGGCTGCATGACGGTCGCGGCTTGGATGGGCGTGGCGGTGAGCAGGGTATCGAGCACCGTGAGCGCATCGACCAGGCCGGGCATGAGGTTCAGATGCACGAGGCGGGCGTTGGGCCCGCGATTGCCGAGGATCGGGAAATTGCCGTCGGCGATCAGCACTTGGGCAAAATGCCCCGAGCCGGCCAGCGCGGCCAGGATATCGGGATGGGTGAGTTCGGTCTTGAGCATGGGAAGGCGGCCGGGCGGAGGTTGCAGCCCACCGCATCGCGCGAGTCACGCCTGAAAACCCCAAGGCCGCGCGCCTGTCGCAAATGAAGGCGTGGTCGTCTGCGGCGCACCATCGTTGACGGGCGGCGGGCGGGGTGGCACACGAGGGACCGATGAACGGAAACGTCCGCCGCTGCGCCGTGGTTGCGTTGTTCGTGGTTTTCACCGCGGCGCGACCGTTTGCGGCGCAGGTGGCTTTTGAGGACGGACTGCGCCGTCACCTCGACCCGCTGACAAAAGACGAACGGCCCGGTCTGGCCGTGCTGGTCGCCCGCGACGGGAAGATTGTTTTTCAAGGCGGCTTCGGTTTTGCGGATGTCGCGAAGAAGGCGCCCGTGACGCCAGAGACCAAATTTCGGATTGGCTCAGTCACGAAGCAATTTGCGGCCGCCGCCATCCTCCGCCTCGCGGCCGACGGCAAACTCGCGCTGACCGATCCGCTGGAAAAATTTTATCCCGGCTTTCCGCGCGGCGCCGCGATCACGTTGCATCAATTGCTCACCCACACCTCGGGCATCCGCAGCTACACGGGCAAGCCGGAGTTCATGGCGCGGGTTACGCAGCCCATCGCGCCGGATGATCTCATCGCGTGGTTTCGCGACGACCCGCCGGACTTCGCGCCGGGCGCAGGCTTTGCCTACAACAACTCCGGCTATTTCCTGCTCGGCGAAATCGTCGCCAAGGTCTCGGGCCAGCCGTTCGACGCGTTTTTGCGGGCGACGTTTTTCGATCCGCTGGGGATGAAGGACACAGGCATCTACCGCAACGCCACGCCCCCGCCCGGCATGGCGCTCGGCTACTCCATCGCCGATGGAAAAGTTACGCCCGCGCTCGATTGGGACATGTCGTGGGCCGGCGGCGCCGGGGCGCTGTATTCCACCGTGGGGGATCTCTTCCGGTGGAACGAGGCGCTCTTCGGCGGCAAAGTCGTGCCGGCCGAGGCGCTCCAGCGGATGATCACGCCGGTGAAATTGCCGCCTGGGGTGGACGGCATGAACTACGGCTACGGACTGATCATCGCGTCGATCAGCCGCCTGCCCGCGATCAGCCATGGCGGCGGGCTCAATGGCTGGTCGAGCGATCTGACGCGGCTGCCTGATCAGAATTGCACGGTAATCGCGCTCGCCAACGCGCTGCCGCCCGTCGCGGGGCGCGCGCCGGCCGCCGTCGTCCGCATGATCGTGGGGCGATTTCTTGAGGGCGACATCGCGCTGCTCCCGCCGCAGGAGGCCGCGGCGGTGGACAAGAAAACCTACGCGGATTTCGCCGGGCGCTACGACTACAAGGGCGCGGTGATGACCGTGACGACCGACGGCGGGCGGCTGCACGCCCAGCTCACCGGCCAGCCTAGGCACGAGATCTTCCCGCGCGCGTCGGATGAGTTTTTTTGGGAAGTGGTCGAGGCCCAGGTCGTCTTCCTGCGGAACGAGCGCGGCGAGGTCGTCGCCGCGCAGCACACGCAGGGCGGAGCGACATTTCGCGCGCCGATTCTCCGCGAGGCTGAGGTAAAGCGGACCGTCGCGGAACTCGACGCCATCCTCGGCCAATACCGCTACGGCCCCAGTGCGGTGATGACCGTGACGCGCGATGGCGACGCGGTCTTCGCGCAGCTGACCGGCCAGCCGCGATTATCCATCTACCCGAAATCCGCGACGGATTACGAGTGGCGCGTCGTCGCGGCCAAGGTGAGTTTCGCGAAGGACGCCGAGGGCAAAGTGACGAAGGCCATTCACACGCAAAACGGCCAGACGTTCGAGGCGCCGAAGATCAAATAGGGTCTGGCGGCGCCAACTCACCGCCCCGCTGCAGGCGCGGCGAAGATCGCGAGGCTGCTGCCGACGGCGCGGCCGTGCGGGGTATCGGAAGGCGTGTTCACAAGGCGGGCTTCGCCCGTGAGCGGATCCGCCATGGCAAGCGTGGTCGAGCCGCCGCCGTCGAGGTTCAGGGCCTGCGCCACCTGGTGATCGTTGATCAACCGCTCGGCGACTTCCGCCACGGTCAGGCCGCCTGACCCGGTGCCTTGATCGGCGGTGAACAGCACCAGGGTTTTCCCATCGGTCGTCACGCCGGCGGCGGTGCGCGCGCGCGGATGGCATACCACGAGTGCGCGTCCGAGTAAGTCTGGGTCGGCCGCAGCCCGCCGGGCCGGCCGGAGTAGGCGGGGATCGTCTTCGCGCCGTCGGTCACGATCTGGGCGCTGCCGGAGAACGCGTTCCAAAGCACCACGCGCGGCAAGGTGTGGCGGTTGTCCGCGTGGGCCGGATCGCGGCGCACGAGCGTGAGGCGGTTGGCGGCGTCGAGGTTGAACGCCGGGGCATACGCCACGATCGCATAGCTCTGATCGACATACGCGGGCCCCACCGGCTGGGGCTCGAACGGTGAATAGGTTTTTCCCTGCGAGGCTGCGAGCCCGACGAGATCGACGTCGATCTCCTCGGTCGGAAACGGCACGAAGAAGTGGACGTTGATGGCGAGCTGGGCCTGCTCCTGACGGAGAAAATCGAGGGTCGTCTGCCGCACGGCGTCGCGGCGACCGCCCGGCGGACTGAGCTTGAACGCGAGGCCCGGAGCAGTGAGGTCAACCCGCACCACGTGCGTGCGGACCGCGTGCGGCGAGGTTTCGGAGCGCGCGATGAGGGTGAGGCCGCGGAACGGATGCGTGACGGTCTCGTCCGCTCCGGCCGCGAACGGTCCGAGCCCGGAGCCAGCCAGCATGAGGCCAAGGACGGTGCGCAGCGGGATCATGGCCTGCACCGTAGAGGCGGCGCGCCGCGGGAGGCGAGCCGGCCCGCGGGGGGTGGGGCAAAACAACCCTCCGGGGCTCGCTGTGGTCTGCACTGGCCTCGGCTGGGCGGGCCTGCACGCTGCCGGAGCATGACCCTCGCTGATTACGGCTGGAACGAGACGTTCGCGCGCGCCTTTGCGCCGCACGCGGCGGCAGGGCTCGAGCCGGCGCGGGTGGTCTGCGAGCTGCGGCGGAATTTCTGCGCGGTGCAGGTCGCATCCGGCGAAGTGCTCGCCGAGTGCGGCGGCGGCTTTTTCCATCACGCGCGCACGCCCGATCAATTTCCGGCGGTGGGCGACTGGGTGGCGGTGCGCCTCCGGCCCGGCGAGCCGCGCGCGGATTTGCACGCCGTGCTGCCGCGGCGCACGAAGTTTTCCCGGCGCGCGGCGGGCTCGGAGGAGATCGAGCAAATCGTCGCGGCCAATGTCGATACGGTGGGCCTCGTCAGTGGGCTCGACCGCAATTTCAACCCGAAGCGCATCCAGCGGTTTCTCGTCGCGACCCGGGAGAGCGGGGCCGAGGCGGTAATCATCCTGAACAAGGCGGACCTCTGCGCCGACATCGGCGCCGTGTGCCGCGAGATCGAGCGGCTCGTGCCTGGCGTGCCCGTGCACGTCACGAGCGCCGAGACCCGCAAGGGCCTGAAGGCGTTTACTGCCGCGTTCGCATTGCCCGGCCGCACGCTCGCCTTTGTCGGCTCCTCGGGCGTGGGAAAATCGAGCCTGATCAACGCGCTGCTGCACGACGACGAGGCGCTGCCCACCGGCGAAGTGCGCGAGAAGGACAGCAAGGGCCGCCACATCACGACGCGCCGCGAGCTCGTGCTGACGCCGACCGGCGCGCTCGTGATCGACACCCCGGGCATGCGCGAGCTGCAGCTCTGGGGCATCGAGGAGGGGATCGAGGAGGCGTTCCCCGACATCCGGGCGCTCGCGCTGCGCTGCCGCTTCACCAATTGCGGCCATGCCAGCGAACCCGGCTGCGCCGTGCGCGCCGCGGTCGCGAGCGGCGAACTGCCGGCGCTGCGCCTCGCGCAATACCAGAAACTCCAGGCGGAAAAATCCCTCAGCGCGCCGCGCCTGCGCAAGCCCGGCGCCCTCGCGAGCAAGCCCGGCTGGCGGAATAAAACAGAGGGCCAGCAACCCTTCCGCCATCGCCTGCACGACGCAGATTGAGTCTTTTTCATCACCAGCGCTGGCATCTCGCGGAAGTTTGAGTTCAACTTGGCGCCGATCCCGTTCAATCCTCAGTCCCAATCGAAACTATGAAACGCAAAGCCTCCGCAGTCTGGCGCGGCGACCTCAAGTCGGGTCGCGGCACGATCTCCACCGAAAGCACGCTCCTCAAGGATGCGCAGTATGGGTTCGGCACCCGGTTTGAAACCGGTCCCGGCACCAATCCCGAGGAACTCGTCGGCGCAGCCCACGCCGGCTGCTTCAGCATGGCGCTCTCCGCCGAATTGGGAAAAGCCGGCTTCACCGCGGACGAAATCGCGACCACCGCGACGGTCACGCTCGATAATCATCCGCAGACGAGCTGGACCGTGACGAAGATTCATCTCGAGACTTCGGCGAAGGTCCCGGGCATCGATGCGGCGAAGTTCGCCACCATCGCCGCCGGCGCCAAGGCCGGCTGCCCGATCTCGCGCTTGCTCGCAGCGGCTGAGATCACGCTCGACGCCAAGCTCGGGTAGCTTGCCGCGCGGCGATGGCCCACCTCTTCGCGCCGTTCACGCTCAAATCAATCACGCTGCGCAATCGCATCGGCGTTTCGCCGATGTGCATGTATTCGTCGGATGACGGCGTGGCGCACGACTGGCATCTCGTGCATCTCGGGGCCCGCGCCGCCGGAGGCGCGGCGCTCATCATCGCTGAGGCGACGGCCGTCTCGCCGGAGGGCCGCATCTCGCCGGGCGACGCGGGGCTCTGGGCGGACAAGCACGTGGAGCCGCTCGCGCGCATCAACCGCTTCGTGAAATCGCAGGGCGCGGTGCCCGGCATCCAGCTCGCGCACGCCGGCCGCAAGGCCAGCGCCGCGCGCCCATGGGAAGGCGGCGGGCACCTCGCTGACGACGCGGGTGGCTGGCCTGTGATCGGGCCGAGCGCGCTGGCCTTCGGCGCGCCGTTGACAAAGGTGCCCGGTGAAATGACGGCGGCCGACATTGTTCGCGTCCAGACGGATTTCGTCTCCGCGGCGAAACGCGCCCTCGTCGCGGGTTATGAGTGGCTGGAGTTGCACGCGGCGCACGGCTATCTGACGCACGAGTTCCTTTCGCCGAAATCGAACCAACGCACCGACCGTTACGGCGGTGATTTTGAGAACCGGATCCGTTTCCTCCTTGAGACGACGAGGGCCGTGGGCGCCGTCTGGCCGGATCATTTGCCGCTGACCGTGCGCCTTTCCTGCACGGATTGGGTGGAGGGCGGCTGGACCATCGAGGAGAGCGTCGAGCTCTCGCGTCGGCTCAAAACCGAGGGCGTCGATCTGATCGACTGCAGTTCTGGCGGCGGGGTGGCTGATGCGAAAATTTCCGTCGGGCCGGGCTATCAGGTGCCGTTCGCTGAGCGTATCCGTCGTGAGGCGAATATCGCGACCGCGGCGGTGGGCCTTATCACGGAGGCCGCTCAGGCCGACGCGATCGTGCGGGAAGGCAAGGCGGACCTCGTCTTTCTCGCGCGCGCCGTGCTGAACGATCCGCATTGGCCCTTGCACGCCGCGAAAGCACTCGGCCAGACCGCCGCGCTCAAGCCACCGCGCCAGTATGGGCGCGGGTTTTAGGCAGCGGCCAGGCAACTGCTGCTGGGTGAAATGCCCGTGGGTTGCCTCGCCGCTGGTGGTCGTGCGGCGAACCACACGCTCCCGCGAGCTTACGCGCCCAGTGCCTGCGTGATGTCGGCCTTGAGGTCGTCGATGTGCTCGATGCCCAGGGAGATTCGCAGGCCGCCTGGCGCCACGCCGGCAGACAGCTGCTCCGCGGCGGAGAGCTGGGAGTGCGTCGTCGAGGCCGGGTGGATGATGAGGGTCTTGGCGTCGCCCACGTTGGCGAGGTGCGAGATCAGCTTGAGGCTGTTCACGAATTTCTCCGCGCGGGCGCGATCACCCTTGAGCTGGAACGACAGCACGCCGCCGAAGCCGCGCGTCAGGTATTTCTTGGCGTTGGCGTGGGTCGGATGGTTTTCGAGGCCCGGGTAGCTCACCGCGACGACCTCGGCGTGCGCTGCCAGCCAGCGCGCGAGCGCGAGGGCATTTTCGCAGGTGCGCTCGACGCGCAGGGAGAGAGTCTCAAGACCCTGCAGCAGGAGAAACGAGTTGAACGGGCTCTGGGCCGGACCGAAATCGCGCAGGCCTTCGACGCGGCAGCGGATGATGAACTGGATGTTGCCGAACGGACCGCCGATCCCGAAGACGCTGTTGAGCACCATGCCGTGGTAGCTGGGCGAGGGGGAGGTGAATTGCGGATACTTGCCGTTGCCCCAGTTGAACGTGCCGGCGTCCACGATCACGCCGCCCATGCTGGTGCCGTGGCCGCCGATCCACTTGGTGGCGGACTCGACGAGGATGTGCGCGCCGTGCTTCAGGGGCTGGCAGATGGCGCCGCCCGCGCCGAAGGTGTTGTCCACGATCAGCGGGAGATCGTGCTTCTTGGCCAGCGCCACAAACGCCGCGAAGTCGGGCACCGTGAGGCCAGGGTTGCCGATCGTCTCAAGGTAGATGGCCTTGGTCTTCGCATCGATCAGCGGCTCGAAGCTCGCGACCTTCACGCCATCGGCAAAGCGCGCCTCGACGCCGATGTTCTTGAAGGCGTTTTTGAACTGGTTGTAGGAGCCGCCGTAGAGGTGCGAGGTGGTGACGAAGTTGTCGCCCACCGTGGTGATGTTGTTGAGCGCGAGAAACTGCGCCGAGTGGCCGGAAGCGGTGGCCAGCGCCGCGATGCCGCCCTCGAGCGCGGCAATCCGCTTTTCGAAGACATCGTTCGTGGGATTCATAATCCGGGTGTAGACATTCCCGAATTCCTGGAGCGCGAAGAGTCGCGCGCCGTGGGCCGAGTCTTTGAACTGATAGGCTGTGGTCTGGTAGATTGGCACCGCGCGCGATTGGGTGACGGGATCGATCTCTTGGCCGGCGTGCAACTGGAGGGTTTCGAAATTCATGAGGATAGGGAGGTGGGGTGGTGAAGAGGACGGAGGATGGCAAAATTTTGCGGTCCGAGGTCCGGCGGCAACTCCCGATTTCTTCAGCCGTGAAATCGCGTGGCCCGCGGCGTGAGCGGGATGGGTCTGAGGGGCGCGAGCACGAAGAGGGCTCAGGGCTTGGCGCGGCGAACCGTCTTGGCCTTCTTCGTCGTCAAAGACCGCTTGGCGGGCTTGGGTTTGATGCAACGGCCAGGATCTGCGCCGATGGTTTCGCAGAGTTCTCGGATGGCCTTTTCCCGCTCCACCAAGTCGGTCGTGTTGAAACGCAGGAAGAACGGACGGTGATTCCAGTCGAAGGCCGAAGCGGATTTACCGTGGAGGAAATAGAGCATCGCGGCGAAGTGACAGGCGGTGCCGCCGTCACGGTCCATCAGGCCGCGCAACAAGGCAGTCATGATCTCGGGCGGATGAAACGTCTCCACTTCCAGCAACGCCTCCGTCAGACCGCTATAATTATCCCCCTGCTCCAAGGCCTGCACGAGGGAGGCGATCCGCTGCGTTTTCGTCATTAACTCCGGCGCATGGGAATGCACTGCCATCCGCACCTGCGTATCCCCGGACCTGAAGGCCGCCTTGAGTGCGGCCTTCGCGCGCGGGGAATCAAGGGCGGCCAATGCCGCGACGTCCCGCCAGTCGCCGTTGCGCTGCTTAATCAGTAGATCTTCGATGGCCTGGAGTTCCGCGGGATTCGCCTGCTTGATCAGATCCACCTCGTAGCCGATGCCATCGTGCCATTTGTCGTAGTCGATGGTCATGCTGGCTTTGAATCGGGCGAGGACGGACTTTGGATCGGATCCCAAATGCTTCTGGTTGGTCCGCTCCGCGGCGGCCGCGTTGCCCGGAGTGGATTGGGCTGACGATGGAGTTCCCGCCGCCGGCTCGTTCGGCGCCGCGTTTGCGGCCGCGTAACTTGCCTCCTGTTTTGCCCGGATGGCGGCCAGGTCCGGCGGTGGCTTCGGCGGATGCGGCGGCTCCAACACGAAGAAGTGGCGCTTCGCATCGGTGAATTCGCCGGAGTAGTTGCTGGTATTGCGGTCGTAGAAATCCAGATCGGGAGTCTTTTGACGCGGCCGCGACGAAACCGGCCGGGCCAGTTTGAGGTAAGCCCCGCAGGGGGCGGCCGGGAAGCCATGGGAAAACGCGCTGATCGTGTTTCCGGCTGCCAGCTCCGCCATCACCAACTCGCGCAATACGGCCGGAAACTGGGCGAACTCCTTCTCGTGCTCCGGGGGAAGGCTCATGGGGTTTTCTTCGCCGCGGATTTGTTTAGCGCGTCGAGGATGACGCGCGCGTTGAGCTCGATCTCGTCCATCCCGGTGCCGCGGGCCCGCACGCTCGCGAGGTCGTGGATCTCTTTCACCGGCGGACGGCCGTCGAGGCCGAGACGCTGTTGGACCACCCACCACGCCTGCTTCCAGCGGGTGAACCGACTCCGCAGGATCATGAGGGCGGCGGGAAATTGCGGATCGTCAGCGGTCATGGCGTTGGACTCCCGGATGCCCTCCGCGATTAGGCGGGCCTCGGCGAGCAGCGCCTCCTTCACTGCGGGCCCGGGTTGCTGTAGATGCTCGCAGGCGCCGAGCGCCTGTTCGCGTTGCGTCGTGTCGCCCGTGCGGATTAAATCCGCCAGCTCATCCTGGCGCCGTTCGACCACGGCGACGACGGCGGCGACCCGATCCTCGGGGGCATTATCGAACATGAAGGGCAGCCACACCGGCAGTGGCGCTTCGGGGGAGATTTGGGTGAAACGCTCCGCGAGCACCACGGCAGGGTCGGGGGCAGGAGAATCGGGTGCGACGATTTGGACGCGGTAGCGGGCGCTGAACTTAGCCTCCTGGGCGGGCTCCGGTTTGCCCGCGTCCCAGCCGGACTCGATCCATTTGCTCCATTCCAAATCGGCGGCCTGCGGCTGCGAGCGCAGCGGCAGATGGAAGAGGAGATCGTGCTCGGCGTTGAACCGCACCTGCAAGAATTTGCGGCCCGAGCTGGTGGTCAGAGGCACGGTCGCCGGAACAATCAGATGGCCGTCCTCGGTGCGCGCTTTGGATGGATGCAGTTCCTCCCTCTCCAGGCGGCGTCCACCCGGTAGATAGACTCCCGCTTTGGCGCCGTAGTCGTCCGGCTGCGGGATGGTGAAGCCACGCGGGCAGCGCACCTCAATCGCGAGCTCGAGCGGCCGGCCGTTCATCTCGGGCGAGAGATCGGCGCCAAGCCGGCAGAGGCCAAGCGCTACGAGAGCGACGGTCAGCACTGCACCGCTGCCGTAGCCGAGGCCCTTGAGAAACCCCGGGTCCGCGCCGGCCGCGACCCAGCGGGCGGCCCCGAGCCCGATCAGGGCGCCGGCGATGCCCCCGAGGAGCGCGACGCCGACGACCGCAAAGCCGGATTTCCCCTCGAAACTGGAAACACGATACCAGTCCACGCAGAGGTTCATGATGAAGCCGCCGCCGACCAGGCCGAGCGCGCCGCAAAGGAAGGAGATGAAGAGGGAGCTGGTCCAGGTCATGGTGTGTTTGGGTTGGTCTTTTTGATGCGTGGAAATCCGAGCATCGCGGTGGCCGTCTGAGTCTAATAGAACTTTTCGCGGTTCGAGTTGGTGGCTCGCTCCCGGGCGGCCAACGCGTCGCGGATGGCGTCCATGTCCGGGGGCGCTTCCGGCGGGCGCGCCGGCTCGAGGACAAGATAAAAGCGCTGCGCGTCCGTGAATTCGCCGGAGTAACTTGCCGAGTTGCGGTCGTAGAAGTTCACCCCATCCGCGGTCTTGCGGGGCCGCGTGCTGACAGATTTTTCCAGCTTCAAGTAAGCCCCGGCCGGCGGGGCGGGAAAGCGGCTCGCGACTTCAACGATGGTATTGCCGGCCTTGAGCTCGGCTTCGATGAGGGTGCGAAGCGCCGCGGGAAACGCGGCGAGTTCCTTCTGGTATTTCTTGGGGATGCTCATGGCGCGGCCGGTTTAGCGGGGCTTGGGATCGGAGCGGAGAGGGGTGATCGCCGCGCCCATCCCCTTGAGCGTGATCCACCCGCCACCGCCCGGGCTGGTGCGGGCGCTGGCGACGGCGTAGATCGCCGCTGCAAGGTAGAGGGCGGCGAGCACGGCACCGAAGCTCGAGCGAGGAATCCAAGTGGGCATGGGTGCAAAATTTGAAGCTTGAGCGGAAGATATAAAAGGTGCCGCCCGCTAACGTTTATCCGTCAGCAAACGAAGCATCAATTTCCAGGCGTCATACTCGGGGACTTGTTGCGGACTGGCGTTGCGCGACGTTTCCCAGTGATAGAACTGCCGCAGGAATTTCAGGAATGCGGCCTCGTCGCGAAACTCTTCCCGGCGATCCGATTCGCCGAAGTCGGCACGCACAAAACGGTCGCGCTGAAAGCGGATGATCGTGCCGCCCTCTTTGTGCGCGGTCGAGTAGGTGGCGCCCTGTCGCAAGGCGGCGAGAATCTCCTGCTGCACGCTGGCGACATCCGCAAGGTGAGCTTCGGCCGCGATGGCGCGCTCGGCTAGTTGCTGGGCGCGCTCGACCGAACCTTCGTCCGGCGCGGGTGCGGGTGCGGGCGCGGGGGAGAAATGGCGGGTCCACAGGTCCAGCCATCCGTCCAAAGATTTGCCCGGCCCCTGGGGTCGCTCGGCGGAGAGATCTTTTTCAGCCGCCTCGAACTCAATCAGGTAGCAGTTCGTCTGGAGGAGCGCGGCTTCGAGGCGCAGGAGCACGCGGAAGGGCACCCCGTTGCACTTGCTGGCGGCGCGGAAGGTAAGGTGCGCCTCCTCCGGCGCTGGCTGGAGCAACGTCATCAGCTCGCGCTCCAGCGCGAATTGGATTTCGTGCGGGGCGCGGCGGTCGCGGAAGTGGAGTTGACGGATGGCTGTCATGGAGGGCGGCGTGAGCGAGCTCGTAAATGTTATCAGACCAGACGTGAGAGGGCGGGATTATTCCGTCAGCCAGCGGAGCCATACCGGCCCCTGCCAAACGACCGGGCGCCACGTCCAGCCGGCGCGCGTCACGGCATCGATCAGCGGCGACTTCATTTCCTGCAGGTTGAATTTGTAGGCGTAGGAAAGCTCGGGCTTGAAGCGGCCGTGCTCGTCGAGCTGGAGGCCAAAAACCTGCCGCTGCTCTGTCTGGAAAAACACGATGCCGAGCCCGGCGTTCCACGCGATGCGGGCGCCGTCGCCGCCGGCCGACCAGTCGTAGCCGGCCACGTAGTCGGTCGCGCGGACGACGCGGGCCGGCTCGTCGAGCACGAGCCGGATCCGAAATGTCCGGCGCAGCCCGTGGGCGCGCGCGTGGTCCACCCATTTCGCGTCGGCGTAGCGCCACGCGGCGAAGAACTCGTTTGGCCGCTCGCCGCGTTCGATGCGGAAAGGCACGTCGAGGGCGTTGATCGCTTCGAGGCGCGAGGCGAGTTCGGTGTTGGAAACGGCGGACACGCCCGCGACCGCCGGGGAACTGCTCGCCCACGCGGCGCCCTTGAAGAACCACCCGACATAGAGCGCGACCATGAGCAGCAGGCCCGTGACCTTCATTCCGACCGGCTGAAAAAAAGTGCCGAGCGGCTGGAGCGCGGTAAACAGCGGCGCGGCGTTCGTTCCGCCCTGACCCGTCAAGCCGAGGGCGTTGAAACTCGCGGCGCGCCGGGCGGCGGCGGCTTGCTTGGTCAGCGCCGTCCAGAAAAAAAGGTGCCGCCCCGTGTGGAGCAGCTCGATGTAATCGGAATTTTTCCGCCGGTAGCCGCGCCAGCCGCGCGCCTCATCGCCGCTCGTGTTGGTAATTTGAAACGTCTGCCAGAGAAATGTCGCCGCGCGTTTCGCCTGCTCGGCCGTGGGAAACTGGGCTGCAACCACGGTCTCGCCGGTGCCCACGATGCCAAGTTCGGCGAGCTCGGCCTCGGCGAAGAACTCGGGGAAGACGGCCTTGGCGTCGCGCATCTGCGCGGCGGGGAGGTCGGTGCCGAAAATTTTCTCGCGCTCCGCGAACCGCCCGTCGCGCACCGTGAGGTTGATGTTTGATTCGGGCTGGGCGCCCGGCTCGCGGGCGCGGACGAGATGCGCAATGAGAAGCAGCCACGCGAGCGGCAGCATCAGAACCGCCATGAAAAAGATCGGTCGCAGCGAAGCGCCCGCGCTGCGCATGATCAGTGCGACGAGTCCGAGCACGAGCGGGAAGGCGACGCACAGCGCCAGGCCGACGACGAGGCCGGGGTTCGCGCGCAGGATGCCGGTGAGGGAGTTCATGGCGGGGGTGACTCAGTCGTTGCCTCACTTTGTAGGACTGACGCGCTTCTCGAAGTCGGCGATGACCTCGGTGAACTCGACACCGGTGCCGGCAAATTTTTGCACGAGGACGGGGAACACGTCCGCACCCCACCGGCGCAAGCGCTTGAGGTTGTCCTTCGTCGTGTAGTTGGGCGCGGGAACGCCGCCCACCCAGCGCTGCATGGCCTTGCGCGCGGGGCGGGCGAGGCGGGTTTGCTCGGTGGGAGTCAGCGTGGCGCTGTAGAGGAACTCCACCGCAGGCTCGAGATGGCCGGCCTCCAATTCGGCGGCGAGCATTTCCAGAAATTTGGGATTCGAGCGCAGGCGGGCGGTGGCGGCTTCGCGGACTTCGCGGCTTTGAAGTCGGTTCGCCCCGCGGAGGAGGTCGTCGAAATTCTTCTCCGGATCGAGCGTGGAGATATGGGTGAGAATTTCCCCTGACGATGGCCTGGGGGTGCCAATTCGGTGGGCAATGCTCTTCATCCCGCCCACGCCCGTGCGGACAATCCAGTAGCCGAAAAATCCCACGCACGCAACGAGGCTCAAGGCGGCGAAAATCGTCCACGGCAAACGCAACCAGTGCGTCGGAATTCCGGGCGCGAATTTTTGATTCAGGCTCAAGAGCACGAGCAACACGGTGGCGAAGTGAACGAGGTAAATCACCGGGCTGTAGAGGCCGCGCGGCGTGAAACCGGGTCGGATATACAAGGCGATGAACACGAACGAAACGACCGCCAGCGCGACGGTCGCAGCCACGGTGAACGCGTAAAGCGCGGGCCGGCCCAGTCGCAGCCAGTCGAATCCGCCGTTGGCGGTCACGCAGAGCAACGCGCCCATCAACAGCAGCCACACGGGGATCAAAATGAACAGGGCGGGCGTCACCCATTGATCGTTGCTTGCCTCCCGGCGCGCGTAGTCCGACAGCAGATGTTGCAGCCGCAGCAGAAAAATGAGGGTGGCGATGGCGGCGCAGATATTGCCGATAATTTGGGAGGGTGACATGGCGGACGGAGTCATAGGTGGAAAATGATGCGGGCGGCGGTTCGCGGTCTGGCGGACAGCGCTCGCCGGAGCGAAGTCCGCTACGGCCGGCTTATTTGATGATCAGCGCAACGATGAGAATAAGGACCATGATCACCGCGGGGAGAATCGCTGCGCCGGCGGCCCAGCTGTGTTGGCCGGCACGCATCAGGAAAATTCCGGCCGTGACACCGCCTCCGCCCAGCAGCGTGAGCCCGAGCATCCAGAGCTTGAGCGAGCGGACTTGTGCGGGCGTGGCATTCGCACCTCCGGCCAGGCAGAGCACGATGGCGCAGAATGTGACGAGCACCGTGACAATCATCGCCGCAATCGCGGCGGTGGGGAGCAGTGATTTCATGAGGCGGGGCAGAGTGGATAGGGGTGCGGTGCGTTGTTAGTTCACTTGGAGGGCTCGGTGGGGTCGTAGCCAAACTCCCGCGCCAGCGCGGCGCGGAAATCATCGCGTTCCTGTGAGAGCGCTGCGCCTTCTCCGCCGCTGGTAGCCCAGCCCGCGTAGGTGCCCATCCAATCGACGGCCTGCTTGAAGGCCGCGATGGCGCGCGGCTCGTCGCCGGCGCGCTGGAACGCCCGCATCCGCTCGGCATACATCTCCGCGATGGACGCGGCGGCGCCGATGTGTGGCACCGCCTGCTTAATGGTCTGCTCGGCCTCCTCCATCCGGCCGGCGTTCTCAAGCGCTTGGGCCTCGCGCCACCAAGCCGGTCCGCCGCCCTGCGCCGGTTCGCGTTTCTGCGGCGGCACAATCATCGTCCGCGCGGCGGGATCGCGGCGGATCGGTTCGGTTCCCGGCACGGGGACGAGGTCTCCCAGTTCGAAGAACTCCCGCATGTGGCCGAGGCGCGGGCCGTCCTTTGCCTTCAGGGGAAAAAGCAGCGCGACTTTCCCGCCCTCGCGCGCGATCCCCAGATGGATTTCCAGCCGGAGTTGATCGAAGGAGAGTTCGCGCAAAATGCCGTCGTCGCCGGCGCGCATCGTGATTCCTGCCGCATCAGTGAATTCGCGGAGCACGGTTACGCGGTGATCGATCCGGAGATGGTCGATCGTCGCGCTCATTTGCCAGCGGAAGGCGCTTCGAAAGTGGCCATGATGTCCCCGGCGAGATCGAGCGCACGCTTGGAGTCGGCGTCCTTGGCCGTCACGCGCGCGACGAGCAGCAAGCCGGGGCGACCGAGGTCGCGCACGAAGAAGCACTGATCGAGCTTCTCGCCGTCAATGGTCGCACCGCGCACGCCGGCCGCGGCGATGCCGTCGATTTCAAAGACTGCGACCTGAAGGTCAGGCTGCTCGGCGAGGTATTGGTCGAGGCAGCTGCGGGCGAAATCCCTCGGCGAGGCGCCTTCGTGCAGGCGCTGGCTGAGGTTGACCTGGATCTTGCCGCCGGCGTCGAACACGAGCGTGCGTTTGCCGTCGTCGATCACGTGCCAGCCCAGGGGCAGGCGGAAAAACCCTGCGACCGCGCCCGGCGCCACGATGGCGAACTTGCCCGCGAGGTTGATCGAGGCCATGCGCGGCACGAGGCCGGCACCGCGATCGCGGAGGTTGGCGTTCACACGCTGCTCCGGGTCAAACGAGGTGGCATCGTCGGCGAGTGCGAGCGTGGCCAGCTCTTCCGGCGTGAGCCGGGCGGTGGGTGTCGAGGGGACGGTGGCGGGAACCGCCGGTTTTGGCGCTGGGGGAACCGGCGCGTCGGCTTTGCTTTCGCTTTTCACGACCGGCGTCGGTTGGCCCGGGAACAGTGCGACCTTCGTGCCGCGGGCTTCGCGCAACTCAAGCGATGTGAGCATGGGCCCCATTTTCTCAATCGCGGCGGCCCACAGCGGCTCGGGCGCCATCGCAGACATTTGGAAAAGCCGGCCGCCGTCCTCGAAGAGCACGAAGCGCATCTTCATCGTGACATCGTCGGTCTTTTGGGTGGCGTCGCATGTGACGGCCGGGCGATCACCGATGCGCGTCTCCTTGACCAGAGTATGCTGATAGCCTTCGGCGCTGCAGATGTATTCCAACCACTGCGAGACCGCGCCATCGTCAAATGCCGGCCGGGCGGCGACGGTGAAGACCATCGGACCGTAGGGCGTGAGGGCGACCGCGAGCGGCATGAATTGCGAGCCCTTGGAAAAATCCACCTCCTCGGCGGGCAAATCGGCGATCTTGAAATCGGTGGGCTTGAGGAAGCGGCAGGTCAGGCCGGCGTGGTTGGCGAGGGCGGCGACATGGTAGTCGTAGCCAGAGGGGGGCGGAGGCGCTCATTGATTTCTGGTTCTTTGGCGAGGGGGAAGGGGCCGCCGCGGCGGCGTGAAGATCGCGGCCCGCCATCGTCACGACGAGGACGACGAGGCCCGCGCCGCTCACGGTGAGGCAACAGCGGATGGGGGACATGACAGGAGCCAAAAGGGAAACGCGGTGGGGCGGCGCCCTGAGGCAGCCTGAGTGCGGCACGATTCGCGCCCGTCAACCCAGGCCGCTGGCGGAGAAGCGGCCCCACTGTCAGACGTTCGGACGTCAGGGGACCTAGGGCTCAGGCCGGCCAGGCGAATTTCACCGACTTGGCGGTGTCGGCCGTGCCGTCCGCTTTGCGGAGCTGGACGAGCATCTCGATCTCGGCCGGTTGGCCGTCTTTCACGTGCACGCGAAACTGGATGTTGCGCGGATCGCCCGCGCTCGGATCGAAGCTGTAACCCCACTGGAACCAAGGCTTGCCCTGCGCGCCGGTGGAGCGGGCATTGCTCTTCATCATCGCGGGCTCGAAGACGGCGCCGGCGGTCTGCGACGATTTGATGCGCACGCGCCAATCGCCGGAGCTGTCGGTCTCCTTATAAGCGACGAAGGCGTAGTCGCAGTTGAGCACGGCATCGTAGGTCTCCACGTAGGCGAGATGCTGGTATTGCGCGCCGCCGGCGACGGAGGCCGGGGCTTCGATGAGTTGGGAGCGGACTTCGGGGGATTTCATGATTTGTCTTCTTGGGGGGCCTCCATGGGAGGCTTGGATTCGAGGCGGGGGTAGTCGTGCAGTTTGGCAAAACCGAGCAGGCCTTGGAATTAGCCGTTCGGCCGATGCGCTGGAGCATAACGCCGCCAAGGAAAAAGCGCGGAGGCCAGATTTTCCAATTTCCCGCGATTCTCACAGGTCGTAATGGCGCTGCGTGTTTCTGATTTTTATGCAGCCTGCGACGCCGGCTTCCTCGGCCTAACGCCGCAACTGCATCGTGAGACCAAGGAAGTCCGCACGGCTCGACCGTTCGACGCACTTTCGTTTTTCGAAACGCAGGATCGTGAGACCGGGCACCGCGATAGTTTTGCCCGTTGGCGGAGTTCGGCAGTGGACTATTTGTCTCGTGGGTTTATTCTTTCGGAGAAATCCGGGTCACGAGGCGTCTTGGGTCCCGTCAGCTCCACGGCCGCTGCCATTCGGAAGATCTGCGTGGCCTTGGTTTCACTGCAACCATCAACCCCTAAAAATCATGTCCCAAAAAATCCTCACCACCAATTTCACTTTTTCGGTTTCCCGCGGGGAATTCAAAGCCATGGTCGACCAGCTGGCGCAGGCCTTCGCCGATGTCCCCGGATGCGTTTGGAAAATCTGGTTGATTGCCGCCGACAAACAAGAGGCCGGAGCCGTCTATCTGTTCGCCGACGATGCCGCGCTGCAGACTTTCAAGGGCAGCGCCTTGGTGGCCTCGGTGCTTGCCCATCCGGCGCTCAGCAATTTTGAACTGAGGGAGCGGGACATCGTTGTGGATGCGAGTGCCATCACCCGGGCTCCGCTCTAAAACTCACGCCACCCCAGTTTCAGGGGGCAGGTCACGCAACCGATCACCCTTTGGCTCGTGGGTCGAGGCTCAATGGTGATGGTCGTGATCGTGATGATGAGCGTGATGGTCGTCATGCTGGCGCGAACGCTTCGCGGGCCGCGGCTCGGGGCGCTCGATGGTGGCCGCGCGCACGAAGGGGTCCGCACCGAGCACGATGCAGCGGCGGATCGGTTCGCCGGTCGCGGGGTGCTGCTTCAGCGGCGCATCCTTGATGGACTGCTGGAATTCGTAGCGCCGCGTTTTTTTTCCGGCGCGCGGGAGGGTTTCATAGACGTAGGTGAGCATGGGGAAAAGGGGCCGCAGGGGAGAGGCTTCACCGGTCAAAATGGCGGTCCCGGCCTCTGAGGCCAGACATTCAGTTTCCGATGACACACGGCCCCATGAGATATCGGCCGGCTCTCAGCCGCGCAGTTTGGCGAGCTGCGTCTTGGCTTCGTTGTCGCCGCTGGCGGCGAGCGCGGTGAGCAGGGTGACAACCTGGTCCTGGGTCTTCGCCCGGCCCCATCCGTCGCTGTCGACCGTCACGAGCGACCAGCGGACTTCGGCCGCGCTATTTTGGTGGGCCGCTTCCAGCCAATCCGCCGCTTCGGTAAAAACACCCGCGATCGCTTCCGCGAGTGCCGACTGGGCCGCCCGCAACCGCTGGCCGTTCTGCAGGAACAATCGGCCGAGCATCGAGCTCGAAAGCTCAACGCCCTCGCGGGCGGCGGCATAGAGAAAGGCCTTCGCGGTATAGGCGTCATCGGGCGAGACGGTCACTTGGCGGCTGAGCGCCACCCAGGCCTTGGCTCGGCGGACAAAATCCGACGTAGAAGAGGTAGGGTTCCTGCTCGGTGGCCTTCTGGAGAACAGGCCGTTTCCCCGATGTCCTAGCCTTGGCGATCAACCTCAGCAGGGTGGCGTTCACGGGATCAGGCTTGGGCGCGAAGCTGCGTTTGGCCACGGGGTGTTGGGCGTGCTTGCTGTGTTTTTGCCTCTGGTCACGCGGCGTGCCGGACGCAATCGTGTGCGCGCATGAGTCGCATGATGTGCTACCGTTGCTACTGGCCGGCCCGCCATTGCTGGTGCGGCTCGATCACGCCCATGCCGACGCGCACGAAGTTCGTCCTTCTCATGCACCCGTATGAGCACAAGCGGGTGAAGGCCAACACCGGTCGGCTCACCCACCTCTGCCTGCGCAACAGCGAGCTGCACCTCGGCATCGGTTTCGACGATCACGAGGCCGTGCAGGCCCTCATCAACGATCCGGATAATTTTCCTGTGCTGCTTTATCCGGGCAGCGACGCGCTGGATCTCTCGACGGCCGGGCCGGACGACCCGCGGCTCTCAACCCTCCAAGCTCAGCTCACCTCGCGCCGGCTCGTCGTCTTTCTGCTCGACGCGACGTGGCGGCTGGTCCGGCCGATGTTGCGCACGAGCCTCAGTCTGCAGCGCCTGCCGCGCGTCATGTTTTCCGGCGCGGCGCCGAGCCGCTATGTGATCAAACGCCAGCCGGAGCCAGGCTGCCTCTCGACGCTTGAGGCCACCCACGAATTGCTGGTCGCCCTCGATCGCGCTGGACTCGACACCTACGCGCGGCCGGAGCAACTGCTCGGCTTGTTTCAGCGCATGCAGGATTTCCAAATCCGCTGCACCGCGGAAAACGCGCTCCACGGCGACCGCCGTCACGTTCGCCGGATTCCGGCTGAACGTCCCATCAGTCCCGCGCCCACCCTCACGAAACGCCGCAGAATTTTTCCCGTGTCGGTGGCGGGTTGAGTCAGCGTGCTCGGTGGTGAGGTTGAGGTTTCCGCCCGTCGCGTCCTCAGTCCGCAACGCCTGCTTTTCAGCGGTCAGGAGAAAACTATCCGCACTCGGCCATTCGTGGGTGCAGGTCTGAAGTGTTCGTGACGGGTTCACCCGCTCGCGAGGCACCTGCGCGTGGCATGGGGTTAAAACCCACCCATCTGATCGAGGGTCACGGGGAACCCGCAGCCGCTGCGCTCAATCCATTTCGGATATACATGAAAGCCTCCATCACCATGACCGCTTTGGCCGCTGGCCTCATCGCGACACTCGGCTCCGGCTGTGCCAGCAGCAGTCCCCCGCCGCCGCCGCCCTCGCCCGTTTACTCGCAAAACCCGAACCCAAACAACACTGCGCGCGGTGCCGTCGCGGGTGCAGTGGCCGGCGCCGTGATCGGCGGGATTATTGGCAACAACTCCGAGCACGGTAATACTGAAAAAGGCGCCGCGATCGGCGCCGTGGCCGGCGGGCTTGCCGGCGCTGCCATCGGTCACCAAGTCGATAACCGTGCGACACCTGATACGGGCTATGCGGTCCGAACCGTGCCTCCGCTGCCCGGACCAGAGCCCTATGAGACCGTTCCGCCGCAACCCGCGCAGCAAGCCGTGTGGATCCGCGGCCACTACGATTACGTGGGCAACGGCTATCAGTGGCAGCCGGGGCGGTGGGAGATTCCACCGGCTGGCATGCGCACCTATGTCGGTCCGTCATGGCAGCCGGCCGCGCGCGGCGGCTACGTTTACGTGCGCGGCTACTGGCAGTGAGCCTCGCTCGGGGTGGCCTATCAGAGTCGCTCTGCACGCGGTCTCTGGAAGGGCGAACTCCACGCCGCCGACGTGCGTGCAGGCGGCTCGTGCTGTTTCTGATCGATGCGACGTGGGCGATGTTGCCCGCCCACCTCAGTCTGAGACGACTGCCGCGCATCATGTTTTCTGACGCGGCGCCGCGCCGCTACGTGAGCAAGCGCCATCCCGAACCGGGTGGCCGCTCGACGCTCACGGCCACCCACGAATTGCTGGTCGCGTTCGATCGCTCCGCGCTCGACGCCTACGCGGGCCCAACCTTTCAGTTCCCTTCGCGCTTTTGGCGTTTGCCGACTTCTTTTTGCATCTTGCCGACCATTTCCTGCGCCTTGCCGCGCGCTTGAAGAGTTTTTTTGCCCAGGACTTTTCCGGCAAGTTGCTTGGCGTCACCTTTGACGATGTTGGCGGTGCCGGCGGCTGAGTTGCGTGTGCTTGGTTTCATGGAGGGTGGGATGGAGGGATTGCAGTTTACGGCATGACGATACTCCGATTGCGGCGCTGGCTCCATGGGGTAATAGCCCACCGTCCGTAGCGGAACACGGCACCGTCGTTTGGTCTGTTTCAACGAAAGTCCGGACTGTGTGCAGTGCATTGTCGGCCCACCTCCATGCAGTGGAAAGGGTGGTGGGGCGACACTCCGCCCTACCACGTGCCCGTGTTTGTCCTCACGCACTATCCGCGCGACCCGATCGTGATGGCGGGTGGCACCACGTTTCACTTTGTGACCGACGGCATCCACGCGGCGCTGAGCCGCGCGCGCGAGGCCGCCCAGGGCAAGGACGTGCGCCTGGGCGGTGGCGTCGCGACCGTTCGCCAATACCTGGAGCCGGCTTGATCGATGAGCTGCATCTGGCCGTTTCGCCCGTCTTCCTTGGCCAAGGGGAAAACCTGTTCGCCGGTCTCGACCTGCCCAACCTCGGCTATCAACGCACCGAGCACTTGCCCTCGGCCAGCGCCGCGCACGTCGTTTTTCACGAAGCGTGGGCCGTAAATGCGCAGGCGGCGCGGAACGCTGCGCCCACTGTCGGGCGAAATGCGACCCCACCCGACCCGCGGCTGGCTGCACGATCTACCTCAGCTCCAGAAATGACGGGGCGATCCGCTGACGAGCCGCCCTCCTCTTCCTTACGGGCATGCTTCTTGGGGGTGGATGCAAGCCGGGCGGTGGTTGTGAAGATTGCTGTTGCACCGCGGGGACTTTGATCAGGTTTCTCGGTCAATGTCAGGGGCGCTATCGCCCTGAACAGCTCGTTCCCCGAAGCGCTCCATCGCTATGCCGCTCACCCGCCTGAATCGCCGGTCTTCGAAAACTGCCCGGGAGCAACCCGGGCGCGAAAACTCGCGGCGCCTCATGCGGACACGAAAACGGATCAATGCTCTGGTGGTGGCGCTCCGTGCGATTCCGCGTGGTCGCTATGCCGTTATTCTGGCGGGACTCCTGGCCCTCGTCATCTTGCGATCCGCGATCGGTGCCCACGACTACCCCACCTGGCTGCTCGAGAATGCCCCGGTGGCGATTGGCGTGCTCTTCCTTGGGCTTACTTATCGGGCGATGCCGCTCTCTCGAATCAGCTACACATTGATTTTTTTGTTTTATTGCCTGCACGAGACCGGGGCGCATTGGACTTACTCCAAGGTGCCCTACGATGACTGGTGGCAATCGCTCACCGGCGTGACCCTCAGCTCTCAACTTGGTTTTGAGCGCAATCACTTCGACCGGCTCGTCCATTTTTGCTACGGCCTGCTGATCGCTTATCCCATCCGTGAAATCTTCCTGCGCGTCGCCGATGTCCGCGGATTCTGGGGTTATTTCCTGCCGCTCGACTTCACCATGAGCACCTCGGCGTTTTACGAGCTACTGGAATGGGCCACGGCCGCCGTCGTCGGCAGCACGGCCAGCAATGACTATCTCGGCTCGCAGGGTGACGTCTGGGATGCGCAAAAAGACATGGCCTTGGCCTCGCTCGGCGCGCTCCTCGCGATGACGTTTATCGCGTTAATCACCTGGCGCTACAAACGCGACTTTGCCCGGGAATTTGCCGAAAGCCTTAGGGTTAAGCGCGTCGCCCCGCTCGGGGAGGACGAGATCGCCCGGCTCCAAGTGAACCCGAGCGCACCCTGAACTCCCATTGATTCGCGAGCGAGCAGGCTCCGAGCCCCCGAGAAAATCTTATGCCTCCCACCCAGCCTCTGGCTCCCCGGCCGCGCCGTTTTTCGATGATTCGCACGTTCGTGCCCGCAGATTTCCTTACACTGGGCAACGGCTTCTGCGGGAGCGGCTCGGTGTTTGCGGCCATGCAGTATCTTGTCGGTGGCGACGCCTTTTGGCTTTGGATGGCGATGGCGCTCCTGCCGCTGGCCCTGGTGCTCGACTTTGCCGATGGCCGCGTGGCGCGGTGGCGGCACCAATCGTCGAGCCTCGGCGCCGACCTGGATTCGCTGGCGGACGTTATTTCTTTCGGGCTGGCCCCGGCGGCACTCGGCTTCGCGGTTGGGTTGCGGGGAGCCGGGGATGTGGCGATTCTGCTCTATTTCGTGGCCTGCGGCATCAGTCGGCTTGCTCGTTTCAATGTCACGGCCGATGCGCTCACGGACGAGACGAGCGGTAAGGTGAAGTATTTCGAGGGCACGCCGATCCCTTCGAGTGTAGCGATCGTTGCATTATTGGCACTGCTCCATGCGCAAGGCCGATTGGGACCCGACATGTGGCTCGGGAGCTGGAGCATCGGTAGTGTTGTCCTGCATCCGCTGGCGATCGTCTACGCCCTGAGCGGCAGTGCGATGATCAGCACGATTCGCGTGCCGAAGATTTAGAGCGTTAACAAAAAGAGCGGTGCAAGGGGGCGGAAATACGATCAGCCCTGCGGATGGCCATGCCCCTCGTGGACGACAGGCTGGGGGAGAGCGCCGCTCTTTACCGCCATCACCCCAGCCAACCGCCACGACTCCCGGCAGCTCTTCCCCCTGCTCCTCGGCCTGCCGGACCGGCTGCGCGCCAAGATCAAAAAGGCATCTGCCAGCTGCTTTTTGTTGGGCGCTCGAAAAAGCGCCATCCGAACCGGGCTGCCTTTCAACACTCGAAGCCCCCGCGAATTCCCAGGCGATGACCGTTCCGATGAAGCGTCCGGATCGATTTACGCCCGCACGGCCCACCGGAGTTTGGCCGAGGAACTGCGCGGGTTGGCCCGTCGCTCCTCCGCCCCGGCGCGGACGATCTCCTCATTGGTCGCAGCATAGAGGCCCGCCCGCAGGCCTTCGCGAAAGGCGTGTTTCACGCGCCGATCTTCGCCGGAATGAAAGGTCAGAATCGCCACGCGGCCTCGCGGTTTCAGGCAGGAGGGCAGGTGGCGTAAAAACGAATCGAGCGCGCCGAACTCGTCGTTCACCGCGATGCGGAGCGCCTGAAACACGCGGCGCACGCAGTCGTCGTCGGTGGCCGGGTCGCGGCGGGGATTGTGCTCATGGAGAATCGTCCGGACCGAAGCCGCGAGCTGCAGCGTGCGGGTGAAAGGCATCCGCTCTCGTCGGCTCGTAAGTTCACGCGCCAACAGCTCGGCTTGGGGCTCGTCTGAGTTTTCCGTCAAGGCGGCCGCTAGCGCCGCCGCCGAGACTCGGGCGAGCCAGTCCGCCGCGGACGGAGGCCGGGATGGATTCATGCGCAGATCCAGCGGGCTGTCGGTCTTGAACGTGAAACCGCGCGCGGGATCGTCGAGTTGCATCGACGAAACACCGAGGTCGGCGAGGACGGCATCGACGCCGCCGAGTCCGAGATCGCCCAGCACCTTGGGCAGGCCCGCGAAGTTGGAGCGGACCGCGGTGAAGACCTCTTCCCCCCAACCGGCCGCGCGGAGCCGGGCGGTGGTTTTGGGCTGTTCCACCGGATCGACATCCAGCCCGATGAGCCGGCCGCCCGGGGTGAGGTGCGCGAGCAGTTCCCGCGCGTGCCCGCCGAAACCGAGCGTGCAATCGACCGCGTGTTCGCCGGGTTGCAGCGCGAGTGTCGCGAGAATCTCGCTGACCATGATGGGCCGGTGACTGCCCGCGGGAGTTTTGCCCGCGGCCAGCACCTTGGCGACATCAGCGCCGTAGCGCGCGGGATTCAGCTCCTTGTATTTGTCCTCAAAGCGCCGCGGATTTTTGCCTGAATACCGCGGACGACGACGGTGCGCGTTCGACGGGCTCAGGGCGGGTGGCGCAGGTGCGCTCCCTGACGGAGGCGTGGGATCGAGGTTAGGCATTGAGGCGTGTCGGCCTCATGCAGTGGCCAGTTGCAACGAAAGGCCACTTGAGAAAAAGCCTTCGTCTCCCGCCGGAGTGACCGGGTTGTGGGCGGAAGCAAACTGCAACCGCGCGCTCCACGGCGACCGCCGCCATGTCCGCCAGATGCCGGCGGAGCGACCGGCTGCCACAACGGCCGTGATCGCGAAACGCCGGGGAATTTTCCCTGTGGCGGTGGCGGGTTGACGCCGCGCGTTCCGCGTCACCGCGTGAGCCCTCAGTGGAGGGTCAAGGCGCGAGCCCCGTCCGGCGGGCTCGCGGGCTTCTCACTTCTTCTTCGCGGCGAGTTTCGTCTTGGTCGCCTGCTTCGCCGCGATGAGGGCGTTCTTATTTTGCGTCGCACCGTCGGACTTCGACTTTTTCTGCGATGCGTTCTTCTGATTCGATTTCGGTGATCGGTCGCCCATAGGATGTTCTTTCGTTGAGGTTGCTCACCATCGGAATATTCGTTTCTCCGAGGGCGACCGCCAACCTAGCCGCACGCAAACGCGATAGCGAGGTTCATCGGCCACCAGCCCCATGCAGAGGCCGCGAAAAACGAGGCGAGAAACCATGACGTGGAGCGGAAGGCGCGGCTTCATCGCACCGTGCGAACCAAATCGCCCTCACCGGTGCGCTACCGCGTGGTTCCCGGAAACTCCCTTTGCTCACAGTGCATAATCACACTGCGGCGCGGTCCCGAAGCGGGGCTTGAGCATCAGCCTTTGGCGAGCAGGCCCTCATGACGTGCTCTCTTCGACTTGGCCTTGGATGCTCTAATCAGACAACGCATCCAGTTGCTTTTTGATCAACTTGGCGGCTGCGACTTTCGCCCGGCCGGCTCGTTTATTGACGTCCAAGGAGCCGCCGCCGCCCGTCTTGATGTGGGGATTTCGCGCCAGCACTGAGGCTCCGCGGACACGTTTCACCTTCTGCTTTTTTTTGGCACACATAAATTTTACCCCGACACTATGGCTGCGCTCCTCGTGGGAAGCCGAGAGCAAAAGGAAGGTGTCTGGTTGGCTGCTCATTTTCTTCATTGGCCTGGGTCCGATGAATTAGATCTGTTGGATGGACCGACCGCAGCCGCGCGGCGGTCGCAGATCAAGGGTCATAGATCTGGCGTGTTTGCTCTCATGGACGTGTGGGCTCTCCGCCGCTCCGCCTTCCGTCAAGAGCCCGTCGCTCGGCAATAACGATCCGTTTTCAGAGGTCCCTTGATCAAAAAGCTTCCCCCCTCATCGTTTCCCAAGCGACGCTATGGCACCGCAGCCGAGCTGACGGTCCAAGCAAAGCACGATAATCCCTCCAAGTCTTCTTAGTCCCTCCCCATGCAATCCAGTCCTGAACAGGTCGCCGCGGAAAAACAATTATTACGGGAAGCTCGCGCCAAAGGCGGACTCGCCACGGCGGTCGCTTACCTCAAATGCTCTGGTCCCGGCTGGCTGCAAGGGGCTATTACTTTGGGTGGTGGCTCGCTCGCCGGCAGCCTCTACCTCGGTGTCATCGGTGGCTATAGCCTGCTATGGTTGCAGGTCCTCGCGATGGCCATGGGCGTGATTATGCTCAGTGCGATCACCTACGTGACGCTTTCGACGGGCAAACGCCCCTTTCATGCGATCAAAGACCACATCAATCCCGTGCTAGCGTGGGGTTGGGCGATCGCCACGCTGGTGGCGAACATCGTCTGGTGCATGCCCCAATTCTCGCTCGCGACCGCGGCGATCCTCCAGAATTTGGCCCCCAGTTTACCGGAGACGATGGGGGCGACGGGATCAAAAGTAGCCGTCTGCCTGCTGCTGCTAACCGTCTCAATTGCGATCATCTGGCTCTACGACAGCGGACACCGAGGCGTTAAAATCTTCGAACTCATCTTGAAGCTCCTGGTCGCCGTCGTCGTGATCTGTTTCTTCGGGGTCGTCTTCAAAATCGCCACCAGCACCGAAGGTCTGGCGTGGAGCGAAGTGATGGCGGGTTTTGTTCCTGACCTCAGCCTGTTGAGCCAACCGGCAGCCACCTTCAACGCCGCCTTGGCCGCTACCGGCAATTATGCCGGCCACTGGAGTGCCCTGATTGTCGCCGACCAACGCGACATCATGATCACCGCCGCCGCCACGGCCGTCGGCATCAACATGACTTTCCTGCTGCCCTACTCCCTGTTGAAAAAAGGTTGGGATAAAGAATCGCGCGGCCTCGCCATCTTCGATCTCAGCACCGGACTACTGATCCCCTTTGTTTTGGCCACCAGCTGCGTGGTGATCGCCGCCGCTTCGCAGTTCCACGTGAAACCTCAACCTGGCGTCATCGATGGGCGGGCCCCTGCCGTCATGATCGGGCAATACAACACGCTGCTCACGGGCCGGCTAAAGGCTGAAATTGGCCTCGGATCCTTCAATCAATTGTCCCCCGAAGGCCAGAGGGCTTCCCTCGCGGCCCTGCCCGAGGGCGACAAGCAGATGGCCGCGATGCTCCTCCGGCGGGACGCGTTTAACCTCGCCTCAGCGCTCGAAAGACTGACCGGCAAGACGGTGGCTCATTACGTCTTCGGCATTGGGGTGCTCGCCATGGCGCTCTCCACCATTGTCATGCTGATGTTGATCAGCGGATTCACGGTGACGGAAGTTTTCGGACTCCCGCAACATGGCTGGCCTCATCGACTGGGTTGCTTGTTGGCGGGCATCGGCGTGCTCGGGCCGTTCATTTATTCGGGTAAAACGCAATTCTGGCTCGCCGTGCCCACGAGTGTCTTCGGCATGACTTTGCTCCCGATCGCTTACTTCACTTTCTTCCTGATGATGAACAATCGCTCCTTGATGGGTGGGGAGATTTTGCGCGGCGGGAAACGCACGCTCGTCAACCTCTTGATGCTCGCGACACTATTATTGGCCGGATTTGGCGCGGGTTGGGCCATCTGGAGTAAGACCCAGTGGATCGGCGTCGGCGCCGTCGCGGCCTTCGTGGCCCTCGCCGTCGTCGTTCACTTTGTCCGCCCTCCGAAAAAAGTCGCGGCCGAGACTTCGCCGTAGGCGTCGACTGGTATAGCCGGCTTATTCTCCGGCTTTGAGCGTCCGGCCTGGTGTTGATCCACGGTAATAATTTCAAAAAAGGGGGGGGCACCACGCCCGCCCGTATCCGATCAATGATCACTACCACCTGCGTGCGGCCGGACTTCCGGCCGATGCCGGTCGTGATTATGAGGACGACCACTGCGATTTCGACCAGCCGGACAACAATTTCGTCGCCGCCACGGGGGCGCATGTCTAGTGGGGCTTCTTCGACTTCCGTCGCGCCGGCGAGCCGTTCGCCGAAGGATGCCAAAGCGTCCCGGTTGAATGGAGCATCAGCGCACCGCGCAAACAGGCGTTCTTCACCCAGCTCCGGAAGATTACCGGAGAGCGTTAGTCGCGCGGAGCCGGAGCGGTATTCGGCACGCGGGGGCATAACCCCTTCCGCCTTCGTTCGGCCGTCATTGGGTTGCGCCCCTCGGCGGGGAGGGCGGCGAGAAATTCGTCGAGGGAGGGGAGGGTTTTGGCATGTGTCTAGCGTGCGGCCTGCGGCTCAGTGAACAAACGTGCATAGGTGCCGCGCGTGCGGCAACAAGCTTGCGTCGCGTTTTTCCCGGGCCCACAACGCGGGGCCTCCCTTCGACGCGATGCCCCGATTCTATCCCTTGATCCGACTCGCTACTTTCGCCGCGCTCTTGGTTGGCGGCATGCAATCGCTGTCGGCCGACGATTGGCCGCAGTGGCGTGGGCCGCAACGCGATGGCGTCTGGCGCGAGACGGGGATCGTCGAAAAATTTTCTGGCCCGCGATTGCAACCCGTCTGGACCGCCGCCGTCGGCCCCGGCTACAGCGGGCCGACTGTCGCCGGGGATCGCGTTTTCCTGACGGATCGCGTCAACGCGCCCGAACAACAGGAGCGTGTGTTGTGCTTTGATCGAGTCACCGGCCGGCCGCTTTGGACCCACACCTACGCCTGCATTTATCGCGACATCGACTATGCGCTTGGTCCTCGGGCCGCCGTGACGGTCGTCGACGGGCGGGCTTTCGCCTACGGTGCGATGGGGCACGCGCACGCCCTTGACGCCGCAACGGGCAAGGTGCTCTGGGCGCGCGATCTAGCGACCGAATACGGAGCGAAGCTAAATGTCTGGGCCCTGTCTGGCGCGCCGCTTGTCGTGGACGACCTCGTGATCTTCCAGGTCGGCGGGCCGCCCGACGCGTGCGTCGTCGCGCTCGACGTGAAGACCGGCCGCGAGCGTTGGCGCGCGCTCGACGGACAGCCTTCCTATTCCGCGCTGCGTCTGGTCCGTCTCGGTGAGCGCGAGGTTGTGCTCGCGTGGACCGCCTTTTGGATCGCCGCCCTCGACCCCGCCACCGGCAAAGTGTGGTGGAAGGAGCCTTACAAGCCGGCCAACATGATCCTCAATGTCGGCGATCCCGTGCTCGACGAGTCGGGGACGAAGCTTTTTCTCTCCGCCTTTTACGACGGTGCGCGGCTCTACGAACTGCCGCGTGACCGATCGCCGCCCACGCAGCTCTGGCAGCGGAAGGGCGTGAACGAGCGCAGGACCGACGCCCTGCACAGCATCATCATGACCCCTTTCGTGCGCGACGGCTACGTCTACGGGATTGATAGCTACGGCGAAATGCGCTGCCTTAATCTCACGAACGGCGACCGCGTTTGGGAGGATACGACGCTGCTCGCCAATGGCCGCTGGGCCACGGCGTATTTCGTGCAACACGGGGACCGCACCTGGATTACCACGGAGAAAGGCGAAATCGTGATCGCGAAGCTGACGCCGGCCGGGTTTGAGCGCATCAGCAGCGCGCACTTTATCACGCCCGAGACGCCGCTGCGCAACCGCCCGCATCCGATTGCGTGGTCGCATCCGGCCTACGCCCATCGCAGCCTGTTTGCGCGCAACGATTCTCAGCTCGTGTGCATTTCGCTCGCCGCGGCGCCGTAATCGGGAGGCGGCGGAAGCAGTTCAGAGTCCAGAGGTGCCGTCTTGGTCCCTCTCCTTTGGCTTGGTTCTCCGGCCGCTTCTTCATCACGTTCGGCCATCCGTTGCAGGATTGTCAGCCTCCCCAATTATCCGGTTACTTTTCTTCGATCCCATGAGCACCCCAGCCTCACGGTCCAGACTTCGCGTCAACTGCTTCAGCGTCTCCCTCGACGGCTACGGCGCCGGCCCGCGGCAGGATCGCTCGAATCCGCTCGGCGTGGGCGGCACGGCGCTGCCGGAATGGTTTTTCCCGACGCGCACGTTTCAAACCATGCACGGCGGGGGCAAGGAGGGCACGACGGGTATCGACGATGATTTCGCGGTGCGCGGCATGGCTGGCCTCGGCGCGTGGATTCTCGGCCGCAACATGTTTGGCCCGATCCGCGGCGCGTGGCCCGACGACCAGTGGAAAGGCTGGTGGGGCGACACTCCTCCCTACCACGTGCCGGTGTTTGTGCTCACGCACCATGCGCGCGCCCCGCTCGTGATGGCGGGCGGCACCACGTTTCACTTCGTGACCGATGGCATCCACGTGGCGCTGACTCGCGCGCGCGAGGCCGCGCAGGGGAGGGATGTGCGCCTCGGTGGCGGCGTCGCGACGGTTCGCCAATACCTGCAAGCCGGGTTGATCGACGAGCTGCATCTGGCGATCTCGCCCGTGCTCCTTGGCCAGGGAGAAAAGTTGTTCGCAGGTCTTGATCTGCCCCAGCTCGGCTACCAGCGCACCGAGCACGTGCCCTCGGCCCACGCCACTCACGTCGTCTTCACGAAACGCGCGCCGTGGTTCAGGTGACCACAATCGTTTCGGCCTGACTTCGTCCGGCTGCGCCGCGCGCTTCGCCAACTGTCTGAGTCAAGACATGACCCTCACCGGCTGCTCGGCTCAGAACGGCTGCTGTGACCGACCGTTTCGGCGCCGGCTTGGTTGCAAGCCTGCGAACTCAGCTCTGGGGAAGTTCGTATACCTCGACCAAGGCAGTGCCGGAGGTGTTGTCGGTGCCCGTCACTTGGGCGCTGTAGGCGCCGGGGTCGAGGCTCAGGATCAGGGCGGCATCCTTCGAGCCGGACGAGAGTGGGAACGCGCCAACTTGAAGCCCCGCCGCTTGCAAGACGGGATCGTCGTTCCAGTCGTTGTTTCCCGCGATGATGGCGATGTTGTTCTGGAAGATGTTCAATCGCGGATCGAGCAACGCATTGCTGACACCGAAACCAATGAGCCCGGGCCCGATGGCGCGCACCAGCAGGCGCTTCCTCACGTTGCCTGCGATCACGAAGCCGGCGATCAACGGATTGTGGGAGTCGACGGGTGCGCGGGCGGACATGTTCACGAGCCGGCTGTTGCCGGTGATGTTGGCATCATAGACTTCAGCCAGCGCGATTCCCGCGTTGCCGTTGGAAGGCGTCACCCAGACAGTCAAAGCCCCGGCGCCGACGGTCCGAAGCAGCGCGGCATCGACGCTTGATCCCGGAAGGTCAAATGCGCCGAGGCGGATTGCCGCCGCAGCGATCTGGGGGGCGTTGGCGCTCCGGCCCCAATCATCGTTTGAGTCGACCACGACCGGGCCTTGGTAGAGGGATATCTTGGGATCCTGCAGGGCGCCGGCCACGCCGAATTGCGCGAGGGCGGCTCCGATGCCGCGAATCAGCAGCGGTTTTTCTGCCCCGGCGACGACAAATCCGACGATCAAGGCGGACGCGTCGTTTCCGGCGGTCGTGCGCACCGAGAGATTGGCGAACCTGCTCGAGAGAACGGTGATGGTGGCGGGCGGAGCAGTGATGCTGCCCGCCGCGTTGCTGACGACCACGGTGTAGATGCCGGCCGTGTCGGGAATGACGTCGGACAACGTCAGGGTCGCGCCGGTGGCACCCGGCAGATCCACGCCATTTCGCTGCCAACGATAGGAGAGGGCGGTGGAACTGATGGCCGTGACCGAGAGCGTCGCAGACTGACCGTCCACGATGGACCGACTGAGCGGTTGCAACGCGATGGAAGGTGGCAAGGCGATCGCCAGCGACACGGGAACGCTTCGGTTCGAGCCGGCGATGTTCGTGGCGGTCACACCATACGCGCCCGCATCTTCGCCGCGCGCGCTGGCGATCGTCAGGGTGCCGGACGTGGCGCCAGGAATGTCCACACCGTTTTTCTGCCACTGATAGGTCGGGGTGGGCGTGCCCGTGGCTTGTGCGGTCAGGATCGCGCTGGCGCCGGCCACCACGGTTGCCGGGCGCGGCACGACGGAAAATGTCGGCGCATATACCGGCAGCCGCTGGCGGATGGTGTAATTGCGCGTGTCGGCGATAAAAAACCGGCCGGCCGCATCGATGGCGATGCCATCGGGCCAGTTGAACCGGGCGTCACGGTCCGGGCCGTCGGTTGCGCCGCTTAGCCCGGGTTGGCCGATGATCGTGGTCACCGCGCCGGCCGGGGTGATCCTTCGAATCACCTGCATTTCCCTCTCGATGAGATAAATGTCGCCCGACGGAGCGATGGCCATGCCCTGAGGGTATCCGAAATAGGCGCTCGAGCCGATGCCATCAATGATGCCGCCTCCGTTGCGATTGCCAGCCAGAGTCGTGACTATTCCCGCGGGCGTCACTTTTCGAATCAACCGCCAGCCGGCATCTGAAACGATGAGGTTGCCAGCCTTGTCGAGGACGATCCCGGTTGGGCTGCCGAATCGTGCGTTCGTGCCGGTGCCATCGAGGGGTTCTCCGAGGCTGCCGTTGGAGTGGGGCGCGCCGGCCAGCGTGGTGACCAGGCCGGCAGGCGTGATCTTGCGGATTGCATAGCTCGAGGTGTCCGCGACGTAGATCGTTCCGGCGTCGTCCACGACGATTCCGCGCGGCGCGCGAAGGCGGGCGTTGGCTCCCAGGCCGTCAACGGTGCCGAATTGGCCGAACGCACCCGCGAGCGTGGTGACGACGCCGGCGGGGGTGATCTTGCGAATCATGGAGTCGTAGTCGCCGACGTAGAGATTCCCTTGCCGGTCAATCGCGAGTGCCTGGGGACTCAGGAAGCGCGCGGCCGGACCGGTGCCGTCGGCGTGGCCGGAAAACCCCGCCGTTCCGGCAAAGGTTGTGACCATTCCGTCCGGTGAAATCTTTCGAATCACTGCGTTGTTGGTGTCGGCCACGAACACGTTGCCGCTGGCGTCGACGGCGATTCCGGTCGGCGAATTGAAGCGGGCGTCTGATGCCGCGCCGTTGGTTGCCCCGACCACGCCCGTTTTCCCGGCGATCGTCACAGTCATCATTTCCTGAGCCGCGAGCGGGCCCAACAGGCCGGCGCAGAGTGTGAGAACCAAGGCGCGTCTCAATAGGCCGTTAGCCTTGGGGTGCATGCGTGTAGTGGCCACTGGCCTGGGGTAGCGGGACGGGGTCATGGGGTAGCGAGAGGGGTAGCAGGACGGGAACACGTCTAGATTTTTGACATGGGTGCGCTGGCCGCGACCACGGTGAATTTTTTGATGAGGTCTAGATCGATGGCGACGGACTTCATCCGGTCAATCTGTGCGCAGGGTCTTGCGTCCCGCCTGGGCCAGCGCGGCCTTGGCCCCTTGGTTCATTCCGCGAGCGGAACGAGCGCGTTTGCGCATCACAGGGTATTGTTCCGGCCAGAGCGCTTCGGGTGTGTCGCTGTGGAGATACTGCATCTCGCCCTTGGCCGTGAAGCGGTAGAGCGAAAGGGCATGGGCATGCGGTTTCTTTCGCACCGGCGTGGAGTCGGTGACGATGGCGCAAAAATCCCACCACGGTTCACCGGCACGAGCGATGAGCCGGCCAAGTGCGCGCCAGTATTCCTCGGCGACCGCGATGAGCACCACCGGCTCGGCGATCGTCAGCATCAGGCCTCGGGTGGTGTGCTCGGCCACGATCCGACCATTGCGCGGAGGCTGGCGCTGCCAGAGTGCATTGAGTCGGCGCACCTGCGCGGCCGTGGCTGGGATCGGCACGTGGAAGAAAGCCGTCTCGATCGCGAGATTGGTTTGGATCGGCATCGGGAACTGGATTCTACAGCCCGAAAATCTCCCGCAGCTTGCGCTTGATCGCGAGTTGGCGCGCCGTGGAAACGCGGGTGTGGCGTTTCAGGATATCGTCGCGGGCAAACTCGATCACGAGATGGCAGCGGCAAACCGTCTTGTGTTCGAAGCCGTCGGCGGAATCGAGAAACACCTCATGTGACCGCAGGGGCCGGTCCGGCGGCCGCAGCGTGCTGCACACGAGGCCGTTCAAATTGCGGAAATCGGTGTTGCCCGCGAGCTGGTCGGGCGAAAGCAAGACGAGGTAGTGGGGATTGGTCGGAGTGGGATAGGGCACCAAGACGGTGTCCCACTGGCGCAACTGGCTCACGGCCGACGGGCAGCCAGACTACGGGCAGCGGCGGCGCTGATGGCGTTGTCGAGGGCGATGTCCTCGGCGGTCAGCTCAAACTTGAACGGCTTCTTCGCGCGGGCAGTGGTCTTCTTGGTCGCGGTGCGGCGAAGCGAAGGACGCGAAGGCAGGAGCGTGGCGGCGGGCATGGTCGGAGTGTGCAAGCCTGCGGCCGGTTTTCAACTCCGCGGTTTGATGACTCAGGGCCTGCACCGAGATTGTGAGAAGCCGCGGCCTGATCGCTGGGACCTCGACGGATCGTTCAAGAGGTCAGACATGATCTCGTCTGTCTCCCTCGGTCCTGGATCATCCCCTTGCCGCTCCCTATCCACCCCGCCAACCTGCGCGCCCGATGCCGTTGCTGACCATTGTGCCGCCAATGCCGGGCGCCGAGAGCCGCTTCAAACCGTTTGTCGATTTCGTGCAGGCTTCGGGCTGGGAGGCGGAATTTGTCCGCCTCGACTGGACGGGTCGCCAGCCGAACTTCGACTCGACCGAGCTCTTCCGCCAAGTCGACGCCCAGACCGCGGGCAAGGTCGTGATGGGTTTTTCCCTCGGCGCGGTCTACGCGCACCTGGGGGCGTTGCGCGCCCGACACCTGATTCTCGGCTCGATCTCGCCGTTCTTTTTGGAAGATGACGACGAGCCGCAGCGTTGGATGATCTCCTACCGCGCCGGTAACGCGCACACGCCGGCCGAGGTGCTCGTGGGCGCGTTGGAAGACGAGCAGATGCACCGCCGCGCGATCGCCGTGCGCGACTTCTATCGCCAGCCCAGCTTCACCGTCGTCCCCGGCGCCGAGCACGAGCTCTGGCATCCCAGCTACCTCAACGCGATCAAAGCGGCGTTGGACCGCGCAGGAGCCTAGCGATCGAAATCGGACCACCGAACCCAAACCCCAAGGCCTGCCGCCGTGCCGACCCGCAAAGCAGGCTGGTGTTTATACGTTTCGTCGAACTTGCGCCGGGGCGTTGCCCCGGATCCATTCCGGTCTTTCTGGTTCATATTTTTCCTTCCGTCGCCTGAACCGGCCGACTCCGTGTCCTCCGCTGTTGGGTCGCTTCCTGCGGCAAGCTCTTCGGCTCCTGTCCTCGGAAGCGACCCAACAGCTACCCGTCAACGCGGATGTCTCTGTCCACGAAATCGAGGCACGCCCAGGCCGTTCGGGTTCTACGGATCGGTGTAGCGCGTCAGTCTTGCTGACGCCGCTCCGAGTTCGATCGATTCCAAACCCGGCAAAGCTTAGCCGCAAAGAAGCGCAAGAGTCGCAAAAAATCCGGACTCGTCGGCGTTCCGTTTCTTGCGCCTTCTGCGCCTTTTTGCGGCCAACTGCTTGATTCCATTTCCAAAACCCTTGGCTGAGAGAGTCAGCCCATGACGCCTTCGTTCTGGTCATGACCTGTTCTGTTCTGGTCAATACGCCGCCCGGGATGAACTCTTCCGCTCGCATGAATACCGCCGCGCGACGGTTCGTCTTGGCCGGGGCGACCGGGCTCGTGAGCGGTCATCTGCTGGAGGGGCTGCTCGCCGATGCCACGGTGGCCGAGGTGCATATCGTCGGGCGGAGGTCCGTGACGGTTTCGCATACAAAGATCCGGATGCACGTCGTCGATCTGCGCGCGATGCCTCCGCTCCCGGCGGCGGACGAAGTGTATCTGGCGTTGGGCACGACCATCAAGGTTGCCGGCAGCCGCGAGGCCTTCCGCGCGGTCGACTACGATGCGAATCTCGCGGTCGCCCGCGCTGCCACTCAGGCCGGCGCCCGCCGTATCGGCTTGGTCAGTGCTATGGGCGCCAACGCGAAATCGTCGGTCTTCTACAATCGCGTGAAAGGTGAGTTGGAGGACGCGGTGTTGCGCTTTGAAACTGCCGCGACGGTCGTGGTCCGACCGTCCTTGTTGTTGGGCGACCGCCAGCGATTGGGTCAGCCTGCACGCCGCGGAGAAACCTTGGCGGCACCGATCCTTAATTTTCTGCGGGTGATTTTGCCGCGCAACTATTGGGCGATCGCCGCGGAGAAAGTAGCGCGGGCTTTGCTGGCGGAAGTGCCTTCAGCCAAGGGCGCCCGGGTAATCGCTTCGGCCGACCTGCAAGACTACTGATTTCTGCCCGCTAGCCGGCTCAGGCCTTTCCGTGTCGAGAGGTCGCGAGGGCCGTCGAAAATGCCGAGGAGATCAGGTGCAAATTGCCATTTCTTGCTTCGCGCCTTGGGCGAGCGAGCGCGCTTGCGAACCGCAGGGTATTGTTCCGGCCAGAGAGCCTCGGGCGTGTCGCTGTGGAGAAACTGCATCTCGCCCTTTGCGGTGATGCGGTAGAGTGACAACGCGTGGGCGTGCGGCTTCTTCATCACCGGTTTGGAGTCGGTGACGATTGCGCAAATATCCCACCACGGTTCGCCGGTCCGCTTGATGAGGCGGCCAATCTCGCGCCAGTAAGCGTCGGCGACGGCGATGAGCACCACCGGCTTGGCGATTACGAGCTTCAGGCCTCGGGTGGTGTGCTTGGCCACGATCCGGCCATTGCGCGGCGGCTGGCGGCGCCAGATGGCATTCAGCCGGCGCACCTGGGCCGCGGTGGCCGGGATCGGCACATGGAAGAACGCCGTCTCGACCGCGAAGTTCGTCTGGATCGGCATGGGTTGGACCGAGTTTTCAGTTCGTCACGCGCTCAGCAGGCGGCTCTCGGCGATTTCCGACACCGTCTTGCCCTCGCGTCGGGCCTGCGCGCGAAGCGTCCTGAGCAGGGCCGGCTTGAGGCGAAGCGTGATGGGGCGGCGCCCCGAGGGTTTGCGTCCGGCACCCTCACGCGCGCCACCGTGCGGAATTACCCGAGCGTGGCCGCGGCGCAAATCCGCATCGGAAATTTCAGTAGGGTCGGTGAGATCGAGGGCGGCATCGGGCCGCTGGGCGAGATCGCGCAAACGGACTTGCTCAGCCGTCGAGACGGGGCGGGCGCTGATTTCAGCGAGGGTTTTGCGGATGAGTTTGGGCATGGTAGCGGTTCCTTTCGAGGCGGCTGGCGGGGCGGGCGGAGATGAGCCGGGTGACTCCGGTGCGAGGCGTGTGGCAGACCGTGACAATGATTACGCCGGCCACGTCTCCTGTGGTGTTGAATCGTGGTTCGCCGTAGTTTTGTCGGTTGTCCTCCAAGGTGATTCGGTGAGGGTCGGCAAAGACGCGGGCCGCCAGCGCGAAACTCAATCCGTGTTTGGACTGATTGGCAGCGTCCTTGGCCGAATCCCACTCAAAGACCATCGGGCCAAAGTGCGCAACTCGTCTTGAAAAGCAACGTCGTTTTCAAGCATCCGCTGTCTGAACCAGTCAGGATTCAAGACATGACCCTCTCCGGCCCTCGACGTGTTTGGCTTGGTCTAGGCGAGCGGCCTTGGCTTGAGGATGGCCATCTTGGGCAGCGGTTCGAGTTTGGCAGTCAAGAGTCAAGACCTGACGTGTTTGGCTTGGTCTCGTTACCGATGCGGCGCGTTGAAGATCAGGTGCTCTCGATGTTGTCGTTGTTGTTCGTGCCGGCACCGCGATTCTGGCAGCGGTGGTCGCATGAAAGTCTTCCTATTCTTCATGGCGGTGTGCGGTGTAATTTTGGCGGCGGAGGAAAAAACGGAGGGCGCATTCAAGGATCAATTCGAATGGGGGTTTGATACAAGGAGCTGATGGAAACGTTCAGCGGGGGAAGCGTCGTGGAGGATTTTGCGGGGGCGTTCGTTGAGCATATCCTGAATGGAACGGAGTTTTTGGTAAGAGATCGTGGAGAGATCGAGACCACGGGGGAGGTAGTGGCGGAGGCGGTCGTTCTGGCTTTCGCAGGTGGCGCGTTCCCAAGGGCTGTGAGCGTGACAGAAGTAGACTTTGAGTTTGAGGTTGGCGGTGAGTGGCGTCCTTCCCGAAGTTCACTGGGGAGCAATTCAAGACCCGCCTGCCGGAGGGCCCTTCAGCTAGCCAGCTGCTTCGCTGCGCTGGTGAGACATAATCCCTTGACGCGCCAGTCGCGCTCGTGGCTCATCTTTGACATGAGGCGAGACTGCGATAGGCCAACCGGTTAGGCCGCTCCTCCGGGTCTGCATGACACGCGGTTGACAACAACCCAAAGGTCATGAATCAGCCCATCATCCTCACTAACGGAGAACACGAAGTCAAAATCTACACGGTCCGCAATCGGGACCGTTGGTCCTATCAGCTCTCGTTTCACGAGGGCGGCAAACGCGAACGGAAAACGTTCGGAAAACTATCGGTCGCACGGCGCGAGGCGAAGCTCGTGCTGAATCGGCTCGCAGTGAACGGCCACGACGCCGCGGAGCTTTCCACGGCTGACATGGAAAGCTACGTCATCGCCAAAAAGCACATCGAGCCGACCGGGCTCCCGCTGCACGTCTGCGCCGAAACCTTCGCGCAGGCCCATGCCAAGCTCGGCGGTCGCACTCTACTCGATGCGGTGGATTTCTTCCTCGAATTCAACCGCGCCGACGCTCTCGCCAAGACGCTGCCTGAAATGATCACGGCGTTCGCGGAAGGTCGGACCGCGATGGGCGTGCACGCCGATTACATCCAGAACATCAAGCGCCAGCTCGGCCGGCTCGTGAAGGCCTTTCCGGGCCGGACGCTGGCACAATACCGCACCGCGGAGCTAGACAAGTGGCTTGCGGGCCAACCATGGATGCCGCTCACGAAAAATGACGTGCGCAAAATCCTCATCACGTTCGGCAATTGGGCCAAAGCTCGCAGTTACCTGCCCGTAAACCGTCCCACCGAATTCGACGGCATGGTGACCTACAAGGTGCCGCCGACAAAGGTGGAAATCTATGCGCCGGCCGAATTGCAAAAAATCCTCCCGACAGTGCAAGCCAACCTGCCGGAGCTGCTGCCGTGGGTCGCCTGCGCGGCGTTCACCGGCGCGCGGGTGAAGGAACTCGGAATGCTGAGTTGGGAGTCCATCAACTTCGAACGCGCTTTCGTCGAGGTGGCTTCGACGAAAATCCGGACGAAAGCACGCCGGCTGGTGCCGCTGCACGATGCCTTGCGCGCGTGGCTCCTGCCCTACCGGAAGGAAAAGGGGCTGATCACGGACTACGCCGATCCGCACGCCGCTCTGAATCGCGCCACCGCCGGGGCGGAGGTCACCCTTCGGGACAATGGATTCCGGCATTCCTACATCAGCTATCGCGTGGCGCAGATAAACGACACGGCGCGTGTCGCATTGGAGTGCGGGAATTCCCCGGAGATTATTTTCCAGCACTACCGCGAACTCGTCGGCCCCGACGAGGCGACGGCTTGGTTTGGCTCTGCGCCCGCGCTGGTGCCGGTCGAGGCACCGGCCAAAGCGGCCTAAAATGAGCGTGCGTTGACAGCGGGAGCGGGGGTATGGAAACCATCACTCCGCTCCCGACTCCGACCGCCACCGCGGGGATTCTTTGGACCATCGACGAGGTGGCGGCTTATCTTCGGTGCACCGTGCGGCACGTGCACAACCTCCTTCGCGCCGGCCTGCCGCATATCTACCTCGGCCGGCTGCTCCGTTTCGATCCCGAAGAAGTGCGCGGGTATCTGCTCAAACAACGACGCATCGACGTCACATAAAACTATCGTCGCGCAACTTCGGACGAACAACGGCGGCGGGTGCTTCGGCACCCGCCGCTTTATTTTTGGGAACGGCGACAGCCCGCCGAAATGCGTTCAACTTTCCCGTGCACGCTGTATCTATTTAGGACGCACGAACCGGTGTAGTGTGACTCGAAAGGTTAACACTATGAAAAATCAAAACACTGATTCGTTCTTCGCGGAGCCGCTCGATCCTCGCAAAGAGGCGCGAGCCCTCGCGCTCGAAGTCATCTGCCGCCTGTTCATCTGGATGGCGGAGGCTTCTTCACTCGATGAGCGTGGCGTGCGTGCCACGGTCGCGCTCTACTGCGTCCGCCCCGACCTGATTGACGAAGCCACGCTCGAGGAAATCGGCGACAGCTCGGGGCGCTGCCGGCAGGCGGTGCATCAACTGGCGGAAAGTTTCCGCGAAACCACGGGGTTTGCGTCATGAACTCGGCCGTCGCTCGAAGCGGTTCCGCTGCCGCGGAAATCAACCGCCTTCACGAGGAAGCCATACAGTGCTGCCACGCATCGAACGAGCAACTGCACGCGGCTCTGACCGCCGCGTGGCAGGCCGGCCGCCTCCTTCTAACCCAAAAGAAGCGGGTGCGTCGGAAAATGGGGCCGGGTGCCTGGCTGCTCTGGCTGGAAGCCAATTTCGCGGGGTCGATCCGCACGGCCCAGCGTTACATGAAACTCGCGCGCAAGGTCACCGGCGTGACGTTTCTCCGCGAGTTCAGCCTCCGTCAGGTCTATGCCCGGCTCGGCATCTCCACCGAACCGAAATCTCCCGGCAGACAACGGCTGGTGCACCGGCTTCCCGAACACGTGGTCCACGCCAACAAACTCCTCCGCGCGCTAAAGCACCGGTCGCACGATCCCGGCGCGGAGCAAGACGAAGCCTATCGGCGGGACTTGCGTCCGCTCTTCGAGCACCTCCGGTCATGGTTCGATGCGTCGGAAGGTCAGAACATCGCCGCCGCATTGCGTTCTTATAGAGTGCCATGAAGCCCGCAGTTCGCCGTTCCAACCTCCTGGCATCGTTGACCGACCGGCAAAGCCGTTCGGTGGTGACGCTCCTCGCCGAGTTGTGCCGGCACTCGGCAGAGGCGCGGGACTGGCTCTGCGAGGATTTCGCACGCAACCAGAAAACTCGCGCGAACTTTCTCGCCCTCGTGGAGAAAGGCGATGTCCGGGAGATGAACGGCGGGGATGGTTTCGCGGAGTTGGCTGGGGAGGCGCGGTCGTGGCATGAGGAAGCCCAGCGAATGCAATCCCTCATGCCGCGACACGCGCCCCGCCTTTATGGCGGGCTCACGTGGGTAGAGATGGAGGAACTCATCGGCCACTACGAGGCCGGCGCGGTGGACGTAGGCGTGTTCCTGCTCGTCCGGGACTGGAAGAAGGCGGGAACTGCCGCAGGTTCGTCCCCCCGACTGCTTCGAGCCGCCGCCGAATTTCTGAATGCGGTGATTCGCTCCGGTGAAACGCGGTTGGCGCTGCAACTGGCCAACGCGGTGACGCTGCTCAAGCGGACCAAGGCGAAAGGGCCATCCGCCGCTTTTGGTTATGCGAATTGGTGGAAGCTGCACGCGCTTCTCTACATGCTGCGCCATCCGCGCGAGTCCTACCGCACCCGCGACGTGCGGGCGCACCTCGCCGCGCTTAGCCTTGAGATCAGTTCGTTGGACTTCCGACGCCTCTGCAAACGTCACGGCATTCGCCGCGACGAGCGAGCGGGGCGTCCCCGTAAGCGACAGTCAGGGGGTTGATGCTCGCCGCATCAAGTCCACGCTCTTCGCCCGCCGACCGCCGCCGATTTCCCAAACGCGTCAGCAGGCGGACCCACGAGCAACGCGGACTCCGACGACGACGGCCACGCGACCGCAGCGGTGCGACTCCTACTTGGATCATGGTAAAACCAACCACAAAATCCGCCCGACCCATAGTTGCGGCCCGGCGGCGGAGCGGCAAGGTGGAGGCCCAGATGGCACGACCTTGCGCCCGCCGTATAATGGCCGCACGGGCGGGCGGATGGCGTTGGAAATATCAGCCCGGGCGGATGGCAACGCTGTCGCGCTCGATTAAGGCTCGACCCTACCGACGGTCCGGAACCTCGAATAACGAATCCTCGCTTAACTCCGTGAGCGAGCGATGAGCTTTAGTAGGCAATCATCGTAGGTCAGCGTCGGCAACCTTTGAAACCACGTCCCTCGGCCTTTGGAGCGGAGCGGCCCAAAGGAAAAAGATTACCCCCGTTAGATTCCAGGCTTGCCATAGTGTTCATTTGAACACTTATTGGAGCCAGATGTTCTCAGCAATGGTTCTGAATGGGTGCGCTTCGTCAGTGCCGGCATTAGGATTGCCCTGCTAGCGGCGGGTCCCATGGTTCGGTCGAGTGGCGGGGTTCCACCAGCACGGTTGCCGGGAGCTTCGACGACTCCATGGGCAAACCTTTTTCCACCGAACTCACACGACTACCTTCGACTCTGCGCTGGGCCGAGGATACGGACATCCTCGCGTTCAGCCAGTTTGTGGCAAAAGCGCATGGCCACATGTTGGCTATCATCGGCGCGGGCGGATCTTTTACCGTGGCCGAGTTCGCGCGAATGCTGCATGAAGCTCGGGGGAACGCTGCCGTCGCACATACGCCGTTGTCGTTCCTGCAGTCCGACTCGGACCTCAGGCAATCCTTCGTCCTGATTTTCACGGCCAGCGGTGGAAACCGTGACATTTTGGCCACCTATGACGCGGCCGTCGAGCGAGAGCCCCGAGGGATTCTCGTAGTTTGCGGGCGGAAGAATTCCAAAGTGGAGCGACGCGCTGCCACGGACGAACGAAGCGAGGTTTTCAGCAGCGCTTTTCCTGCGGGAAAAGACGGCTACCTCGCCACCAATTCTCTCCTTTCGTTCATGATGCTCACACTTCGAGCATTCAACCCAACGGCGACTGCCTTGGGGCAATCAACGGTCGGAGTAGAAAGTCCTTCGGACTTAAACGACTCGTGGCTGGGCGAACGGCCGGTTCCAGCGCACTACCTAGCGTTGTTTGGGGGTTGGGCGCGACCGGCTGCAACGGATCTGGAATCGAAGCTCAGTGAAGCGGGGTTAGGCAGCGTGATGCTCGCCGATTACCGCAATTTTGCCCACGGCCGACACAACTGGATTCACAAACGGGGCGAACAAACGGTGGTGATCGCTTTTCTCACGCCGGAGTCCGAGCCCCTGGCCCGGCGAACGCTCGCGCTGCTGCCGGCCTCAGTCCGCGTGCTTCGTCTCACCACTCAGTCGGAAGGAGCCGCGGGGACGCTGGAACTGCTCCTTCAAGTGTTTCGCGTGACGGAGGCGATCGGCAAGAAAGTCGGAATCGATCCGGGCCGGCCTGGTGTCCCTGGTTATGGACGACGCATTTACCATCTGGGCCCGGTCGTGCTGCCGTCGCAACATGCCGACACGGCAATCGAGGCGTCTGTAGCGCGTAAGCTAGCGGCGCGAAACTCTTCCATCCGATCCGAAGATCGGGAATCAGTCATGGCCGCTCGGGCTAATTACGTGACGGCGCTGCGGCAGCAGCGCTTTGGCGCGTTCGTCGCGGACTTCGATGGCACGGTTGTCCACCCCGGAGCGAGCAGCACCACAAAGCTGTTGCCTACTGTGGCTGCGCTGCTCGAAAAGCTACTGCGAGCACGGATTCCGGTGTATTTTGCGACCGGCCGGGGAAATTCGATTCACGGCGTGTTAACCGGCACCCTCGGAAAAAAATATCACCCCTTGGTGTTTGTCTCCTATTACAATGGCAGTGTCACGCTCCCACTGACCGAAACGCCGCCGTCCGACACCGGGGGACCGCACCACGAAGTATTCGAGGCGTTGTTACGGGAATTGAAGAGCGATCCGGTCTTCGCGCGTCGGGTGCATCCCGTCAACAAGAGTTACCAACTGACGCTGAAAATCAAAGACCAGGCGGACTTCCCGCTGGCGGCCGCCCGGATTCGCGAAACCGTTCTCGCGTCGTTTGCCGAGCAACTTCGGGTCGTCGAATCCAGCCACTCATTGGATGTTATTTCCCGTGCGACATCAAAACTCGAGTGCGTCCGGCTCGCGCAATCGCAGCTGGTGGACGCGGTCCCGTTCACCATTGGAGATCGAGGTGCGTTGCTGGGAAACGATTACGATCTGCTGACGCATCCGTATTCGTTAAGCGTGGACGCGGTGTCGGCCTCGCTCACTTCCTGCTGGAATCTGCTGCCCCCGGGAGTGCGAAACGTCGCGGGCCTCGTTCACGTGGGAAAATCGCTCGTGGTGCGCCGCGGGTATTTCACGATGAAAGCCCCATGAGGATTCGGCCATGAACGAAGGCTACGCCCTGCGGCACCTGCGCAAGTTGATGGGTTGGTCCTTTGAGGAGGACAATCGGGAGACGAACTGGCTGCGCATGATGTCCGACTTCAAGTATGATTCCTACCGGGATTTTTGGGCGGGCGCGCGCTTCGTCGAGTCTTTGCTGGGTTGGCTCCAACAGTTCGCGCCCGAGCATAGGCGCCAAGCCTATGCTTTGGTGAGGGAAAAATTGATCTTCCTGAGTTTCACCGAAATCGAGCACTTGGTAAGCCGCACGCGCCCCGTGTTCGTGCACGATGTCCTCCTCGATCGCGTCGCCGGAAAATCCAACGTCGCGAAATACTTGATTTGGTCGAAAGCGGAAACGCAGAAACTCTACGCTGACTTGTTGCAACGCACCCTGTTCGTCGGGCTAAGCGATGGCGCGAGGGTTGACGGCTTCCGCCGGGCCAACGACGGCTTGATCAGCAACGAGCAGGTAGCGCTCGGCTACGATTTGTCGCACGAAAAATGGCGCGACATGCATGAAGAACTCAAGGCGCGCACGAAGGATCCGGGGGCGCGGTTCGAGGTTTTGTTTCTGATCGACGATTTCACCGGCAGCGGAAAATCGCTGATTCGAATGGAGAATGGAACGTGGAAAGGGAAACTGAAAAAATTGGCGGTCAGCTTCCGGTGCCACCCGAAACTTTTCGCGCAGGACTGCGTGGTTCGCGCGCACCACTACATTGGCACGGAAGGCGCGAAGAGCGCTATCACGGCATTGTTGGCCCAGGCCACGGGCCCGAGCGGGCCCAAGGTTTGGTTCCCAAATCCTGTCGGCATCTCGTTTGATCTGATTCTCAAAAAAGAACTAACGCTTTCGCGGGGGCAAAACGAGCAACTCGACGAACTGCTCGATCGCTACTATGACGCGCGCGTGGAGACGAAGAGTATCAAGGTGGGAGGGACCGATGTAAAATTCGGATTCGCAGCCTGCGGCCTGCCGTTGATCCTCGAACACAACACGCCGAACAATTCAGTCGGTTTGCTTTGGGCAGAGTCGTCCAGTCCGCCGGCGGCGCCCGGACACACGATGCGGCCGTTGTTCCGGCGCGCGCAACGCCACACCTGATAATGCCCAATCCCTTCACCACTCGTGCAACGGAGTTCGTTAAATCGAACGAGGCGTTCCTGACGCTGGTCACGCCGGATCCGCTGACCTTTTTTCTGGAGCCCTATGCGCGGGATGATGGTCTCTACACCCGACTCGTCTCCATCCAAGGTCAGCCGGGCTCGGGGAAAACGACCATCGCGCGATTGTTTGAATTTTCTACGCTGGCCACGCTGCTTCGGGGTGGAGACAACGCCTATTCCGAACTTGTAAACCCGCTCAACAAGTGCGGCGCGATCAACGATGGGCGGGTTCAAGTGCTCGGCTGTCGGTTACCCTTGGAGAGCGATTACCGCGAGCTTTCGCAGTTGCCGTATTCCGACAAGATTCGGGCCGAACTGCTGCAACGGCTGATCCAAGCGCGAGCAGTCTTGGCGTGGTTCAATCAGCTCCGCAAAGCGGAGATAAATCCCGAGGACGTAACTTTGGAAGTGCGCGAGCAGGCGAACGCGGCGGTCTCGTTCGTCGGCGGAACGACCGGGCGCGCTATTCTGGATCGAGCGAAGAACATCGAAGCCGGAATCTATCGGATCGTGGGTGCACTCGTCCCCCCTTCCGAACTTGAAATCGAGCGGGAGATTACGGCGCCCTATCGGCTCTTCGATATCATCGACCGTTTTCGGATTGCCGCCGCCCCAGCGACCGCTGCTCTCTCCGCCGAAGTGCTGCGCCCGCTGGTTATCCTCGACGATGCGCATTTCCTGGCGCCCACGCAGCTGGTGCAGCTGAAGAACTGGCTCATCCGACGTGAACTGACAATCGGACGCTGGATTCTGTCGCGCCTTGATGTTCTGCAGCCGAAAGAACTTTTTGACTCTTTGGCCGGCGCTGAACCGGACGTGAACATGCCGGGAATTACGGCCGGCCGAGACATTATTCGGATCAACCTGCAAAGCGCCAGTCGGCTGGACGGTCGAAAGACGTTCCGGAGCATGGCGAAGGAAATGAGCCGAAAATATCTCAGCCAGATGCGGATTTTCGGCCAGAACAACATCACGACTCTGGAGAGCATGCTGCCTGAGAAGGTCGAGCCGCTGTCCCCGTCCAACTGCGATCGGCTGCGCGAAAGCGTCCGGACCATTGCCGGGCGTTTTCGAATTTCTGACCGCCGATTGCTGGACCTCGAAAAAATGGCCGGTGATTTTCTCACCGACCGTAACGAGGATGCTCCGGATTTGCGGTGGGCGATGGTGAGAATTCTGATTCACCGCTATGCCAAGCGGGTCCCCGTGGCGGACATGTTTTCGGAAGAAGACGCTGAGCCGTCTCGCCCCCTCAACGCAGACTTGGGGGTCTACGACGGCGCTCGGATACAACTTCTCCACGACTATGATCGCCCGTATTACGTGGGATTGGATGCGCTTAGTGATGCGGCGTCGGAGAACGCCGAAACATTCCTCCGGCTCGCGTCTCATTTAGTCGAAGCGTCGGAAAATCTTCTCATTAAACAACGGCCCGGAGCGCTCCAGGCCAAGGAGCAGCACCGGCTGTTGGTTGATCGCGCCAACGCGGTGGTGGAAACTTGGACATTTCCCGAGCACCGGCGCGTGCGGGCGCTCGCCGAATGGATCGCCCAGAAGTGTCAGGCGAAGACGCAGGAGCTCAATGCTCCATTGGATCACGGCGCCAATGCCTTTGGGATTCCCCAAGCGGAATTCGACCGCATCGGGACGGAGCATTCGTATCTAGCAAATATCCTGAAGTTCGCCGTGGCCTACAACGCCATCACGCTCGTGCCTAACTATGATTGCAAAAAGCGCGTGTGGTGTCTGATGGAGCTTGGTGGGGTTTTCATCGTCCGCTCCGGGTTGCCGTTCAAAAGGGGCGGGTTCGTTGAAGGGTCGGTTAAGGACATCGAGAAACTTCTGGGAGTGAAGCAATGAAACCGCGCTGGGATCCCTGTGTCGTGCTCGGCGCCAGTGAGGTCGCTCATTTTCTCGCTGGGCATCTGAATCGCGATGATCGGAAAATTCTGTTGGTGGGCGGCGCTGGCTTCGATCCACGAGCGATTGAAGCCGCGAAGCGGCTAGCGGAGTGTAAGGCGTGCACGGTGGAGGCCGTCTTCTTTCGCGAGGAACGGTTGATGGATCAACCGATGTTGAAGCCGCGTGCCGATGAGGCGCAAAGAAAGCTAAGCATGATTTTTCCGTCCGCGACGTTCCCCCGCATTGAGATTATCCCGGATGGAGTAACGGCGATTGGCGGTCGCCGTGCGGTAGGCGCACTGAGTTCGAGGGATTTCGCAAACTACACCGATGTCTTCGTCGACATCAGCGCATTGTCGTGCGGCGTTTACTTTTCATTGATCGCGTTTTTCGTCGCGCAGTGCGGGCGCCACGCTGGGCTGAATCTGCACGTGCTCGTCGCCGAACAGCCGAAATTCGACCACAAGATTAATGGAATTCCTTCGGACAAGGCCGCGATGTTGCACGGATTCAAGGGCGACCAGTCGCTCGACAGCAACGAGGAACAAGCGTTGCTCTGGATCCCCACCTTGGCGCCCGGCAACTCCGCTTCGCTCGATAAGGTTTATCAATTCATCCATCGCAAAGACACGCCCATTGATGTCTGTCCGCTGATGCCTTTTCCCGGCAGTGATCCCCGCCTGCCGGATCGACTCTACGAGGAGTATTACCTTAGCCTACGGACGTGGAATGTGGACTCGCGCAACTTCCTTTATGCGGCCGAAAGCGATCCCCTCGATTCCTATCGCGCGATCCACCAACTGGTCTCCCAGCGAGCAAACCTCTTTGCCGACCTCGGTGGTTCACAGGTCGTGCTGTCACCGCTGGGGAACAAGATGCTGTCCGTCGGCACGATGCTTGCCGCGATCGAACTCCAACTTCCGGTCGCGATGGTCGAGTCCGTGGGTTACGACGAACAGTCGGACGCCGGAACCGTTCCTGAGGGCGCTGAACTGACTCAGCTCTGGTTATGCGGTGACGCCTATGCCGCCGTCGGCAAATAGGGCTCGACCGGCTTTGCTTAACCGACAAAAACCACTCACCTGCCGCATGTCTGCGCCTCACTTGCATCCTAAACGAAAATCAGTTGACCGGCTCCCCATTTCAGTCGGGTCGGGATTTGTCGCGCTTGATATGTTGCTCGTTGGACATGAGAGAGTTAATGCCAACGAGCAGTATGCAGGCGGCTCCTGCGGAAACGTTCTAAGCATTCTTTCGCATCTGGATTGGGAATCCTATCCGGTTGCGCGCCTCGGCACCGACCGACTCGCAAAGCGTGTCCTCGCCGATTTTGCCGAATCAGGCGTAAACACCGAATTTGTTTTTCGTGCTCCCACTGGGGTGACACCCGTCGTGGTCGTCCGCTTAGCCGAGCGAAGGGATGGCTCGATCCAGCCTCGATTCGAATGGAAGCATCCAAAATCGGGCGATTGGTTGCCGCGGTATCGGCCATTTCCTAAAACAAAGGCGGAGGAGGTAGCTCCACAGTTACCCGACGCTGGCGTCTTCTATTTCGATCGTGCGGAAAAAAGCGCGTTGGTCATGGCGGAAAAAATGCGCGAACGGGGTGCGGTCGTTTTCTTTGAGCCTTCTTCCTGTAAGGACGACAGTCTCTTCACGGACTGCCTAGCGGTGTCAGACATCGTGAAATATTCTAAGGATAGGATCAGTGAGCCGCCGCGCAATCCGGTGTCGCGATCGCCCCGCTTAGAAATTCAAACTCTCGGTAAGGATGGTCTGCGCTACCGGCTTAAAGCCGGGAATCATCCCGGCCAATGGAAGACGATGACAGCGTTTACAGTTGATAGCCTGGTGGATTCCACGGGCTGCGGTGACTGGTGCAGTGCCGGCGTCATTAACAAACTTTGCCGCGATGGTCGTGAGAAGTTCCTGGAAAGGGACGACTCGGAAATTGCGGCAGCGTTGCGCTACGGCTTGGCGTTAGCGGCCATCAATTGTCAGTATCAAGGCGCCCGTGGTCCGATGTATCACCTGTCTCGTGACAAATTCCTAGCAAAGGTGGACACTTTGCTCGAGTTGGCGTAGGCGTCGACACGTTGGGTGCGTGGAATCGGCTGAAACCGATGCCGGGAGCGCGGCGCTCCTAATCGTTAGGCCCGGACGAATCGCTCCGGCACACGTTGGGCGATGCCGAGATAAACCTCGGCATAGAGTTGCATCGCTTTTCTCACTTGCAGCGTGCCGACACCCCGGCGCATCCCAAAATCCATGGCCAGTGCGCGCTGCTGGGCAGCGTTGAGCGCTGGATGCGCTTGAAACCGCACCGCAACGAAGGTTTCCCATTCGTGGTCCCGTTTGGATGGCAGTGTGAGGTCCGATTTCTTTGTCCGGTCGATTCGTCCGAGCACGAAGTCCTTGAACGCGTGATCCACGAAACACCACGCCCGGGCGTGCCAGCGGAAACCATCATAACCAAGAGCGTGCGGAGCGATCGCTCGCCACGCCGCGGTTCCCGAATGAACCGAGTAGTAATAGATCTCGATGCCAGTGCGATTCGCTATGGCCTGAACAACGTCTCTAGAAATGCGCGAACTTACCGAGCGATCGGGCAGCTCAAGCCGCCCAAAATTTCCGACTCGCTCCGGCATGATGGACATTGCGTCTTCAATGGTCGGCTTCCCGAAAACACAGGGAGCGGCGGAGAGGAAATCATAGCGTTTGGCTCTGCCGTTATACCGCAGGGCCCGCGGATTTGCGCGCATGTATTCGGCGATGTCAGCCGAGGCCTGCGGAAGCGAAATCGAGAATCGCTGACAAAGATCATATCGCCGCACCCAACCGCGCCAGTAGGCGATGCGCTCAACATGAATCAGGCGCTCTTTCGCGCTCCAACGAGATCCGTTTGTCTTGTTCGGCATTATGGTAAAACGGGAGTCAGGCCCATTAGGACTAGAGCATTCGACAACAACGAACGGGGAAGTTTTTCCTGCTCGACCTGGATGTGTTGCTGGGCGACAGACGACGCCAACTCTAGTTCTGCCGGCGTTAGGTTTCGCAAGTGTTCACTGGGTAACTCGGCGCCGGTCGTGACAAAATTCGCTGCCCGGGCGTAATCGAGCGTGGCTTGATCCATCAGCAAGCTGGCGACATTCGGGAAAAAAGCCCGGAGATCGCCGAGAATCTTGAATCCCCACGCATCGATGTCGCCCAAGTAGTAGAGCGTGCGCTCGGCCAACCACGAGAGAGGCGCGATTTCAGACGCCGCGTTGCCGCGCCCCCAAACCACCAAGGCGTTGCTGACCGCTGGAAAGGTCAGGAAGGTCATCTCGTTTTCCACGATAAAAACATATGGAACGGGAAACGGCCGCTGCATTAGGTCGCTGAGTCGCACAGTCACCAACTCGAAGGCACTGCCGCACTGCCCGGCACACCTCTCGGTCAGGAAGCGAACGGACACGAGCTTGGGCTTGGCGAGTAGGCCGAGGCGCGCTTCATCCTCACCGGACGCCAGCGTCACTCCGGGCACGGTGTCGAGGATTTCGCGGACCAGTCGGATGTTCTCGCCGAGCAGCTTTCCCGAAACATCGAGGGGCAATTCACGAGGGAAACAGCCCGGCCGTGGACGATCGCACAGGTATCGCAGCACCTTGAGGAGGTCGGCCCAGCGGTCGGCGACCTGAAGTAATCGCGTCGGATGACCTTGCACCCATCCGGATATTTCAGGCGTGACCCGATTCGTCTCGGCCACGAGGTAACGGAGAGTCGTCACTTCGCGCTCTTTCCCGATGAAGCGAAGAAAATTCCTTTCGTCCGGAAAATATACACGCGTGGGATATGTCTGCTCGTTTATGCGGGTCTGCCGTTTCGCGGTTTCGAGCGTGTAACCATAGCCGATTGATGCGGCAGAACCTTCGGCGAGCGCACGCAGCCCGGCGTCAACCTCGGGAAGCGGGTCCGAGGGCTTCGGACGTCCAAAGTTTATTTCAACCGGAAAAAAAGGATCCAAATTTCCCGCCAGCGTCCAATCTAGGAAGGCGGGATACTTAGCGCGAAGAAGGCGTTCGCGAATATCAGGCGGCTTTAGCATCGTGCCCGGGAAGCTGTTCCACCGTCACCTGAGTAATCGATGAGAAGTTCCGTTTGGGATTGCTGATCAGTTGATAGCTTCCCACGTGAGCGCCCAAGAGTCGCACTTTCCCCTCCAGCGGACATACCAGCGCGAGCTGGAAATCGAATTTCTTGAATACATCGACGGCCTGCTGCGAATTATCCTCATCGGACTTGCCGAACATCTCGTCGATCATCACGAGGCGGAACGCATTTGAATCCGCGGTTTGGTTGTGGCGGAACCGATAACAGAGCGCGGCAGCAAGGACGGTGAATGCCATCTTCGCCTTTTGTCCGCCGGAATCGCCGGTGCCGGCGTCATGGTAGTCGCGTCGCTCCTCGTGATTCGTAGCCGAAACCTCTTCGATCGCGAACGTGAGATGGTGGGCAGCGTCGGCTCCAACCAACGCTTCCTTGGGGAAAGCCTTAATATGGTCGATGAGGACCTTCATTTTAGCGAACGCATCGAGCCGGTCCTTATCCGTTCCGCCCACCAAGTTGGTGAGGCAATTTTTGAGCATGAGCATGAAATTCGTCACCCGCTTGTCGGACGAAGCGGCGTAATGCAGCAGGACAATCGAGCCTTCGTTATAGGGAATCGTCTTCAACGTTTCATTGAGCAAATCGATCTCGTCCTTGATAGCTTTCGTTCGCTTGGTGATACGGCCAAAAAATTCGTAGAATTCGTCCTTCAGGCTACGTTCCATCAGGCGAGAGAATCGTTGGGTCTCGTTGTGTAGCTCCTCGTTTTCCAGCAGCTCGAGGTGCTTGCACATATCCGGGCCATGCGCGACGGTCGCCTCCCAATCATTGTGGTAACCGCGTTTTTCGGTGTCGTTCAGAAACTTTGCGGCGGCGATGGTGAATTCACGGACGGCGCCCTCCGCCCTCGCGTTGTTGCTGTCGACTTCTCTTTTGATTGAGACGAGGGCTTTGTTTTCTGCCGCGTCCAAGTTCGGCAGCGTGAACTCGGCCGCCCCGGCGCGCGTGCAGATGTCGTGGACGTGGTGCTTCCAATCGAAGCCGCCGCCGTCGACCAATGGCTTGATCCGCTTCCGTTCGCTCTGGCGAATTTTAAGACGCTCTTCTTTGCGGACCTTATCCGCGGCGCATTCCTGTTCCACCAGAACGGCGTTTTGCTTGACCTCCTGCGCCAGCTTGAGCTCACCTCGAAGGACTTTCAGCGCGTCGTCGGCCTCTGCCAGCGCTGTGATGCGTTCGTGCAGTTGCAGGATCTTTTCGTCGAGTGATGCGGAGTCGATTTCGCTGTAGTCCACGACTTCGAGGATCTTTTCGACCGCCTTCTCGGATTGATTGGCGGTGGTGCGCTCCCGACCGATCTGACCGAGCCGGATCTCGGCCTGCCGGAGATTTTCCGTGCCTTTCTGGAGTTCGCCGCGGAGCCGGACTACTTTGTCGGACGTATCCCAACCGAGGATGTCGTAATCCCGGTAGGAAACGTTCTGGGCGGATTCGCGCGAATGAAGGTCCCCCCCGCGGCGGATATGCAGGTTGCGCGTGATGGAGCGGGTGTTCTGCCCCATCTCTTCAGGGGTGTCGCAACAGAGGTGGTCGAATTGGTCGAAGAGACGGGCCTGTATCCAGCCCGTGCACCATGCGTCGGGCTTGATCCTGATTTTGTGGCAGACCTTCCGGCCATCGCCATGAATCGAAAAACCGGTGCTGGGGACCACCTTGAAGTAGTCGATGCGACGGCCGGGGTCCTGGCCATCCATGAAGCGGTTCACGGCGCGGTAATGTTTCTCGGGGATGATGATCGAGAGCGCAAATCCATGCAGCAATCGTTCGATGGTGGGCCGCCAGAGCGCCTCCTTCGGATCAACGTCGATCATTTCGCCGACAAACGGCAACTCGCCCGGAGCGATGCTGACCGCTCGGGCGATCGTGTCGCGGATCGCCCGAAACACCTCCGGGATCTTGTCGGGTCTTTTCATCAATCCGGCGATTTCCTTTTCCAGAAGCCGCAGGTCCTGGCGCTGTTTTTCTACGTCCGCCTCCAATAGGAAATAGTCCCGGTCTCGTTTGTCCTTGCCGGCCGCGAGCTGGTCTTTCGTCGCCAGCGCCCATTTCCGACGCTGTTTGAACGTCTCCTCGTTCTCCACTTTGTGCTGACCGCAGGCCTCGAGGAGCAGCGAATAGGCCTGGAACTTCTGGTGTCGGGTTTCGCGCAGGGTCTTCGCGTTTTCGAGCTGTTTCTTGAGGTCGGTGAGCCCCAAAGCGGCCTCGCCTTTTTCGACCTTATCGTTCGTCAGAATATAGTGCGAGTCCGCGTCGGCCCGAACACGTTCCGCCTCCTTCAGCTTTGCGTCGGCGGACGCAATTTCACCTTCCAGGCGGGCAATTTCGATGTCCAGCAATCGCGCGCGTTCCTGACTGAAAAAGATGAAGGTCGCATTTTCCAGCTCGGTCAGCGACTGGACGGCAGCGGTGGCCGCGGCGTAGGTGCCGTGGGCCTGCGCGACGGGCTTCAACAAGGCGATCTCCCGCTCGATCCGCAGGATGGTCTCGTAAGAATCATTCAACACCGAGTAGTGCGTTTGAAGATCCGCCAATTCCTTTTGAACATTGGGGCGATCGAGCATCAGTTCCCGGACGAAATTGTTCACATCCTGGATGTCCTTGAGATACATGGTGCGTGCCATGAGCTGGAGTGCGCGTTGCGACTCGGGAATGCGCAGCAACGGAGCGAACTTTCCTTGATAGGCCTCAAAGGTCGTTTCGAATGTCCAGCCGAGCTTCTCGAAGTGCTCGCGAAAGCGTCCGACGCTCGCTTCGTTCAGTTTGAGATCGGGAATGCTGGCACCTGTTTCCTGAATGAGATACCGGGTTTCCCACGTGTTGGCCGACGTCACCCATAACACCTGGGCCAACGTCACCGAACGTTGCATGAATCGATCGGTGAAAACGCCGAGAATCACGCTGAGCGTGCCGGGTGTCCGTAGATATTCCGTCGCAGCCGATCCGCCTTCGCTGGATTCCTTCCGCGACCACGCGCCGCGGATGTAAGAACGCTTGTTGCGGTCACGTTTGCCGCCGTCACCCGACGCCGCGACATTGTAGGCCAAATAGTCCGGTGGGATCAGCAGCGTGGCCAACGCGTCGAGTGCGGTGGTCTTGCCGCTACCATTGGCGCCAGTCAGGCACGCCGACAGCGTGCGTGTGCTGATGGTGTGGTAGTTCGGTCCATCGAACGTGCCCCAGCGGAGGATTTCAAGCCGCTCGAGTCGGAAGCCGCGGGGTATGGGCGGTTCAGGATGAATTGGCAGATTTGGCTGCATGTTTTTGAAGCTCGGATTTCAGCGCTTGGAGAGTTTCGATATTGAACTTCGCACGCACGATGGGCCGGACGGCGAATTTTTCCTCGTCGCCCGAGAGGGGCTTGAGAAAGCCCATCCGCGCAAACGCCCGCACGGCGGCCTCCCAGCGCCCGCGCTCCTTCGCCGCGTCGGCTTTCACTTTCAGGAAGACTTCGATGAGATCGACGATCTCGTCCATCGATACTACCACGGCGGCGTCTTCCAGGCGCGAGGCTTCGCGCTGGAGCAATTCCTCGCGGATGACGGCACCGACGACCGTGATTTCGAACGTGTATTGATTGCGTCGAAAAATCTTCGGCAAATTGAAGGCCGGGTGTTCCTCGCCAACCCCGGTGAGGAAAGCATAACCGTCCGCCTCATTCAGGTCGAGGGCCGCTCCCACTTGGGAAAAGTATTCTTCGATGTGCTGCCGATGCGTGGACAGAGCGGCCCACAAATCGGCGTTCTCACTGTAGATGGCGCCTTTGAGTATCGCGATTTTCACCGGTGCTGACTGTGCGATCACTACGTCCTTAAATTGGTCTACGGGAGTCATTGGAGGATTTGTTGCCCGGCACGATAGAAGTAGATCTGTGGCACACGATACGCCACGGGACAGCCCGGCACGCTGGCCACGAATTCGTGGCCAACGCGGTGATCGACCTTCCAGTCGGCGTTCTTCGCCGCCAACGCCAGATAGCCGAGGATTTCGAGAATGAGGCGTTCGGACGTGGGGGGCACGAAATCGAAAACCTCGGAAAGCCGGAAATGATTTCCGAAATGGCCGAAGGCTCTTTCGATGTTGGCCTTCAGGCGCGCGAAATCGATGTGCTCCAACCGGGCGAGGCGGGCGGCGGCCTCCAGTGGATCGCCCGTGGCGGCGGCGCCAATCTCCGCTGGAATGGAAATCTCGTCACCGGCTTGCCACGGCACCCGGTTCAGCCATTCGGCCTCCTCCAGATTCACCTCGGCCGGTCCGTCGAGAATCGGTCCCTCCGGTGGGCTATCCTTGAGCGCATACGCGAGGGCCTTGATTTCGGCGATAATGGCGGCGGTTTCCTGCCGCCGGCTTGTTGCGACCGAATCCAGCACGCGGCGAAGGGCGCTACTTAGGCGCCGGTTGGTTTCCACAACGCCACCGGCCTCCTCCAACAAGACCGAAGGCAGATTTTTCAGCACTCCGGCCTCGCGTTGGTCCGGTGGGATTACATCGAGGCGCTCGACGCGCTCGATCAGATCGAAAAACCGCTCCTGGCTCTCTGGCTGAAGCAGGAACTGCTGAAACGCCGCAAACGACTGGCCTTCGTCCGACTCGCGCAAACGCAGCTCGTCGTCGATCGCGCCGCGAACGACATGCCCACGTTTCATCCCGCCGGCAGAGTGCTGTTCGACGATGCGACGCGCGAGTTGCTGGAAACGCTCGCGAATAACCGTGAAATCGCGACGCAGCGACAGGGCCAAGTCCTGCACGAGCTGATATCGCTCGGTCACCTCGATGCGCGAAAATATCGGCACCGGGTCGCCCCGCAACAACTCCCGGATTTGGTTATCGAGTTTTTCGCGCTCGGCGCGCAAGCGGTCGATTCGCCGATGCCGGTCGGAATCGGTATTGTCCGCGATTTCCTGCAGTTTTTCGGCGATGGTGCGGAGCTTCGACTCAGTGCCGATGAAGTTGCGGCGGCTTCCTTCGATAAAAGAAAGTGCCATATCAACGTCAGGGGTGATCTCGTAGACGACTTCGAGGGTCTCGTTGTAGCGGTTCTTTAACACTCCGAATTTTGGATCGCACCACTGGCTCAAGTAGTCCTTCGCCTTGCCGGGAATCAACGTGTCTCCGGTTTCTTCGTTTATCCGTTCAATGTATTCCGTAAGCCGCGCGATCATTTCGCGCTCCGTGCGCGCAACCGCATGATCGGCTCGAAAGGCCGCGTGCAGGAAACCCAGAATAAGGGGAGCCGTGTCCTTCTTCAGGACACGAAGAGCCCCGGACATTTCGAGGCGCTGCTGGGTTTCGTAGTAGTTCACGCGAGGCGAGACCGGATACTGAACGAATCCTTTCGTGAACCTTATCAGTCGTCAAAGTTAATTGGTAACCTTTAACTACGCATATGACGGATCGCGCTATTGGCCCCACCGCGATTTGGTGCACCCGGCCGTTCCTGCTTCGCGAAACGAGTTGCCCTGTGTCAGCCTTCGGCGTCGGCTTGGCAGGATGGCAAGCACCAAAGACGCCGCCTCCCTGCCACCGAAGGTCGCTGGCTTGGATAAACTGGACACCGTTGGCCGATCCGCCGTCGTCTCCGTAATCCCTCAGAGTTTCAACGGCCGATTCGACCGTTGATTCAAGCGGCGAAGTCTTACGAACTGCTGGTCTTGTTCTCCTCCGCGCACAAATAGGGCGGCTCCACTCGACAGCGGCAGGAAGGAAACGCTGATCCGGTCTTTCACCATCTCCCGGAACACGTCGCCCACCGTGCCTGTGCTTCGTTGCAGCACACTCACCTCTGGCCGCAAGGCCGGCGGCAACAAACGAAATAGCTGCCCGCCGCTTTTTCGCCGCGCCGCCACGAGAAAGCATTTTTCACTCGCAGGTTTGCCGCGTTTCGGGCGGTAAACCTCGAAGACTACCATCGGGTTTGAGGCGATCACGCGCCCGTCCACGAAGGCGTCGGCGTAAGGAATGATCGTTTCCAAAGCACATCCCTCGCTGATGGGGATAGGTGGGAATGGGCGGGAGGTCATCGCTAGGATGTAGTCATTGTGGCGGGCGAAGCGTTGCTGGAGGCAACTCCGATAGTGGCATCGTCCGCACAGGGCAAAGCCGGAGGGATGGGCACGTCCGTTAGTGGATTATTCCCAATCAGCATTATCCCAATGAGGAATAATTTCCCGCCTTTGCAAGGCTGCGAACTCCGCAGCCTATTCGAATAGCGTCTGCACCGGAACCTTCAGAGCCTTGGCAATCGCGAAGAGTTCGTAGTCGAGGATAGGACGCTCCCCGATTTCAATCTTGGCTATCTGGGATTGAATCATGGGCACGCCCTGTTTTGCCAGTCGCCCGGCCATGTCCTCCTGCGTGATACGCGGATTCGCGGCTGTCCGTAAGCGGTGGATGGCCTTCCCTGCGACATTTCGGCGATTTCGAGGTTTCTTCACGGGCGCTTGATGCGCCATGATCCTAGCTTTATTCGCTGGCGGGATTATCCTCTGAGAGGATTATTTGTCCACCGTTGCCGATTCACAGCGGAGAGGCTTGAGCGGAGCCGCCGCGATTCGGCGTGGGTAACACCGCGCGGCCATCCGGGGAACTGGCGCCCCGGGGTGGGCGCCGTCATTCGCTCCATTTGCCGCTCTCGCGCCATGAGTAGTAATCGCGCGCGTCGAGTCGAGTGATGAGGTAATCTACAAACTCGACCTGACAGAGCTTCGCCATCTCCCGGACGTTGAACGCAAGCCGGCCATCCGCGAGCGTCGGTTGCACCGCTCCGCTGGGCTGGGTCCGCAGGCAGACGAAGGCTTTCGCTTCGGCCAGAGCTATCGAGAGGAAGATCTTCTGCACGCCGACATGAGTCGCGACCAACGGTCCGCACGCCAGCCGTTGCCGGCAAATCGGCCGGTGCTTGGGGTTCATCGCCAGCACCCAGAATGTTTCATTGTCGGTCTCCGGCACCCCCTTCGTGAGGTAGGCAAGCATCTGCTTGGTATTGGCGAGCGGGTCGGCCGCATCGAAGTTAACGAGCTGATACGTGAGTGACGCTTCGTAGGCGATCATGATGTGAAATGAAATCGCGCCGCGTCCGCGCCCCGGCGAATTGCCGGATTTGTCGTGGTCTGCACGATTTCGACGCCCAGCAGCACGGCAAAGCAAACGTCGCCCGCGCGCCTAGTGCGGGCGCGGTGGAGAGCGCAGCGGACCTTGCTGGCCGTGGTAAAATTGGGCGAACAATCGAAGAACCACTGATCCCGGTTCTCGGGCGCTCGCGAAGATCGCGGGCCTATGCCCGCGTTGCGCTGCGGCTTCACAATATGCCCGCTTCCCTGAAGGAATAGATTCCGCGACCCAGCGGATCGCACTCGGCTCGGCCTAGAATCACATGGTCCAGAAGCTCAATATCCACGGCCTTGGCCGCCTCCCTCAATTGGCGCGTGACGTGCATGTCCGGGGCGCTCGGCGCCGGATCCCCGCTCGGATGATTGTGTTATGTTGCGCGCAGACCTATGTGGAGTGGACAGCCACTTGTCGGAGTCACTTCGCTCTGCGCGGCAGCGAAATCGCTGCACATAACTTGGCAGACAATCAGGCGAGGCTGGCGCGTTCTGCGGTGGCGATTTT
>JAUYAK010000106.1 GCA_030693515.1 Opitutaceae bacterium
GCGCCGGCGGCCCGGCGGCGTCGCCACCTCGGCGCGGCGCAGGCGGGCGCGCACCGCGGTCAGCAATTCGTCGGGCGTCGCGGGCTTCGTGAGATAGTCGTCGGCCCCGAGGTTCATGCCCGTGCGCATGTCCTCGTGCCCGGTGCAGCCCGTGAGAAACACGAACGGCAGGTGCGCCGTGAGCGGATCGCCGCGCAGGACCTCGAGCACGCGGTGGCCGTTGATCTCGGGCATGGTCACATCGCAGAGCACGAGATCCGGGGCGTCCTGGCGCGCCCGCTCGATGCCCTCGCGCCCGCCGCGCGCCTCGATCACCTCAAAGCCTTCGAGGCGCAGCAGCTCACCGTAGTGCTGGCGCAGCTTGCCTTCGTCGTCGATGACCAGAATCCGTTTCACAGGGACGGCAGACTGGGAAACACCCCGCCCAATGTAAAGCCGCTGCTAGGCCCCCCGGCCCACTCCTTCGCACCGCGTGGTTGCGCTGGCTGGCACGCCCCGTTTCACTGCGGATCCTCCGCTATGACCGCCCCGGAAATCCAGACCCGCTCCATCGCCGAACTCGAGCGCCTCTTGGAGCAGCGCACGGCGGAGCTCGCCCAGGCCCGCGCCGCGCTGGCCGACAACGCCACGCGGCAACGCGAGTCGCAGACGTATTTCGAGAAGAGTTTCCACTCCAGCCCGGCACTGATGGTCATCACGCGGGCCGGGGACCGCCGCATCGTCGAGGCCAACCCGGCCTTCGTCCGCGCCAGCGGTTACACCCGCGAGGAACTGGTCGGCCGCACAGCCGACGAGCTAAACTTCTGGGCCTACCCACCGCAGCGCGAGGAGTTCTTCCGGCGCCTGCGTGAGGACGGCGCGATCCGCGGCTTCGAGAGCGGGTTGCGCGTCAGGTCGGGCGCGGTCCACACCTTCCTCGTCCACGCCGATCTGCTGGAGGTCGACGGCGTGCAATGCCTGCTCACCGTGGGGATCGACATCACGGATCGGCGCCGCCGCGAGCAGGTGCAGTCCGCCACCTACGCCATCTCGCAGGCCGTGCTCGCCGGCGGCGATCTCTCCGATTTGTTTCCCCGCCTGCACCGGATCGTGAGCGGGCTCATCTCGGCGAAGAATTTTTACGTCGCCGTCATCAGCCCGGACCATGCGATGCTCTCGTTTCCCTATTACATCGACGAGACGAGCGCCAAGCCGGCGCCGCGCAAACCCGGGGTGGGCCTCACCGAATACGTGCTCCACACGGCGCGCCCGTTGCGCACGACGGCCGACGAGATGACCGTCTTGTTCCGGGGCGAAACGCGCTACCGGCCCAACGGCCAGCCCGCCGCCGTGTGGCTGGGCGCACCGCTGCTCATCGATGGCCGCGCCATCGGCGTTATCACAGTCCAAGACTACCACAATCCCAGTGCCTACACTGACGGCGACCTCGAGCTGCTGAAGTTCGTCGCCGATCAGGCGGCGGTGGCGGTTTATCGCCAGCAGATCGAGGCGGCGCAGCGCGAGTCGCGCGCCTCGTTCGAGAAGACGTTCTTCTCCAGCCCGGCGTTGATGACCATCGCGCATGCCACGGACGGACGGCTGCTTGAGATCAACCCCGCCTTTGAGCGCGGCTCCGGCTACACGCGCAAGGAGGCGATCGGCCGCACCACGCTGGAGCTGAACCTCTGGCGCGATCCGGCCCAGCGCGACGACTTCCTCCACCGCATCCGCGCCGACGGGGCGATCCGCGATTTTGAAGCCGTTTTCCGGGCCAAGGACGGCTCCAGCCGCACCCTGCTGCTCAATGCCGACCTCATCGAACTCGGCGGCCGGCCCTGCATGCTCACCGTCGCGATCGATGTGTCCGACCGCCAGCGGCGGCTGCGCATCCAGAGTGCAGCCTTCCAGATTTCCCGCGCCGTGCTTGAGGGCGGCGCCCTGGAGGAACTCTACGCACGGCTGCATCGGATCGTGGCGGAGCTGATGCCCGCGCGGAATTTCTACATCGCCGTGCTCAGTCCGGACGGCCGCGAGGTGTCATTCCCCTACTTCGTCGACGAACATGTGGAGGCGCCGCCGCGCCGCTCCGCGGCAAACGGCTTCACCGAGGTGCTGCTGGAAAGCCACCGCCCGCTGCTCACGGACGCGGCCGAGCTGGCCGAGCTGCTGCAGGCCCGCGGCCGCTATATCCCGCTCGATCGGCCCGCCGCCCAGCGGCTCGGCGCCCCGCTCGTCGTCGGCGGCCGCGTGCTGGGCGCCATCGCCCTGCAGGACTACGATCGCGCGGACGCCTACAGCGAGGAGGACATGCACCTCCTGAACTTCGTCGCCGAGCAGACCGCCGTGGCAATCCAGCGGCGGCAGTCCGAACTCGCGCTGGCTGACGCCGAGCTGAAATACCGCGGCATCTTCGAGAACGCGCTGGAAGGTCTCTACGTCACCTCGCCCGACGGCCGCTTCATCAGCGCCAACCCCGCGCTTGCGCGTATCTTCGGCTTCACCTCGCCCGCGGAGCTCATCGCCGCCACGCCCGATATCGGCCGCCGGATCTACGCGCAACCCGGCCGCCGCGCGGAGTTCCTGGCCCTCGCCATGCGCAGCGATGAGGTCGCGGGCTTCGAGTCCGAAGTGCGCCGGCGCGACGGCTCGACGTGCTGGATTTCCGAGTCCGTGCGCGTCATCCGCGATGCCACTGGCGCGATCGAGCGCTTCGAGGGCGTGGCCAACGACATCACGCAGCGCCATGAGGCGGCGCGCGTGCTCCGGCAGGCCAAGGAGGCCGCCGACGCCGCGAGCCGGGCCAAGAGCTATTTCCTCGCCAGTGTAAGCCATGAGCTGCGCACGCCGCTGAACGGCATCCTCGGCTACACGCAGATCCTGCGGCGCGACGCCGCGCTCACCGAGCGCCAGCGCGAGGGGGTGCGCGTGATCCACGAATCCGCCGACCATCTGCTGGCGCTCATCAACGATGTGCTCGATCTTTCCAAGATCGAGGCGGGGCGCATCGATTTGCACCCGGCGGACTTCGACCTGGCCGAATTTGCGCTCGGGGTGGAGCGGGCGTTCACGACGCGCGCGCGGGAAAACGGCATCCTCTTCGAGACCGCGGTCGCGGCCGACCTGCCGCGCCGCGTGCATGGCGACGAGCAGCGGCTGCGGCAAATCGTGTTCAACCTCGTCTCCAACGCCGTGAAGTTCACGCGCACCGGCGGCGCGGTGTTCTCGTTGCAGCGCCCCTCGCCCGGGGGCGCCGCGATTCGCTTCTCCGTGAGCGACACCGGCCCGGGCATCACGGCGGAGGATATAGGCAAACTCTTCGAGCCTTTCTCGCAGGTGGGGCGCCGGACCGCCGCCGCCGCGGCCGGCACGGGCCTCGGCCTCGTGATCAGCCGCAGCCTCGTCGAGCGGATGGGCGGAGCGCTGCGCGTCGAGAGCCGGCCCGGCTGGGGCAGCCGCTTCTGGTTCGACGTTGAGCTGCCCGCGGCCAGTTCGGCGGCGCCCCCCGTGCCCGCCACGTCGCGCATCACCGGTTACGCGGGCCCCCGGCGCCGCGTGCTCGTGGTCGATGACAACGCCGCCAACCGGGCCGTGCTCATCGAGATGCTCGCGCCCCTCGGCTTTGAGATGGCCGAGGCGGTCGACGGCGATTCGGCGCTGGAGCGGGCCGATGCGTTCCTCCCGGAGCTCGTCTTGATGGATCTGCGCATGCCAGGCGGTGCCGACGGACTTGAAGCCACGCGCCGCCTGCGCGCCTCGCCGCAGGGCGCGGCCTTGCGCATCGCCGCCGTGTCCGCCAGCGCCTACGCCATCGACCGCACGGAGTGCTTCGCAGCGGGCTGCGACGAATTTCTCGCCAAGCCCTTCCGCGAAGAGGATCTTTTCACCCTCGTCGCGCGGCTCCTTGGGATCGAGTGGACGCACTCCGAGGCGCCCGATTCCAATTCGCCTTTTCCGCAGTCGCTCACCCATCACGCGCCGCCTCCCGCCGAGGCCGCCGCGCTCCACGATCTCGCGTCCAAGGGCGATGTCGTGGGTCTGCGCGCGCGGGCCGAGGCGCTCCTTGCGCAGGACGCGCGGCACGCGCCGTTCGCACAAAACGTCCTCGACCTCGCCGCTCGCTACAAGATGAAGGCCGTGCGGCAATTCGTCGCCCGCTACATGGGCTAAATCCGCCCGCCCCTTACCTCATGCCCGAAACCATCCTCATCGTCGACGACACGCCGGCCAACCTCGGCGTGCTGGCCGACACCCTCGGCAGCGCCGGCTACCAGCTCATGGTCGCCGAGGACGGTGAGGAAGCCCTCGCCCAGGCCGCGCAGACGCAGCCCGACCTCGTGCTGCTCGATGTGATGATGCCGGGCATCGACGGCTTCGAGACGTGCCGCCGCCTCCGCGCGCGCCCGGCGAATAAGGATCTGCCGGTGATCTTCATGACCGCGCTCACGGAGACCGCGGACAAAGTCCGCGCGTTTGAGGCCGGCGGCGTGGACTACCTCGCCAAGCCCATCGAGCACGAGGAGGCGCTCGCCCGGGTGCGCACGCACCTCACGCTCCGCCGGCTGCGCCGCGAGCTCGAGGCTCAGCTCGCGCTCAAGGAGCGCTTCATGCGCATCGCGAGCCACGATTTGCGGAATCCTCTCTGCCTCGTCCTCGTCGCCGGCGATCTGCTGCGGCGCCAGCCTCCGATCGCCGCGGCGGACAACCTCGCGCGCTACGTCGAGACCATCACCGACTCCGCGCTGCAAATGCGCCGCATCGTGGACACATTTCTCGGCCTGCGCCCGCCCACGGGGGCGGAGCACGGCCCGGGCTCGCCCGTCGATCTCAACCTCCTCGCCGGCGCGGTCGCCCGCCAGCACGCCCAGGCCGCCGAGCAAAAAGCGATCACGCTCGGCACGGAGCTCGCGGAGAAGCTCCCCCTCGCCAAGTGCGACGCCTCGCTCGTCTACCAGGCCTTCACCAACCTCACGAGCAACGCCCTCAAGTTCACGCCCCGCGGCGGCCGGGTCACGATCCGCACGCTCGCTCCGCCGGGGCGCACCCGGGTGGAGGTGCATGACACCGGCCCCGGCGTGCCGGCGGCGGAACGCGGGCAGCTCTTCCGCGAGCACGCGCGCATCTCGGTGCGGCCCACCGCGGGCGAGGAGAGCAACGGGCTGGGCCTCGCCATCGTGAAGCACCTCGTCGAATCGCAGGGCGGCAGCGTCGGCGCGGACTTTCCCGCGGCGGGTGGCAGCATCTTTTGGTTCGAGGTGCCCGCGCGGTGAACGCCGCGGGGATTGCTTCCCCCGGACCCGCCACCCACCGTCCGCGCATGGCCGAAACCGGCAACACCAATCCCCTGCCGACGCGGCGCAAGCCCAGCATCCCCGTCAGCGAGGGCCTGCGCACCTACCTCCGCCGCTACCGCCGCGAGCGCGATCTGCCGATCACTTATGAGCGGCTGCGCGCGTTTCACGAGGTCATCCCTCTTACTGACGACGCCGGCAAGCCCACCCTGTGGGACACCGTGATCTACGACGCCGTCGAAATGACCGCCCTCAACCAGGCGCTCAAGGAAGTCTACGCCCTGCTCAAAGTGGACGGTGATCTGTCCGTCGTGCAGCATCTCTACGTGGACCGCGTGGATTTTTGCACCTTCGGCAACTCCACGCCGTTCCGCGTCCGAATCGTCAACGCCTACAACGACAACCAGGACTACTTCTACGTGAAGCAGGCCGACGCCTCGCGCCTCTACGGCCTCGAGCTCGAGCACCTCCTCTCGCCCAACCGCCTCAACTTCCTCACGCACGGCGCGACGCTCGTGGAGGAGCACGTCGCCGGCATCCCCGGCGACATGTTCATCGCCAACTGGCTGGGCAAACGCGCCGAACTGAAACCCATCCGCGTGGCCAAGGAACTCGTGAAGTTCAACGAGCGCTGCTTCGTGCGCCTGCTCGGCGACATGCGCTCCTACAACTTCGTCTTCGTGCTGACCCCCGACTTCGAGGAGGCGCAGGTGCGCATCCGCGCGATGGACTTCGACCAGCAGAGCTACGACGGGCGGAAGAACTTTTATTTTCCCCAGTTCTTCAAGGACAACAACCCGCTCGTGCGCTACTGCCTGCGCCACCTCCGGACCGAGACCGCGCGCCAATATGAACGCGAGGAGCAGACCCTAATCCTCCAGCGCGCCTCGCTCGCCGCCGAACGCCTCGGCCTCCTGCTCACCCAGATGTCCGCCGATCCCCTCGCGCCGCCGGACAAGGTCCGCACGCTGCGCGAGGGCCTCGCCGAACACTACGACCGCAAAGCCTACCTCAAGTGCGAGTCGATGGGCGCGCTCATCCGCGAGAACCTCGAGTCGCTCCGCCGCGACATCGCCCGCCCGCTGCCCGTGGCGGCGGCGCAGGAATAATAATTTTCATCGCCAGCCCGCGCCGGCCCGGGGGAATTTTGCCCCGCCCCGCGTCGCAACCCCTCGCTCCCGCCCCATGACACCCTTCGTGGCCGAAGTCCTCGGCACTGCCATCCTCATCACACTCGGCGACGGCGTCGTCGCCAACGTCGTGCTCAACAAAACCAAAGGCCAGAACAGCGGCTGGATCGTCATCACGACCGGCTGGGCGCTGGCCGTCGCGCTCGCCGTCTATTGCGTGAGCGCGATCAGCGGCGCGCACCTCAACCCCGCCGTCACGATCGGACTCGCCGCCATCGGCAAGTTTTCCTGGGCGCTGGTGCCGGGCTACATTGCCGCCCAGATGCTCGGCGCCTTTCTCGGCGCCGTCGTGGTGTGGCTCGCCTACCTCCCGCACTGGGGCGCGACCACGGATCAAGGCGGCAAACTCGCGGTGTTTTGCACCGGGCCGGCCATCCGCCGCCCGTTCGCCAATCTCATCACGGAGATCATCGGCACCGCGGTGCTGGTGCTCGGCGTGCTCGCGGTGTTGCGGCCGGAAAATCTCGTGCCGAACACCGGCTTCGACAAAGCCTTCGCGCCGTTCCTCGTCGGCCTGATCGTCTGGTCCATCGGCCTCTCGCTCGGCGGCCCAACCGGCTACGCCATCAACCCCGCGCGCGACCTCGGGCCGCGGCTCGCCCATGCGCTCCTGCCCATCGCAGGCAAAGGCGGCAGCGACTGGGGCTACGCGTGGGTGCCCGTCGTCGGCCCAATCATCGGCGGCGTGCTCGGCGCGCTGGTCTTCAAGTGCTGCTGGTAACTCAAAATCTTCGGACTGCGAACTGCACGGAAGCTGACGGATCGGGTCCCGCTCCGGCGGCCTTTATCCGTTCTATCCGTGTAATCCGTGGTCAAAAAATCCCCTAAGCTTTCCATGAAATACATCCTCGCCCTCGACCAAGGCACGACCAGTTCGCGCGCCATCATCTTCGATCACGCCGGCAGTGTCGTCGCCGTGGCGCAAAAGGAATTCCAGCAGTTCTTCCCGCAGCCCGGCTGGGTCGAGCACGACGCCAACGAGATCTGGGCCACCCAGGCCGGCGTCGCCGCCGAGGTCCTGCAAAAGGCCAACCTCACGGCCGCCGACATCGCCGCCATCGGCATCACCAACCAGCGCGAGACCACCGTCGTCTGGGATCGCAAGACCGGCCAGCCCATCCACCCCGCCATCGTCTGGCAGGATCGCCGCACGGCGGGCGTGTGCGACCGGCTGCGCAAAGCCGGCAAGGCCGCGATGATTCGGCGCAAGACCGGCCTCGTCCTCGACGCGTATTTCTCCGGGACCAAACTCGCGTGGATCCTCAACCACGTCCCCGGCGCCATGGCCCGCGCGCGGGCCGGCGAGCTGGCGTTTGGCACCATCGACGCGTGGCTCGTGTGGAAACTCACCGGCGGCCGCGTCCACGCGACCGATGTCTCCAACGCCTCGCGCACGATGCTCCTCGATCTCCAGACCTGCACGTGGGACGACCGGCTGCTCAAGCTCCTCGGCATTCCGCGCGCCGTGCTGCCTGAGGTGCGCGCCTCCAGCGAAATCTACGGCGAGTGCACGCTGTGGGGCGGTGCGATTCCCATCGCCGGCATCGCGGGCGACCAGCAGGCGGCGCTCTTCGGCCAGGCCTGCACCCGGCCGGGCATGGTCAAGAACACCTATGGCACGGGCTGCTTCATGCTCATGCACACGGGCACCAAGCCCATCGCCTCGCGCAACAACCTGCTCACAACCGTCGCGTGGCGCGTAGGCGGCCGCACCGAGTATGCGCTCGAAGGCAGCATCTTCATCGCCGGCGCCGTCGTGCAGTGGCTCCGCGACGGCCTCGGGATCATCAAGTCGTCGCGCGACATCGAGGCCCTCGCCGCGCAGGTGCCCGACAACGGCGGCGCGTATCTCGTGCCCGCCTTTGCCGGCCTCGGCGCACCGCACTGGGATCAATATGCGCGCGGCCTGATCGCCGGCCTCACCCGCGGGACGACCGCCGCGCACCTCGCCCGCGCCGCCCTCGAAGGCATCGCCTACCAGGTGCGCGACGTGCTCCACGCCATGCAGGCGGATTCCGGCATCCGGCTCCGGGAACTCCGCGTCGATGGCGGCGCGTGCGCCAACAATCTCCTCATGCAATTCCAGGCCGACATGCTCGGCGTGCCCGTGGTGCGCCCGCGCATCGCCGAGACGACCGCGCTGGGCGCCGCGTATCTCGCCGGCCTCGCCGTCGGCTACTGGAAGGACACGAAGGAAATTGCCGCGCAATGGCAGGTCGATCGGCGCTTCACGCCCGCGATGAAGCCCGCTCGCCGCCAGCAACTCGTCGCCGGCTGGACCAAGGCCCTCGCGCGCTCGAAACGGTGGGAAGACGCGGAGTGAAAAGTAGGGCGGGTCTGTGACCTGCCCTTTTGGATGCTGAGTGTTCGCACCCAGGGCGGGTCACAGACCCCGCCGCTACTCACCCGTTCAGCGGCCAGCCGTCGCGATACTTGCGGCTCAGAAACACGTTCGCCTCCGGACTGTCGGTCAGACCGGTCTTCCCGTCGTAGGCGATCTTCTTGCCCGCGCGGTAGGCGACGAGGCCGAGCGCCATCTGCTCGGTCATGAGCCCGTTATAGTCAAAATTGCACGAGGTCTTCAGGTTCGTTTTGCAGGCCCGGAAGAACTCCTCCTGAAAATTGCCGAGCGGCGGCGTGACGGTGGACTCGGTGCGCGGCTGGTAGCCGGCGAGGTCGAGCTTGTCGTCGGTCGGGATGATCATGCGCGTCGTGAAGTCCGCGACGAGCACGCCCTTCGAGCCCTTGAACATCGCGCCGTGCCCGATGCCGTTGAGATCGATCCAGCGCTTGGGCGAGGTGGGCAGCGCGCCACCCTGATACCAGCTCACGCGGATCGCGGGGCGCCAGTCGTTGGCCGGGTGATCAAAATGCGCAGTGAGTTCCACCGGCGTCACGTCGGGGTTGAAGGCGTCGCCCTTGGCCTCGATGGCAGTGGGGTGCGTGGCGTCGATGGCGTTCCACGCGAGGTCCATCGTGTGGGCGCCCATGTCGCCGACTTGGCCGGTGCCGAAGTCCCAATACATATTCCACTGGAGGCAATTCGCGCCGGGGCCGCCGGAGAAGTAGCCGGAATTGTAGGGATGCGCAGGCGAGGGCCCGAGCCAGAGATCGTAGTGGAGCGTGGCGGGCGGCGTGCCCTCGGCGGGCAGGTAGGAGGGACGCGGGAGCTTGCGGTTGCCCCAGGCAAACACGCCGCGCAGCTCGCCGATCGCGCCGTCGCGCACGAGCTCGCGCACGCGGGCGAAATTCGGGTTGGCGTGCCGCTGCGTGCCGGCCTGCGTCGCGATTTTGTTTTTCTTGGCGAGGTAGGCGGCGCGGAGAAGGCGGCATTCCTCGACGCCGAGGCCGATCGGTTTTTCGCAGTAGACGTGAAGATTACGGTTCATCGCCCACATCGCGATGTGCGCGTGGGTGTGGTCGGGCGAGCACACGACGACGGCGTCAAGGTCCTTTTGCTCGAGGCATTTTCTCCAGTCCACGTAAGTCTTGGCACCGGGGAATTTCTTCAGCGCATCGGGGAAACGCAGCTCGTTGACATCGCAGAGCGCGACGACGTTCTCCCGCGAGAGCCCGTCATAGTGCGCGAGGCCGCGACCCCAGACGCCGATGAGGGCGACGTTGAGTTTCTTACTCGGCGTGTTCTGGCCGAACAGCATCGAGCGCGGGAGGAGGAGGAGGCCCGCACCGGAAGCGGTGGAGGATTTGAGGAAGAGGCGACGGTTCATGATGGGGAGGGAAAGCGTCCGCAGCGTGAAGCGCCCGAAAGCGTGGCGTCAACGCGCCATTGCATCGCTCGCACCTGACACGCGGCCTTGTGCCCGCCCCGGCAGCGGACCACGCTGCCGATCATGCGCCGCCCTCGCCTGCCCTCATTGCCCCTCGTGCTGGCGATGATCGGGCTCGCCATCGCCGCGCCCGCCGCGGAGGTCCAGCAGCACGGCCTGATCTTCGAGCAATGGGTCCGCGACACCTTCTTCGACGGCTACCGCCCGCCGAGCTACACGCAGCCGTGGGACATTCCGGCCTCGGCCAACACGCGGCACGGCGGTGTGCCGGTGAACCCCAAGGCCGCCAAGCTCGGCACGCCCGTCGATCTCGGCGACGCGCTGCGGCAGTTCGCGATCGACGAGCCGTTTATCCTCGTCGTCGGTTTCTGGCGGCAGGAGGGCGATGAAAAACGCTTCGTCAACCTCATCGCCCCTCGCATCGACCCCGCCGTCTGGCGCCGGCTCTGGGGCCCGATCACGCGCGCCGATCTCGAGCGCCTCGACGCCGTGATCAAGGACCGCTCGCTTACGCCCGCGCAGGCACGGGCCGCCGCGCAAAAGATAAAAAACGCCCCGCCCTTCACGCAGGCCACCATCGTCCTCAACCCGAAGATCGACGGCCAGACGCAACGCCGCCTCCAGTGCAGCCTGCGCTACGCCGATGTGTTCGCGCACCTCGTCCCCGGCGGCAACCCGGAGCCGCAGGCGCAGCCCGCGCTCTGGGGCGTGCCGTTTCCCAGCGCGGTGGCCTCGAAGCCGCGGAGCTTCGCCAAGTGATCACCCACTTCATGCACGAATCCCGCCGCCTTCGCGCCGTCCAGACGCCCATCATCCCCGCCATCGCCGATCTGATCCGTGCGCACCCGGGCACGATCTCGCTCGGGCAAGGCGTCGTGAACTACCCGCCGCCACCGGAGGCCTTCGCGGCGATCGCGCGCTTCGCCGCCGATCCGGCCAACCACAAATACCAGCCCGTCGCCGGCATCCCGGCGCTGCTCGACGCACTCGCGCGCAAGCTCGAAACGGAAAACCACCTCGCCACCGGGCCCGCGCACGGCAACCGCATCATGGTTACCGCCGGCGGCAACAACGCCTTCCTCGCCGCGCTCCTCGCCATCGCTGATCCCGGCGACGAGGTGATCCTGCCCGTGCCGTATTATTTCAACCACGAGATGGCGATCACGATGGCCAACTGCCGCCCCGTGCTTGTGCCGACCGACGCCCACTACCAGCTCGACGTCGCCGCCCTGCGCGCCGCGATTACGCCGCGCACGCGCGCGATCGTCACCGTCTCGCCCAACAACCCCTCCGGCGCGGTCTATTCCGCGGCGACCCTGCGCACGGTCAATGCGCTGTGCGCCGAGCACGGGATTTTCCACCTGAGCGACGAAGCCTACGAACAGTTCACCTACGACGGCGCGACCCATTTTTCGCCCGCGTCGATCCCCGGCGCCGCGGCGCACACGATCTCGCTCTTCTCGCTGTCGAAGGCCTTTGGGTTCGCGAGCTGGCGGATCGGCTGGATGGTTTATCCTGAAAAACTCGAAGCGGCGCTCCGCAAAATCCAAGACACGATCATCATCTGCCCCCCGGTGATTTCGCAGCACGCGGCCATCGGCGCGCTCGCGGCCGGCACGCCCTACGTCCGTGAACAACTGCGCGCGCTCGCCGAGGTCCGCGCCCTCGTGCAACGCGAACTCGCCCCGCTCGTCGCCGACGGGCTCACGGAAATACCTCCCGCCACGGGTGCGTTTTATTTCCTGCTGCGCCTCAACTCATCACGGCCGCCGTTGGAAATCGCCGAACGCCTCATCCGTGAACATCGCATCGCCGCGATTCCCGGCAGCGCCTTCGGCCTAGACCAAGGCTGCCACCTGCGCGTGGCCTACGGCGCGCTGCAATCGGACAACGCGGCCGAAGGCATCGCACGGCTCTCCCGCGGACTGCGGGCCCTGACCAGGCCATGAGTCATGCTCCGCGCGGATCCTCACGCCGCGCTGAGCGGCGCGTTGAGCCCGAGTGATTCGGAGACCGAGCCGCAAAGGCCGACGAACGTCTCCTCTGCGAGCGCGAGCCGGCGGCCCTTAAGGTGCGCGACGCCCCAGCTCCGGCGCAGCTTGCGCGGACCGAGCGGCAGCGACACAAGCGAACCACTCTCCAGCTCCGCGCGCGCGATCCAGGGCGCGAGCACACCGGCGCCGATGCCAATCTTCACGAGTTCTTTGATCGCCTCCATGCTGCCGAGCTCGATGAAGTTGCTCAGCGTGATTTTATCCGCGCGGAAATAATCGTTCACGAGCCGGAAGGTCTGGCTCGTCTTGTTGTAGAGCACGAGCGTCTCGCCCTCGATGGCCTCGCGCGGCACGCGGCCGGCCCGGGCCCAGGGATGCAGCGGCGCGACGATGAAGCGCAGCTCGTCCTGGAACAGCGGCACAAATGCAAACTCCCCGCCCTGCGACGGCGGCTCCAGCACCACCGCGAGATCCACCTGCCCGCCCCGCAGCAGCTCCAGCTGCTGCGCGTTGTCGCCCGGCTCGATGCGGATGACGCACTTGGGATAGCTCTGGCGAAACTCGCGCAGCACCGTCGGCAGGATGTGCTGGCACGCCGTCGTGCTCGCGCCCACGCGCAGGCGGCCGTGGCCCCACTTGGTGAGGGTCTCGAGGCCGGCCCGCGCGGCCTCCATCTCGCGCAGGATTTTTTCCGTGTGCCGGAGGAACTGCTCGCCCGCCTGCGTGAGCAGCACGCGCCGCCCGATGCGGTCGAGCAGGCGCGCGCCCACATCGTCCTCGAGCGCCTTGATGGCATGGCTCACCGCCGACTGCGTGAGAAACAAATCCTTCGCGGCGATCGTGAAGCTCCCGCGCCGCGCCAGCGCGGCGAAGGCGAGCAGCTGACGGCTGTCGAGCGTCGGTTTCATGGATGAGCGGACTTCATTCAGGTGATGAAAAGGTTGAAGAGCAGTTAACGGGCCAGCCGCGCGGCATGGCACAGCGGCGGCTAAATCCCCCGCACATGACCACGATGCCGACGACACCTGCCGCACCCGGCCCCGCCACCCGGGGCCGGCCACTGCGCGTAGGTTTTGTCGCGCTCACGGATGCGGCGCCGTTTGCCGTCGCGCAGGAACTCGGGCTGTTCGCACGCCACGGCGTGGAGGTCGAGCTCCGCCGCGAAATCGGCTGGGCCACGATCCGCGACAAGATCATCTACGGCGAGCTCGACGCCGCCCACGCGCCCGCGCCGATGCTGTGGTCCGTGCAACTCGGGCTCGGCTGCCCGCCCTGCGATGCGCTGACGGCGCTCGTGCTGGGCCTCAACGGCAACGCCATCACGCTGTCCCGCGCCCTTTGGGAGGCCGGCGTGCGCGACGCCGCCTCGCTGGGCGAGCATGTGCGCACCCGCCGGGCGCGTGAGCCGCTGACCCTCGGCGTGGTCTTCCCCTTTTCCTCCCACCAGTTGCTGCTGACCGACTGGCTCCGCTCGGCCGGCCTCGATCCTGCGAAGGATGTGCGCATCGTCGTCGTGCCGCCGGCGCAGATGTTCCGGAATCTCGCCGCGCGCACACTCGATGGCTTTTGCGCGGGCGAGCCGTGGAACTCCCTCGCGGTGCGCGAGGGCGCGGGCTGGTGCCCGGCGTGGAGCGCGGCCCTCCAGCCGGGCCATGTCGAAAAAGTGCTGCTGGTGACGCGACGCTTTGCCGAGACCCGCGCCACGGAGCACGCCGCGCTCGTGCGCGCGCTCGCCGAGGCCGCCGCGTGGTGCGACGAACCGCAGCACCGCGAGCGGCTCGCCGAGCTGCTGGCGCAAGCGCCCTACCTGAACCTGCCCGCGCGCGTGATCGCGCCGGCGCTGCTGGGCGGCTTCGACTGCGGCCACGGCCGGGTGGAAGCGGTGCCGGATTTCCATGTGTTCCACCGCGGCGAGGCCAGCGTGCCCGCCGTGGAAAAGGCCCGTCCGCTCCAGCGCGCACTCGGCGCCGCCGGCCTGCTCCCGGCCACCGCCGCCAAGGACCCCGAATTACCCCGCCGCCTGTTTCGCGAAGATCTCCATCGCACGATCCTATCCACCCACCCACACCATCATGAAATCGCACCTGCATCCGACCTCCGCGGGGTCCGCAGCCTCTCCGGCTGATCGCCCGCTCAACCGCCGCCGCTTTCTCGCCAACGCCGCCACCGGCGTGGGCGCCGCCGCGCTCTGGTCTGCCCTCGGCACCCGCACGTGGGCCGCGACGGCCGGCAGCGCAAGCGACGCCCCCGAGGCGCCGAACATCAACTTCGGCATGATCGCGCTGACCGACTGCTCTCCCATCGTCATCGCGCATGAGAAGGGCCTGTTCAAAAAATACGGCATCAACTCGACAGTCACGAAGGGCGCCAACTGGGCCGCCATCCGCGACAACCTTTCCTCCGGCTCCATCCAGGCCACGCACATGCTCATCGGCATGCCGCTCGCCTCGACCATGGGCCTCGCCGGCTCGCCCAAGAAGCCGATGGTGATCCCCTGGCTCATGAACCGCAACGGCCAGGCCATCTCCCTCAAAACCGAGTGGAAGGGCAAGGTCGGCGCCGACCCGAAGGCCATCAAGCCCTTCGTCGATGCGGCCAAGAAGCTCGGCGAGCCGCTCACGTTTGCGATGACGTTTCCTCCCGGCACGCACGCGATGTGGATGCGCTACTACCTGGCCGCCGGCGGCATCGACCCCGACAAGGACATCTCCCTCATCGTCGTGCCGCCCGCGCAGATGGTCTCCAACATGAAGATCGGCAAGATGGACGGCTTCTGCGTCGGCGAACCGTGGAACGCCCGCACCATCGCCGACAACATCGGGTTCACCTCCGTCACCACGCAGGACATGTGGAAGGATCACCCGGAGAAAGTCTGCGCGTTCACCGAGGAGTTCGCCGAAAAAAATCCCAAGACCGTCAAGGCCGTGCTCAAAGCCCTGCACGAGGCCAGCGTCTGGCTCGACGACTACGCCAACCGCCCCGAGCAGTGCGCCATCGTCTCCAAGGCCACCTACATCAATTGCGATCAGAAGATCATCCTCGGCCGCCTCCTCGGCGAACTCGACTACGGCGACGGCCGCAAGGTGAAGGACGAGTTCCCGATGCACTTCAGCAAGCGCAACTGCAACTACCCGCAGGCCAAGTATGCGAAATGGTTCATGTCGCAGTATCGCCGCTGGGGCATGGTCACCGGCGCGCCCGATTACGACGGCATCGCCAAGCGCGTCATGCGGGCCGACCTCTACGAGCAGGCCATGAAGGAAATCGGCTACGCCCACGGTGGCGTCGACGACACGCCCGAGAAACTCTTCGACGGCGCGACCTTCGACCCGAAGGACCCGGAGGGCTACGCCAAGTCCTTCGCCGTGAAATCGCTCAAGGGCTGACGATGCCGCCCTCGGCGCCAACTCCCTCACCCACGCGCCGCGCGCTCACCACGCGCGCCGTGTGGCTCCGCGCCGCCAAGTTCGGGGTGCCGGTCGGTCTCGTGCAGGTCGCCCTCAACCAAGGCGACCATTGGCTCCACCACGAGATCACCACCGGGCTCGTGCTCAAATCCATCCTCTCCCCGCTCCTCTCGTTCTCCATCGCGTTTGTTTCCTCCGTCGCGACCCACGCCGGCACCTCCGACTCCATCTCCTCTTCATGAACAAATTCAAACTCGACTGGCTCATCCTCCCGCTGCTCGGCATCGCGGTCATCCTCGGTCTCTGGGCCCTGTTCAGCGCCACGTGGGCCAAGGACCTGCCCTCTCCGCTCAAGACCTGGGAATCCAGCAAGCCCTACATCGTCGAGCCCTTCGCCAAGCGCGGTGAGATGGACCAGGGCATTTTGAGGTTCACGTGGTATTCGCTCACGCTGGTGGCGCAGGGCTACGCGCTGGCGCTGATTATCGGCACGCCCATCGGATTTTTCCTCGGGCTCTCCAAAGGCTTCACGAAGACGTTCGATCCCATCATCCAAATCCTGCGGCCCGTTTCTCCGCTCGCGTGGCTGCCGCTCGGCCTCGTGCTGTTTCTCGGCACGGGCAAGGAAGCCGGCACCTACGGCGCATTGTTCACCATCGCGATCTGCGCGATGTGGCCGACCGTGCTCAATACCGCGGTCGGCGTGCGCGCCGTGCCGCAGGATTACCTGAATGTCGGCCGTGTGCTGAAGCTCTCGCGCTGGAAGACGCTCACCAAAATCCTCATCCCCGCGACCCTGCCCTACATGTTCACCGGCTTCCGCCTGAGCCTCGGCATCGCGTGGCTCGTGATCGTGGCGGCCGAGATGCTGACGGGGCGGCCCGGCGTCGGCGGCTTCCTCTGGCAGGAATACAACGCGCTCATCTACGAGCACATCATCCTGTCGATTATCGTCATCGGCCTCGTCGGCTTCGTCCTCGACCGCCTGATGAGCCTGCTTGAGCAGCGCTTCAAGACAGCTTGATGCACATCAAGGCGCGCCCGCTCCGAAACCTTATCCTCACGTTCACTCCGATGCCCTTTCTCGAACTCAACGGGGTCTGCAAAGGCTTTGGCGGACCCGAAGTCCTCACCGACGTCAATCTGGCGATCGAGCGCGGCGAGTTCGTCGCCATCGTCGGCTACTCCGGCTCGGGCAAGACCACGCTCATCTCGCTCATCGCTGGTCTGCAGAAACCCGACCGCGGCACCGTGAAGCTCAACGATCTTGAGATCACCGGTCCCGGCCCCGACCGCGGCGTCGTGTTTCAGAATTATTCGCTGCTGCCCTGGCTCACCGTCGCCGAGAACATCGCCCTCGCCGTCGATCAGGTTTTTCCGAACCACTCGGCGGAGAAGCGCACCGCAATCGTGGACAAGGCGATCGCCACGGTGAACCTCACGCCCGCGCGTGAAAAACTCCCGCGCCAGCTCTCCGGCGGCATGCGGCAGCGCGTCTCCGTGGCCCGCGCGCTCGCGATGGACCCGCAGATCCTGCTGCTCGACGAGCCGCTCTCCGCCCTCGACGCGCTCACGCGCTCGACCTTGCAGGACGAGTTCGAGCGCATCTGGGAGGCCGACAAGAAAACTGTCGTCCTCATCACCAACGACGTCGACGAGGCCCTGCTGCTCGCCGACCGCATCATCCCGCTCACGCCCGGCCCCGGCGCCACGCTCGGCGAATCCGTCGCCGTCACCCTCGCCCGCCCGCGTGACCGCAAGGCGTTGAACCACGATCCCGAGTTCAAGCGCCTGCGCGCCCTCGTGACCAACCAGCTGCTCGGCTTCGGCGCAAAGCGCCGCGCCACCATCACCAAGAAGCTCATCCTCCCCGACATTCTCCCCGAGGATCTCGATGTGCCGCGCACGTCGCGCAAGCGTCCGCTGCGTCCGCACGAGATCAAGCAGGAGGAAGTCGCCGCCGCCACCTGAACCATGAAACCATTCCTCGAAATCTCCCAGCTCGGAAAAACCTACCCGACGCCCTCGGGCAAACCCGCCGTGATCGTCGAGCAGTTCGACCTCAAGATCCGCAAGGGCGAGTTCGTCACCCTCATCGGCCACTCGGGCTGCGGCAAGTCCACCGTGCTCTCGATGATCGCCGGCCTCACTGATGTCACGTCCGGCGGCATCATCCTCTCGGGCCGCGAGGTCGTCGGCTCCGGCCCGGATCGCGGCGTCGTTTTCCAGGCGCCGTGCCTGCTGCCGTGGTTCACGGCATTTGAAAATGTGATGCTCGGCATCGACCAGGTTTACTACACCGCCGCACGCGAGGAGCGCCGCCAGATTGCGGAGTATTACCTGACGGTCGTCGGTCTCGCCGATGCGATGCACAAGCGGCCCGCCGAACTTTCGCAGGGCATGCGTCAGCGCTGTGGCATCGCGCGCGCCTTCGCCCTCTCGCCCAAGATGCTGCTGCTCGACGAACCGTTCGGCATGCTCGACTCGCTCACGCGCTACGAGCTGCAGGAGGTGCTCCTCGACCTCTGGCAGAAGGATCAAAAGACCGCGCTGATGGTGACGCACGATGTCGACGAGGCGCTGTTCCTCTCCGATCGCGTCGTGATGATGACCAACGGACCCGCCGCCACCGTCGGCGAAATCCTCGAGATAAAATTCCCCCGCCCGCGCTCCCGCAAGCAGCTCCTCGAGGATCCGTTCTACTACGAGCTGCGCGCCCAGCTCATCGGCTTCCTCGAAGAGCGCTCGCACCACCGTCCGGTGCACGCCGCGGCCACCCCGCCGCCCGCCGTGCCGCCACGCCGTCGCAATTTTCTTAGCTCCCTGGTCCACGCTTGAAACCACGCCACCACCACAGCCCATGAAACCGATCACCCGTCTCCTCGCTCTCCTCGCGTTCGCGGCTCCCGCGTTCGCCCAATTCGCGCCGCCGCCTCCACCGCGGCCGTTCCCCGGCTTCGCCAACGAGAAGCTCCGCGCCAGCGATCCCTACATGTCCTCGTGGGACATCGCCGCCAACTACCGCGCACGCTACGAGTCCAAGCTCGGCGCCGGCTTCACCGACGCCGGGTCGAACTGGGACTTCTCCAAGCGCCGGGTCGACGACAACAACAACAGCTACCTCCTCTCGCGCCTGATGCCGCGCGTCGGCTACACGGGCAAGCGACTGGCCTTCACTGTCGAGGGCCGCGCCAGTTCCTCGATCGGTGACGAGCGCTTCAACGCCACCGCCCCCGGCAAGGGCCTCGCCGAAAACGACAGCGGCATGGATGTGCACCAGGCGTTCGTCTTCATCGGCAATCACAAGGAGTTTCCCGTCTCGGTCAAAATCGGCCGGCAGGAACTCTCCTACGGCGACCAGCGGCTCGTCGGCCATTTCCGCTGGAACAACAACGCCCGCACCTTCGACGCGCTCAAGGTCCGCTGGCAGAACCCGCTCTTCGGCGTCGATGTCTTCACGGGCGGCGTCGTTTACAACGACTCGCGCAACCTGAACAAATCCAACTCCCAGGATCATTTCTCCGGCGCCTACTTCAATTTCCCCACGCTCCTCAAAAACGAGATCACCGAGGCCTATCTCTTCGCGCGCAACGTCGAGCGCGGAATTGCCACTGACAATTGGAGCGGTGTGCCCGCGCCCTTCCGTTTCCCCGGCGCGCAGGATGTCTACACCGCCGGCCTCCGCGTGAAATCAAAGCCCAACGCCTACGATCCCTTCGACTATGGCGTGGAGCTGATGCAGCAGTTCGGCAACCGCACCGCCGTCTTCGCCGGCACCGCGCCCGCCGCCGCGCTCGCCGCACCGCGCCTCAACCACAAGGCCTATGCCGCCGTGCTGCAGGGCGGCTACACGTGGACGCAAAACACCCACCAGCCGCGCCTCGCGCTCATCTACAGCTACGGCACCGGTGACAAGAACGCCACCGACACGAAGAGCGGCACGTTCCAGAATCTCTTCCCGACGAACCATCTCTTCTACGGCTACATGGACCTGAGCAGCCTCCAAAATCTGCACGACATCCGCCTCGCCTACACCATCAAGCCCACCCCCACCTCGATCATCGCCCTCGAAGGGCACGCGCACTTCCTCGGGCGCACCTCGGACTTCTGGTATAACGTCGCCGGCATTCCGCGCAATTTCGCCACCGCGCCCGTCGGCAGCGGCGGCGGCTACCGCATCAACCCTGGCTACTCGAAGCACGTGGGCAACGAGCTCGACCTCGTCGCCGCGTGGACCTTCAAGCCCTACGCGCAGATCGAAGCCGCCGCGTGCCGCTATTTTCGCGGCGACTACATCAAGCAGTCGCTCGCCAGCGTCGGCTCGAAGGACGCGACCTACTTCTACGTGCAGTTCACGCTGAATTTGTGAACTCCTCCTGGCACCGGCAATGAACCTGATTCATGCCATGATCTAAAATTATTCACCCGGCCCATGCCGGCCGTGGCGCGAACGCTGCTAATCATGCCGCGTTCGCCCATGAAATTTTCTCAACTCAAGGACTCCGGCCACTGGCCCACGCTGCTCACGTCGTTCCTGTATTTCGACGTGAGCTTCATGGTGTGGACTCTCCTCGGCGCCCTCGGGGCGTTGATCGCTCCGTCGCTCGGGCTTGATGCTCAGCAGAAGTTCCTGATGGTCTCGACGCCCATCCTGTCCGGCGCGTTTCTCCGCATCGTCCTCAGCCTCCTCGTCGATCGCATCGGCACCAAGACCACCGGCATCATCGCTCAGCTCGGCGTCATGGCGGGCCTCGCGGTCGCGTGGCAGACCGGCCTCTCTACGCTCGGCCAGACCCTTCTGCTCGGCGTCGTGCTCGGACTCGCGGGTGCGAGCTTCGCCGTCGCGCTGCCGCAGGCCGGCCGCTGGTATCCGCCCCACATGCAGGGCGTCGTCCTCGGCCTCGCCGGCGCAGGCAACATCGGCGTCGTCATCGACCATCTGGCTGCGCCGCGCATTGCGGCAGTCTGGGGCTGGCAGGCGGTCTTTGGGGCGGCGCTCATCCCGCTCTCGTTCGCCTTCGTGCTCTACGCGATTTTTTCCAAGGAGCCGCCGGGTGAGTTCAAAAAGAAAAACCTCGCCGACTACTGGTCGCTGCTGCGCCAGCGCGACGCGCACTGGTTCTGCTTCTTCTACACGATCAGCTTCGGCGGTTTTGTCGGCCTCGCGACGGCGTTCGCGATCTATTTCCGCGACGAGTTCCAACTCGCACCGGTGCACGCGGGTGAGGTCGCGGCGTTCTGCACGCTGGTGGGTGCGCTCGGCCGTCCCTTCGGCGGCGCGCTCGCGGACCGGCTCGGCGGCATCCGGGCGCTCGGAATTTTCTACTCGATCGCGGCGGCCGCGCTCGTGTTTGCGGCGCTCTCGCACAATCTCTGGCTCTGCGGCGCGGGTTTCTTCGTGGCGTCGGGCGCGTTCGGCATGTGCAACGGCTCCGTGTTTCAACTCCTGCCTCAGCGCTTCGCCAAGGACATCAGCGTGATGACCGGCCTCGTCGGCTGCGGCGGTGGCATAGGGGGATTCGTGCTCGGCATGATGTTTGGCGCGTCCAAGGAGCACACCGGCAGCTATGTCACCGGCATCTTGCTCTTCGCCGGGCTCTGCGGCGTCGCGCTCATCGGCCTGAAGCTCGTGAAGACCCGCTGGCGCACCACCTGGGGCGCCCTCGCCGCGGCGCGAATTTGATGCCCTCGGACGGGTTTGCCCGCTTGATGATCCGCGCATGAACGTCCTCTCCACCGGCTATGCGCTCGCCCGCAGCGAGGACGCCGCCTGCGATGACGCCTGGCTCGTGCGCGAACGCAACGGCGTCACGATCGCGGCCGTCGCCGACGGCATCAGCGCGGCCCGCGAAGGGGGCGCCGCGGCGCGCCGCGCCGTGGAGATGCTCGCCGATTACTGCCTCTCGCGCCCGCGCGCCTGGAGCCCGCGCCGCGCGCTCGCCGATTTCGTCGCCCAGATCAACCGCCACCTCCACACCGAATCGCTCGCGCGCCACGGCCAGCCCGAGCTCGCCTGCACGCTCAGTGCTGTGCTGATCGAGGAAGGCCGCCTCTACGGGTGCAACATCGGGGATTCGCCTGTCTTCCGCTGGCACCGCGGCGGGATCACTAGGCTCTCCGAGGCACACGTCGTAGCCGCGCCGGAACTCGCCCATGTGCTGACGCGCGCCGTCGGCCTCGCGCCGGAGATCGAGCCGCATTTTTTTGAAGCCGAACTCGCCGCCGGCGACGTCGTGCTCCTCTGCTCCGACGGCGTGGCCAACGTGCTGCCGCCCGAGCAGCTCGCCGATCTGCTCTCCCGCCAAGCCACCGCCCGTTCGCTGGTAGCTCGAGCCCGGGCCATGACGGAAGACAACCCCGAGCTGCGCGATGACGCCTGCGCCGTCGTCCTCGAACTCGCTCCCGGCGAGCGCGCTGGCGATCCCACCCGGCGGCCGCTCGAGGTGATTCGCACGCTGCGGGCCGGCGATACCATCGACGGTCACCGCCTCGTGCGCTCGCTCGGCGGCAACCATCGCGTCTGGCTCGCTGAGGCCCCACCCCAGACCCGCGCCCCCAAACTCCAGCCTCCCACTCGCGTCGTCCTGAAATTCCCCGATCCCGAGGCCACCGACACCGAGGCGCTCCGCGAGGCCTTTCTGCGCGAGGTGCGCACCGCCCTGCGTCTCACCTCGCCCGATCTCGTGCGCGCGTGGGTGCCCGAGGGTCTTGCGCTGCGCTGTTACGCGATGGAGTTTGTCAACGCCCCTACCCTGCGCTCGGTGCTGCTCACGAGCCGCCTCGGGGTCGAGGATGCGCGCGAGCTCGCGCGGTTTCTCCTCCGCACCGGCCAGTTTCTCCTCGGCCACGATCTCGCGCATGGCGACATCAAGCCGGACAACATCCTCGTGCTGCGCGAGGCGGGCGGCGTCAGCTTCCGCCTGCTCGATCTGGGCAGTGCGTCGGAGGTTTTTTCCGTCACCTCGCGCGCGGGCACGCCGAGCTATCTCGCCCCGGAGCGCTTCCGCGGGAGCGCGTTGGCGGAGCGCACTGAGATTTTCGCCATCGGAGTCACGCTCTACGAGGCGCTCACCGGCGCCTACCCCTACGGCGAGGTCGAGCGGTTCCAGACGCCGCGCTTCGATCGACCGCCGCGCCGTCTTGTGCGCCACAATCCCGCCGTGCCGCCGTGGCTCGACCACATCATCCTCCGCGCCCTCGATCCCGATCCGGAACGGCGCTACCAGCTCTTCTCCGAGATGGCCTACGAACTCGCCCATCCCGCCCGGGTGGCGCCGCATCATCGCAAGGATGCGCCGTTGCTCGAACGCAACCCGTTGCGCTTCTACAAGGGCCTGAGCGCCGCACTGTTTCTCGTGGTGCTCGTGCTGCTTTATCTGCTGCTCCAGCGTTAGGATGACGATTGCTCATCATTCAGACCAAAACAATTCACGCGAGTAATCCGAAAGCGATCAGCCCATGGCACCGTGGCTGCTAAAGTGAGGCGTGCCCGCCGATTTTACGCCCCCCCTCCCGGTTCCCGCCCAGCCCTTTACGGCTGAGCAAAAGGAGTATCTCGCCGGCTTCATGGCTGGCGTGGGCGCGAGCGGTTTGAGTCCCTTTGTGGGTCAGACCGTCGGCGGCCAGCTCACGTCCACTCCCGCAGGTTCCGCCACACCCAACCTCGCCGCTCCCGCCACCGAGCCGACGGTCCACGGCACGCCGCTCTCCGATCTCTGCAAGGAGGAGCGCTGGAAATACGACGAGAACCCGCTCGACGCCTGGGATCGCCTGCTCAAGCACGCCGACTCGGACCAAGTGCCCGACGCCGAGCACACCTACCGTTTCAAAACCCACGGCCTCTTCTACGTCGCGCCCGCACAGGACAGCTTCATGATCCGCCTGCGCGTGCCCGCCTGCGAGATCACCGCCGCGCAATGCCACGGCCTCGCCGATCTCGCCGCCGACCTCGGTAACGGGCGCCTCGACATCACGACGCGCGGCAACCTCCAGCTCCGCGAATTCAAGCCGCGTGACATCGTCAGGGTCCTGACGCGCGTGCAGGAACTCGGCCTCACCTCGCGCGGCGCCGGCGCGGACAACATCCGCAACGTCACCGCCTCGCCCGACAGCGGCTTCGCGCCCGACGAACTGCTCGACGTGCGGCCTTACGCCAAGGCGCTGCACCACTACATCCTCAATCACCGCGACCTCTACGGGCTGCCGCGGAAGTTCAACGTCGCCTTCGACAACGGCGGCAGCATGTCCGCCGCCGCCGACACCAATGACATCGGCTTCTTCGCCGTGCGGCAAAAGTCCGACGGCACCCTCGCGTTTCGCGTGCAGCTCGGCGGCATCACCGGCCACAAGGATTTCGCGCGGGACACCGGGCTGCACGTGAAACCCAGCGAAGCCGTCGCCATCGCCGTCGCGATGATCCGCGTGTTCGCCGAGAACGGCTGCCGCACGGATCGCAAGAAGGCGCGGCTGAAATATCTCCTCGAAAGTTGGGGTGTGGAAAAGTTTCTCGCCGAGACCGGGCGCAAGCTCGCGTTCCCTCTCACCCGCACGCCGCTTGAAACCTGCGAACCGCGCCGCCCCGTCGAGAAACACGCGTGGCTCGGCGCGCGCAAGCAGGCCCAGCGCGGCCTCAATTCCCTCGGCGTCGGCGTGCCGGTCGGTCGCGTCACCGCAAAGCAGATGCACGCGCTCGCCGATCTCGCCACGCACTACGGCAAGGGCGAACTCCGCCTCACCGTGTGGCAGAACCTCCTCATCCCGCACGTGCCCGATGCGTTCGTCGAAACGCTCCGCCGCAGCGTCCAGCGGATCGGCTTCTTCACCGAGGCCTCCTCGGCCGCCGGCGGCATCATCGCCTGCACGGGCAGCAAGGGCTGCAAATATGCCGCCGCCGACACCAAGGCGCACGCGCTCGCGCTGCTGAAGCACCTCGATGGCCGCATCGCCGTAGGTTCGCCGGTCAACCTCCACTTCACCGGCTGCCCGCACTCCTGCGCGCAGCACTACTGCGGGGACATCGGCTTCGTCGGCGCCAAGCTCGCCGACGGCAGCGAAGGCTACCACGTGGTCCTCGGCGGCGGGATGGATCACGAGCAGGGCATCGCGCGCGAGATTTTCCGCGGCGTCCGCGCCAGCGAGGTCAACCCCCTCGTCGAAAAAGTCCTGGTCACCTACGAGGCAAAAAAGCAACTCGGCGAGACCTTCGTCCAATGGGCGCGCCGCCACTCCGTGAAAGAGCTGCAGGAATTCCTTTCCGCATGAGCCCCGCCGCTCCCTTCATTCCCGACGCCGCGCCGTTCAGCGCCGAGCAGCGCGCCTGGCTCAACGGCTTCTTCGCCGGCATGTTCTCGCGCGCTCCGGTCGCAGGCGGGTTGCCCTCGCCACGCGAGACACCGGCCCCGCTCACGCCTCTCACGATCCTGTTTGGGTCCCAGACCGGCACCGCCGAAGGTCTGGCCAAACGCGTCGCCAAGGAAGCCGGCAAACGCAATTTCGCACCCACCGTGCTCGACATGGCGCAATGCGATGTCGCTAGGCTTGCAGGCGAAAAGAATCTCCTCGTGCTCACCAGCACCTATGGCGACGGCGAACCGCCCGACAACGCCAAGGCCCTGCACACCGCGCTCCAAGCAGCGGCGAGCGCCAGCGAGCCGACCCGCTCACTCACTGCGCTCCGTTTCTCCATCCTCGCCCTCGGCGACACCAACTACACCCAGTTCTGCAAAGCCGGCGCCGACTTCGATCTCTACCTGGAAAAACTCGGCGCCACGCGCGTCACCCCCCGCGTCGACTGCGATCTCGATTACGAGGGTAAGTTCAGCGCGTGGCTCAATTCCGCCCTCACCGCCCTCGGCTCGTCCGCTCCGCTCCCGTCAACGGAGACGACCGCCACCATCGAAAATCATAAACCTGAAATCGTAAATGAGAGCGGTTACAACCGCTCCCGTCCCTTCCCCGCCCTCCTGCTCGCCTCGCGCAACCTCAATGCCCCCGGTTCCGCCAAACAGGTCCACCACGTCGAGTTTGATCTCGCCGGCTCCGGACTCGCCTACGAAGCCGGCGACGCCTTGGGCGTTTACGCCCACAATTGTCCCGCTCTCGTCGCCGACGTGCTGGCCGCCCTCGCCTGCGACGGCGAGGAGGCCGTGCCCGCACCCGATGGTAGTTCCGTTCCGCTGCGCCGCGCGCTCACCGAGTTCTACGATCTCGGCAAGCCCTCGCCCGATCTGCTGAATCTTGTGGGAGCGACCTCGGTCGCGACTGGGCCCGCCGGAGTCGCGAGCCAGCTCTTTCCCGCCACTCCGCATCACGTGATCGATGCAATTCTGACCCGCGCCGATGCGAAGCTCGCCCCGGCCGACTTCGTCCGCACTCTGAAGAAACTTCAACCGCGCCTCTATTCGATCTCCTCCTCGCCACGCGCGCACGCGGGTCAGGTCCACCTCACCGTCGGCGCCGTGCGCTACGAACTCTCCGGCCGAGCGCGCAAGGGCGTCTGTTCAACATTTCTGGCCGAACGCGCGGCGCCTGGCGAAGTGCGCATTGGAATCTTCGTCCACTCGAACAAGGCTTTCCGTCCGCCCGCCTCCGGCGACACCCCGGTGATCATGGTCGGACCCGGCACGGGCATCGCGCCTTTCCGGGCCTTTCTCCACGAGCGCAAGGCCGCCGGCGCGAAGGGCAAAAACTGGCTGCTCTACGGCGATCAGCGCGCGGCGACCGATTTTCTCTACCGCGAGGAACTCGCCGCCCTCCAGCACGAGGGCGTGCTCACGCGCCTCGACACCGCCTTCTCCCGCGATCAGGCGGAGAAACTCTACGTGCAGCAACGCATGACGGAAAACGCCGTCGAACTCTACGCGTGGCTCGAGGCCGGCGCGCATTTCTACGTCTGCGGCGACGCCTCGCGCATGGCCAAGGATGTCGATGCCGCGCTCCACGCCGTAATCGAGCGCGCCGGCGGCAAGACCGCCGATCAAGCCGCCGCCTACGTGCAGGCCCTCCAAGCTGCGAAACGCTACGCGCGCGACGTTTACTGACGTGGTCGCGTCGCCAAAGAATTTCCCGCTGATCGCCGAGCTCCTCGCCGAGCAGCAGCGGTTGCAAACGCCCGTGGCGCAGTTCGCCACCGCCCACGATGCCGGCGTTTCCTTCGTCCCCCAGCTCATCCCGCTCAGCCTGCCGGGCCCCGGCGAGCAATACGCCTTCGAGGTCGACCTCGATTCCTGCACGGGCTGCAAGGCCTGCGTTTCCGCCTGCCACTCGCTCAATGGCCTCGACGACGAGGAGACGTGGCGCGACGTCGGCCTCGTCGTGAGCCCGAGCCGCGCGCATCCGTTCACGCAGACCGTCACGACCGCGTGCCACCATTGCGCCGACCCTGCGTGTCTCAACGGCTGCCCCGTCCTCGCCTACGAAAAGGATCCGATTACGGGCGTCGTCGTTCATCTCGACGACCAGTGCATCGGCTGCAGCTACTGCGTGCTGAAGTGTCCCTACGACGTGCCGAAATTTTCGGAACGCCTCGGCATCGTGCGCAAGTGCGACATGTGCCACAGCCGGCTCGCCGCCGGCGAAGCCCCCGCCTGCGCCCAGGCCTGCCCCACGCACGCGATCAAGATTGTCACGGTGCAATCGAATGTAGGCAGATCGGCCACATCCGGCGTCGACACCTCCTCATTCCTCCACGCCGCGCCCGACCCGTCCTACACGCAGCCCACGACGCGCTACATTTCGAGCCGCCCGCTGCCGGAGAATCTGGTCGCCGCCGACGCCACCACCCTCCGCGTTCAGCCCGCCCACTGGCCGCTCGTGATCATGCTCACGCTGCTGCCGGCCGCGGTCGGACTGCAAATCGCCTCGTTGGGTTCTGCCTCTAAACTTTCGACGCTCAACGCTCAACTGCTGCCCCTTGCCGCAGCCGCAGCCGGCGGCCTCGGCCTCCTCGCCAGCGTCTTCCACCTCGGCCGACCGCTGCGCGCGTGGCGCATCTTCCTCGGCTGGCGCAAAAGCTGGCTCTCGCGTGAAGCGATGGTCTTCGGCGCGTGGTTCCCGCTCACGGTCCTCGCTGCAGTCGCTCCGCATTTCTCTCAACTTTCACGCTTTAACTTTCAATCGCTGCCGATGGTGACGGCCACCATCGGCACCCTCGGACTCGTCTGCTCCGCGATGATCTACGTCGATACGCGGCGGCACTTCTGGCGCGCGGCCCAGACCTTCCCGCGTTTCTTCGGCACCGCCCTCGTGGTCGCGGCCGCCTGCCTCGCTCCCCTCGCCGCCATCCCGCTGCTCGCGTTCAAGCTGGCGCTTGAGTCGCGCACCTTTTTCTTCGGCGAAGTCTCGGCCCGCCTCCAGCGCGGACCGCTCGCCCGCGCCGCCGTCGCCCGCGATCTCTGCGGCCTCACCGCGCTCGTGCTCCTCACGGCCGCCCCTGTTTGGCTTGCGCTCGCGCCGCTGCTTGCGGGCGAACTCGCCGAGCGTTACCTGTTTTTCCGCGCCGTCGACGCGCCCAAGATGCCCGGCGTCCCCTCCGCATGATTCCCCCGCTCGACGAACTGCTGCACGCCCGCACCGGCCCGATGACGGCCGACATGGTGCTGCACCCCGCCGACTTCGGCCTCGGCCGCATGCCCGCCCGTCTTCAACCCGCCGCCACCACGACCTCCGTCTGCGGCTTTTGCAGCACCGGCTGCTCGCTCAGGATCCACCTCAACGCCGCCGGCGAAGCCATCAACCTCAGCCCGGACCGCGATCACCCCGTCAACCTCGGCATGGCCTGCCCCAAAGGCTGGGAGGCGCTCACGCCCCTCGCCGCACCCGATCGCGCCACGACGCCACTGCTGCGCGAAAGCAAATCCGGCGCACTCGCACCCGTCTCGTGGGAACGCGCGCTCGCGGCGTTCACCGAAACTTTTAAGGGCATCCAGCAAAAGCACGGTCCTCACTCGATCGCGTTTCTCAGCACCGGCCAGATCGTGATGGAGGAGATGGCCCTGCTCGGCGCGCTCTTCAAATTCGGCATGGGCGGGCTGCACTGCGACAGCAACACGCGCCAGTGCATGGCCACCTCGCACGTCGCCTACAAACAGTCGTTCGGCTTCGACGCGCCGCCGTTCACCTACGCGGACTTCGAGGAGAGCGACGCCCTCATCTTCATCGGCGCCAATCCCTGCATCGCCCATCCGATCATGTGGCAGCGCGTGATGATGAACCAACGATCGCCCGAGATCGTCGTCATCGATCCCCGCGCCACCGAGACCGCGCAGGCCGCCACGCTCCACGTCCCACTCCGCCCGAAGAGCGATCTCACGCTGCTCTACGGCCTCGCTCACCTGCTCGTCGCGCGCGGCGCAGTAAAAATGGATTTCGTGAAAAAACACACGAACGGCTTCGAAGCTTTCGTCACCTTCCTCGCGGATTTCACCCTTGATCGCGTCGCCGCCGAAACCGGTCTCCCCGCCGCCACGCTGCACCGTCTCGTCGAAATCATCACCACCCGCGAACGCGTTTCCTTCTGGTGGACGATGGGCGTCAACCAGAGCCACGAGGCCACGCGCACGGCGCAGGCGATCATCAATCTCGCGCTGATGACGGGCAACATCGGCCGCCCCGGCACCGGGGCCAACTCGATCACCGGCCAGTGCAATGCGATGGGTTCGCGCCTCTTTGGCAACGCCACCTCGCTCCTCGGTGGCCATGACTTCGGCAACCCCGCGCACCGCGATAAAATCGCGGATGCCCTCGGACTCGACCCCGCGCGCATCCCGGAAAAAACCGGCTACGCCTACGATCAGATCCTCGACGCCATCGACCGCGGCGAGATCCGCGCCCTCTGGGTGATCGCGACCAACACCGCGCACTCATGGATCAACCAACGCCACGCGCAGGAGATCCTCGGCAAGCTCGATTTCCTCGTCGTGCAGGACATGTATGCGACCACCGAGACCGCCCGTATGGCCGACCTCGTGCTCCCCGCCGCCGGCTGGGGCGAGAAGGAAGGCGTGCTGATCAACAGCGAGCGCCGCCTCGGCGTCGTGCGCAAGGTCGCCCGCGCGCCCGGCCAGGCGCTGAGCGACTTCGCGATCTTCCAGCTCGTCGCCGAGGCGTGGGGCTGCGGAGGGATGTTCCGCGCGTGGCGCACACCCGAAGCGGCGTTTCAGCTCCTGAAAAACATCTCCGCCGGCCAGCCCTGCGATTTCTCCGGCATCCGCGACTACGAACACATTGCGGCGAGCGGCGGCATCCAGTGGCCGTTTCCGAATTCCGTAGGGGCGCAGTCTTGCTGCGCCCTTTCCGAATACGAACCGGGGCCGCAGCAAGACTGCGCCCCTACGCTCATCCGCCAACGCCGCCTTTTCACCGACGGCCGCTTCTTCCACGCCGACGGCCGCGCCAAATTCCTCTTCGACCCGCCGCGCCCGATGCCTGAGCTGCCCGACGCGGCCTACCCTTTCATTTTACTCACCGGCCGCGGCTCCTCCGCGCAATGGCACACCGGCTCACGCACCGACAAAAGCGCCGTGCTCCGCAAACTCGCGCCCACCATCCTCACGATGGAAATCCACCCCGACGACGCCGAGCGCCTCGGCCTCGCCGCCGGCGATCAGGCCGAAATCCGCTCCCGCCGCGGCACCGCCACCGCAACGACGATCGTCACCGCCACCGTGCAACGCGGCCAGATTTTCCTGCCGATGCACTTCGACGCCGTGAACCGCCTCACCTTCCCCGCCTTCGACCCCCACTCGCGCCAGCCGAGCTACAAGGCCTGCGCGGTGGCGGTGACCAAGGGGTAACCCGCGAGAACAGTCTGGCGACGGGGCGCATCACCCATTGACGGTAGGCCCGAGAGGACCTTGCCTCGCCGCACAGATCCCTTCCGTCCGCGCACACCCCAGAAGCATCCGCCATGCACACTCGCCTCGCCCTCTTCTGCTTGCTCACCGCGCCCGCCTTGCCCGCGCAGCAGCCGCCTCCGCCAGCGGCCACTCCTCCGCGCCCCGCGCCGCGAGCGCAAACCATGCGCCCCGAAATCGTCGGGCAGCGCGGCATCGTCGCGGCGGGGCGGCACTACTCGGTCGCCGCCGGCACCCGTATCCTTGAACAGGGCGGCAACGCGATCGATGCGGGCGTGGCCACGGTGTTCGCGGCGGCGGTGGTGGAGATTTCGCATTTTGGATTCGGCGGTGAATCACCCGTGATCATCCACGACGCGAAGACGAAGCAGGTTTACGTGATCAACGGCCAGGGCCCCGCGCCAAAGGCGGCGACGCCCGCGATGTTTGCCAAGCAAGGGAAGGTCGACGGCAACGGTCCGCTCGGCGCCACCATTCCCGCCGTGATGGACGCGATGGCGATCGCGCTCGAACGCTTCGGCACCATGAGCCTCGCGCAGGTGATGGCGCCCGCCATCGAGTTCGCCGACGGCTTTCCGATGTATGCCTATCTGCGCGAAAACATGGCCACGCATCGGAAGGCCACCGAAGCCTTCACGTGGGGCCACACTTACTATCCCGCAGGCAAACTCGCCGAAGTCGGTGAGATTTTCCGCCAGCCGAATCTCGCGCGCACGCTGCGCACGATCGTCGCCGCCGAGCGTGACGCCCTGAAGAAGAGCGCGGACCGGGGCGCGGCGATCCGCGCCGGGCGCGATGCATTCTACACGGGTGATATCGCCCGCCGCATCGTGGCGGCCAATCGCGCCGAGGGCGGCGTGTTCACCTACGAGGACCTCGCGAATTTCCGCGGCGCCATCGAGCAGCCCGCGACGACGACGTTTCACGGCTACGAGATCAACAAGGCCGGCGCGTGGAACCAGGGTCCGGTGATGCTGATGACGCTGAACATCCTCGAAGGCGTGGACCTGAAGGCGATGGGCCTGAATTCGGCCGACTATATCCACACCGTGATCGAAGCCATCAAGCTCGCCTACGACGACCGCAACGCCTTCCTCGGCGATCCGGCATTTGCCCAGGTGCCGATGCAGGGCCTGCTCTCGAAAGCCTACGCCGCCGAGCGCCGCAAGCTGATCGGGGCGCAGGCGTTTCTGGAGCACCGTCCGGGCGATCCGTTTGCCTTCGATCCCGGCGTGAAGCCGCCCGCGGTCCGCTACCTGCCGCACGCGCAGGGTGAAAAAAATCCCGACAGCTCCGGCGACACGACGTGTGTCAACACGGTGGACGCCGCGGGCAATCTCTTCAGCGCCACGCCCAGCTCGGGCTGGGTGATCGGCGGGGCCTTCATCGCGGGCGACACCGGCGTGCCGCTCTCGAACCGGATGCAGGCCTTCGACCTCGATCCCGCGAGTCCCAACGTGCTCGTCGGCGGCAAACGCCCTCGCACCACGCTCACGCCCACGGTCGTGCGCAAGGACGGGGTGCCGTTTCTCGCGCTGAGCACGCCCGGCGGTGACAGCCAGGATCAGCAGGTGCTCAACGTGCTGCTGAACGTGATCGTCTTCAACCAGGAGCTGCAGGTCGCCATCGAGGCGCCGCGCATCAACTCGAACCACCCGCACGCCTCCTTCGACAACCACGCCAGCGCGCCGGGTCAGCTCGATCTGGAAAGCCGCATCGCCGCCAACGTGCTGGAGGACCTCCGCGCACGCGGCCATGTGCTGCGCGTGCTCACGCCGTATGGCATGAGCAGCGGTGTCGTGGCCGTGGGCGTGAACCCGAAGACCGGCACGCTCCGCGGCGGCGCCGATCCACGGCGCGAGCGCTACATTTTCGGCTGGTAGCGGACAGGATTAGCGGAGCGCACACGCGAGACCTACTCTCGCTTCAGCAACCGCGCGACCAATGCCGAGGCAAACTGGGCCGCGACGACCGAGAAGGTGAACAGATAGAGCCCGAGGCCAATGTGGATGTCCGCCACGGTGGCGGACTTCATCGCCACGATGAGGATGGCGACGACAAACACATCGAGCATCGACCACTTGCCGAGCGACTCGACCCAGCCATGCAGCCGGCGCACGCGCGCCAGATCGTGCTCACGCTCCAGCCAGATGATGCCTAGCAGTCCGAGTTTGAAGCACGGGAAGACGAGCGTGAACAGCGTGAGGACCGCGAAGAGAAAATACTCACCCTCGCGAAAGAGATCGATGATGCCGCTCACCACTGAGACGGCATCCCCAAACACCCAGAATTTCTTGACGTGAAAAAACGGGAAGAAGATGCCGGCACCGAACAAGAGAAGGGAGCAGACGATCAGAAAAGGAATCGCGCGATGTCGCGGTGGAGCCTCAGCCATGGGATTTCAGTAGGCAGGGACAGGAAAAACCGCGAGCGACATTTGCCGAAGGATCACGTCGCCTCCGATCCGCGCATGATCAGGCCGTCACTTGACCTGCGCCGCGGTTGTAAGACCGGGCTCAGATGTAATACATCTCGCCCGCCGTCTTCGTGCAGAGCTGATCGAGGGTGTAGGTCTTGGTCTTCTCGTCGAGGACCTCGCTGATTTCGTCCCACACCCGCTTGAGGCGGCGGCCGCTGCGGCCTTCGTGATTGCCGCTGAGGTGCAGGCAGCCGCCCTCGACGGCGACGAGGATGTCGTGCAGCGAAATCTCCTCGGGCGGACGCGCGAGCGTGTAGCCGCCGTGGTTGCCGCGGCGGCTGGTGATGAGGCCGGCGTCGCGGAGCTGAAGGAGAATCTGCGCGAGAAAGTTCGCCGGCACCGCCTCGGTGCGCGCGAGGTGCTCGATCTGCGCCAGCCCGCCGGAGCCGTGGAGCCGCGCCAGCTCCGTCATGACACGGGCGGCGTAGTCGACCTTGACGGAGATTTTCACGGCGAGGGAGATCGCGAATCAGATCACGTAGTCGCCGTTCTCCGGCTTCACGATTTCACGCGGCGGGAGGAGCATGCCGGCGGCGACGGTGGCGTTGGTGCCTTGCTCGATAAGGATGAAGGAGCCGGTCAGCCGGTTGGTCGCGTAGCCGTCAAACACCAGCGGTTTCGCCGCGCGGAGCCGAATTTCCCCAATGTCGTTCATCGCGAGTTCCGCGGCGCCTTCGTCCGAATCGAGCGTCGCCAGATTCAGGCGGTTGACGATCTCGGTGACAGACACCTGCACGGTATGCGTCGTGTGCTTGAGATAGTATTTCTTCCCCGGCTGAAGTGCGCGCGGGTGCATCCAGCACACCTCGGCCTGGAGGTCGCTGTGCGATCCGGGCAGGTGGTCGAGGCCGACGAGCATGGAACCGCGGCTGATGTCGATGTCGTGCTCCAGGACGAGCGTGACCGACTGCGGGCAGAACGCCTCCGTCACCACGCCGTCGTAGGTCCAGATTTGTTTCACGGTCGTCACGATGCCGGCGGGAAACGCGATCACCTTCTGGCCCGTGCGCACGATGCCGCCGGCGATCTGGCCGCTAAAGCCGCGGAAATCGTGGAGCGATTGATCGGTGGGGTTGTTCGGGCGGTTGACCCACTGCACCGGGAGGCGGAAGCCGTTGAGGTTCCAATCGCTCGCGATGTGCACGGTCTCCAGGTGGCCGAGAAGCGTGGGCCCGACATACCACGGCGTGTGCGGCGAGGGATCGACGACGTTGTCGCCGTTGAGTGCGCTCATCGGGATGAACTTCACGTCCTTGATGTCGAGGCGGGGGAGAAACTCCTCGAACTGCGCGCGAATCTCCAGGAACCGCGCCTCGCTCCAGCCGACGAGGTCCATCTTGTTCACCGCGACAACGAGGTGCGGGATGCGCAGGAGCGCGGCGATGGCGGTGTGGCGGCGGCTCTGCTCGATCACGCCGGTGCGCGCATCGACGAGGATGATCGACAGGTTCGCGTTCGACGCGCCCGTCACCATGTTTCGCGTGTATTGGACGTGGCCGGGGGTGTCCGCGATGATGAACTTCCGCCGCGGCGTCGCGAAGTAACGATACGCGACATCGATGGTGATGCCTTGCTCGCGCTCGGCGCGGAGGCCGTCGGTGAGGTTGGCGAGGTTGATCTGGCCGCCGCCGGTGATGTCGGCCGAGCGCTCCAGCGCCTCGATCTGATCCTCCATCAGCGATTTTGAATCGTAGAGAAGGCGGCCGATGAGGGTGGACTTGCCGTCATCGACGGAGCCGCAGGTGTTGAACCGGAGAATATCCACCGGCACGTGCGGAATACTGGAAGTTGAAGGGGCAGGCATGACGTCTTCGGAAATCATTTTAGAAATAACCCGCCTTTTTGCGGTCTTCCATCGCGGCCTCGGAGGCCTTGTCGTCGGCGCGGGAGCCGCGCTCGGTCACGCGCGCGGCGGCGATCTCGGCGATGATGTCGCTGACCGTGATGGCAGGCGACTCGACGAGACCGGTGCTGATGATGTCACCGATGGTGCGCACCCGCACGACGAGCTCTCGCACGTCCTCGGTGGGCTTGGGCGGGAGGATGTCGCTCACCGGGAGCCACTGGCCGGCGCGGCGGACGGCCTGGCGACGGTGGCTGAAATAGATGTTGGGCACCTCCAGCTTTTCACGCTGGATGTATTCCCACACGTCCATCTCCGTCCAGTTGCTGAGCGGGAAGACGCGCATGTTTTCGCCGGGGTTGAGGCGGCCGTTGTAGAGATTCCAGATTTCGGGGCGCTGGTTCTTGGGGTCCCACTGGCCGAACGCGTCGCGGAAACTGAAGAAGCGTTCCTTGGCGCGGGCTTTCTCCTCGTCGCGGCGCGCGCCACCGATGCAGCAGTCGAAGCGAAATTCCTCGATGGCCGCGAGCAGCGTGGGGATCTGGAGCTTGTTGCGGCTGATTTCGCCGGGCGCGGGCGTCGCGATGCCCTTCTTGATCGCGTCCTCGACGGTGCGGATAATGAGCTTGGCGCCGAGCTGCTTCGCGCGGCGATCGCGGAATTCGTTCAGCTCGGGAAAATGGTGGCCGGTGTCGACGTTGAGCAGCGGCATCGGCAGGTCGGACGGGCGGAAGGCTTTTTCCGCGAGGCGCAGCAGACAGATCGAGTCCTTGCCGCCGGAAAAGAGGAGCGCGGGTCGCTCAAACTCGCCCGCGACTTCGCGCATGATGTGGATGGCCTCGGTCTCGAGGTGCTGGAGGTGATCCAAGTGGTAGCTCGTCATGATGCGACGGATATAGTGCGTTGAAAAAATGAGAGATCAGGCGCCGACGGCTTTCTTGCCCCAGGCGGCGTGAAGACCGCACTCGCGTTTCTCGTCGGCCTTCGCCGGATCGAAATAGTCCCACTCGTTGGGGAGCTGATGTTGCGCGAGGTAGGCGTCGAGTTCGGCGTCGGTGTGATAAAACAAAGGGCTGACCTTGAGCGCGCCGAAGTTCTCGTCGTGCGACACGATGTCGAGGCCGGCCCGGTTGGGGTTCTGCACCTTGCGCAGTGCGGTGATCCAGACCTTGGGCGCGAGCTCCTTCATGCCGCGCTGGAAAGGCTCGAGTTTCATGACTGCGCTGAAGTTCTTCAACTCTTCCTCCTGCTCCGTCGTCGGGATCGGGCCGTGAACGGCATCGCGATGCGCGGCGGTCATTTTGGGCAGGAACGGCTTCAGGTTCAGTTTGAGGCGCTGGCGCAGCTCCTCGGCATGTTGGTAGGTCGCCGGCCGATTGTAGCCGTGATCGACCCAGAGCACCGGGATGTCGGCCTGCGCCTGCACGGCGAGATGAAGAATCGCCGCCTCATAAGGCCGGAAGTTGGTCGAGACAATCGCGCGCCCACCCGACTGGGCAACCGCCCAGCGGACGATCTCAAGCGGGGAGCGGGAACGCAGCTCGGCGTTCCATGCGGCAAGGGTGGCGGAAGAAATTTCGGACATGACAATGAGACTGCTTGCCACGGATGCTCAGGTGGTAAAGATGAAAACACGTCATATTTACTAAAGAAGTCATGTTTGACCTAAACAGATTCCTCAAAGCATTGCCCGCCATCGCTTCATGGCGCGGCTCATGCTGAATGCGGCCAATGAACTCTGTTTTGGAATTTAACAAACAGGCCGGCAAAGTCCACCTCGTCGGGGCGGGTCCGGGCGATGTGGAATTGCTGACCCTGAAGGCGGCCCGACTCATCCGCACGGCCGAAGCCATCGTGCATGATCACCTCGTGTCCCGCGAGATTCTCGCGCTCGCGAGCCAGGCGGCAGAGTTGGTTTTTGTCGGCAAAAAAGGCGGCGGCTTTTGCTGCCCGCAGCGCGACATCGAGGGCACGCTCATACGTCTCGCGCGTGAAGGAAAAATGGTCGTCCGCCTCAAGGGCGGCGATCCCTTCATCTTCGGACGCGGCGGCGAAGAGGCCGAAGCGCTCGTGGCCGCCGGCATCGCCTTTGAAATCGTGCCCGGTGTGACCTCCGCGCTCGCTGCGGCCGCCTACGCCGGCATCCCACTCACGCACCGCGCGCACAGTTCGGCGGTGATCTTTCTGACCGGCCACGAGGACCCCAACAAGCCGGACACGGCCATCCGTTGGGAAGACTACGGCCGCACCGGAGCGACGCTGTGCCTCTACATGGGTATGAAGAACCTCGAGACGATCACGCGTCGCCTCCAAGCCGGCGGCCTTTCGGCCGAGACGCCAGCCGCGGTGATCCAGTCGGCCACCACCGGTGAGCACCGGCAGCTCGTCACCACAGTCGGCCGCATCGCACTCGAATCAGAACATGCCGGCTTTGGCGCGCCCGCCATCGTCGTGATCGGCGAGGTCGCGGGGCTGGCCGACAAGCTCGGGTGGTTCGCCGCCCGCGCGGAAACCGTGTCCTCATGATCGTCGCGCTGATCGACAACGGCTCGCTCGAACCCGCTGCGCACCGGAATCTCCGTGCGGTCGCCGCCGCGTTGGCGAAGGTCACGGGCACGGCGGTCCACCCCGTCTCCTGGAAACACAGCGACCGGATCGACGCAGCCGCGCTCGACGGCCCGCCCGCGTGGACCTTGGCGCCCTTCGTCCGGGCCATGCACGCGCTCGGCCAGCGCGAATTCATCTTCGTTCCTTTCTTCATCAGCCCCCAAGGCGCGATCGGGTCCGCGCTGCGCGCCGATCTGGAGCGACGTCAAACCGAGCTCGGCGGGTTCGATTTCGCATTTACGCACGGGCTCGCCGACTCCGAGACGATTCCCTCCATCGTGGCCGCGCGCATCCGCGAAACCCTCACAGCCAGGCCGCCCGCCCGCCTGCCGGTCGTGCTCGTCGATCACGGAGGTCCCTCGGCGGCTTCCGCCACGCTGCGCGATCGGCTCGCGGATCGCGTGCGCGCGCTCCTCGGCCACGAAATCGCCTCGGTCACACCCGCGTCGATGGAAGGCGCCCACCCGCCACTCTTGGGCGACATCCTGCGCACGCCCGGCTTCGCCGCTAGCGATGTAATCGTGGCGCCGCTGTTTCTTTCCCCGGGCCGGCACGCCGGGCCTGAGGGTGACATCGCCCGCATCTGCGCCGACTCCCCCGCCCGCTGCCACGTCGCGGCGCTCGTGGGCACGCACCCCCTGGCCATCGACGCGCTTGCCGTTGCACTGCGTGAATATCTTTCCACGCTTCCGGTCCCAATTTCCGCATGAGTTCCACGCCCGCCACCGCCACACCCGCCAAGCCGCTGCACAAAAACGAGCAGCTCAAGGCCGGGAGCAATTTCCTCCGCGGCCACATACTCCGCGATCTCGCCGATCACTCGACCGGCACCATCACCGAGGAAAGCGGCCAGCTCACGAAATTCCACGGCATCTACGCGCAGGACGACCGCGATCTGCGCAACCAGCGGCGCAAGGAGAACAAGGAAAAAGCCTTCTCCTTCATGGCGCGCATCCGCGTGCCCGGCGGCGTCTGCACCCCCGGCCAGTGGCTCGCGCTCGACCGCCTCTCCGACGATCACGCCAACGGCACGCTCAAGCTCACCACGCGCCAGGCGTTCCAATTCCACGGCATCCTCAAGGGCGATCTCTGGCGCACAATCAATGGCGTCAACAAGGCGCTGCTCGACACCATCGCCGCGTGCGGCGACGTGAATCGCAACGTCATGTGCAATCCCAACCCGGAGCAGTCCGAACTGCACGCCGAGGTTTACGCCGTCACCAAGGCCATCAGCGAGCACCTCCTCCCCCGTTCGCGCGCCTACCACGAACTCTGGGTCGGCGACGAACTCGTCGCCGGCGGCGAACCCGAGGCCGAGCCGATCTACGGCAGCACGTATCTGCCGCGGAAATTCAAGATCGTCGTCGCGGTGCCGCCCTCGAACGACGTGGACATCTACGCCCACGACCTCGGCTACATCGCGATCACCGATGCGGCCGGAAAACTGATCGGTTTCAACGTCACCGTCGGCGGCGGCCTCGGCATGTCGCACAACCAAATCGACACGTTTCCCCGCATCGCCGATGTGATGGGTTTTTGCACCGTCAAGCAGGCCATCGAAGTCGCCGAGAAAGTCGTGATGGTCCAGCGCGACTATGGCGACCGCACGGAGCGCAAGCACGCGCGCCTCAAATACACCATCGAGGATCGCGGGCTCGCGTGGTTCCGCAGCGAAGTGGAGGCGCGCCTCGGCTACCGGCTCGGTGCCCCGCGCGCGTTCAAGTTCACCCACACCGGCGATCGCTACGGCTGGGTGGAGAGCCACGACGGCCGCTCGCACTTCACGCTCTTCCTCATGAGTGGACGGGTGCGCGACGACGCGACCTACAAACTCAAGACCGCCCTCCGCGATATCGCCCTCGCGCACAAGGGAGACTTCCGCCTCACCGCCAACCAGAACCTGATCATCGCCAACATCGCGCCGGCCGACCGACCGCAAATCGAGGCGCTGCTGCGCAAGCACAAGCTCGACACCGCCAACGACGCCTCGGGCCTCAAGCTCAACGCCATGTCGTGCGTCGCGCTGCCCACCTGCGGCCTCGCCCTCGCGGAGAGCGAACGCTATCTGCCGGAACTCGTGCAACTGCTCGAGGCCGAATTCGAGGCCGCCGGCCTGCGCCACGACGAGGTCACGCTCCGCATCACCGGCTGCCCCAACGGCTGCGGCCGCCCCTATCTCGCCGAGATCGGCTTCGTCGGCAAATCGCCCGGCAAATACAACATCTACCTCGGCGCCGCCTTCAACGGCTCCCGCCTCAACACGCTGTTCAAGGCCAATGTCCCCGAGACCGAAATCGTCGCGCTGCTCGGCCCGATCATCCGGCGTTTCGCGACCGAGCGGCGGGAAGGCGAACGTTTCGGCGATTTCACGATCCGCGCAGGCTACGTCACGCCCACGCTCACGCCGCAGGATTTCCACGAGGCCAAGGCCGCGAAACCCGCGGCCCCCACCACCGCTGCGACCTGAGGGTCGCCTCGGCAGGGTTGCAAAAGAAAGAGGGCGGACCGCCTACCCCTAAGCGGTCCGCCCATTACTTTCTTACTTACCCCAATTCTCAACCGCTAAGCGGATGAGAAAATCTTTCGTGGCCTACGAAACATAGGTCCGCCAAATGTTCCAACGCCCGGCGACGATTTTTCTACGGATGCGGCAAATCGGCGGTTTTCCGCTTGGGCCGGGGCTCCGTCCACAACCGCAGGAGCAGTTCTGCCAAGTTCTTCATGCTGGTCCGGGCGAGCCCCTCATTCGCCGCCGCAGCCTTGAACGCGGCCACCACCGCACTTCGCTCCAAGTAGTATCGCCACAATTGCGGCTCGACAAAATCCACCGCAAGTCGCTCATCTCCAGCATCCCGCAGTATCTTTTGAAACTTTTCCTGCCAGTAGTGTCTCTCGTCTTGATGACGTTGCAAATAATCGAACACGCGCTGCTCGCACCGGTTAAGGCTCATGCCGCCACCGTGGGCGGCGTGATTCGGAAAACAACCGCAAACGTCCCGGCCGCCTGCGTGCCGTAGTTTTTCCGTCAGTTACGCCTAGCGATCCCTCACCACACACACAACCGACAACCCTTCCTTCCATGCTACAAAAATTCAAAGAGCAGCTCCCTGCCGTCATTCTCACCGCGTTGCTCGTCATCGCGGGCGCCTTCTGGCTCCACCAGCAGACCGTCAGCCAGATGGCTGCCAAGCAGCAGGCCGAATTTGCGCCGCTGCGCGACTCCAACGACGCGCTCCGCGCCGCTTCCGAGGAGAACCGCAAGCAGATCGAGTCCACCAACAAGTTGCTCCGCGACGCCATCGCGAAGCGCGAGTCCGACATGTTCCGCACTGACGAAGAAGTCCAGAAGCTCAACACCGAGCGCATGGATGCTCTCGCTGAAGCGATCGCCAAGAAGGTCCAACCCTACAATCCGCTCCCCAAGTCCGCCGAAGAGGCCGAGAAGCAGCAGAACGAACAGGTCGACCGCGTCTCCGGCCGCCTCGCCGATCGCATCCAGCCCATCCTGAGCGAAATGTCCAAGGACCAAAATCTCACCCGCGAAGCCATCGTCTCCTACAGCAACCGCATCTCCGATCAGGTGGGCAGCGTCCTCACCGCGGAACTCGCGAAAAACCAGCAGCTGAACAACAATCTTCAGCGCACCCAGGCCGCCGCGCAGGATGCGATGAAGCTCTCCCAAGAGATCACCGCCCTCTACCTCAGCTCCTTCAAGGATCAGGGCCTTATCACCCGCCTCCTCACCCTCCCGGCCAACGTCGTGCGCGATGCCGCCAGCCTCAGCATCGTCACCAGCAGCGACCGCAAGAAAATCGAGGAGCAACTCGTCGCCCGCATGAAGGAGATCGAAAGCCGCCTCAGCGAACTCCACGCACAGGCACCTGTCGCCGCTGCGACCGTGACCCACGCCTCACCCACCCGGCCCAAGACAGCCGCGACGCCCTAAAGGCCCAACGATCCGACACCAAGCCCCGGCCTTCCACCCCGCCACGCGAGCCCCGGCTCGCGTGGCTTTTTTGCGCCCGCCTATTCCGAAAGATAGAACGGATTCGGCAGCTTAAACGTCCGCTCCGCATATCCCCCCGCCAGATCGCTCGCCTGATCACCGAGGTTGGCGATGATCGCGCGGCCTCCGGCTGCAAGCCGGGCGCGCACTGCGGTCTTGAACTCCGCGTTGCTGCGCCGGTCGTCATCTGGCCGGCAGATCAGCACGGCAAAGTCGCCGCACCCGATCGCGTGGAGATTCTTTTCCGTCGCGACCCGCGCCCGCTCTGGCCGTCCGGTCAGGAAAACCACCTCCACCCCCAGCCGCCGCGCCACCTGAAACACCTCGCGCACCGGCTCGTGCGCCGGCGCATTCGCAGCCTCGACCCAGCGGTCCCATTCGCGGTGCACGTAGCCGAAATCCATCGCGGTCAGGTAGGGCCAGTTGTCGAGCAACGTCTCATCAAGGTCGAAGACCACCGTGAGCTTCACCCCGCCGGCCTTCGCCCGCTGCTCCACCCAAGCTTGCGCCTGCGCGGCCACGGCCGCGATTTCCCGGCGATAGGCGCCGCTCTCGACGTAAGCCTTCAGCTCCTGTTTGTGCGGAAAGAGATTCGCCGGCTCGCGCAGCGCCGTCGCACAGCCGGCCAGTGCCAATACCGCAATAATGGGCAGGGCGCGGATCCCGTTCCGCGCTGCGGCGGCCAGCGGCGTAGCCGCCCGACCACGAGTTGCATCCTCATCAGCCCTCATGGCTGCGCGCCCGCGAGAAACCGCTCGATCCGCGCTTTCACCCGCTCCCGACCGAGCACGCGGAAGATCGCCGTGATGCTCGGGCCCGCATTGGTCCCGGTGACAGCGAGGCGCGTCACCGCCTGGTAGTCGCCGAAGCCGAGGCCCTTTTCCGCCGCGAGTTTCTTAATCGCCTCCTCGATGGCGGCGTCGCTGGAAAAATCCATCGTCGGCAGTGCCGCGATGATCTCGGCGAGACGCGCCTTGGGATCGCCCTTGGCCATGACCTTTTCCTTCACCTTGGCATCAATGACGAAATCCTCGGTGAAGAAATACGCGGTGTAGGCCGCGAGTTCGTCCACCGATTTGATCTTCGGCTGGGCGAGCAGCATGATCTCACGGAAATAGTTTTCGTTCGCCATCACCGCCGCGCCGTTGGGCTGCGTCGCGAAGAAAGCCTTAGCCAGGGCCACAAACGTCTCCGCCGGCTGCTCCAGCAGGTAGGTCATGTTGAGGTGCGCGAGTTTTTTTCCGTCGAACTTCGCGTTCGACTGGTTCACGGCCGGCAGGTCAAAGAGCCGCACGATTTCCGCGATGGACATCTTCTCGCGGTCGTCGCCGGGGTTCCAGCCGAGCAGCGAGAGGTAGTTCACCAGTGCTTCGGGCAGAAAGTGCCGCTGCTGGTATTCCTCGATGAGTGCGCCCTTGTCGCGCTTGCTCATCTTGCCCTGCCCCATCTCCGGCGACTTCAGGATGAGCGGAATGTGCGCGAAGGCGGGCGGCGTCACCCCGAAGCCTTCGTAGAGTCGCACGTGTTTGCTCGTGTTCGAGAGGTGGTCCTCGCCGCGGATGATGTGCGAGACCTTCATCTCGATGTCGTCGACGACATTCACGAAATGGAAAACAGGATTCCCGTCCGAACGGAAAATGACGAAGTCCTCGTCCTCCATCCGCTCCACGCGCCCACGGATCTGATCGTCGATCACCACCGGGTCGCACTTCACCTTTTCGACCTCCTTCTTCCGGTGGTCGTCGAAGACCCGGTAGCGCTCACCGAGCAGCTTGAACCACACCGCGCCGTCCTTTTCGTAGGCCCGGCCGCTCGCGAGTAGCTTTTGCTTGTAAGCCTCGTAGATCGCCCCGCGCTGGCTCTGGCGGTAGGGGCCGAACGCGCCGCGCTCGCCGTTGCCGTCGGGATTCGGACCCTCGTCCCAGTCGAGCCCGAGCCACGTCATGCTCTCGTAGATCAGTTTCAGGAACGCCTCGCTGTTGCGCTCCTTGTCCGTGTCTTCGATGCGCAGGATGAACGCCCCGCCCGTGTGGCGCGCGTAGAGCCAGTTGAACAGCGCCGTGCGGGCGCTGCCGATGTGGAAGAACCCCGTGGGACTGGGCGCGAAACGGACGCGGACGGATGACATGGAAGCGTGGTGCGGAAGATGAAACGCGGTGACAAACGCCACCGAAACGAAAGGGTGATTCCGTGCATTCCAGCGCACCTGTCAAAGACTCCTTCCCGCCGCCCGCCGAGCTCGCGATGCGCCTCGAAGCGGCCGCGCAGGCGCAGGGGTTTCAGGTGGATCGCTTTGGCACCGCCGGAGGCGTGCCCCTGCTGGGGCTCGCACGGCGCCCCGGCGGGACAAAACCCAATATTTATCTCTCGGCCGGCATCCACGGCGACGAGCCGGCGCCCCCGCTTGCACTGCTCGATTGGCTGGAGCGCGGCTGGTTCGACGAACGCGCGGCGTGGCACCTCTGCCCCCTGCTCAATCCCACCGGCTTCACGCACGGCACGCGGAACAATGCCGACGACGTGGACCTCAACCGCGATTTCAAGTCGCCGCGCACGGCTGAGATTCGCGGCCATGTCGCGTGGCTCGAGCGCCAGCCGGCCTTCGACCTCGCGATTTGCCTGCACGAGGATTGGGAGGCCGGCGGCTTCTACCTCTACGAGCTCAACGCCCTCGACTTGCCCAGCCCCGCGCGCGCCATGCTCGCCGCCGTCTCAACCATCTGCCCTATCGAGCCGGCAGCCGTGATCGACGGCCGGCCGACCGACGAGCCCGGCATCATCCGGCCCGTCGCCGATCCGCTACTGCGCGACATGTGGCCCGAGTCGATTTTTCTCCGGCACCACCACGCCCGCCTCGGCTACACTCTCGAGTCGCCCTCGGCGCTGCCCCTGCCCAAGCGCATCGCGGTTTTGCAACACGCTGTCGCCGCCGCGGTCGAAGCCACCGTCCTTCGCCCCTTCGAATAGGCTTGGGAGGTTGCGCTCGCGCCACCGCCCGACAAGCTGACACCAGCTTTCGCCGTTATGAAAAAAATCAAGATCACCGCTCTCGTCCTCGGCTCCCTGTGCGCGCTCGTCGTCATCGCGGTGGTGCTCGCGCTCAACTCCGCCGTGCAAACGTGGGCCGTGCGCAAGGCAGTCGCCGGCCAGCCCGGCACCAAAGTCGAGGTCTCACGCGTCAGCGCGGGTTTCTCCGCCGCCGAGGTGAACGATTTCCAGTTCGAGCAGGACGGCATGATCGTCACGGCGAAGGGCGTGAGCGCAAAATACTCGGCGTGGGATTTTCTCCTCAGCCGCCGCGTCAACGCCGACAGCGTCACCGTCGATGACCTCGTGGTCGATCTGCGCAAGGCGCAGGCGCCCGTCTCGACTGAAAAAACACCCGCCACGACTGAGTCGGCCGCGAAGCCCACGCCCTTCGACGGCCTGCTCAAGCAGCTCCAATTCGCGTTCGATGTCCGCGTCGGCACGATCGATGTCAAAGGCCGCGCGCTCCTGCCCGACGATCAGACGGTGGTCTTCAATCTCAAAGGCGCGCGCATCGAGACCGGCCAGCAGGGCAACCTCGAGTGGACCGTAGACTTTGCCGACACCAAGGTCGGGGCCGCGCTCAAGACCCTGCGCACCACGGGCACCCTCGCTGTCCGCATCACACCCGACCGCCGCATCGATCTCATCGCGATTGAGGGCACCGCCGCCGCGCTCGGGCCGAAGATCCCCGCCGAGCAATTCCGCCTCAATGTCCGCGCCGAACAGTCCAAGGCCGGCGGCGACGAAAATTACGCGATCAACCTCGGCCTGGTGCGCGGCGCCACCATCGAGCCACTCCTGAAAATCGCCGCCGCCTGGACCGCCGCCGCCCGTGAAATCGCCGGCACATGGGAGCTCGGCATCCGCAACGAGCAGCTCGCCGCCCTCTTCTCCGGCCTAGGCCTCCCCGAGATCGCCGCCGATGGCACGGGGAAGTTCGCCGTGAAGCCCGACACCACCGCCGCCACCGCCAGCGGTCGCCTTACCGCCCGCGCCTCGCAGTTGCAAAAACTCTCTCCGGAACTCGCGGCCATCGGCTCCATGCAACTCACGTCGCGCTTCGACGGTGCACTGGCCGACAACGTCGCGCGCCTCGACACACTCGACCTCGACATCACCGCCGCCGACGGCCGCAAGTTCGCCCAGATCGCCCTGCTCCAGAAGGTGAGCTTCAGCCTCAAGGATCAGCGCCTCACCCTCGCCGATCCCAGGGCCGAGGCTGCGCGCCTCTCCATCCAGGCGCTGCCGCTCGCGTGGGCGCAGCCGTGGCTCAAGGGTCTCGTGATCGAGAGCGGCGATCTCTCGGAAGTGTCAGCGATCGAAGCCGAGCCGGATGGGAGCCGCGTGCGCATTCGCGCGATCGAGCCGCTCGTGCTGCACAACGTCACGATCCGCGACGCGCAAAAAAAGCTCCTCGTCGATCGCGTCACGCTCTCCGTGCGCCCGTCGCTCGACTACTCCGCGACCAAAGTCACCGCCCAGCTCGCCGCGCTTTCCATCACCATGCCGGCCGGCGATTCCGTTTCGGGCACGTTCAGCACTGAGATCACGAATCTCGCCACCACCCCCATCGTCGCCTTCAGCGGCCAGCTGCAGGCCAAGCTCGTTTCCGCCCATCAACCCTACCTGCCCGCCGGCTTTGATCCCGGTCCGCTCACGATCGCCAACACGATCGAAGGTCGCCTTGAGGGGAAAACTCTTCAGCTCGCCCAAGCCTCGTCCACCGTGACGCGCGAGGGCGGCGCGCTGCTCTCCGCGATTGAGTTGCTGCAATCCGTGCGCGTCGATCTGACGGCGCTCACCTTCGCCGTCGCCACGCCGACCGCCACTGCGGCGCGCGTGCGCCTCGGCGAGGTGCCGTTCGCGTGGGGCGAGGCCTTCGTGCCCAAGTCGAAATTTTCCGGCAGCTTCACCGGCGCCACCCTGGAGGTCACGATGCGCTCCGCCGATGATCTCACGATCGCGACCACCGCCCCCATCGCCGTGCGCGGTGCCAGCGTGACGCTCGACGGGAAACCCCAGGTGCAGTCGCTCGATCTCTCCGCCAGTTTCTCCGCCACCAAGCGCGGCGACACCGTGAGCTACGACCTCAAGAAAGTGGACGTGCGCCAAGGCGACACCGCCCTCGCCACGCTCGCCGTTGCCGGCGAAGCCACACTCGCGCCCAAGTTCACGGCCTCCGCCAAGGGCCGCCTCGAAGCCGATGTCGCCGCGCTCATGAAGCAGCCCGCGCTCGCCGAGTATAGCACCCTCTCACGCGGCCAGCTGACGACGACCTTTGAGGCATCCCTCGCGGACAATACCGACGCCAAGCTCTCGCTCTCCGCCAAGAACCTTGTCGCCAAACAGGACAACCGCGTGCTCGGCGATCTCGATCTCACCCTGCGCGCCAATGTGAAAGCCGACGGCAGCGGCACGGTCGTCCTTCCGCTCACCCTCACCAGCGCCGCGCGGAAATCCGACGTCACGGTCGACGGCACTTTCGGCAAAGCCTCAGACGGCCGCACGTTTCTCTTCACCGGTAAAATCACCGGCGATCAGATCGTCGTGGACGATTTCATGCCGCTCGCTGCGCTCGCGCCAGCCTCCTCCCCCGCGCAAACCGCGCCCGCCGCCCGCCCCGGCACCACCGTAGTCCGCGCCCCATCGCCGGCCACGCGCCCCGCCAATGCACCCGCGCCGCCACGCAACACCACGCGCGACACGCAGCCGTTCTGGAAAGGCGTGAATGGAAAACTCGAACTCGACCTTAAGCGCGTGCTCTACGGCGCCGAAGCCGAAATTACCGCCATCCTCGGCAGCACGACCATCACCGACAGCAAGCTCGCGCTCGATAGCCTCAGTGGCCGTTTCAAGGGCACGCCGTTCAAGCTCGCCGCCGGCGTGGGATTCTCCGCCTCGCAGCCCAAGCCCTACACGCTCGACGCCACCGTCGATGCCAACGGTTTCGACGTTGGCGCTTTTTTGCGCGCGGCCGCTCCCAAGGAAGAGCCCCAAATCGAAACCAAAGTCACCATCGTCGGAAAACTCCGCGGCACCGGCGCCAACCTCGAGGACCTCGGCCACGGCACGCTCGGAACCTTCGACGTGACCGGCACCAAGGGCATGCTGCGGGCCATGGGCAAAAAGAACGGAGCCGGTGCCGTGGTGGCAGGCGTCGCGAAACTCGGTGGCTTCGCCACGGCCGTCCTCTCCGCGGCGGGAAAGTCCGTGCCCGCCGAAGTGGCTGGCAGCATCGAACTGGCGAATGCGATGAACGAGCTGGCGTTCGATCAATTCACCGCCCGTATTGAGCGGCCCGACGAAGCGATCCTGAAGATTGTTTCGATGGAGTTCCTTTCGCCGGTTATGCGCGTCCGCGGCAGCGGCCCAATCACCCGGCCGGCCGGCGCGCCCGACACACCGATTACGGACTGGCCGATGGCCATCGCGATCGAGTTCGGATCGAAGGGAAATCTCGCCGCTCTTTTTCAGACCGCCCGCGTGCTCGGCACCGCTACGGACGACAAAGGCTACACGCAACTCCGCGATCCGCTCACGATCCGCGGCACGCCCACGAAGCCTGATTCGAGCGAATTTTGGAAGAACGTCGCCACCGCCGCCGTCACCGATGGCGGCGGCGCCATTCGCGGCGGACTCGAGGGGCTGCTCCGGAGGAAGTAGTTCCGGACCCGCCTCCTATTTGGACTCGCGCATTAAATTGAGAGCCTCGTGGTTCGATTCCCGGGGAGCGCACGCGGCTCGCGTGCTGGTGCCGGCGTCCCGCCGGGACCTCTGAACATCCTCGGCGAGACGCCAAGGACTGCCTGCGGGACGCAGGCGCTCCCCGGGAATGCACGGGCGTCAGTCTGTGGGGCGAGCCTTAATAAGACAGCTTCGGGCATCCCACCGACGAGGCCTAGCCCGTCGTCAGTGTGCGATGCTTCGCGAACACCCCGCGCAGCGCCGTGCTCAGCTCGTCCTGCACGGCTTGCACCGCGCGGTAGCGGGCGACGTTTTCCTTTTTCGGGAGGCAACGTGTCGCTTCGTTCAGGGCCACGACGCCGTCGGTGAAATCGGCAATCTTCGCCGTGCGCTTGCCGTCGCGGCGGGCGACGCACCACGCGGCCTGCAACGCGCCGCCGAGCGCCGCGCCCTCGTCCTCGGCCATGCCGACGACCGGCACGCCGAAAACATCCGCCATGATCTGCCGCCATGCGGCGGACTTCGCGCCGCCACCGGTGACGCGGATTTCCTTCGCTTTCACGCCAAGCACGGCGAGCCGGCGCAGGCCGTAGTTCATGCCCATCGTCACGCCCTCCATCGCGGCGCGCGCGAGCGGGCCGCGGTGAAACGACTGGTTGTTCAGCCCGAGCAGGACGCCCGTGCCCTCGGGGACGTTGGGCGTCCGCTCGCCGGCGAAATACGGCAGGAGCACGAGCCCGTGCGCGCCAGCGGGCACGCCCGCGACCGCCGCCTCGAGTGCCGCATGGTCGTAGCCGAAGAGCGCGCGCACCTGCTCGGTCACCGTCGTGACGTTCATCGTGCAGAGCAGCGGCAGCCAACCGCCGGTCGATCCGCAGAACGCCGCAATCTCGCCCGCGGGATCAACGACGGGCTTGGCCGCATGCGCGTAAATCGTGCCGCTGGTGCCGAAGCTCGCCGAGATCACCCCAGGCGTGACGTTGCCCGTGCCGATGGCGCCCATCATGTTGTCGCCGCCGCCGGCGCTCACGACGACGTCCGGCGAGAGACCGTAGGTTGCGGCGAGTTCGGGCCGCAGCGTGCCGGCCGCGGCGTGAGATTCGCTCAGCGGCGGGAGCCAGTCGGCGAGGTTTTTATCGATGGCGTTGATCGCATCGCGGCTCCACTTGCGGGCGCGCACGTCCATGAGTGCGGTGCCGGAAGCGTCGCCGAACTCCATGAAGAAATTCCCGGTGAGATGATAGTTCAGGAAATCGTGCGGGAGCAGCACGTGGCGCAGGCGCTTGAAGTTCGCGGGCTCATGCCGCTTCAACCAGAGAATCTTGGGCGCGGTGAACCCGGGGAGGATGAGGTTGCCGGTCTTACGGATCGCGGCCTTGGGACCGCCGAGCTGCTTGGTGATGAGCGCGCATTCGGCGGTCGTGCTCGTGTCGCACCAGAGCTTGGCGGGACGGATGACGTGGCCCGCCGCATCGAGCGGCACAAAGCCATGCTGCTGGCCCGAGACGCCGATGCCGCGCACCCGCGCGCGGTCGATTTTCCCGACGACCTCGAGGATCACGCCGTCCATCGCGGCGGCCCAGTCGCACGGGTGCTGCTCCATGTGGCCGACGGGCAGGCCATCGATCAATTTGTGCGGCGCGCGGGCCTCGGCGATCACTTTGCGGGTGTCGAGATCGAGGACCACGGCCTTGACGCTCTGGGTGCCGGAATCGATGCCAATGAAGAGGGACATGGGATAGGGACGCGCATCGCCGCAAAATCCCCGCGACGGCGCAAGCCGGACATTCACGGCCAGCGCGGCACCCCCGGCTTGCCTCGGCGGTATTTCCGCGCTGACTCGCAACCCTCCCCTGCCCCATGGATCCGTTTCTCCTCCTGCTCATCGGCGTCGTGATCGTGGTCGGTGGCATCGTCTTTCTCCGGCTGCATGCGTTCATCGCCCTGATGGGCGCGGCGATCGTCGTCTCGGCGCTCACGCCGCGCGACGCCATCGAGCGGGCGGTGCTCTCCCAGAAGCGCCCGGCGGCGGAGGCCAAGGCCCGCGCCGATGAGCATCTGGGCGCCAAGCTCGCGAACAAGTTTGGCGGCGCCTGCACCAGCCTCGGCGTGCTCATCGCGATGGCCTCGATCGTGGGCGCGGGCCTGCTGCACAGCGGCGCCGCGGACCGCATCGTGCGCTCGACCCTGGCGCTCTTCGGCGAGCGGCGGACCCCGATCGTGCTCGCGGTGTGCGGCCTCGTGCTGGGCGTGCCCGTCTTTTTCGACACGGTCTTTCTCCTGCTCATACCGCTGGCGCGCGCGATGGCGGTGCGCACCGGGAAGGATTACCTTCTCTACGTGCTCGCGATCGCCGTGGGCACGACGATGACGCACTCCCTGGTGCCGCCGACACCCGGCCCGCTGTTCGCAGCCAACGCCCTCAAGGTCGATCTCGGCACGATGATGATTGGCGGTCTGCTGCTGAGCGCCTTTGCGGCGACCGTCGGTCTGGGCTACGCATGGTGGGCCAACCGCCGCTGGCCCATCGCCGTCCGCAGCCCCTCCGCCGAGGGCACCGCCGCTCCGCTTGTAGAACGCCCGGACCACGAGCTGCCGCCGCTGTGGCTCGCGCTCGCGCCCATCGTGCTGCCCGTCCTCCTCATCTCCGGATCGACGGTCGCCGAAGTCGTCGCGCTGCCCGCCGAGCTGAAGAAACTCATCGGCACCCTCGGCCATCCCAACATCGCCGTCGCCCTCGCCGCGGGTATCGCCCTGCTGATGGTCGCGACGCGCCGCGGCGCCGAGCCGAAGAAAGTGAAATCCACCGTGCAGGAAGCGCTGGCCGATGCCGGCATGATCATCCTGATCACGGCGGCGGGCGGCGTCTTCGGCGGGGTGTTGCAGGAGACCGGCGTGGGCGAGCGCATCCAGGGGCTCGCGCGCGAATATCGCATCGGCGTGCTGCCGCTGGCGTTTTTCGTGACGGCATTCATCCGCACCGCGCAGGGCTCCGCCACCGTGGCGATGGTGACGAGCGTCGGCATCGTGGGCGCCTTTGCCACGCCCGAGACACTCGGCTGCCACCCCGTCTATCTCGCGCTCACGATCGGGTGCGCGTCAAAGCTCGTGCCGTGGATGAACGACAGCGGCTTCTGGGTGGTCTCCAAGACCGCCGGCCTCACCGAGCGCGAGACGTTGCGCACGATGTCCGTGATGTTCTCCCTGATGGGCGTGGCCGGCTTCCTGGCCGTGCTCGTCGCGGCCACGTTGTTTCCGCTCATCTGAGAGGGCGTCGATAAAGTCGCGGAAAGGGGGAGGGCGGCGAATCACCCTTGAAACCAGGCCGGCTCGGAGAGCCGGCCCCACCTTTTTTAGACGCCCACTGAGGTGCGCACCAAGGCCGGTGCCTTACTTTTTCTTCCGCTGCTCGTCGGCGTTGTTCGCCTTGAGCGCGTCGAGAAATTCCACCGGCGCAAAGTCGTCGCTCAGCACCTGGCCGGCGCGCATGCGATTGAGCGGCAGGCGCACGTGCTCGCCGCGGACGTGCTTCATGTCCACCCGGCCGGCGAAGACCGGCTGCGTGACCGCTTCCGGGGTCGGCCACTTCGTGGGATCAATGATCAGCGGCTCGCGGTATTTCACGGCGCAGGCGATCACGTTGCCCCGGCCCTCGGTCTCGAAGAGCACGACCTGCGGAAACACGGCCTGGATGGTCTTGAGATCGGAGTAGTAGAGCTCGGTGGTCGCGTGGAGATTGCTGATGAAGACGCCGCGGTCACTCAGGCGCGCGGCGCACTCGCGGTAGAATTCCTCCGTCTTCAGGTGCGGCGGCACAAACCCGCCGCGGTAGGCGTCGAGGATGAGCCAGTCCCACTGCTCGCGGTTGCGTTTGATGAACATGCGCCCGTCCATGATCGTGACAGGGGTCTTGGGGCCGGGCGTAAAGCCCATGTGGACGCCGCAGAGTTCGAGGACCTTGGGGTCGAGCTCGATGGTGTGCAGCAACGCGTCGGGATAGGCGGCCGAGAACAGGCGGTGGAAGCCCGCGCCGCCGAGGCCGACCATGAGCACGCGCTGGGGCTTGGGCTGGATGAACAGCGCGCCGTAGAGCGACTGGATGTAGTGGACGATCGGCTTGAACGGATCGGTGAGGTCGATGGCCGATTCGAGGGCCTCGGTGCCGCGCGCACGGGCGCGCATCTCGACGATGTTGCCGCGCTTCTCGATCGTGAGGCTGTTGTAGATCGTGTCGTGGCGCTCGGTGAAGTCGCCGGCGCGTTCCGCGGCAAGGGCCGCGCACGGCAGGGCGAGGGTAAGGAGGAGGGAACGTTTCATGAAGCTTGGGGCGCGCGCAGCAGGCGCACGAGGCCGGCGAGGCATAGCACCGCCACCGCGAGCCATAGGTAGAGCAGCGTCGAGACGCGGAAGTGCGAGATGAGGACGAAGGTCGTGAGCATCACGCCGGCGATGTTGCCGAGCGTGCTCACGCCGTAGACGAGGCCGGAGGCCTTGCCCGGCGGCGTGCCCCGCACGGCCAGCCATTGCACGCATTGTGGCGCAAAGGTGGACAGCGCCGTGACCGGCACGAAGAACAGCGCCACGCACGAGAGCAGCACGCCGAGCCCGCCGGGCGGAAACGCCTCCTCGATCCCGCCGAGGATCGCGCGGCCCCAGAGGGCGGTGATCGTGAGCGTCACCACGGCGGCGACGGCCCCGATGTTCTGGCCGCGGCGGCGCGGCTCCAGCGGCAGATTGCTGATCCAGCCGCCGAGCATCGAGCCGATGCTGAACGCGGCGAGAAACGTGGAAATCAGGCAGGCCCAGACATCGATACTGGAGCCAAAGTGCGGGCTCAGAAGCCGTGATCCGAGCATCTGGAAACCCATGCTCAGGATGCCGAGGGTGGTTACGAAGACGTAGAAGGCGAGGTGCGTCACAGCGAGCGGGCAAAGTGCGGGTCCACTCCGGCGATGTCACCTCGAAAGTCCGCGTGCGTCCTGCCGCGCGGACCGAACCGCGCCACCCCATGAAAATCCTCCCCCTCCTCGCCGCCCTCCTGAGCGTCGGCACTCTCCAAGGCCAGACTGCGGCTCCGACCAAGCCGACCATGGGCTCGCGCGTCTTTGCCTGGGAAAAGCTCGTCGCCCGGCCCACGCCCAACGGTGAGCGCCGCGACGTGGCCAACCACGCCACGCCCACGCTCGCGGTCTTCGAGTGCCACATCACCACGCTCAATCCCGGCGCGGCTTCGCACGAGCCGCACCGCCATCCGCAGGAGGAGCTCATCATCGTGAAGGAGGGCACGCTCGAGGTGCACATCAACGGCCAGACGCAGGTCGCCGGCCGCGGCTCGACGTTTTTCTACGCCGCCAACGACGCCCATCGCGTGCGCAACGTGGGCGCCACCCGCGCCACCTACTGGGTGATCAACCTCGCCTCAGCCGCCACCCACACGCCGGCCCTGCACAACCCCGCCTCCACGCTCAAGTCAGGCGTGTTTGACTGGGAGAAACTCACGGTCGTCCCGACCAAAACCGGCGAGCGTCGCGCCGTGCTGGAAGGCTCCACCGTCACCCTCGTCAAGCTCCAGAGCCACATCACGACCCTCGAGGGCGGCGTGGCCGCCCACGGGGCCCACCGCCATCCGGACGAGGAGATCGTGCTCGTCGCCGAGGGGTCCATCGAGGCCACGATCAACGGCCAATCCACGATCGGCGGCCCGGGCTCGGTGTTCTTCTTCGCCTCCGATGATCTGCACGGCATGAAAAACGCGGGGCCGACCCGCGCGCGCTACCATGTCATCCGCCTGGTGACGGCCGCGACACCGAAGCCCGCGCCCGCCGCCGCGAAATAACGCGGGGCCCTACCGCCGCCGATACTCCATGCCCTCGATCGCGCCGAGGAGCTGCTGGTAGGCCTCCTCGCTGAAACTATCCGCGCCGATGAACACCTCAAGGTGGACATCCGCTGCGAGCCGGATGCGACCCGAGCTGATGACCTTGAACTCGCCGGGCGGCGCTTTTTTCCCGCGCAGCGCGGCGTCGGTGAAGTTGCAGTAGAACCCGTAGCCCGAGCCGAGAGTGAACTCCCGGGCGCGCGCCTTGCCCTCGACCGACTGCTCCTCGTAGGGCACGCCATCGGCCTCCACCCGCAGCTTGAGGCGCGGCTTGGTGTCGTAGCGATCAACGTCGGGGTAGGTCACCTTGATGGTGGCCTGCGCGTTGATGGAGTCCTTCTTCGGCGCCAGCATGAGGTCGTATTGGCCGGCCATGTTGATGACCGTGGCCTTCCAGTCGCCGAGCAGGTAGAGCGTGGCCTTCCCGCGCGGGCCAAAGTCGAGCACGTGCTCCTGCGCGGCGGCGCGGGTGGCCAGCAATCCCAGCACGGTGAACAGCGAAAACAGCAGGACGCGGAGTTTCATGGCCCGAGGAAGTTGGCGCACCCTCGGCCCGGCGCGAAGAAAAAATCCGCCGGGCTTTCCTGAAAACCCGGGAACCTTTTCGAGGAAGCCAGCCTGGTGCTACTCGGATCGGCCGGGACCGTGCTTCGCCAGAAACGCCCGGGCGTGCTCGACGCGCGGGATGCCGGCGTCGCTGGCGACCGCGACCGCCGCCACCTGCGCGAAATACTCGCGCGCCTTCGCCGTGTTGCCGGCGCGTTCGGCGGCATGGCCGGCGCCATAGAGGGTGTTCAGGCGGTTGGGGCTCGCGGCCAGCACGGCCTCGAACGCCGCGAGCGCCTCCCCATGCCGTCCCGCCTCCATGAGCATGTCGCCCAGCAGGTCGCCGGCGGGCAGGACTTCGCCGGGCGTGACGGCTTCCTTGTCCGCGGTGGCTTCGAGTTCGACCGCACGGCGCATCGACGCGATCGCGGCGTCGTGGTTTTTCCCGGCGAACTGCACCCAGGCGCGCGCGGCGAGGAGCTGCGTCTCGGCCTGCGCCGCCCAATACGAGGCGCGGTTGGCGCCCGCCAGCTCGCGCTGGATCCTCTCCAACTCGGCAATCTCCGCGCCCGCGGCGTCGATCCGGCCGCTGCGCGCCGCGCCGATCGCGCGCGCGAAGCGCACGATCGAGTCGCAGTGGAGAAATGCCTTGCCCCACGAAAACTCCGCGGGCTGGCGCAAGGGCAGCTCCGCCGCCTCGGCCCAAGCTTGGCGCTCGAGGGCGCAGCGCGCTGGCACCGCGGCGAACGCAAAGGCGGTCGCACCGGGTTGCGCGGGCGAATACGGGCCGCGGAAGCCCGCGAGCTGGCGGCGAATGGCGTCGGCCTCCGCAAATTGCCCGCGCTGCAGGTAGGCGTAGGCCATGTAGTCGAGCGCGTGCGGCAGGTGGCCGTTCAGCGCGCCGGCCGCCTCACCGAGCTTGCGCGCGGCCTCGGCCGAGCGGCGGTTGAAGTCGATCGATTTTTCCCAGAGGCCGCGGCGCGTGTAGATGTGCGTCGGCATGTGCAGCGCGTGCGGCACATCGGGCGCGATGCCGCCGTAGGTGTCGCACACCTCGATCGCCCGGTCCGCCAGCAGCGGAAAGTCGAGGGCGTGAATTTTGTAGTGCTGCGCGCCGGGATGGTCCGGGATCTTGGCGCTCACCTTTTGCAGCCGCGCCGCGGCCTCGAGCTGGATCCGGTGCGATTTGTCCTTCGCGAGGAAGCGGGCGGGCGCGAGGTGGTAGAGCGCGCTGAACGCGACCGCGTCCAAATCCTCGGGAAAACGCTCGGCCAGCGCCGACCACGCCTCGTCGAGGATCTTCAGCCGCGCCGGGTAATCGGCGGGGCCGGCGTCGAGGAAATACCGGCCGAGGGTCTCGAGATACGCGCGCTCCCGGGGCGTGGCGGAGGCCACCGCAAGCCCGCGGCGGAGGTGCTCCGCGCCGAGCGTCCGGTCTGCCTCGGTGGGGGTGTCAGGCCACAGCGGATGAATGATCGTCATCGCGCGGCCCCAGTGCGCGAGGGCGCACGCCGGATCAGCCGCCGCCGCGGCCGCGAACTCACGTTCGGCCTCGGGATACATCATGTGGTGGACGAGCTTCACGCCACGGACCACGCGCTCCTGCGCCTCGGCCGTGCCGCTGACCTCGAAACGGATGGTGCCCAGTTTTTCCCCGGGCCGATGATCGGCGAGGGAATCGGACGGAAGGAGAATCGCGCCGAACACGGACGCGGCGATGAGTGCGGGAAGGGATTTCATGGGGAGAACTCCGAGGTTGGATATTTGAGGGCGGAGACGAACCGTCACTTGGCCAGAGCGGGTGACGCAGCTGCATCGGCCTACGGCAGCCAGGGGAACGCCGCCGCGCAGGAAATGAATAGATTAGCGCAGCAGTGAATCGTCAAGCCACGCGGCTGCGGGGTGGTGGTTCAGTTTAATGCGGCCTGAACTGTGGGAGCGGGTTTACCCCGCGACTTGTCGGGGCATAAAGCCCCTCCCACAATCAAACGGACCTACTCCCGGCCGCGGCCATCCGCGAGAGCCGCCGCGTTACTTCGACGCCACGCGCTTCCGCCACGCCGGATAGTAGGTCTCGAGCAATTTCCCCGGGTTGGTGACATACCAGCCCGAGCCGGTCCGCCGCTCGCGATCGACCTCGGCGAGCGAATAGACCTTCACGCCGTCGCGGCTCGCGAAGATCGGCCGGTCCGTGCCCGGCTCGACGGTCCGCGCCCAGAGTGGCGGGGCGCTCTCGTCCTTGATCACGACGACGTCGAAATCCGTTTTGTGCCGGGCAAACTCCGCGCGTGGCGCAGGAACGCGCTGGACGCGGATGCCGTCGAGCCGGACTTTTTTCAACCACGCCACCGCCGCCTCCACCGCGGCCACGATCTCGGGCGCGGGCGGTTCGAAGCGCATCAGAAATTGCACGACCTCGGTCGTGTCGGCCGGCGCGACGCACGGCAGCTCAAAGGTCCGCGCGCCCACGGTCGCGAGCGTCACCTCATCGTGCTGCTGCCCCCAGCCGGTCGGGGCGCCGTCGCTCCCAGGGATCTGCATCTTGAGCAGGCACGCGGTGCCGCGCGCGACGGCCTCCGCGCAACGGGCGCGGCGCGCCTCGTCGAGCCACGTCCAGTGCGGCGCGCGATCAGCGGCGTCCTTAAGCACATTCAGGATGCCGATCATCACGCCGTCATTGAGCGTGATGCGCTTCGCGATCGTGCCGCCCTTGGGCCACCACTGCGGGAAGCCGCCGTTGGCGTATTGCGAGGCGAGCATGAAATCGAGGCCGCGCTCGCACGCCGCACGCAGCGCCGGATCGCCGAGCGCGACGAAGGCCCGCGCGAGGTAGGCGACCTGCGGGTGCGTGTTATGGTTGTCGTAGCTGGTGTCGGTGTTCGCACGCGTATCCCGCACGAGTTTCTTCTGCGCCTCGGTGAGGACGGCGAGCATGTCGTAGTCCTTGGGCCAGCCGCCGTTTTCCCGCTGAAAAAGGAGGATATTGTCCGCGATCTCGCGCGCCTGCTCCGGCCCATACGCCGGCTGGTCCGGACCCGTCGCCTGCATGAAGCGCTCCGGCTGGATGATGTTGCGCCAGTGGTGCCGGGAGTCACTGAAGCCCGCCACATCGATCGTGCCGGGCATCGGCTTGGGCGACGTGGCCGCCCACAACGGGGCGACCGGCAAAAGCAGCGAAAGCAGCAGGCGGGGGTGGCGCATGCGGCAGATTGGGCGAGAAAATCGGAGCGAGGCAACGCCACGCTGCCAGCGATCGCGCCGGAATTGCTTTTGACCGCGCCGAGCCGGCCTCGTTAGCTGGCCAGCTATTTCTCCCACCATGTCCGCCGCGCATCCGACCATCATCTACACCAAAACCGACGAGGCCCCCGCGCTCGCCACCTACTCGCTGCTGCCGATCGTGCAGGCGTTCACCAAGCACGCGGGCATCGCCGTCGAGACGCGCGACATCTCAGTCGCCGGCCGCATCCTGGCCCAGTTCGCGGACAAGCTCCCCGCCCACCAGCGCGTGCCCGATGCCCTCGCCGAACTCGGCGCCCTCACGCTCAAGCCCGAGGCCAACATCATCAAGCTGCCCAACATCAGCGCCTCCGTCCCCCAGCTCAAGGCCGCCATCACCGAGCTGCAGGCCAAGGGCTATGCCCTCCCCGACTTCCCCGAGAATCCCACGACCGACGCCGAGAAGGACGCCAAGGCCCGCTACGCCAAAGTCCTCGGCTCCGCCGTCAATCCCGTCCTCCGCGAGGGCAACTCCGACCGCCGCGCCCCCAAGGCCGTGAAGGACTACGCCAAGAAGCACCCGCACTCCATGGGCGCGTGGTCGCCCACCTCTAAAACCTCCGTCGCCACGATGGGCCACGACGATTTCTTCTCGAACGAAAAGTCGGTGACGGTCGCCGCCGCGACGACCGTGCGCATCGAGTTCTTGCCAAACCCTGAGCTTGTCGAAGGGGTCCCGACTCAGAAGCCCGCGGTTGTGTTGAAGGAAAAGACCACGCTCAAAGCCGGCGAGATCCTCGACGCCACGTTCATGAACCGGAAGGCCCTCGGCGCCTTCTTCGCCCAGCAGATCAACAAGGCGAAAAAAGACGACGTGCTCTTCTCGCTCCATCTCAAGGCCACTATGATGAAGGTCTCCGACCCCATCCTCTTCGGCCTCTGCGTCCGCGTTTTCTTCAAAGACCTCTTCACGAAACACAGCGCCACCCTCGCCACCCTCGGCGTCGATTTGAACAACGGCTTCGGTGACCTCGTCGGCAAGATCGCCACGCTCCCCGCCGACCAGAAGGCCGCCATCGAGGCCGACATCGCCGCCGTCTTCGCCGCGCGTCCCGCCGTCGCGATGGTCAACTCCGACAAGGGCATCACCAATCTCCATGTCCCCTCCGACGTCATCATCGACGCCTCGATGCCCGCGATGATCCGCACCTCCGGCCAGATGTGGAACGCCCAGGGCAAAGGCCAGGACACCCTCTGCGTCATCCCCGACAGCTGCTACGCCGGCGTCTACGCCACCACGATCGACTTCTGCAAAAAGCACGGTGCCTTCGATCCGAAGACCATGGGCACCGTCCCCAACGTCGGCCTCATGGCGCAAGCCGCCGAGGAATACGGCTCCCACAACAAGACCTTCGTCGCCCCCGGCAACGGCACCATCCGCGTCGTCGATACCGAAGGCAAAGTCCTCCTCGAGCACGCCGTCGAGACCGGCGACATCTGGCGCGCCTGCCAGACCAAGGACGCCCCCGTGCAGGACTGGGTAAAACTCGCCGTCAACCGCTCCCGCCTCTCCGGCATGCCCGCCATCTTCTGGCTCGACGCCCAGCGCGCGCACGACGCCCAAGTCCTCGCGAAGGTGAAAACCTATCTCGCCCAGCACGACACCACCGGCCTCGACATCAAAATCCTCGCGCCCGCCGCCGCGTGCGAAGCGACCCTCGTCCGCCTCAAGGCCGGGCAGGACACGATTTCCGTCACCGGCAACGTCCTCCGCGACTACCTCACCGACCTCTTCCCGATCCTCGAAGTTGGCACC
>JAUYAK010000109.1 GCA_030693515.1 Opitutaceae bacterium
TCGCCGCTAGCCCGATAGAGGGTAGGTCGCCACTACACGCGCTCTCGCGCACTCCGCTCTCGGCGCTCCAACGAGTTGCAGCGCGCTGATCCGCGAAAAAAGTCGGAATTCGGCGCCAGTAGCGGAAGTCGGGCTAAACCACGCCCTTCGGCCTCGATACCGCGCTGCCCGCGAGCCGTCGCCGCGCCACGATGTGATTCCGCTCCTATTTTCGAACGGGATGACAACGAACTGAGAGTGCGTCTCGGTCCGGGTTGCCCAGTCAACCGGGCAAACTAGCTTCTTCGAAAAATTAAGTCATTATATGAAATGACCTAAGCTGGCGTCCCCACGGGGATTCGAACCCCGGTTCTCTCCGTGAAAGGGAGGCGTCCTAACCGGGCTAGACGATGGGGACTAACCGCGGAGCGGCGCACCCTACGGCGAGACCCTGCCTGCGCAAGGGAATTTTTCCCAGCCCGCCGGTGCGCGTCATGCGGAAAAAAACGCTTCGCCGCCCGCCGCGTTTGCCCCCAAACCGCCCGCATGACGTTTGCCGAAATCGCCGCTGCGCTGCCTCCGACCGCCGTCACCGCCATCGACACCCTGCCCTTCCCGCGCATCGCCTCGGGCAAGGTCCGCGAAATCTTCGATCTCGGCGATGCGCTGCTGCTCGTCGCCACGGATCGGCTTTCGGCCTTCGACGTGATTTTGCCCGACGGCATCCCGGGCAAGGGCGCCATTCTCACGCAGATGAGCCACTGGTGGTTCGCGCAGACGAGCGGCCTCATCCCCAACCACCTGCTGCCGGATCAGGCCGGCGAGTTTGCCCGGCGCGGCATCACGAGCCGCGATCTGCAGTTGCGGAGCATGATCGTGCGAAAGCTGCAGCCGCTCGCCATCGAGTGCGTCACCCGCGGCTACCTGATCGGCAGCGGCTGGAGCGCCTACCAAAAAACGGGCGCCGTCTGCGGCCTCCGCCTGCCCGCCGGCCTGCGCCAGGCCGACCGCCTGCCCGAGCCGATCTTTACCCCGACCACCAAGGCTCCGAAGGGCCAGCACGACGAACCCATCGACGACGCCCAGGGCGCCGCCATCGTCGGCCCTGCGCTCTACGAAAAAGTGAAAGCCGCGAGCCTCGCGCTCTACCGCTTCGGCCACGACCGCGCCCGACAAGCCGGGATGATTCTCGCCGACACGAAATTCGAGTTTGGCACCGACGCCGCCGGGAATCTCCTCCTCATCGACGAGGTTCTCACTCCCGACTCCTCGCGTTACTGGCCCGCGGCCGAGTATCGCCCCGATTGCTCCCCGCCGAGCTACGACAAACAGTTCGTGCGCGACCACCTGCTCGCGATCAAGTGGGACCAGCAACCGCCCGGCCCGCGCCTGCCCGCCGAGGTGATCGCGCGGACGCGGGACAAATACCTCGCCGCGCTGAAAAATCTGCTCGGCTAGCGATCCCTGCGCGCGATTCCCGGCCTTGGCTCAAACCACCGGCACCCTTTTCTCCATCGTGTCGCAAAGATTCTCAAAACTCCTCCGCAGGCGCAACGCGTCGGGTTTGCCGTAGTGGTTGGGCACGATGCGGCGCGCGCCCAGCGCGCGGGCCTTGCGGAAGCTCGGTGCGACCAGCTCCGGCGCCGCCGTGAAGATCGGCGGCGAGACCTGCACCACCATCATGAAGCGGGCCCACAGATCGGCGGTGAAGAGCAGATCGTGTTTCGCCGAGTAGAAACCGCAGTGGCCGAGCGTGTGGCCGGGCAGATGCACGACGCGCAGACCGCCCCAGAAGGGCAGTTCTTCGCCATCTGCGAGCGGCGCGTCGATTTTTCCCGGGCGATAGCGAAACATCGCCCGACCCGCGGCCTCCAGGGCTGCGCCGATGCGCGCGCGACCACGGACCTGCGCGGTGCCGTCAAGGTGCGGCTGATCGAGCGAGTGCGCATAGACGGGCGCGCCGCACCACTCCTTGAGTTCCGCCGTGCCGCCGGCGTGATCGAGATGCCCATGGGTGAGAATAATCGCGCGCACGTCGCGCGGCCCCAGGCCGGCGTGCGCGATCGCCAGCGTGATGCGTGAGGCATCGGGCGGCAGGCCGGTGTCGAGGATCACGACGCCGGTGGCGTCGATGAGCAGGTGCATCACGCTCATCAGGCCGCGCACGGGGATGAGGCCGGTCGGCCAGCGCGCAAGGGTGGAGTCCATGGGCGAATGGCAGGAGCGCGCTTGCGCGCGATTTGTGGGCGTCGAATCGCGCGCACGCGCGCTCCTACCCATGTCCGTCGAGATCGCCGGGCTTGAGCAACGGGGCAAACGTGGCTTTCACGGCGGCCTTCATGTAGGCCTCCTTCGCCTCGATGGTGCCGTCCTTCACGCGGTTCATGAGGCTCTGGTCCATCGTGATCATGCCGTCGGCGCCGCCGCTCTCGATGATCGACTTGATGTTGGCGATCTGGCCGCTGCGGATCGTGTTGGGGAGCGCCTCGTGCGCGAGCAGGATTTCGTGCACGGCGCAGCGGCCCTTGGGGATGCGTTTGCAGAGGAGCTGCGCGACGACACCGGCGAGGCAGGTCGAGAGCATCACGCGCACCTGGTTCTGCTCCTCGGCGGGGAAGGTGTTGATGATGCGGTCGACGGTCTTGGCCGCGTTGTTCGTGTGCAGCGTGCCAAAGACGAGCATGCCCATCGAGGCGCAGCCGAGCGCGAGCTTGATGGTCTCCATCTCGCGCATCTCGCCGAGGAGGATGATGTCGGGGTCGTGCCGCATCGCGCCTTTGAGCGCAGCGGCAAACGAGGCCGTGTGCTCCCCCACTTCGCGGTGCACGATCACGGACTGCTTCACGGGGTGCACAAACTCGATCGGGTCCTCGATCGTGATGATGTGCCGCGCCAGGTTCGAATTGATGTAGTCGATCATGGCGGCGAGCGTCGTGGACTTGCCGCTGCCCGTGGGGCCGGTGACGACCACGAGGCCTTGCTCGAGGTGGCAGAGTTTCTTCAGCGCCTCGGGGAGCTTGAGGTCGTCGAACGAGAGAATCTTGGCCGGGATCTGGCGGAAGACCGCAGCCTGGCCCCAGTGGTTGTAGAGGAAATTTCCGCGGAAACGCGCGAGGCCCGGCACCTCGTAGGCGAGATCGAGGTCCTTGCGCTCGAGGAAATCGGCCCAGCGTTTCTCCGGGCAGATTTCCTTGAGCAGCGCCTCCATCGCCGCCGCATCAATCGGTTGATCGCCGATGGGCACGAGGGCGCCGGAGACGCGGGCCTTGGGCGGCAGGCCCACGGTGAGGTGGAGGTCGGACCCGCCCTGCGCGAGCATTTGTTTCAGGAGCGCGTCGATGGCAGGCATGGTTAGGAGTCCGATCCGCGAGTGATGGGCAGGATGCGGATTCGGTGCCGATGAGGTTCGACCAAGAGGAGCGCTCCGGCTTCGAGCGATTCCCGATTTTCAGCGATGATGCGTAGCATGATGGGCCCGAATTCAGCGACGCGAGGGCGGTCGTGGCGAAACTGAATCACGCTCGGCTTGTTCGCGGCGGTCCGGGAAAGGATGGCCGAGAAATCCAAGTCGTGGGTGAAGATGACAAAGTCATTTTCACGGGCATGGGCAAAAATCGTGTCGTCCGAATCGGCCGCCGAACCCAGATCGCTCCAGTGTTTCGCATCAATCCCGTGGGACGAAAAAAACTCCACCCAGCGGGCGGAGAGATTCATATCCACGAGCAGCTTCATCCGGTCGGCATGGGCACGTCTCTCTCAGACACGCGCCAAGCGGCGTAGGCCAGCGCGGCATCGATGTCTTCCGCCTCAAGGTAGGGATAATCGGCTAGCAATTCCTCCCGCGTCACACCGGTAGAAATCATGCCGACGATCATGCCGACGGTGACCCTCATGCCGCGGATGCAGGGCTTGCCGCCCATGACGGCGGGATCGTGGGTGATGCGGTCAAAGGTCGTCATGACGCGAGGCTAGGAACCATGCTCGAGAGGGCAAGCGCGCCTTGGTTCAGGAGGAGGCCTCGCGCATCTCGCGCACGCGCCGGCGGAGGGAGACAAAGCGGAACAGGTCGACCCCGAAGAGCAGGAGCGCGGCAATCAGGGGCAGCGTGAGGACGGCCGGGGGAAGTTTGCCGGCGCGGCGCGCCAGGAACACGATCGCGAAGCAGAGCGCGAAGAAAACACCCAGCCCGATCATCTTCCAGATCGCCTTGCGGTAGGCGGCGAGGAGCGCCGCGGGATCTTCAGGGGCGGCGGCCATCAGGTGATGCGGGCGCGCAGCACGCGGTTGGAGATTTGCAGGCGCGCGGTGTCGACGGAGATCTTTTTCTCCTGCCAGAGGCCGAAGACCACATTGTCCATGAGGCACATGCCCTCGCGCACGCCCGTCTCCATGGTGTTGCGCAGGCCGGTGGTCTTGCCCTCGCGGATGAGGTTTTGGATCGCGGTGTTGCTCACGAGAATCTCGCAGGCGAGCACGAGGCCGCCGTCGGCGCCGGGCAGCAGGCGCTGGCACACGATGCCGCGGAGCGACTCGGCCACACTGGCGCGAATCTGCGTCTGCTGCGCGGGCGGGAAGACGTCGAGCAGGCGGTTGAGCGTCGTGGCGGCGTCGCTCGTGTGCATCGTGCCGATGACGAGATGGCCCGTCTCGGAGGCGCTGATGGCCATCTCGATGGTCTCGAGGTCGCGCAGTTCACCGATCACGATGATGTCCGGGTCCTCGCGGAGCGCGCCCTTGAGCGCGGTGGCAAACGTGCGCGTGTGCGGGCCGACCTCGCGTTGCGTGACGTTGCAGCCCCTCGCCGGCTGCACGACCTCGATGGGGTCCTCGACGGTGATGATGTGATCGGTGCGCGTCTCGTTGAGCCACGCGACCATCGCGGCGAGCGTGGTGGTCTTGCCCGAGCCGACCGGGCCGGTGATGAGGATGAGGCCGTTGTGGTAGGACATCATCTTCCGCAGCGTCTCGAGGTGCTTCGCGTAGCCCAGCTCCTCGAGGGTGCGCGTCTTGGCCGGCACCATGCGGTAGGAACCGGCGGCACCGTTCTTGTGGAACATGAGGTTCACGCGGTAGCGGTCCGCGGCCGTCACTGCCAGGGCGTAGTCGTAGTCCTTGCGCTCGATAAAAATCTTCCGCTGGCCCTCGGAGAGGAGCGCGGTGTTGAGCCGCAGGGCCTCCTCCGCCGTCAGCACATGATCGGAGAGAAACGAGAGGGCCCGCTGGCGCCGCACAAACGGCCGCGCGCCCGTCGAGAGATGGAGATCGCTCGCACCGCTCTCCGCGCTCGCACGCAGCAGCGTGCGCATCGATTCGGCGAGCGCCGCCTCGCCCAGCCGCCCGAGCGAAGCGAAATCGAGGGAAGAGACCGCCGCCGGGGCGGCGACCGCGGGCGCACGGGCGGGCGTCGCCACCGGGACGGAGGAATCCGCGGGCGCAGGGGGTGGCGGACCCTTGGCGGCGTGGGCCATCGCCTCGGCGGCGAGCGCCTCGAGTTTATCGACGTCTGTCACCGCCCCGCTGTCGATCAGCTCCTGCGCAAAGGCCATGAGGTCGGCGCCCGCGCCGAGCTTGGCGATGATCTGCGCGGCCTGTTCGCGCGCAAACAAGCCTCGGTCGGAGCCGAGCCGGGCGAGCCAGCGGATATCGTCGTTCATGCGCAGCGGAAAGGAGAGCGAGACTTGGCGCCGCTCGCCGGCAAGCCAAGCGCGAACGCCATCCTCCTCTCAGGTGCCCGTGAGCAGCGGCTGCAAACGGATGTGAATCCCGTCCGGATCGATCAAATCGGTCGCGGTCGCGAGGCCGGCGCGCGCGAAGGTCGCCGCCGCCAGCCCCCGCGCACCGGGCGG
>JAUYAK010000116.1 GCA_030693515.1 Opitutaceae bacterium
GTCGTTGGGGGGGGCGCCCCGCCCCGCGGTGGTTGGGCTAGCGCCCCGAAACCTCACCCGGGGGGCCGGCCCGCCCGCCGCTACGCAAACGCCGAAGTGCGATTCCGTGATCATTCCTTTTCCTCCCGCGTCAGTTGGAGAAACACATCTTCCAGCGAGGCCTTCTTCACCTGCAGCGCGACGACCTCGGCGCGTTGCGCTACAAGCAGGGTCGTCAGCGCGGCGAGCGTCGCGGTGGCGTTGCTCGTCTGAAAGCGTGCCTCCGCACCCGTGGCCGCGACCGCGCTCACGGCGGGCAGCGCGGCGAGTTTCGCCGGATCGATCGGCTGGCTCGTGACGAGCGTCACGGCCTGCAGGGCGCGCGATTGCGCGATGAGCTCGCGGGGCGGGCCGCTGGCGACGATGCGGCCGCGGTCGATGATGGCCACGCGGTCGCAGAGGTGCTCGGCCTCGTCGAGGTAGTGCGTGGTGAAGAGCACGGTGTAGCCGTCGTCCCGCATGCGGGCGATGGCGGCGTGCAGCTCGCGGCGCGACTGCGGATCGAGGCCGGTGGTCGGTTCGTCGAGGAAGACGAGCTGCGGGCGGTTGACGAAGGCGAGCGCGAGGGCGAGGCGCTGGCGCTGGCCGCCGGAGAGGGTGTCGAGCGGCGCATCGGCCTTTTCGCCGAGGGCAAAGCGCGCGATCAGTTCCTCGGGCGTGTGCCGTTCTTGGTAGAACGAGCCGAAGAGCCGCAGCGCCTCGCGCGGCGTGATCTTGTCCTGCAGCGAGGTGGTTTGGAGCGCGACGCCGATCTTTTGCTTCACCTCGCGCGGGTGGCGGCGGGCGTCGAGGCCGCAGACCTCGATCTCGCCGGCGTCGGGCTCGCGCAGGCCCACGAGGCATTCGACCGTGGTGGTCTTGCCGGCGCCGTTGGGGCCGAGCAGGCCGAAAATCTCGCCGGGCTCGATCGTGAAGCTCACGCCGCGCACGGCCGGGACGCCGGCGTAGGCCTTGCGCAGATCGCGGACGATGACGTGGGCGGACATGGGAGGGGCCGTGTTGGTAGGTGCCCGGAGGGCGGGGAACAATTTTTTTCGGCAACCAGATGGGGGCCGGTGCGTCGGTGCTTTTCAACCTCCCCGTTTATCCCCATGCCTTCCGCCATGAACCCTCGCCCCTTCCTCGCCGCCGCCGTGCTCGTCGCGAGCGCCGCCTTCGCCCCCGCCGCCGACAACCAGCTCACCGCCGCCGAAAAATCCGCCGGCTGGCAGCTCCTCTTTGATGGCAAGACGATGAACGGCTGGCGCACCTATGGAAACAAACCCGCCGGCGGCTGGGAAGTCGTGGACGGCACGCTGCACGCCATCGCCAAGGTGAAGGGCTCCGAACTGATCACGGAGAAGAAATACCGCGACTTCGAGTTCGCCTGGGAGTGGAAGCTCCCGCCCGCGGGCAACAACGGCGTGAAGTATTTCGTGACCGAGGCGCGCCCGAAATCCCCCGGCCACGAATACCAGATGCTCGACGACCAGGCGCACCCCGACGCGAAGTTCGGCGCGCATCGGCACACCGCTTCGTTCTACGAAGTGCTGCCGCCCGCCGCCGACAAGCCGATGAATAAAATCGGCGAATGGAACTCCTCGAAGATCGTCGTGCGCGGCAACACGGTCGAGCACTGGCTCAACGGCAAGAACGTCCTCACCTACGAGCTCGGCAGCGAGGCCGTGAAGGCCGGCATCGCGAAGAGCAAATTCAAGAACGAGGCCGGCTTCGGCGACAAAATCGACGGCCACATCATGCTCACCTACCATCAGGACGACTGCTGGTATCGGAACATCAAGATCCGCGAGCTGAAGTGATTGTGTAGCGGCGGGCGTCCCTGCCCGCCGACGCTAGGCGAGCGACCTGAACCGGCGGGCAGGGACGCCCGTCGCTACCCCAATCCCCATGAACCAGTTCGATCTCTCCGGCCGCGTGGCGGTCATCACCGGCGGCGCGCGGGGCATCGGCCTCGCGGTGGCGCGGCGGTTGCTCGCCTCCGGCGCCTCGTGCAGCCTGTGGGACCTGGATCCGGCCGCGCTCGCGGCTGCCACCCGGACGCTGGGCGCCGCGGACCGCGTGCAGACGGTGACGGTCGACATCACGCAGGAGGCCGCGGTCGCCGCGGCCGCGACGGCCACGCACACGCGCTTCGGCGCGATCGACGTGCTGGTGAACAACGCGGGCATCGCCGGCGTGAACAAGAAGCTCTGGGAATGCACGCCGGCCGAGTGGCGCGCCGTGATGGAGCTGGATTTGTTTGCGGTGTTTCTCTGCTGCCGCGCCGTCGTGCCGCTGATGCTCGCGCGCGATACGGGCCGGATCGTCAACGTCGCCTCCATCGCCGGCAAGGAGGGCAACCCCAACGCCTCGCACTACAGCGCCGCCAAGGCCGGCGTGATCGGGCTCACCAAGTCGCTCGGCAAGGAGCTCGCGACGACCGGCATCCGCGTGAACTGCATCACGCCCGCCGTGATCGAGACGGAGATTTTGCAGCAGTGCTCGCCGGAGCACGTGAAGTATATGCTCTCGAAAATCCCGATGGGCCGGCCCGGCACGGTGGACGAGGTGGCCGCGCTCGTGGCGTGGCTGTCGTCGGACGAGTGCTCGTTCAGCACCGGCGCGGTGTTCGACATCTCGGGCGGGCGGGCGACGTATTGAAGGGGGGGCGGGCTCGGCGTAGCGGCGGGCGTCCCTGCCCGCCGTGGTTTGAAGATTGGAGGTTTGGGGTTTGAGCTTCGGAAGGTGTGCCGAAGACGGACGTCCTGAACAGGCGGACAGGGACGCCCGCCGCTACGGTAGCCACTTGGCTTTTCCGGTGCCGATTACGAATGTGCCCGCCGGCAGCCGCGCGACCGTGGGGTTGGCGAGGATGTAGTCGTGAAAGCGCCGCAGCTCCGACTCGTCGCGCACGATGCGGTCGAAGCCCTCTTCCTGCCAGACGTGGCCGTGCTGCACGCCAGCCCGCTGGAGTTCGCGGGCGGAGTAGGATTTCCACGCGTGGACCACCTTGGCGCGCGTTTCACCGCCGAGGGGCCGGACGAGCGCATGCACATGGTTCGGCATCACCGCATAGGCCCCGAGCTCATAGCGCGTCCCGTCGAAATGGCGCAGCGCCGCGGCCATCATCGCGGCGTTTTCCGGTTGCGCAAAGACACAAGAGCCCGCGCCGGCATCGAGGTGGCGCTCAATCCACGCGAACGATTCGGCGTCGTTGAGGTCGCGCATCTCCGCGAGCCGGGCGCGGGCGGCGGCGGGCAGGGAGTCGGCAAGGCGAAAGGTCAGGAAATACGTCGCGCCGGGTTGATCCCAGTGCGGGAGGTTGCGCCACGATTGCGTGAGCGGGCCTCGCGGGTCGAAGGGCTGGAACGCCGGCATGGCAGGGGTGCGGCTAGGCGTGGAGGCTCGGGGTAGCGGCGGGCGTCCCTGCCCGCCGGGGTTTGAGGCTCGAGGTTTGGGGGTTGAGCTTCGGAAGCTGTGCTGAGG
>JAUYAK010000119.1 GCA_030693515.1 Opitutaceae bacterium
GCGGCGGGCGCGGGCCCGGCGTCGAGTGCGGCGGGGATGAGGCGGGTGGCGGCGGTCTGCTGCCCGCGCAGCACGCGCGCGGCGATCTGTTCGCGGTCGATGGCGAGAGCGAGAGCGCGACGGACACGGATGTCGTCGAGCGGCTTGCGGGTGGTGTTGAATGCGAGGTAGCGCGTCTCGATCATCGGCGCGCGGTGCAGTTCGGCGGAGCGATCACGCGCGTAGGTTTCCACTTTGCTCGACGGGACCGCCATCGTGGCGTCGAGCTGGCCGGCGCGGTAGGCGCGCTCCTCGCTGTCGCCGTCGTCGAAGTGGAGGAACTGAATCTCGCCCAGCTGCACGCTTGCGGCGCCGTGCCACGACGGATTGCGGCGGACGACGATGCGCTGGTGGGCGCGCCACTCGGCGAGGCGGAAGGGGCCGTTGCCCACGAAGTTTTCCGGGCGCGTCCAGTTGCGGCCGTGTTGCGCGATGACATCGGCGCGCACGGGCAGCCACGGGCCGCTCGCGACATAGTGCGGAAAACGCGGCGTCGGCTCGGCCAGGGTGACGACGAGCGTGTGCGCATCGGCGGCACGGAAACCGACCTCGGAAAAGTCCGCGAGTGCACCCGTGACGAAGGCGCGCGCGTTTTTCACCGGGAAAAATACGCCCGCCTTGGGCGCGGCGGTGGCCGGCGTGAGCAGCCGGCGATACGCCTCGACGAAGTGCGTGGCTGTGACCGGCTCGCCGTCGGACCAGCGGGCCTCGGGCCGCAGGTGAAAGGTGTAGGTGAGTCCGTCGGACGAGACCTCGTAGTTTGTCGCGACTCCCGGCTGCGGGTCGCCGCCGTTGGCGCCAGGGATGAGCAGGCCCTCGAGCAGGGTGCGCTCAACGGCGAATTCGTCGGGCAGCGTGGTGCGCGCCGGATCGAGCGAACCGGGCTCGTTGCGTTGGGAGAGGCGGAGGGTTTGCCCGGGAGCGGAGGCGGGGTCGCGTTTCGCGCAGCCGGGAAAAAGAACGGACGCGAGCACCGCGACCGCGAGAGGCCGGATGAAGCCAGACAGGCGGGCGAGCAGGTTATTTTTTCGCTTTGGTGCGGACACGGGTCAGGCGGGGTGTCGGATGTTTGTCTATTGGGACGTCGGAAAAATCGCAGAAAGACGGGGCGGCTCTCCGAGCCGCCCGGAGTTTGTGCGGTGAATCACCCTTGAACCCAGGCCGGCTCGGAGAGCCGGCCCCACCTTTTTAGACGCCCTCTGACGGGCGGTTGGAGCATGTGTGTCACGGGCCGTGGCACAATTTCGATCGCCGCCCACGCCTCGGCGAACATGCGCATGTCGTTCAGGTTTCTGGCCGAGAACCCGCCCATCTCGGGGAACTCCGCGGTCAAATCCTTCGCCAATCGCTCCACGACCTTGGTGCCCCAGCCTTGGGCTTTTGGCGCACGCAAGATTTCCCGGCCGAGGTGCCAGTAGGGCAAAATCGGCTCGCGGTTGACCGACAGCGCGGCCTTCACCTGCGCGGTGCGGACGCGGGGCTTCAGGCCGGCGAGCAGCGGAGCGTAACCGGCTGCGAGGGCGGAGTTCTTCTTCTGGCGCGCCTTCATGGGATACGAGCGGTTCAAACTGCCGGAGCGGGGTTGTCCTCTGAGGGGCGTGGAATCTGCACGGCCGGGTCGGCAGGGGAAGAGTCGTGGCGCGGGCCGGCCGTGAGCCTATCGCTCCAGGGAAACGTGATCGTAGATGAGACTGTCGAGCGAGGTGGGCTCCCAATTTTTCACGACCGGCTGGATGAGGTAGGCGTGGGTGTTGTAATAGAGCGGGGAGATCGGCGCGGCATCGAGCAGCAGGACTTCCGCCTTTTGCAGCAGGGCGGAGCGGGCGGCCGGATCGAGGGTGCGCGCCGCGTTGGCGAGCAGGGCGTCGTAGTCGGCGTTTTTCCAGCCGGTGTGGTTGTTGCCCGAGTCGCTCAGGAACATGTCAAGAAACGTCGTGGCGTCGAAGTAATCGCCGATCCAGTCGGAGAGGAGGATCTGGTAGTTCCCGGCGCGGCGCTCGGCGTAGATCACCTTCTGGTCCTGCTTGAGCACGCGCACGTCGAGGCCGAGGTCGCGGCGCCAGAATTCCTGCACGGCTTCGCCGACGAGGGGGCCGCTGCCCTTCGTGGGGATGAGGAGCTCGATCGGGGGGAGGCGGCGGGCCTCGGTGTAGCCGGCCTCGGTGAGGAGGTCGCGGGCAGCCGCCAGATCGCTGAGCGGGCGCACGGGAGGCGTGTAGTCGGAGAGGCCGGGCGGGGTGAAGGCGGCGGCAGGCTGCTGGCCGGCGAGGAGAATTCTCGTGGTGAGGACCTGGCGGTCGAGGGCCAGCGAGAGCGCGCGGCGCACGCGCGGATCGTCGAACGGGGGGCGGCGAACGTTGAAGCGGAGGAAATAGGTGTTGAAGTAAGTGTCGGTGCGGAGGAGCTGCGACTGGTTGTTGCGGTAAGCGGCGACCTTGTTCATGGGGAACTGGTCGGTGACGTGGAGCTGGCCGGCACGGAAGGCGCGTTCCTGTGTGTCGGCGCTTTCGATCGGGAAAAAGACCATCGCACGGAGGCGGACGTTGGCGGCGTTCCAGTAAGTTTCGGATTTTTCTATGCGGATGTGCTGGGCAGGAATCCATTCCTTCAGGGTGAAGGGACCGCTGGTCACCATTTTTCCAGGGCGGGTCCAGGCGGTGCCGCGGCGGTAGAGGTCGCCGTGGGCCGCGATGGCCCGCACGGGCAGGGGCGACCAGACGGACTGATCGAGGAGGCCGATGAAGTAAGGCAGCGGCCGCTCAAGGGTGATGCGCACGGTGTGAGCATCAAGGGCGGCGAGGCCGACGGCGGAGAAATCGCCGGTGGATTTGTTGAACGCCTCGGCGCCCTTGATGCAGTAGAACTGGTAGGCGTAGTCGGCAGCGAGCGAAGGCGTGAGCGCGCGGCGCCAGGAATCGATGCAGTCCTGCGCGGTGAGCGGTTCGCCGTTCGACCAGCGCGCGGTGGGGCGGAGGTGAAACGTGTAAACGAGGCCGTCGGCGGAAATGTCCCAGCGCTCGGCGAGGGCGGGAATGGGGCGGAGGGTTTTTCCGTCGGTGCGGACCAGACGATCAAAGAGTGCGGAGAAGATTTTCCCCTCGGCGATCCCGACGACGACGTGCGGATCGAGATCGGAGGGATCGACGTCGATGGCGCGGAGGACGGTTTGCTCACGGAGGGCGCGGTCGACGGGCAGTTCACGCTTTGCGCAGGAGGTGGCGGACAGCAGCCAGAGGCCGGCAGCCAGAGGCCAGAGAAAGGAAAACGAGGGGCGGGAAAATTTCATGAGCGGGAAAGGAGTGCGACGGCGTGGGCGGCGATGGCGAGGCCGCGGCCGAGATCGCCGACGCCTTCGTTGGTGGTGGCCTTGAGGCCGATCTCGTCGGGGAGGAGGCCGGTGGATTGGGCCAGGGCGGCCTTCATCGCGGCGAGGTGCGGATAGATTTTCGGTTTCTCGGCGATGACGGTGGCGTCGATGTTCGAGAGGTTGAAGCCGAGCTGGGTGATCTCGGCGACGACGCGCTGAAGGAGGAGCTGCGAGTCGATGTTGCGGTAGGCCGGATCGGTATTGGGAAAGAAGTGGCCGATGTCGGGCAGGCCGGCGGCGCCGAGGAGGGCATCGCAGATAGCGTGAGTGAGGCAGTCGGCATCGCTGTGGCCGTCGAGGCCGTAGTCGGTGTCGAACTTGACGCCGCCGAGCACGAGCGGCCGGCCCGCGACGAGGCGGTGGATGTCGTAGCCGTGGCCGATGCGAAACTTCATGGGGTGGCCGTTTCCCGTGAGAGCAGAAATTCCAAGTAGGCGAGGTCGGCCGGCGTGGTGAGCTTCGGATTCGGATGCGGGTTCTCGAGGAGCGCGATGGGGTGGTCGAGCTTTTCGACGGCCTGGGCGTCGTCGGTGATGGCGAGCTTCTTCTTGGCGACGCGAGCGTAGGCACGCTCGATGAGTTCGCGCGAGAAAACCTGCGGGGTCTCCATCGCCCAGAGGCGGCTGCGATCGAGGGTGCGGAGGTGGCCGCCGCTGCGGTGCTTCTTGATCGTGTCGGTCACGCGGTGGGCGAGGACGACGGCGTGCTCGCGGCGGACGATCTTGTGGAGGGCGACGAGCTGCTCCGGGCGGACGAGCGGGCGGGCGCAGTCGTGGATGAAGACGTGCTCGATGTCGGCGGGCAGGACGGCGAGGGCGTTGCGCACGGAGTCCTGGCGTTCGCGGCCGCCCTGCACGAGCGTCGAGGGCGTCGGCGCGTAGGCGGAGAGTTCGATCATCTGCTTCTGGTCGCGGTAAACGACGACGTAGAGGTCCGCGATCATGCTGCGCATGAAGGCGGCGGCGGAGTAGGCGAAGACGGGGCGGCCGGCCAGCGGGGCGAGGACTTTGTCGGTAACGGTGCCGGCCATGCGGGAGCCGTTGCCGGCGGCGAGGAGGATGGCGGCGGTGCGGGACATGGGGTGAAATTGAAGGTTGAGAGACGGAAACAGAATCGCCCGCAAGCGGGCTCCTACACGGATCCGAGCTCGGCGAGAATCGCGCGGGCGGCGGCGGCGGGATCGGGGGCTTTGAAGATGGGACGGCCGACGACGATGTAGGTCGCGCCGGCGCGGGCGGCTTCGGCGGGCGTCATGATGCGCGTCTGGTCGTCGGCCTTGGCGTCGCGCGGGCGGATGCCGGGGGTGACGAGCGCGACGCCTGGCGGCAGCACGGCGCGAAGCGGGGCGATCTCGAGCGGCGAGCAGACGAGACCGCGGAGGCCGGAATCGGCGGCGAGGCGGCCGAGGCGCACGACCTGTTTTTCGGGTGAATCGCTCGGGCCGGTCTCGGCGAGGCCGGCGGCGCTCATCGAGGTGAGCACGGTCACACCCAGCAGGAGCAGATCGGGTTTGTGCTGCTGCTGGGCTTTCACGGCCCACTGCATCATCTCGCGGCCGCCGCAGGTATGAAGCGTGAGCATGCCGATGGGGAGCTGGGCGCAGGACTCGACGGCTTTGGCGACGGTGTTGGGGATGTCGTGGAGCTTGAGATCGAGGAAGACGCTGAAGCCCAGGCCGGCGATTTCGCGGACGCAATCGGGGCCGCAGGCGGTGAACATCTCGAGGCCCACCTTGACCCAGCGCACGGTGCCTTGGAGCTGGCGGAGAACCGGAGCGACTTCGCGCGGGGATTGGGCGTCGAGGACGAGGATGAGATCGCAGGGCATCGGAGGGAGACCACTAATGAACACTAAAGGATACTAATGAAGGCTAAATTCGACGGTCTGGATTAGTGAACGCGAGTGTGCATGAGTGGTTCATTCACCGTGGACGCCCTTTCGATTTTCGCTCCGGCCAAGCTCAACCTCTACCTCGCGGTCACCGGGCGGCGAGCCGATGGGTTTCACGATTTGGTGTCGGTCGTGTCACAAACTGATTTCGGCGATACGCTGCGGATCGAGCCGGCGGCGGGGTTTTCGCTCACCTGCGACGATCCGGCGGTGCCGGCGGATGAGAGCAACTTGGTCCTCAAGGCCGCGCGGGCCTTTGCGGCGGCGACCGGATGGCGGGGCGGCGCGAAGTTTGCCCTGACGAAACGCATCCCGGCGGGCGCGGGTCTCGGGGGTGGGAGCAGCGATGCGGTCGCGGCGCTGCGCGGCCTCAACCAGCTCGCGGGCGAGCCGCTGGGCGCGGGCGAGTTGGAAAGGCTGGCGGCCCAACTGGGCTCCGATTGTCCGTTGTTCCTCCAGGCGGGGCCGGTCGTCTTGCGCGGGCGGGGCGAGCGCATCGCGGCGCTGCCGGTGGCCGCTGCGCGCCGATTGACCGGCCGCCGCGTGCTCGTGTTCAAGCCGGACTTCGGCATCGCCACGCCGTGGGCCTACGCGCGGCTGGCGGCGGCGGCACCGGCGAGCTACCGGCCCGCGGCCGAGGCGGAGACGCGGCTCGCGGCATGGATCGCCGAAGTCCAGGCCCCGGCGGAAAAACTGCTTTTCAACAACATGGAGCCGCCCGCCTTTGCGAAGTTCCTTGCGCTGCCGGCGCTGCTGGCCGAGCTGCGGGTGACGTTTGGGTTGCAGCCGCGCATGAGTGGCAGCGGGAGCGCCTGCTTCGCGTTGCTCGGCGCCGATACGGATGCGGTGCCCATTGTGGCGGCGGTGCGCGCGGCGTGGGGTGGGTCGGCGTTTGTGACGGAGGCGCGGCTGACGTAGATACAGGTTGACCCGTTTCATGCGCGCCGCGTTATCGTGCGGCGTCGCCTCGAAACCCCTCGGGGCCGCAATCGTCAGTTCAGCCCTTAATGGATTCCCGCGCGAAGACCGAAACCACCATCGCAGGCATCGCCGCCTCGCCAGGAATCGCGTATGGGCAGATTTTTGTCTATTTGCAAAGTTCGGTCGAGGTGCCGAGCTACATCGTCGAGCCGGCGCAGCAGGCGGCGGAGGTGGAGCGCTTCGAGCGCGCGATCGTCGCGACCCGCCAGCAGATCTCGAAGATTAAGCACGAGGTGGAGAAGAACATCGGCCCGGAGGAGGCCGCGATCTTCGACGCCCACCTGATGGTGCTCGACGATCCGGCGCTGATCGCCGAGACGGTGCGCGATCTCGAGACGACGGGGCAGAACATCGAGACCAGTTTCCAGCGGGTGGCCGGGCGCTACATCAAGGCCTTCTCGGAGTTCGAGGACCGGTTCCTCGCCGAGCGCGCGGTGGATTTGCGCGATGTCGCGCAGCGCCTGCTGAAGAACCTGATGGGCCATGACGAGACCTCGCTGCGGCACCTCGCCGGCCAGCGGATCATCGTCGCGAGCGACATCGCGCCCTCGGAGTCCGCCACGCTGGATCGCTCGGCGGCGCTGGCGCTGGCGCTCAATTCCGGCAGCCGCACGAGCCACGCCGCGATCGTGGCGCGCTCGATGAAGATCCCGTCGGTCGTCGGCCTGCACGACCTCACGGCGCGCGTCCACAACGGCGACTGGGCCATCGTGGACGGCTACGACGGCCTCGTGATCGTCAACCCGACGGAGAGCACGCTCTTCCGCTACGGAAAAATCCAGGAGAAGAAAAAATCCTTCGAGGCGCGCCTGCTGGAGAGCAACCGCGAGCCCGCGGTGACGCTCGACGGCGTGGCGGTGACGCTGCTCGCCAACATCGAGAAGGCGGAGGAGGTCGCCGCGGCGAAGAGCTACCGCGCCGAGGGAGTCGGCCTTTACCGCACCGAGTTTTTGTTCCTCGCCGGCTCGCATATCCCGAGCGAGGAGGAGCAGTTCGCCGCCTACCGGGCCGCGGTCGAGGCCATGGCGCCCCAGTCCGTGATTATCCGCACGCTCGACATCGGTGGCGACAAGCCGATGGCGGGCAAGTCGGACCTCTTCCCAAAGGAGAACAACCCCTTCATGGGCTTCCGCGCGATCCGGTTCTGCCTCGCGCATCCGGATATTTTCAAGGACCAGCTCCGCGCGATCCTGCGGGCGAGCGCATTTGGCCGCGTGAAGATCATGTATCCCATGATCAGCGGGGTGGGCGAACTCGCGCGCGCCAACGCCGTGCTGGCGGAGTGCCGCGACGAGCTGCGCGCAGGGGGCGTGCGGTTCGACGAGGCGATCGAGGTCGGCACGATGATCGAGATTCCGAGCGCGGCGATGACCGCGGACCTGCTCGCGAAACGCTGCGCGTTCTTCAGCATCGGCACCAACGATCTCATCCAATACCTGCTCGCGATCGACCGGGTGAACGACCGGATCGCGCACCTCTACGAGCCCACCCACCCGGCGGTGATCCGCACGCTGCGGCACATCGTCCATGAGGCGCACGCGGGCAAAATTCCGGTGGGTGTGTGCGGCGAGATGGGCGGCGATCCGGTCTTTGCCCCGCTGCTGCTCGGGCTGGGGGTGGACAGCCTCAGCATGTCGCCCTCGTGGCTGCCCGCGGTGCGCTACATCGTCCGGGCGATGACGATGGCCGACGCGCGTGCGCTCGCCGCGGAAGCCCTGGCGCTGGACTCGGCGGCGGAGATCTACGCGCGGTGCGACGCCTTCTACCGCGCCCGGGTGAAAATCGACTAGCGGCGGTAACAGCGCCGTCACACCTCTGGATTTGCCATTTTCCGCGCGCCGCACAACTAGGGCGGGACACAGATGAAATTCCCCGCTTGTCGCACTCGTTTGCCAGTCTGGGCCTTGGCCGCGGCCTTCGCCTGCACCGGCTTCGGCTGCCTCAGTATCTTGATGCCCAAGCACCGCGTGATCGTCGATGCGATCGCGGCGCCGGGCGTCGCCAAGCCCAGCGGCATGTCCTACCGGCTGCTCGCGAAAAAATCCACCGTCGCGCAGTCCCAGATGCAGGTGGCCGCGGTCAAGGCGTGCATCGACGCGGGCTTGACCGGCATCGGGATGTTCGAGGCGCCGGCCAACGCGGCGCCGGATCTTTTCATCGAGGTGGGTTTCGGCACCTACACGGGCGGCCGCGTCGATCCCTCGGCGCGCGAGACGTTCCTGCAGCTCTCGGCGCGCGACAATCCCACCAAGGGCATCAACAGTGGCACGGGCCAGGAACTGTGGGATGTGCGCGTGGCGGTGTTTGGCGTGGCCGGGGCGGTCGAGGCGGTGATGCCGCTGCTTTCCACCGTCGCCTCGCAGAATGTGGCGACCGATTCGCGTTTCGAGACGAAGATCGAGGTGCCGAAAAATTCGCCGGTGGTAAAAGCCGTCCGGGAGACCGCGGTGAAAGCGCTGGAGGAGCAGAGCCCGACGCCTCCGGCTGGCGCTTCGGGTAGGCCGGCGGCCGCGCTGCCTCAGCCGGTGCGATAGCGCGGCCGCGCTAGGCCAAGGCCGTCGCGAGCGCGTCCGCCGCTGCGCGCCAGGGTGGCAGCGGACGGACCAGGGCCTCGGACCCGAGGCGCGCGACGAGGGCGTCGTCGGTCACGATGCGGCGCAGCGCGTCCCGCCACGCGGCCCGATCATCGGCCGCCACGCCAAGGCAGCCGCCGGCGTCGGCGTTTTCGCGCAAGACCGGCAAATCACTGCAGACGCACGGCACGCCCTGCCACAGCGACTCGAGGAGCGGGAGGCCGCAGCCCTCGGCGATGGTGGGAAAAAGCGTCGCGCGGGCGGAGGCGTAGAGTGCGGCGACGGTGGCATCGTCGGCGGCCTCGTGGAAGTGGAGCAGCGTGCGCCGGGTGCGCCGCAGCGCGGCGATGCGCGCCACGAGGGGGCGGCCGAAGTGCGGGTTTACACGGCCGACGAGATGCAGTTCGAAGGCGAGGCCCTCGGCCCAGAGATCTTCGCAGACGTCGAGGAGCAGCGCTTGGTTTTTCCTGGGTTCGAGGATGCCGACGCAAAGGAGGCTTGGGACGCGGGGCGCGGGGCGCGGGGCGGTGACGCGGGGCGCGCCGTGGCCATCCGCGCCCAGCGCGAGCACCGCGACGGGCGGCGGATTTTCGACGCCGGCCCAGCGCCAGTAGCCCAGCAGATCGGCGCGGCTGGCGGCGGAGACGGCCCACACGCGGTCGAACTGCGCGAGCAGCTTCATGTAGCCGGGGTGGCGGGCGACGGACTGCGGCCACGTGATGTGCGGCTGGCGGAGGGGAATCGCGTCGTGAAACACGGCCGCCTTCCGGCAGCGTCGGGCTGCGAGAAAGGCGGAGAATCCGGGGCGCTCCTCCTCGCAGAAAAGTTCGGTGGTGAGAAACCAGTCGCCGGGCCCGGCGCGGCGCGCGGCCTCTTCCCAGGCCGCGGGCGTGGCGCGCGGGCCGAGTTCGGCACGCAGGCGGGCGCTCACGCGGGTGAGGCCGGAGCGGTGGCCGGCGGCGCCGGTCTTGGTGGTGTCGAAAAAAATCATGGCGCCGCGGCGGCGACGGGAGCGGCCGGCAATGGCTCCACCGGCGTGGCGAGCGTGCGCTCAAACTGGCTGAGCAGGCGGCGGGCGTTCTTGTGGGCGTCGAAGTTCTCCTCGACCCACCGGCGCGCGGCGGCGCGGAGTTTCTCCGCGAACCCATCGTCGTGCGCGAGCCGTCGCAGTGCCGAGACCCAGTCGGCGGGCTGCGTCACCGGCACCACGTAGCCCGTGATGCCTTGCGTCACGGCCTCGGTGGTGGCGGCGGCGGGCGAAGTGACGACGAGGACGCCCGCGGCCATGGCTTCGGGGATTACATTGGGGAGCCCGTCGCGATCGCCGCTGGGGGCGATGACGCCGGTGTGCAGCAGCGCGTCGGCCCAGACGAGCTGGCTCCAGACCTCGTGCTGGGCGAGATGGCCGGTGAAGGTGACCTGGCCCGCGACGCCGAGGTGGCCGGCGAGCCGCTCGAGATCGGCGCGCAGCGGACCATCGCCGATGATGCGCGCGGCGAACGGCACGCCTGCGGCCTGGAGCGCGGCGTAGATGCGCAACTGGTGATCGAGACCCTTTTTCTCGACGAGGCGCGCGACGCAGACGAGGTGGAGTGGCGTGCGACCGGCGCGCAGCGCTTTCATCACCGGCAGGCGATCGAGGCCGCGGCGGATGCAGAGGGCACGGTCGGCCGGCACACCGCGCTCGATCAGGCTGCGGCGGCCCATCTCAGTCGAGGTATGCACGAAGGCCGCGGGCGCGAGTTTTTCGTCGAGCCACCAGTCGCCGCCGTGCTCGTAGATGTCGTAGGCGTGGGCGGCGGCGCTGTAGCGGTGGCCGTCGAGCCGCCAGAGGAGCCAGGCGGCGGTCGCGGGCGCGCCCCCCCACGCGGCGTGGACGAGGGCCGGCGGGTCTCTCCGGAATTCGCGCGCGTAAAGGCAGGCGAAACCCGCGCCGAGCATGTTTTCCCAGAAATTCATCCAGGAGGGCGCACGCCGCGTGAAGAGCCCGTGCAGCACCTGGCGCAGCACGGCGGGCCGGCGCCACGATTCCGCCGGGATCATCCAGAGCAGGGTGAGGAGCCGCCACTTGTTGAAGGAGGCGACCGGGAGCCCCCGGAACGAGCCGCCGCCGCCCCACAGCGAGTAGATGCGGAGGTGGACCCCGTGCTGCCGCATCGCGATGATCTCGCGCTGGAGAAACGTCTCCGTGTTTTTCGGAAACGTGGTGAAGAGATAGGCGATGACGGGCGGCTCGGCGGACAAGGTGGCGCGACGTTAGAGGGCGGCGTGCGCCGCGGCCAAGCGGATTGATGGCGCGGTGAATAATGAAGGGCGGCTGTGACCCGCCCTCGGTTCGGAACACCGGCGCGTGAAAGGGCGGGGCGGAGACCCGCCCTACGGGGCGGCCGGCCCGTCGATGAACGGCGCCCGCGAACTCGCGGGGCCGCCCGTGCGCTCGGGCGGAAACGGGAGGCGGCGCAGCTTGGCGCCGGCGACCTCGTTGCCGAGCGCGAGGAGTTCGTCGATGATCACGGTGGGATCCTCTTCGTAGCGGAGCTTGATAAAGTGGGCGCGCGTCGCGGCGTAGTCGGCGGGATCGGCCATCCAGCGATCAATGATGCGGGCGAAGTCGGCGGCATCCCCGATTTTCTGGGAAGCGGCGCCGTTGCGGAAAAATTTCCACGTGAGCGCCTCCTGCGGCATGATGCCGCCAAACGCATTGAAAATGATCGGGCAGCGGAAGTGCAGGGCCTTGGCGCAGGTGGTCGTGCCGCCGCGGGTGACAATCGCGTCGCTGGCCTGCATGAGAAGATGCACCTCGTCCGAGTAGCCTTCGATATGGCAGGTGAACTCGGGGTGCAGGGTGCGCCAGTGGATGAGTTCGTTGTAGGCCTCCTTGTTGCGGCCGCAGATGATGATCGCCTGCACGCGGGCGGCGTGGGCGAGGAGGGCGGAGAGGAGGGCGAGGTGGTTGTTGGCGCCGTTGCCGCCCGTGGCGAGGAAGACGGTGAAGCGATCCGGGTCGAGGCCGAGCCGGCGCGCGCGGAAAGTGCGGCGATCGGCGGGGCTCAGCACCTCCAGGTGCGAGCGCGGGCGCATGAGGGAGCCGCGCACGCGGGCCTTGTCCGGCGGGATGCCGCATTTGACCGCGTAATCGCGTGCCGTGGGCGTGCGCGACACATAGAGATCGGCGGTGGGCTCGATCCAGTTGCGCGAGTAGCCCCAGCCGCCGGAAAACTCGCCGCAATAGGTGGCGCAGCGCACGCGGTCGGGGCCCAGGGTTCGCCGCGCGAGCTGAAAGTAGCCGCGGTTGAGGCAATCGTGGACGCTGAACACCAGGTGCGGCCGGTAGTCGCGCAGCACTTCAAGGTAGTAGGCGGCGCCGAAGGTGACGCGGCGGCGGTTGAGCCAGCTGAGCACCTCGACGAGCGCGAAGAAGACTTTGTGCAGCCAGGGCGCGGCGCGCTGGATGCGGTTGTAGAGGTTTACGCCGGTGCGGTTCACGACGGAGGATTTTTCGAGCATCTGCTCGATGCGCACATCGACGTCGTGGCGGTAGAGCTGGAAGCACCACTCGGCGAACGCCTCCGCGCGGGCGTCGTGGCCACCGCCGGTGCTCGAAGTGAGGACGAGGATGCGAAGCTTGGGCATGGGGATGATCAGCCGGCGTCGAAGTAGCGGGCCTGCACACGGCGCCGGAGCGGGAGCGAGCCGAGGCGTGCGAGCAACGGTGCGGCCACGGCCTGCGAGAAGCGCCCCATGCGCACGGTGCCGCTGCGGCGGCGGAGCAGGGCACGGCGCAAGCTGGCGGCCGCATGAGCGGGCGCGTGGCCCTGGGTCATCATTTTTTCAAACGCGGCCCAGGCGCGGCGCATCCGCGGGGTGGGCGGCCGCTGCGGATGGCGCACGGAGGTGTCGATGGCGGTGCGGTAGTCGCCGGGGCGCACGTCGAGCACCACGACGCCGGTGCCCGCGGTCTCGGTGATGAGGCTCTCGCTGAACGCGGAGAGGCCGGCCTTGGCAATATTGTAGGCGCTCTGGAAAGGCAGGGGAAACTCGGCGGCCAGCGAGGAGATGTTGACGAGCGCGCCGCGGTTGCGCGCGAGCATCCCGGGCAGCGCCGCGTGGGCGAGGCGGGCGGGATTGAGGAGCATCACGGCGAGCTGCTCCTCCCAGACGGAAAAATCCGCGCCCGCGAACTCCGCGAACACGCCGAAGCCGGCATTGTTGATCACTACGTCGAAGTCGCCGGCCGCGCGTTCGGCGCGATGAAAGATCTCCAGCGCGGCGGGGCCGTCGCGCAGATCGAGGGCCAGGGGCTCCAGACCCGTGATCGGGGCGAGGCGGGCCGGGTCGCGCGACGTGCCCCAAACGCGCACGCCCTCGGCGAGCAGCATCTCCGCAAAGGCGCGGCCGAGGCCGGTGCTCGCCCCGGTGACCAGCGCCGTGCGGTAGAAATCGGAGACGCGGGCGGGCACGGCTTCAGGCGACCCGCTTGAACACCAGCGCGACGTTGGCACCGCCGAATCCGCTGCTGTTTTTCACGACGATCCCGGGCTGCCGGTTTTCGGTGGCGCGGGGGAGGTTGAGGTCCGCGCACTCGGGATCGACCTGGGTGAGGTGCGCGCAGCCGGGGATGAAGCCGTCGCGCAGGGCCAACGCGCAGAAGGCACTCTCCATCGCGCCGGCCAGCGAGAGGCCGTGGCCCGTGAGGGCCTTGGTGCTGCTGACGGCGACACGAGGGAGGTGGTCCTTGAAGACCGTGCGCAGCGCGCGGGCTTCGGAGACATCGCCGATGAGCGTGGAGGTGGCGTGGGCGTTGACGTAGTCCACCTGCGCGGGCGAGACCGCAGCGGCGCGGAGGGCGTTGGTCATCGACGCCGCGGAGCCGCTGCCCTCGGGGTGCGAGATGGCGACGTTCCAGCCATCGGAGGCCTGGCCCCAGCCGAGGACCTCGGCATAGGGCCGCACGCCGCGGCGGGCGACCTCGTCTTCGCTTTCGAGCACGAGGGTGACCGAGCCGCCGGTGCCCACGAAGCCGTCGCGCCCGGCGTCGAACGGCCGCGAGGCGAGGCTGGGATCGGTCTGGAGGGAAAGGGTCCGCATGCCGGCGAAGGGCAAAATGGCGTCCACGTTTCCGTCTTCCGCGCCGACCACAAACATCCGCTTCTGGCGGCCGAGCATGATGTCGTCGTAGGCGTAGCCGAGGGCGTGGGCCGAAGAAGCGCAGGCGGAGGAGAAGCCGCAGGAGGAGCCTTGGATCTTAAAAGCGGCGATGAGATTGAAATTCAGTGTGCCCGCAATTGATGCGACGATCCCGAGGGGCGAGCACCGCATCACGCCGACCTTGGTGAGGCGATCGTGGTGATGGTGGAGGAGGTAGGGTGAGCCGGCCGAGGCGGCGTAGAGGCCGGTCTCGGGTTGTGAGATGTCGGCGTCGGCGAGCTTGGCGTCGGCGATGGCCTGAACCATCGCGCAGTGGGCGAAGAGGCCGTTGGGCGCCATCGTGCGCAGCAGCTCGCGCTTGATCTTGTAGGCGGCGGGAAAGGTCCAGTCCTCGGGATCGGTGGAGTCGGTCGTGAACTCCTTGATGGTGCCGATGACTTTGACCGGGATGTCGGGCTTCTGGAAAGGCGGATAGACCTCGAAGCCGTGCCGGAGCTCGCGGAGATGGCGGGTGACGGTCGCGGTGTCGTTGCCGATGCTGGTGACGAAACCGAGGCCGGTGATGAAGACTCTGGGCATGCGGCGTGGAAACACCGCAGTGAAGCCTTTGCTTCCTGTCGGTCAACGCGGGAGGCGGAATGGATATTCCGCGACCGGCGAGGTCAGGCGTTGATGGCCACGCGCAGAGGGGGCGTGGTGGCGGCGGAAGCGGTGCCGGTGGAACCGGGCGCGTGACCGATCGCGCTGATCGGCACGGGGGCCTCGGCTGCCTCGACGATCCCGAAGGTGAGGGTGATTTCCTCGGCGATGACGGCCTTTTCCTGGCCGACGCGAATCGAGCCTTCGAAGGTCGCCAGCGGCATCTTCATGCGCTTGGGCTTGATCGAGAGGGTGAGGATGTCGCCGGGCTTGCAGATCCGGTGGGCGCGCACGCCTTCACAGCCAGTGAAGAAAATGGTCTGCGGGCTGATGACCTTGCCCGGCTCGGTCGGCGCACCCTCGAGCAGATACAGCACGGCGAGCTGGCCGAGCGCCTCGAGCATGATCGAGGCGGGCATGACGGGGTTGTCCTTGAAGTGGCCCTGCAAGAAGAACTCCTGGCCGGTGATCTTGTATTTGCCGTTGGCGGAGGCGGAGCTGACCGAGGCCTCGTTGAGAAACAGGAACGGCGGCTGGATCGGCATCACGGCCGCCACGTGCTCAATGGGGATGAACTTCGTGGGCTTGGGGAGGGGCAGGCCGCGAATCTTGCAGTCGATGAAGGTCTTCACGTCGCCGACGGTGCGCAGGTTGCGCAGCTCATCGTTGTTGATCGTCATCTGGAGGACGTCCTCCACCAAAATGACGATTTCCATCATCGTCAGGGAATCGATACCCAGATCCTCAATGAGCCGGAGATCATCGTCGGCGTCCTTGAGCTTCATCCGCAGATCGGGTTCCACGAAACGCTCGATCACGCCGATCACGACGGCGGGAACGTGCTCGGGATTGGCCGTCTTGCGGAACTGCACCGCCGCTTCAAAGGTGGATGGAGAGCAGCGTTTTAACGCCTCGCGCAATGCCACTTCATCCTCAGGGGCGAACGGCTTCGGCGTCATCGGGGCCGTTTTTTGTGCGCCCGCACTGGTTGAAACTGCATCTGGCATTGTTCGTTCGTTGTATGAAACCGGGGGGAGCATTGTAAACCCCTTATTTCGGGCCGCAGTGTAACCCTAAAGTCACCCGCGGTATGGGCATTGCCTGACGGCGGCCGATCGACTCGATGTTTCACGCTCGACGATGGCGCGGGCTGTGCCACTTCCGAACTCGCGCATGAGCGCCGTCGCCTTAGTCCCTCCCGCGGCCCAGCCGGTCTATTTGATCACGCACGAATTTTACCCGAAGCGTGGTGGCATTGCTACGTTTACGGAGGAAATTGCGCGGGCCTCGGCGGCGCTGGGCTACGATGTCGAGGTCTGGGCGCAGTCCGCGCCGGCGGGGGCGGAGAAGACTGACTGGCCGTTTCGCCTGCGGCGCCTGCCCTTGAAGGGCACCCACGACCTGGGCTGCCAGTTCCGGCTGGCGCGCGAACTCATCCGGCACCGGCGGGGCCTGCGGCACGCCACGGTCTATCTGCCGGAGCCGGGGCCGATGCTGGCGATGATGCTGCTCCAGTTCTTCCGCGCGTTCCGGCCCCGGCGGCTGGTCCTGACGTTTCACGGCTCGGAAATCCTCAAGTTTGCCGGCAGCCCGTGGCGGCGGTGGCTGGCGCGCGGCCTCATCCGGCACGCGACGCGCATCAGCACGCTCAGCACCTACACGCAGGAGTTGTTGCTCGGGCATTTTCCGGAGGCGGCGGACAAAACCTATCTCACCCCCGGTGCGCTCCGGTCGGACTTTGCGGTCGTGCCGACACGACCCGCCGCGGACCGCCCCAAGATCGTCGTGCTGACCGTGGGCCGGCTGCATCCGCGCAAGGGCCAGCTGCTCACCCTGCAGGCACTCCAGATGCTGCCGCCCGCGGTGCGCGCACGGCTCGAGTATTGGATCGTGGGCGGCCAGAGCAAAGGCAACTACGAGCGCCAGCTTCGCGCGGCGGCGGCGGCGCAGCCGGACCTGGCGGTGCGGTTTTTCGGCAATCTCCCGGACGAGGAGCTGGCCGGCATCTACGAGGGCGCGGACATCTTTGCGATGACGAGCGTCAACCACGGCCGCAGCGTCGAGGGCTTCGGCCTGGTCTATCTTGAGGCGGCGGCCCACGGGCTGCCCGTCGTGGCGCACGATGTCGGCGGCGTGGCTGATGCGGTGGCCGACGGCGTCACAGGACTGCTCGTGCCGCCGGATCGGCCGGTGCAGCTCGCGGCCGCGTTCGAAAAATTGATCCACGATGCGCCCCTGCGGAAAAAACTCGGCGCCGCCGGCCGCGAGTGGGCGAAGCGCAACTGTTGGAAGGTCTCCGCTGCCGCGCTCTTCAACCCCGCGCTGAATGCACCATGATCATCTCGCGCACACAGATTGTCGTCCGCTACGCGGAGACGGACATGATGGGGGTCGTCTATCACGGCAATTTCCTGCCGTGGTTCGAGGTCGGCCGCACCACGCTGCTCAAGGAGCTGGGCCTGCCGTATCGCCAGCTGGAAGCCGAGGGTTACCGCCTGCCTGTGCTGGAAGTCGGGGTGAAATACCTCCGCCCTGCGCTCTACGACGACACCGTGACCATTGTGACGACGCTGCGGGAGAAACCGCTGCTCCGCATCCGGCTCGAGTATGAGGCGCGCCGCGGGAACGAGTTGCTCGCGACCGGCCACACGGTCCACGCCTTCATCGATCTCGAGGGGAAACCGGTGCGCCCGCCGGCTTCGGCGGTGGCGGTGTTTGGCGCGGCCTTCAAGTAGCCGCGGCCTCCGCGGTTAACTCCGCGAGCACGAGCGGATCCGTTTCGGTCGCGGCGGCGGCGGCGAGCGCAGGGCCGCCGCCGAGGCGAAACACCGCCCACACCGCGTGGGCGCGCACGAGCGGCGCGGCGTGCGCCGTAGCGAGCGCGGTGAGCTGCGGGAGCAGCGAGGCGTCGCCGCTGTTGCCGGCGACGATGCAGGCGTTGCGCAGCAGGCCGGTGAGCTTGAGGCGCTTCATCGGCGTGCGGCGAAAGACCTCGGCAAACCGCTCCGGCGTGAGCGCGAGGATTTCCTCCAGCGCCAGCTCCGCGAGATCGTGGCGCGCGGCGAGGAGGAGCCGCCGGCCCTCACGGGCGAAACGGTTCCACGGGCAGACTTCGAGGCACACGTCGCATCCATAGATGCGGTGGCCGATGCCGGCGCGCAGCTCGCGCGGGATCACGCCCTTGTTCTCGATCGTCTGGTAGGAGATGCAGCGGCGGGCATCGACGACGCCGGGCGCGGGAAACGCTCCCGTCGGGCACGCATCCAGGCAGCGCGTGCAACGGCCGCAGAGCGTGCCGATATCGCGCGCGTGAAAATCGTTCTTCACCGGCGCGTCGGGCGCGAATTCGAGGCGCGTGAGAATCGCGGCGAGGAAGAGCCAGTTGCCGTGGCGGCGCGAGATGAGCATCGCATTTTTCCCGGTGAAACCGAGCCCCGCGCGCGCGGCCCACGAGCGTTCGAGCACGGGGCCGGTGTCGACGTAGGCGCGGTAGTCGTCGCGCGTCGCGCCGTAGAGTTCGCCGAGGAGGCGGCCGGCCGCTTCAAGCGCAGGTGCGAGGGTGTCGTGGTAGTCTTCGTGCAGGGCGTAGCGCGCCCAGACCGGGCGGCCGGCGGGCGCGGTCTTTTCCGACCAGTAGTTCACGCCGAGCATCACGATGGATTTCGCCTCCGGCACCACGAGCCGCGGATTGAGGCGTTTCTCTGCCGTGCGCTCCATCCAGTGCATGTCGGCGTGATGGCCGGCGGCGAGCCACGCGCGGAGCGGGGCGGTCGGAGCCTCGTCGAGGCGCGCAAACCGCACGTCGTCGAAGCCCAGCGCCGTCAGGCGGCGGCGCAGTTCCTCCTGGCGTTCGTCCGCGCTCACGGGTGCGCGCGCGCGAAATCCGCGGCGTCGCGCCGCCACGCGCGCAGCACATGGGCCGCGATGTCGGTGAGCGGCCGGCCGTCGGTCAGGATGACCGTGCCCGACTGCTTGTAGATCGGCTCACGTGCGGCGTAGAGCGTGCGGACGCGTTCCTCGGGATTATCGACCTCGAGCAGCGGCCGGTTGCGCTGGCGCGCGGTGCGCGCGAGGATGGTGTCGAGCGAAGCGTGCAGGCAGACGACGACACCCTTCGATTTCAGGAGCTCCAGCATGCCGGGCTGCACCACGAGGCCGCCGCCGCAGGCCACGAGCGTGCGCTGCGCCGGGTGCCCGCCTTCGATGAATTCCCGCTCCATCGCGCGGAATGCCGGCTCGCCGTCCTGCGCGAAGATTTCCGGGATCGTCTTCCCCTGCTGCCGCTCGATCTCGTGGTCGCTGTCGAGGGCGTGGAAGCCGGTCCGATGCGCGACGGCACGGCCCACGGTGGTCTTGCCGGTGCCCATGAAGCCGACGAGGTAGAGGTTGACGTCCGCTGGATTCATCGCGTGCGTTTCGAGCAGAAACGTGCGCGTCGCAAATTGCCAGACCCCAAAATCCCCATGACGCGCGCCGCGAACTTCGCCTTTGCGAGCGACAACACCGCCGGCGTCTGCCCCGAGGCGCTCGCCGCGATCCGCGACGCCAATCCCGGCCGCGCGCCGAGCTATGGCGACGATGCCCACACGGCGGAGGCGAAGCGCCTGCTCGCGCAGATCTTCGAGGCGGAGTGCGAGGTGTTCTTCGTCTGCAATGGCACGGCGGCCAACGCGCTCGTGCTCGCCGCGCTCTGCCAGCGGCACCACGCCGTGCTCTGCCACGCGCTCGCGCACATCGAGACCGACGAGTGCGGCGCGCCGGAATTCTTCACCGGCGGCGCCAAGCTCCTCCCGCTCGCGGGCGAGCACGCGAAGCTCTGTCCCGCTGATCTCGCTCCGGCGCTCGCCCGCGGGCATGGCGTGCATTTCCCCAAGGCCCGCGCGCTCTCGCTCACGCAGGCGACGGAACTCGGCACACTCTACACGCCGGCGGAGCTGCGCGCGCTATCGGACTTCGCGCACGCGCGCGGACTCGCGGTGCACGTGGATGGCGCGCGTTTCGCCAACGCTGCCGCGGCGCTCGCCCCGCGCGGCGTGGCGCCGGCCGACCTCACGTGGCGGGCGGGCGTCGATGTGCTGTGCCTGGGCGGGACGAAGAACGGCCTGCTCGGCACCGAGGCCGTCGTCTTCTTCAACCGCACGCTCGCGGCTGAGTTCGACTACCGCGTGAAGCAGGCCGGGCAGCTCGCCTCGAAGCTGCGCTTCGCCGCCGCGCAGTGGGTTGCGGTGCTGCGCGACGGCGCGTGGCTGCGGCACGCGGCGCACGCCAACGGACAGGCGCAAAAATTATCCGCGGGCCTGCGCGAGCTGGGCTTTGCGCTCGTGACGCCCACGGAGGCCAACGGCGTGTTCGTCGAGCTGCCGCCGCGTGTCGTGGCGGCGCTCGAGGCGCGCGGCTGGCATTTCTACCAATTCGTCGGCGAGCACGGCTATCGCTTCATGTGCGCCTGGGACACGTCGGACGCGGACATCGCGGCGCTGCTCGCGGATGTGCGGGCGGTGCAGTAGGGCCTCAGCTCGCTGAGGCCGTTGAGGGGAAGGCCTGAGCAAGCTCAGGCCCTGCTATGATACGGGATTTTCCCTCACGCGCGCGCCAGCGCCCGCGGCTTCAGCAGTCCCTCGCGCACCATCAGCTCGGCGTTCTGAATCGCATTGAGCGCGGCGCCTTTCCAGAGGTTGTCGCCGCTCACCCAGAGCGCGAGGCCGTTGTCGAGCGCGGTGTCGAGGCGGATGCGGCCGACGCCGCACTTCACCTTCTTGCTGAAATCGAGCGGCGTGGGATAGCCCTGCTTCGCCGGATCATCGACCAGCTCCGCGCCGGCAAAGGCCGCGACCGCGGCCCGCGCGGCTTCGACGGAGACCGGGCGCTCGAACTCCGCGTTGATCGAGATGGAGTGGGCGCGCACGACCGGCACGCGGACCGTGGTGGCCGAGACCTTCAGGTTCGGAAGGCCCATGATCTTGCGGCTCTCGAGCATCATCTTGGTCTCCTCGCCCGTGTAGCCGTTGGGTCCGAAGGAATCGACCTGCGGGATCACGTTGAAGGCGATCTGGTAGGCATAGACCTTCTTCGCGATCGGTTCGCCCTTGGCGTAGGACTGGATCTGATCCTCGAGCTCGCGCACGGCTTCGGCGCCGGTGCCGGAGACGGACTGGTAGGTGCTGGCGAAATAGCGCTTCAGGCCGAAGGCTTGGTGCAGCGGCCACAGCGCCATGAGCGTCACCGCCGTGGAGCAATTCGGGTTGGCAATGATGCCCTTGTGCTGGCGCAGACCCTCGGGATTGATCTCGGGGATGACGAGCGGGACCTCCGGGTCCATGCGGTAGTGCGAGCTTTTGTCGATCACGAGACAGCCATCCTTCACCGCATCGGGCGCGAGGGCGCGTGTCGTGGCGCCGCCAGCGGCGAAGAACGCCACGTCCACGCCCGCAAACGCGCCGGGCTTGGCTTCCTCGACCGTGTAGGTGTGACCCGCGCAGGCGAGGACCTTGCCCGCCGACCGCGCCGAGGCGTAGAGCCGCAGCGAGGCCATCGGGAACTTGCGCTCGTGCAGGAGCCGGAGCAGTTCTTGACCCACGGCGCCCGTGGCGCCGACGATACCGACAATGATGGATGCGTTGTTCACGAGTTTGTCTCCCATGGAGCAGGTTAACCAAGCCTGTGCGCGCCTCGGCATCAAGCCCGGAGAGCGTTTCCTCGCCGTGCGGATCAGCACAGCGACGATGCAGTTTTACCGGCGAGGTGAGCTGGTGCGCAGCTACGGCGTCTCCACGTCCAAGCGCCCGCCCTCCAACGTGAAAAATTCCCTCGGCACGCCGCGCGGCCTGCACGAGATCGCGGAGCGCATCGGGGCGGGGCAGCCGCCGGGCATCGTGTTCAAGAGCCGCGTGCCCACCGGCCGCGATTTCCACGAACATCTCGCGCGCCACCCGGACGCCGACGACAACCTTATCACAGGCCGCATCCTCTGGCTCCGCGGCCTCGAGCCCGGGGTGAACCGGGGCGGGAACGTCGACACCTACGAGCGCTACGTTTACATCCACGGCACCAACCACGAGGACCGCATCGGCGAGCCGCTGAGCGCCGGCTGCGTGCTGATGCGCAACCTCGAGATCGTGCAGCTTTACGAGGAAGTCCGCGCCGGCGATCTCGTGTGGATCGCGGATTGATGCCAGCGCGATTTACCGGGACTCGCGTTCTATTCTGACCAAACGCGCACGATGGACGGGGTTGGGGTAGGGCGGGTCTGTGACCCGCCCTTTCGCGCGATGAGTCTTCGAGGGCGGGTCACAGACCCGCCCTACTGCCGGCGGTCAGCGTCCCTTGATGACGCGAGACTCGATGTTACGCCACGGCTGGCTGGCGTGCGCTATTACCAGGGATGGGAAGCGGGCCTATTTACCCTGCGGGCCGTAGCCCTTGGCGGGCGTGCCGTTGGCGTTGAGCTTGCCCGCGGCCCAGAGGAGGCCGCGCGTCACGAGGTCGAGGTAGCGCGCATCGGCGACGGTTTCGTTGTTGTGGCCGATGGTGGTGCTGAAGACGCGGGTCTTTTTCGGGCCAAACTCATTGGTCCAGACGACGACCGCTTCCGCTTCCTTTTTCGTGCCGTCCTTCGCCGTCGTGATCTGGCGGCCGGTGGCGAGCGCGCGGTGGCCGGGGTAGTTTTTCGGGTCCTGCACGTTGTTGTAGAGTTCCTCGTTGCCCGTCACCCAGACCGCCATGCCGCGCGTGATCGGGCCGGCGTCCTGGGCAAACGTGATCGTGATTGGCTCCTTGGGGCCGTGGGCGCTCGACTGGAGGCCGAGGTAGTCGAACCAGCTCGCGCCTTCGCTGCCGGGCTTGAGCGCCTGGCGAAAATCCTTCGAGACGCGGTAGCTGTGCATCGCGCAGTGGAGGTTCACGCCGGGGATGCCGTCGAGGTGCGGCTGGAGGACGTTGCGCAGCGCCGCGGGATCGTCGATCGCGGCGGCGCATTCGTCGTGGATGATCACGTCATAGCCCTTGCCGTAGTTCGCGACGGTGTGCAGCGGGAGCGGCGGCTTGGTGGTTTTGTCCGGCGTGTGCATGTGCTCGACGACGACATGCGCGCGCGCCTCGAGGCCGGCCTTGAGGAGGTCTTTCTGCGCGGCGTAGTCGTGGCAGCAGCCGCCGGTGACGAGCAGCACGCGGAGGGGCTTGGAAACGACCGAAATCGGCACGCAGGAGGTGAGCACGAGCAGCGCGAGGATGGGCGCAAGCGCATGGCGGAGGCGAAGGGGGAGCATGATGGGTGGGTGCGGCTGGCAGGGTTGAGGGGGAAAGGACCTGGCATTCTGAGGGCAGCGAAGCGTCCAGCAGAAGCTTCGATGCTCTCCTTCGCTGGGAGTGTCCGAGTGGATTCTTCGCTACGCTCAGAATGACAATCAGGAGAATCTTTTTGATGCCTTCTCAGGGCTGCGTCGCGATGGTGAGGTCGGTCACGGGTTTGCCGGCGGCGTCGAGGAAGCGGACGCTGCCCTGCCAGTTGTTCTCCTCGTTGGCGACTTTCAGCACGAGCACGTTGACGCCTTTCTTGAGGGTGACGTTCTTCGCCGCGTCTTCCGCGTCCTTCTCGAGCGTGCGGGTGTCCATGAATTTCACGAGCTCCTTGCCGTTGAGCCAGACCTTGCCCTGGTCGTTGCTGTTCATGCGGAGGGTGAGGCCGGTCTTCTCGGCGGCGCAGACGACATACGCGACGGCCCAGCCGACGACCTGCTCGCCCTGCGAGGGATGCAGCTCCCGGAAATCGATGTAGAACTGCTTGGTCGTGACCTTTTCCCAGGTGAGCTCCTTGCCGCCGGCCTGCTGGGTGCCGCCTTCCTTGGCGCCGGGCATGGCTTCGTTGGCAAACTGCTTTTTGTCGATGGCCTCCGCGCCGCCGCCTTCGCCGATGGAGAGTGGCGCGAGGATGAGCCAGTCGCGGATGAAGCCCTCGGCGTCGGGTTTGCCGTTTTGGGCAAAGGCCGGCAGCGCGAGCGCGGCGGCGAGGAGCGAGGCGGAGACACAGTGGCGGAGGTGCATGGGGGGAGGGGTTGCGCGGGAGTCAGGCGGGAGCGCGGCCCAAATTCAACTCCCGATGCGGCGCAGAAACCGGGTTGCCGCGCCGCGGCCGGCGGCCAGTGTCGCCGGCATGAGCACCTGCCCCGCCCCTCGTCTTTCGTTTGCCGCCGCGCTGCGTGTCGTCGCTTTGCTGGCCGTGGTTGCCGCCGCAGCCTTGCCCGCGCGCGCCCAGCTCGGCGCCCGCACCACGGGAGAGTGGCTGAAGACCCTCGATGCGCAGAACCGCGTCGCAAAGCTGAAGGTGGACGAAGCCGTGGCGCTGCTAAAACTCAAACCCACCGACGTGGTCGCCGACATCGGCGCGGGCTCGGGGGTCTTCACGTTGCCGCTGGCCAAGGCGGTCGCTGCCGGGCGCGTGTATGCCGTCGATATTGACCAGGGCCTCGTGGACCACATCGCGGCGAAGGCCAAGGAGGCCAAGGCCGACCACGTGCGGCCGGTGCTCGGCAAGTTCACGGACCCGAACCTGCCGGCGCGCGATGTGGACGTGGCTTTCATCTACGACGTGCTGCACCACATCGAGGACCGCGCGGAGTATCTCAAGAATCTCGCGCCCTACCTCAAACCCGGCGGCCGCATCGCCGTGATCGATTTTTTCCCGGAGCTCGGGCCGCACAAAAGCGACCCCAAGCTGCAAATCACGCGCGAGCAGACAAAGGCGTGGATGGCCGCCGCCGGCCTCAAGGTCCTCGCCGAGCACAAGCTCTATGACGACAAGTGGTATGTCGTCTACGGGCGGTGATTCGTAGCGGCTTTGCTTTTTGTAGGGCTCGACCTTGGTCGATGCCCGGCTGGAGTTTCCCGCCTTAAGGCCTGAGCTAGCTCAGGCCCTGCAGTTCAGAAGGGATGGGCCGTTGGTCTCAGTCGAAAATCGGCATGAAGGTGTTGAATGCCTTCTCGCCGAAGTGGCCCGGGTCGTTGAAGCGGCGGTGCCGGTCGAGCCGGTCGATGGCCGCCATCTCCTCGGCGGTGAGCGCGAAGTCGAACAGCGCGAGGTTCTCCGCCAGCCGCGCGGGCGTCTGCGTTTTCGGAATCACCGCGCAGCCGCGTTGCACACCCCAGCGCAGCACGATCTGCGCGGGCGTGCGGCGGTGGCGCGCGGCGAGTGCGGTGACGACGGGGTCGCGGAGCACGTTCTCCTCGGCGGTCGCCATACCGATGGACTCGTAGGACGGCGACCCGAGCGGCGAGAAGGCGGTCACGGCGATGTTTTCCTGCGCGCAGTAGCGCAGCATCCGCGGCTGCGTGAGATACGGGTGCAGCTCGATCTGGTGGACCGCGGGGCGGATGGCGGCGTAGCTCAGCACATCGCGCAGCGCGGAGATGTTCAGGTTGCACACGCCGATGCGCTGCACGAGGCCGGCGCGCTGCAGCTCCTCCATCGCGCCCCACGTGTCGGCGTAGGGCACCTTGATGGGCTGCATCGCGGGCCGCGCGGCCTTGGGATCGTGAAGCCACTCGGGCGGGTAGCGCACGTCGAACGGCACAAACGCGAGCGCGATGGGGAAATGCACGAGGTAGAGATCGAGCGTGTCGAGCCGCAGGTCGCGCAACGAGCGCTCGCAGGCGGCGCGCACGTGCTTGGGCTCGTGGTAGGTGTTCCAGAGCTTGGAGGTCACCCACAGATCCTCGCGGCGGCAGAGGCCGTCGCGCAGCGCGGCGGCGAGGCCTTCGCCGACCTGCCGCTCGTTGCCGTAGTCGCACGCGCAATCGAGGTGCCGGTAGCCGGCGCGAATCGCCTCATGCACGAGCGCGGGCGTCGTGGGCTGCGGCATTTTCCAAAAACCGAGGCCGACGGCGGGAAACTGGCCGCCATCGGGGAGGGTGAGCGCGGGGACGGGGGACATGGCGCGGGAGTTAGCGCAGTCCGCGTGGTCGCGTCACGGCGGAAGTGGGGCGGCGGCCGCCTCCACCCGCGTCGGCGCTTTCATTCCGCCGGCGATGGCCCGAAATAATCCCGGTGAGGAAACGCGGCCCTCGGCGTTCGCAGGCGGCAGGTGGGCGACGCGCTTTTGTTTCCCGCCTCTTTCTGGGTGCGCAGCGGTTGGGCAACGCCCAACGTCAAAGGCTAGGCATTTAGCCAGACAGACCAACGAGATACGCAATCCGGCGAGGTGCGCATGACACGCGGTTGACAACCCAACCAAAGTCATGAGCCAACCCATCGTCCTCACCAACGGACAACACGAAATCAAAATCTACACGGTCCAAAATCGGGGCCGTTCTGTCTTCCAACTCTCGTATTACGAAGGCGGTCATCGTCAGCGTCAGACGTGCGGCAAACTGTCCGACGCGCGCCGCGAAGCCAAGGTTGTTCTCGGCCGGCTCGCGATCAACACCCACGAGGCCGATGAACTCTCCATCGCCGACATGGAAAGCTACGTCATCGCGCGCAAACACATCGCGGCGACCGGACTGCCGCTGCACGTTTGCGCGGAGCTATTCGCCCAGGCGCACACGAAGCTCGGCGGGCGCTCGTTGCTCGATGCCGCGGAGTTTTTCACGGACTACCACCCGACCGATGTCGTCTGCAAGCCACTCACCGAGTTGATCAACGACTTTGCCGAACGCCGGAAGGCGATGAGCGTTCATTCGGACTACATCGCGGACATTCGCCGACAGCTCGGCCGCCTTGCGGTGGCGAATCCCGGCCGCAGTCTCGCGCAACTCCGCACCGCGGACGTCGACCGCTGGCTCGGCGGCCAGGTCTGGCATCCGATCACGAAGAACAACGTGCGAAAAATTCTGATCACGTTTGGCAATTGGGCGAAGGCGAACCGTTACCTGCCGGCGAATCGCCCGACCGAATTTGACGGGCTCATGATCTACAAGGAGCCGCCGACAAAAGTCGAAATCTACACCCCAGCCGAACTCGGGACGATGTTTACAACGGTCGAGGCGCGCCGCCCGGAGCTGCTGCCGTGGCTCGCGTGTGCGGCCTACACCGGGGCGCGCGTATCCGAGATCGACCATCTCGCGTGGGAGAACATCAACTTCGCCCGCAACTTTGTGGAGATTGAGTCCAGCAAGGTCCGCACGAAAGCCCGCCGGTTGGTGCCGCTCCAAGACGCCTTGAAAAATCGATTGCTACCCTATCGCCGCGATCTCGGTCCAATCAATGTCTATGTCGATCCACAGGCCGCCCTCAAACGCATCGCCGCCGAAGTCGGACTCGAACTGAAGGCGAACGGCTTTCGTCACAGCTACATCAGCTATCGGCTCGCCGCGATCAACGACACTGCCCGCGTCGCACTGGAAGCGGGCAATTCGCCGGAGGTTATTTTCCAGCACTACCGGGAATTGGTCTCTCCCGAGGACGCTGCCCAATGGTTTGCCAATGAACTGCCCACCGTCGCGAAGCCGGACAACGTCATCACCATCAAATCGGCCTGAGAAGCGGACCTAACTTGACAGCGGCGGCTTGATGAATGGCCGAAGATCAAGCTACCGCTTCTCCTGAAATTCACGGAACACCTGAAACGCTCTGGACGGTTTCCAATGTCGCGAGGTTTTTCGGCTGCACCGTGCGGCACGTGATCAATCTTCAAGCGAACGGCTTGCCGCACTTCTATCTTGGCCGGCTCGTGCGGTTCGATCCCGCCGAGGTGCGTGAATTTCTCAAGACCAACCGCCGAATCGCTGCGACTAAATCGCGACGTGCGGCGCGCTCCCATTCCGTCCCGTCGGACTAATTCGCGCCGGGGTCGCCCGGCGGACATGCCGTGTTTGCCAGCACGGTGGCGCGCATCGTGTCCAGAAATCTGGTGAGCGGCTGGAGTTCTTCGAGCGCAAGCCCGGCGGTGGATGCCGGCCAGCGCGTCCAGACGCTGCGCAGTTGTTCTGCCGCTCGGGCGGCGGCGCGCAGTTCACGCATGAGACGGAACCCCGGCGCCGACTCCGCGGCGGGGGTGTCGCGGGGAGACGTTGCGACGTGAAGTCGGATGCGACGACGCAGTTCCGCGGTTGCGACTTTTTCATGTTCCGCCATCGCGAGCCAGTGCTCGATCTTCTCAGGGTCCGCGAAAGCCAACCCGACCTCGCAGTGATGACTCCAGCTCAGGGCATCATGTCGCCGAGACAGAGGGATCCGCAGACAGACCATCTTGGCATTGCGGAGGGTGCCGGCGTCGAGGCCGGTCGCGGCGGCAAATTCTGCAATCTGGCCATGTCGAAGCCACCCACCATAGGCCAGCAAATCGCCGAGCCATGTGGTCACGGTGTGACGTTCGCCTGTCGCTGACCGTGCCAACCTCGACAACTGCGAGACAAGTTCGCGTCGCGCCCCAGGCTCCAATTTCGGAGTCAGGGCAAGCCCCAGTCGCGTTGCATGCACCACGGCGGCTCCCGGCAACGACGCGATGAGCTGGTTCAGGTCAGTTTGCATCGTGGCACTGCATCGGCCGGCACGGCAGGTTCACCCGGCGCTGCATTGCGATAACATGCTGCCGGAAACCCTCCGGCGTAAGGCCGTGCTTGCGCGCGTAGTCGCGCAGGCTCAGGCAGTCGAATTCCGCGACGCCTGTCGCGTGGATCAGCACATCCACCGCGAGGTCGCGGTTTCTCGCCCCGGCCAACTCGTAGACAAGATCGCGCACCGCGCGTATGGCGGCGGCACCATCACTCGGCGATTCCGCGTCGAGGGCAGCGCGTAGGTCGTCCAGCAGGCCCGCCTCGGCGCAATCCTTCAGAACATCCCCTACGCCAAGCCGAGCGGCGAATCCGACCGTTCCGGGGCGCTTAATGTGGTCGTATGTCAGCCGCGTCATGGCTTCTGTCCCACTGACGGCGCAATCAGTTTTTCAGCTTGATGTTTTTCCCAGCGCGCGCGGACGGCCGCGAGTGTGGCTTCGCACTCGATGAGCTTGGAGTCTACGAATGCCTCGAATTGATCGAGTTCGCGTCGATTGATCCATGTTGGTGCCTGCGCGAGCCAGGCGAGCCGCCCGGCGATGTCACCAAGCTCGTCATCCAAATCGGCGACGCCCTGATTCATCGTCTCCATCGACTGGAGGGCGAACTCGTAAGTCGGATCACCCGGCGTCACACCACGGTCCGCCAGATCCTGCCTGATTTTCCGACTTATCTCTTCGCGTGTCGCCATGACTTGACTTCGAATGACAACCTCTTGCCGTGGTGCCGTCCGTCTTGCCGTGGTGCCGTCCGTCGTCAGTTCCGGCTTACATCCTCCGGATGGACCGACCGTAACGCGCGGAGCCCGCCACCGGCCTTCATTTCGCGCGATGGTTGCCGCGGTTTGCGCGGGAGCGCTACACGCACGCGGCGGCGCGCGGCGCAATCGCCGATGCAGTCGAAATAGTCCTTCGCGATGCCACCCGGTGTGCGGTTTATCAGTTGAAATTGGATCAGCGCGACGGCGTTGGGCGCGTCAGCGCCGCATTCTTTGCGCACAAGGCGGGCGGCGAGGACGAATATTCGGTAGTGGCTGCGAAGGACAGAGACGTGGATCGTGGTCGATTTCATGTTGGCGGGAGTTTTGCATTTCGTGGTTGGGAACGCATCGCCACTGCTACCATTGGTCGTGATATAGAATTTCGACCCGCGCTGGCCCGCTCCACCCGGCTTGACCGGGGTGGAACCATCGCGGTGTGGCGGGTTGTCGAAGAACGGCCTCAGTCTATCATTAACCTACTGCCGCCGTCTCGGCGACCCGCCCGAAAATTTCGGCCAAGCTCACGGTCGGGCGGCGTCACGCACCTCGCTTGGAATAGTGTGTCGCAGCTCCCAAAACCAGCGCGCCATCTGCGTCTGATCGCAAAAACCGCACTGCGTGGCGATGTCGATGGCCTTCAAATCGGTGGTCTGGAGCAACACGATGGCGTGCTCCACCTGACACCCGCGAAAATAGGCACGCGGCGTCTGGGCCAACGATTTTTCAAACAGTCGGCAAAAATGATTGCGGCTGAAGCCGGCGATTCGCGCCAGTGCAGTGAGATCGTAGTCTTCGTGATAGTGGGCGTCGATGTGCGCGATTACACGCTGAAGCGCCTCGATCGGGAGTCCGCCGCGTCGGTCAATGGGCGCTTCTCCATCGAAGAGACTATGCAGGACATGCGTTGCCAATACGGTCCCGATACATTCGACATAGAGCGCGGTCGGCCGCTTTTCCCCGCGACAAAAGCTGCGGAGGGCGTCGGCCGATTGAACGATTAACGCGGCCCGGCGACCAAGCAGGGTGACATCCCCGGTCGTCACTCCTCCGATTTCCGCTTTCGCGGTTTCATGCACGAATCGGGGCTCGAGCAGCAGCGTAGCTACATGGTCGTCGCTGGACCAGCTTAGCAAATGTGACACCCACGCTCCGATCACGATCACCTTGGGTCCTTCGAAGCGCTGCTTTCGCCACGCGCCGTCCGGGGTCTGATGTGAAATCTCGCACCAAGCTGAAGCGTCGAGCAGCGCCAAGATGCGCGTTTGCGCGCAGCTCGTTGGGCTTTCGTCGGAGGTTCGTGCGCCGATTTGCACACTGACGCCACGGCCGGGAATCAGCCAGGCTTCGATGCTCTTGCCGGCAGGCGCAACCGCGGCAGCGGCGAGCGAATCTTTGTTGGTGTCTTGGGATGGTGTTAGGTCGGGCATACGAAAAATGCCCGCGCCGCCGCCCCGCGGGCATTTTGGTAACCCTAGCAGACGAATCCTTGGAAGTATCGGCTCGGCGCACCTTTGTCTCGGCTGCGCACACCATGATCAGGCACGCCGCCGGTGGTTGACGCCGGGTTGCCTCGGCACCACCAAAGACTTCGAGGTGCGCCTGACGAACTCGTGTCAAATTGGAAATGGATAGCCGCCGATGAAAGTGGTGCGACGTGACTGGGCTGCATGGACAACAACCGACCGGATGAAACAAGGATCTATCGGACGGAAGTATTGGAGGACGCAGCGTCATGTCGTCTATCTGGTGCCCTGCCGAAACGAGGTTGAAGTGAAACGAGCACAGCAAAGTGTCGTGGCCCGACACACTTGAGCCGCCGCCCCACTAACAATGACCGGAGGCTGCGAGGGGAAATGGCCAGATGAATTAGCAGTGGTCGCGGCAGGTGTGTCGCAACCGGTGATGGGGAGATGCGGCATATCAATGGTATTTGATCGTGCTAAGACTCCGCCGCGCCAGACGGCGATGCCGTTGGGAAAAGTCAGTCCGCTCGCAAACACCGTGCGCCGCTCGCAGCGCCCGTCGCCGTCGCGATCCTCCAGCAGCACCACCTGCCCTTCGGTCACGGCTGGCGCACCCTCCGCCGGCTCGGGATAGCCCCGCCCTTCGCCGACGAAGAGACGGCGCTCGTCGTCGAACGCGACCGCGACCGGGGCGACCACCTGCGGTTCGGCGGTGACAAGCTCGATCCGCAGGCCGGCCTCGAGCCGAAACGCCGCCAGCGCTTCCGTTGGCAACAAGGCACGGGACCGGTCGGCGCCAACAAGCGGCGCGGAAATGAGGCTCGTTGTAAGGGCGATCCAGCCGACGGATGCGAACCACCGTTGTCGGCCAAGGATGGCACGAGCTTTCATTTCGCTGACGGGCGGGAGCTGGTTAGCGGATGCAGTTCGATGCGGCGGAAATAAATCTCTGCGCCTTCCGATTGGAAGAGGAGTGGGCCTTCACTAAGACTCAAGTGCGTGCCCTCGTTGACGACGACGCCGTTGAGCACATTGCGCACGGAGCCGCCGTCGCAGGTGATTTCGATGCGGTTCCACTCGCCGGGCGGCTTCTCGACATCGTTCGCGCCGCGAAAGCCGAGCACGTCCTTCCATGAAGGGTCGCGCCCATACCAGTCGATCCTGACGCCCGCGAATTTCATGGGGGTCCCGTTGGGTTTCCAGACCTTGGTGAGGCCGTCGGTGGTGGCGGTCAGTTCGGGCGAGATTTTCTCGCCGCCTTTCTTGTCGTAGCCGGCAACAAGGATGATGTCGCCGGTGCCGCCCTCAATGATCTGATACTCGACCGAGCGCAGCCAAGGCCCGGTGAAGTCGTCCTTGAAATTACCGAACGGGCCCTGGCAGTGAAGCAAGATGCCACTGTCGCGCGCGCGATTTTTCCGGGGTTCCCACGTCACGGCGCCCCAGCGAAACTCCACCACAAGGCGATAGTTGGTGTAACGCTCCTTGGTGGCAATCCCACCCCAATGCTGGCCGCTGATCCGGATGGCCGGTGCGCCGTCGATTTGGTCGACGACGGTAAAAACCTTATCGAGGTCGCGGTGCTGGGATGGGGCGAGCCACGTGACGAAGGTGGACAGATCCTTGCCGTTGAACAGCGGTATGACCTTGTCGGGCGTGATGGGTGCCTGCGCGCCAGCGTGAACGGCGACGAACAGGGTAAGGCAGCCGAGAGGGATGAGTTTCATGCAGGGAGTGGGCGAAGGGCGATGGGGCAAATCATTTTAGGCTCCGCAAGTATGCGACGAGATCGGCGAGGCTCCTGGGGTCGAGCGCCCGGTCGAGTCCGGCGGGCATGAGCGAGGTAGGAATGGGCTCCAGCTTCACGATGCCGGCGCGGGCCACGGGAACCTCGTTGCCGTCGCCGGTGGCGACGATGAGTTCGTTGGTCGTTTCGCGCGGAATGGTGCCAACGAAGGATTCGCCGGACTTCGTCTCGATGCTGAACGTTTCGTAACCACGGGCAAAGGTGGCGCTGGGAAACGCGATCGCTTCAAGCAGGTCGCGGGTCTCGCGGATGCGCCCGATCTGGGTGAGGTCGGGGCCAATCTTCCCGCCGATCTCGCCGACGCGGTGGCAGCTCATGCACGCGCCTGCGCCGGCCAAGAATGCCAGGCGACCGCGCGTCGCGTCGCCACCTTCAGCGAGTTTTTCGAGCTCCGTCAGCCGACGATTTTTCTCCACGGCTTGGTTCAGGATTTCGGAAATCATGGGCACCGCGTTCTCCGGCGCCGGGGCCGGGAACGGGCGGAAGAGGGCGTGCAAATCGGCGCCGGCCAGCGACCATCGCGCGGGCGTTTCCTTGAGCCGGGCGAGCAACGCGGCGGCGATGCCGGCATCGGCGGGAGCGCGCTGAAAGGCCTTGAGCAGCTGCGGCAGTTCGACGGGGCCGGCTGCGGGCAGCCGGGCGGCGAGCTGCAAAAATTGCTCACGGTCCAACCGCGCTCCGGCCAGCACCGCGGCGGCCTGCTGCCGGCCCTCGGCCGAACCGCCGGTCACGAACGGTTCCAGCAGCATCTTGAACGAATCGGCATCCAGCCGCTGGTCTCCACCTGTCGCCGCCTGAAGCGCGGCCACCCGCAACGCGGCCGGCCGCGTGGTCGCGTGCGCGACCTCGCGGAGCGCGACCGCGAAATCGTGGGCGCGGTGAACCGCGACGGCGCGCAGCGCGGCTTGCGCGAGCGCGAGGTCGTCGGAGCGCAACGCGGACAGCAAGGGCGCGCGCCACGCCTCGTCCCACGTGCCGGTCGCGGCGGCGATCGTCTCCACCGCGATCCGTGAATCGAGGGCGGAGGCACCGGCGGGCGCGGCGAGCTGGGTGCGCAGCCAGGCGCGCACTGCGGGGGCCGCGACAAAGGCGGAGAGGATGCGCGTGCCCGTATCCGTGAAGGAGGTTTTCCCTGGAGGGGAAAACGCAAACGTGACATACTCCGCCGCCTCGCGGCCCCACGAGAGGTGCTTCACCGCGATGGACAAGGCGGCCGAGCGGAGCTCGAGGTCGGATGATTTGAGCGCAGCGAAGACGACTTCCGCCGTGAGATTTCCAGCGGGCATCTGATCGAGCGCGATCAGGCCGGCGCGGCGGACGAATGGAGTTTGATGAGCCAGGAGTTTCCTGGTTTCCGCCGGATGCCCGATTTCGATCAAGGCGAAGATCAAGGCGTGGGTGAGGACCGGGTCGTTTTCCGTCGTAGCGATGGCGGCGGCAAGAAATGGGATCGCGGCGGGATTGCGGAGCCGGCCGAGGGCGCGGGCGGCTTCGCGCTTCACGGCGAGCGATTCGTCCGTCAGGAGCTGGAGGAGGGGAGTGAACGCGTCGCGATCATTCGTGGCGAACGCACTTTGAGCGGCGGCTTCGCGCACGCGCGGGTCGGAATCGCCGAGGGCGCGACGGGCGGCCGCGCGGGCTTCGGTCGAAGCGATTCGAGTGAGTGCCCACACGGCGTTGCTCCGCGCGAGGTAGCGGCGGTCGCCGAGCGCCGGGGAGAGGGCGGCCACGGCGGCGGCGGATTTTTTGGCGAGTTCGGTGACGGCGCGATCACGCACGGCCGGGCGGGAATCGGCGAGGAAGTCGATCATCCTCTCCGGCGGAAGTTGCGCCCACGGGATTGAGAGACCGCGGGGATCGGCGGGCGGTTTCGTCCCAGTTCGTCGGATGCGGTAGATGCCACCGAGGATTTGGGGCCGCGAGACGCCCGACGTCGGGCAGCCGAGGCGAAACCATTCGCCGGTGTCGATGACGAGCAGGCTGCCGTCGGCATCCTCGATCACGTCGGTGAAGTGAACCCCGGGATCGGTCGTGGTGGCGAAGACTTCGGGCCGCCCACGAAACGTGGCCCCATCGGGGGTGAGCGCGACGCGCATGATCCGGCGGGTGTTGAATTCCGCGAGGAACAGGTTGGCGCGGTAGTCGGGGCCCCACGATTCGTTTTTCACGAGGGTGGTGCCGGCGGGGGCAACGTGGCCGAGCAGCGTGATCGGCGCGAGCAAATCGCCGGTGCGCTTAAATTCGCCCAGGACGCGCTCTTGATCGACGCGGGGATAGACGCCGCCGTAGACCCAATGCACCACCGCATCGGCGCGCGGGTTGGCGAGAAACAGATCGACGGTGCCGAAGATATTGCCCTCTTGATCAAAAGTGACCTCGGGCGGGTTGTCGAAGCCGCCGCCGGCGTGGACTTGAATGTCGGTGCCGTCCGGCCGGCACGACCAAATGCGCGCACCAAGTCCCTTCGAGACGAGGGTGCCGTCGGTTTGGAAAACTTCATGGCCCTTGCGGCCGTGGCACCAGTAGAGCCGGCCGTTGGGGTGGAGAAACGGGCCGTGCACATCGGCGGCGTTGCCGGTGGATTTGAAACCGCTGACAATTTCCCTCCGCGTATCCGCGCGGCCGTCACCGTCGGTGTCTTCGAAGCGCCAGATCGACGGGGGCGAGGCGACGTAGAGCGCGCCGTCGAGCCATTGCACGCCTTGGGGAAACGTAAGCCGGTCCGCGAAAATCGTGGAGCGGTCGAAGATGCCGTCGCCATCGATGTCCTCAAGCATGCGGATGTGGCTAGGCGGGTCGGCGGCGAGGGCCTTGGCGTCGAGGTTTACGCCGGCGTTTTCGGCGACGAACAGGCGGCCGCGATCGTCGAAACCGCCGAGCATCGGAAAGCCGACCAAGGGTGGCGCGGCCACGCGCATGACTTCAAAGCCGGGGGGAACTTGGATGAGCGCTGGCGGCGGCGTTTGCGCGGGCGCGCAAAAAGCCACGCCAGCGAAAACGATGGTGCCGAATCGGCGTAACGCGCGCGCTACGCGCGGAGCAGGTGAAAAGGAACAATCGAAGTGCATGACGAGTTCGGCTGCGAGAGGTGTGCCTGTGCTCACGGGGAGACGGCGTCAGCTGCGGGGCATTGGCACCGGACCGTCGGAAATGGGCATGGGCGCGTAGTCGGGGCTGCGAAGGCCGCGGACGAGGCTGGCGATCTCGACGGGTTGCTTTGTCACGAAGCAGCGGTTGGCGGCCATGCCGATGAGAGCCGAGGCGGCGCCGGCGCGTTCGTCGGCGACGCGGAGATATTTGTCGGCCGGATGCGAAGGCAGAAATAAATCTTCGAGCATCTTGCGATCACCGCCCTGGTGAGCACCGGTGCCGGTCCACGTCTCGATCTCGCGAGTGGCTCCGCGGATGGGAATCACTGCGGTGCGGTAAACGTCGCGCCGGCTCTTGCCGTCCGCCGTGGGCGAGGCACCGGAACTGTGCTCCAGGCGGCCTTTGGAACCGTTGAAGGCGATCGTGTAGCCTTCCCACGCATTGAAGGCGTTGAGCGAATAGGCGAGCGTGGCGCCGGTGTGGTAACGGACGAGGACGTTCATGGTGTCCTCGATGTCGATCTCGGGCCGGAAGAGGCAACGGTCGCGGAAGTAGCCGTCGTGGTTTTCGTGGTCGAGGTAGAGGGACTTGAGGGTGGCGTCTTTGGCGAGGTCCAGGTAGAATCCGCATCGGCTTTTTTCCGGACAGGTGCGGCAGCGCTCGTGAGCGCCGGTAAGACCCATGCGCTTCGCCATTTTCGGCGTGTAGAATTCGCGTTTGCCGGTGGCGAAAACGGATTCGGGCATGGCACCGAGCCACCAGTTCACGAGATCGAAATGGTGCGAGGCCTTGTGGATCATGAGGCCGCCGGAGTTCTTCTTCTCCCCGTGCCAGCGGCGGAAATAGTCGGCGCCGTGGCGGGTATCGAGCATCCAATGGAAATCGACGGAGAGCACATCGCCGATCTCGCCGCTCATCAGAATATCTTTCACTTGGGCGCACGGTGGCGCGTAGCGCAGATTGAAGGTCACGCGGCAGCTCCGGCCGGTCCGGGCGCGGGCATCGACGATGCGCTGGCATTTTTCCGGCGTGGTGGTGAGGGGTTTTTCCGAGATGGCATCGCAGCCGGCCTCCATGGCGCGGACGATATAGTCGTCGTGCGTGCCGTCGGGAGTGGTGACGATCACGAATTCCGGTTTCGTGGCCGCGATCATTTTCTCGAAGTCGGCGGGGGCGAAAGTCGCCGGCTGGTGGCCACCCAGACGCTGGGAGCGATCACGCGCGAGCCGCAGGCGGCCGGGGTTGACGTCGCAGAGGCCGACGAGTTCGGCGTGTTCGCGGAAATCGGTCTCGATGGCGTTTTGATACATCAGGCTGCGCACGCCGTTGCCGACGATGGCATAGCGGCGGCGGCGCGGCGTGGATTCGGCAGCGAGGGAGTGGGCGGCGCCAAGGGCGAGACCCAAGCCGAGTGTCGAGGCGCCTTTGAGAAAGGATCGGCGGTCAAGAGACGAAGGGCCGGCAATGTGGGGAGGAGTGTTCATCGGATGGAATGAGGAGGAGACGCAGAAGGCGGAGGAGAAACCGAGCTCAAGGCGGAGGCGTCGGGACGATCGGTTTGGTTCTTTGTTTCGAGAAAATTTCTTGGTAACTCCCCATGCAAAAATAGCCGCTATTGGCAGGCCGGAAATGTTTAGGCGCGGGCGGGAACGGAGCGCGTGGTGCGACTAGCCTGCTGCAGGCGCGGCCGGCGGCCCGACGGAAGATCGAGGGACGAGCTGTGTGGGGAAGGTAATTTCCTGGGTGACGCGATCAGGGTCTTGCAGACGCTGGAGGGCGAATTCCGCCATGTGGCGGCCCAATTCTTCGGGGAACTCACGGACGCTGGTCAGTGGCGGGAAGAGGAGACTCCCCTGCGTGTCGTTGAAGCCGACGACACTCATCTTTGCCGGGATTTCTATGTTCATTTCACGCAGCGCTTCGTAAACGCCGGCGGCCACTTGGTCCGAGCCGGCGAGGATCGCGGTCAGGTCGCGGTGCTTGGACAAGATCGCTTTGGTGGCGAGGTAGCCGAGTTGGCTGCCATCGGAACGGAAATCGACGGTGCGCGGCGCGAGGCCGGCGGCGGCCATGGCCCGCTCGTAACCGATCGAGCAGCGATTAAACCACGGCAGTTGCAGGTTGCCGATGTAGGCAATGGAGCGGTGGCCTTTCGAGATCAGGTGCGCGGTGGCGTCGCTCGCACCGGCGATGTCGTCGGAGAAGGCGACGTCGCAATTCGCCGGTTTCCATTCGCCGAGGATATTGTTGCCCAGCACGGCGTAGGGGAGGCCGCGGGTTTCGAGGGCTTGGAAGAGATTGGGAAAATTGCTGCCGCCGAGGATGACAGCGCGGGCGTTGGTGCGATTGCTGAGGAGTTGAGGGAGGTGCAGCGCGTCGGGCGGCGTTTCCGGCGCGTAGCGAAACGACATGAAGAGCAGTTCCCAGTTGTGCTGCGTGCAGTAGTTCTCTGCGCCGAGGAGCACGCGCGCCTGAAAACTGTGGAGCACGTCGCGGTTCGCCAGAAGGAAGGCGAGCACCTTGGACTTGTCCTTGCGTTTTTCCTCAAGGCTGATCCCGAGTTTTTTCGCCGCGCGTTCCACCTGCCGGCGCATGGCGGGATCGACGGAGGGATTGCCGGCGACGACGCGGGAAACGGTGGCGGGGCTGACATTCGCGGCGCGGGCCAAGTCGCGCAGTCTGGGTTTTTTTGCCATGGTCGCGGGAGAATGAAAGCGGAGGCGGCGGTCAGTCACGCGCGAATCGCGAGGGCAAAGGCCAGGATGAGCGCGCCAATAAGCGCACTGCCGATGACAAAACCCTTGAGGTCGGTGCGATACGCACGCAGCAGCGGAACACCGCACGCGGAACGGCGCAGCGAGAGCAGATTTACGAGCAGAAGCAGGCGACCGTTCATGGCATGTTTTCGGCGGACAGTTTCAGTCTGCAACGCGCCGGAGTTTTGGTCATCCGCATCGGAATCGGACGGAGTTTGCAGGCGATTGAAAAACGCCGCGGTGCGTTTTTCGTCCTCGGGCGGCGTCAGCAGGCTGACAACCACGAGTGCGATGATCCCAACGCCGAGGGCACTGAGAAAAATAGTGGGGTCCCAATGATCGAAACGCCGGCCGGTAAGAGCGTAGCCGGAGAAGTTGGCGATCATGGCGGCGGCGATGCTCGCGACGGCTCCCCAGCGGTTGGCGCGCGGCCACATGATGCCGCCGAGCACCCCGACGCCGACGAAGGTCGCCATCGTCTCGGTGAGGAGAAACGAGTAGAGCACGCGCTTAATGAGAAAAACCGAATAGAGGACGGCGCAGGCGACGACGAGGACTCCGCCGAGGCGACCGATGAGGAGGCAGCGCTGGTCGCTCGCGCTGCGATTCACGTATTTCCGATAAATGCCGTTGGTGAGCAACGCGCCGGAGTTGATCATGAAGGCGGAGCAACCGGCCATGTTGGCGGCGAGGAGCGCCGCGATCAGCAGGCCAATGCCGCCGGGAAACAACAGGTGGCGACACGCATAGCCAAATGCCTCCTCGGGATCGCGGAGGCTCGTGTCGCCGAAGACGCCGCGCGCGATGATCGCGGCAGTCATGAGGCCGACGATGGCCCAACCGATCGTGCAGACGCGTTTCACAAGATTGCCATAGAAGTGGCCGACGCGACAGGCGTTCTCGTCCCGGCCGGTGCCGACGGAGGCGATGAGGTGCGGTTGCGCGACGATGCCGACGAGGCCGTTGATCGTGAGGACGACGATGGTCCAGAGTCCGATCCCGTCGGGCGTGGCTAGGAGGAATTTCTGCGCGCCGAGCGTGGCTTTCATCCCGTCCATGCCGCCGACGTAGTGCCAGCCGAGGGGAATCAGCATGAATGAGAGCGCGATGATCAGGAAGCCCTGAATGAAATCGCTCCACGCGGTCGCGAGCAGTCCGCCGGCAAAACTGTAGATGACGAACACGCAGGTCATCCCGATCACGATCAGGTCGACGGGCAGGCCACCGCCGAGAGCCTGATCGATGACCTTGGCGGCCCCCTTCAACATGCTGGCGAGATTGATGGTGAAGAACAGCAGGGCAAAGACCGTGTAGATCGCCCCCATCCAAGGGCCGTAGCGGTCGTCGAAAACTTCCGACATGGTCGTGCGGCGAAACCGGCGGAAAAGCGGCGCAAGCAGCCAGTAGAACGGCGTGACAAAGAGATTTTTCCACTGAAACCAGATGCCCGAGAGACCGATGTTGTAAACGGCGCCGGCAAGCGAAACGGGCATTTCGGCATGCGTGCCGGTGCCGAAACTCTGGCCGATCATGATCCATTTGCTGAATTTTCGGCCGCCCAAAAAAAAGTGATCGGCGCTTTTGATCTGGCGGGAGGCGATGAAGCCGATGGCCAGGACAACAATGAGGTAGCCGACAAGGACAGCGGTATCTGCGAGGGTGAGGTGAATGGAGGTCATGAGGGGTGAAAACGTCTTGCAATTTGCCCCTCGGATGCTGCGCATCCGAGAGACTATGCGAAAAATCTTCGAGTTAGCTTGCCGAAGGGAGGACTGCGGTCCGACGGCTTAGCTTGGAAGCAGAGTCGCGATCCAGATAGACGAAGGCACTCGGATGAGTCCGAACGAGCGTGGCGGGGCAGGACGTGGAGAGCGGAGTTTCGAGGGCGTTCCTTACGGCGTCGGCCTTGCGCAGTTCCGGCACCGAGCAGACCCAGTTGGCCGCCCGCATCAGGCCGGTGCAAGTCACCGAGAGCGCCTCACGCGGCACACTGGCGTCATCCGGAAAATGCCCCTCGCGCACCTGTTGGGCGCGGCACGCCGGGTCGAGTTCGACGCGCTTGACGATCAAGGGATCGTTGAAATCGGCGGCGTGCGGGTCGTTGAATGCGATGTGGCCATTTTCGCCGAAGCCCACGAATGCGAGGTCTATCGGTCCTTCCATCAGCAGTTCGGAGTAGCGCGCCGCCTCGGCGTCGGCATTGCAGGCGTCGCCGTGGATATAGTGCATCGAACGGGGATGAACTTTCTCCGCAAAACGGGTGCGAAGCCAAAGCCGGAAACTGGCCGGATGATGCGCACTCATGCCCACGTATTCATCTAAGTGAAATCCATCGACCTTGCCCCAGTCCAATTTCATGGCGGCGAGGTGTTTGATGAGGTTCAACTGGGAGTTGCCGGTGGCGACCAGAATCCGGGCGTGGCCCCGGGCGGAAATTGCCGCGTTGATGATTTCCGCCGATTTCACGGCGGCGTTTCGGCCAAGATCATCCGGCGTGGAATGAATCGAGACGTTCGGTTCGAAATGAGGCGCGAGGGTCGATTGAGCGGGTGGCATAAAATCCGGAGTGAGTGAGCGAAGTGTTTCCATTTCAAGAAAATTTCTCAATAACGGGCATTTCATCTCACGTGCAACCGCGCCTCCATTCTGCGATTGCAGGAGGTATTCCACGTCGGGAAATTGCCATGAGCACCCGCTGCAAACAAGCGGTTTCACTGTGAAAATATCCGCTTTAAGCCGTTTTTTGAAACTGCGCAGAAGAATTTCGCCGCGAAGCGTCGCAGCTGGATGAAATGTAGTTGGTGGCCGCCCCTCCGTTCCAGCCTCTTTGTATCAGAATTATTTCTTGACACTAGAAATTATTCCTAGCGTTTATTCGCCCATGAGGTCTTCCCCACTTCCTGTCACGGTGTATGTCTCCACGCCCCCACGTCCTTCACTGCTAGAACAGCGATGTGCAGGCGATCCCCCGGGAGTCTGGTTCTTGGTTTTGAGAAACTATTTTCACAGGTTTCAACCGCCAGCCACGACGGTCGAGAAATCTTCCCCGTCTCAACGGCGACCGGCGGTAATCCCGGCAACCAGCAACGACCCCAGGCTCATTTGAAATTCAATCCGCCCCCTAGCATCCCACCTGAACCCATGAGAACTATGAACCTAAGACACCGCGCCGGCTGGCCCACCAGCCTGTTTCTATTCGTCGTCGTCGCGTATCCGGCCACCGCCCAGTCGGTCGCCCCCGCCCCCACCGAACCAGCCAAAGCAGCGTCCCCTCGCGACAAAGAACTGGCCAAGGCCCTCGCTCCTTCCGCCAACGCCCCCGCCCCGTCTGCCAACGCCGCGGTCGAGCTATCGCCGTTTGTCGTCAACGACAGCAAGGACAGCGGCTATCAAGCGCTCTCGACGCTGGCGGGCACCCGACTCGACACTCCGCTCAAGGATCTGGGGGGTGCGATCTCGATCTACACCAAGGATTTCCTCGACGACATCAATGCCACCAGTTCCAGCGATTTCCTGCTTTACGCGACGGGCATGGATGCGTCGGGGCCGGGCGGCAATTTCAGCGGCGCCAACTCCGACGTCAACGCCACCTTCTCGGAGGGAAGCTCGTATCGCCGGGACCCGCAGAACGAGGGTGCCCGCTCGCGTGGCCTCGCCGCGCCGACATTTACTCGGAACTTTGTCAAAACCCTCATTCCAGGAGACAGCTACAGCACCGAGCGTGTGACGGTGCTCCGCGGTCCCAATGCCGCGCTCTTCGGCGTGGCCAGCCCGGCAGGCGTGGTCGACACCACCAGTCTCCGCGCCGACCTCCGGAAAGATAAGAACAACATTTCGTTTCGTTACGGCAACAACGACAGCACGCGCACCGTGGTCGATTTCAATCGCGTGCTGATCAAAGACAAACTCGCCGCGCGCATCGCCGGGCTCACAGCAAATGAACAATACAATCAGCGGCCCGCGTTCGAGAAAAAGGACCGTATCTACGGCACCTTGACCTACAAGCCCTACGAATCCACATCGCTGCGGGTGAATTTCGAGTCCGGGGTGCAAAAAGCCAACCGCCCTTTCCCCGTGATTACCCCCCTCAAGAGTATACCGGATGAGTGGTTTACGTCGGGTCGGCCGAGTTTCGACTGGACCTTCTATGACGATCCGGCCCGCAATCCGCTGGCGGCGTCACAAGTGTCCAGCACCATACTCGGCAACAACCTCCTCCAGCGACAAGCCCAGCTGCAGTCCGGTTCAATTTTTTGGAATTCCGCCAACCAACAAACGAGTTCGTTTGCCATCCGACCGGCTCCCCCGAGCACCAACGTCAGCACGGTCGCCGACGCCATCCTCAACTCGCTTTTTCATCCCCAGCTCAACCGCGACCTTGCGGTCGACGCCCCGGTTTTTTCCCAAACGAGAAATATCCGGGAGGTTCCCAGCGCCTATTGGACCGGCACGCGTCTCTACCCCGGACAACAGCCCGGGTTTGCGCCGGCCGTCGTCAAGTTTCAGAGTTTTACGGACTTCAGCGCTTTCGACTGGGCCAATCAGATGATCGACGAGTCGTCCCGGCAGAATGACAACTTCCACTCCTTCAATGTCACGCTTGAGCAGCGCGCGTGGAAGAACCGTGTGGGCTTCGAACTCTCGCTCGACCAGCAGCGCAAGGACACGCGCACGCGCTCATCCTATTTTGGCGGCGGCACCGCCACATCCCACATCCGCATCGACACCAGCGTCGTTGGCCCCACCGGTCTGCCGAACCCCAACCTCGGCCGCCCGTATGTGACGATGACCTTTGGCGGCAGTTATTACCATATCAGCTCCGACCAGCAAACCGTCCGGGCCAGCGGCTACCTCAAATACGATTTCAAAGACACGGGCAAATCGTGGACCAAGTGGCTGGGCAGCCACACGCTGAGTGGCGTGGGCGAGCGATTCGAGACGAGAGCGCTCAATTATCAGACCCGTCTCGTGTTTGACGGCCCGCTGGCCGATCGTATCCAGCCTTCGGTGCTTGGACGCGAACTTACGACCGTCGTTTACATGGGGCCGTCCTTGATCGGCAATAACAACCCGCTGAAGCTTGAGGCGATCAAAGTCCCGTTGTTGGATGTCGGGCCGCACGGCAACGTGTCGTCCTTCGTCCGTCTCGGCAACGCCACAGATCCGGGCGCGTTTGTGGATAGCCCGCTTGAGATCAATCACATCAATGTCAACGGCGGGGCCGTTCGCGAGGTCATCGAATCGCAGGCGTTCACACTTCAAAGCAACTGGCTGCAGCACCACATCGTCACCGTGTTCGGCTGGCGACGTGACACGGATTACTTCGGCAGACAGTCGACTAATACCGTGGCGGACCCAAATAACGTGGGAAATTTCGGGAAGATTTTTTGGGGTCTAAATGATATCGACGCCATCTTTCCCCACACCCCACCACGCCGCATGGCCTCGGAAAGCAAGAGCGCCAGTGTCGTCGCCTACTGGCCGCAAAAGCTGATCAAACTCCCCAGAGGCACCGATCTGAGCGTGTTTTATAATCAATCCGAGAATTTCACGCCGATCGGCGGGCGCGTCAGCTATTTCAACGCGCCGATTCCCCCGCCTAGGGGCAAGACCAAGGAGTATGGCCTCAATTTCTCGGCCTTCAACGAGAAGCTTACGGTGCGCTACAACCAGTTCGAAACTAAGAGTCAGGGCCTGAGTGGGCAAGGCACGTTGGGCAACCCCGTCGGCAACTACTGGGCTACAATCGCCCAACGCTGGTTAGTGGAGGCCAATACCAACCCACATCTCCAAGCGATGCGCAACGCCGACATCGCTTTGATCCAGAAACTTGTCCCCGCCCAGGATTTCATGACGATTTACAACGTCCAGGTAAATGGGACGGCGCCGAACCTGACGGCCAGCGTAGCGGGACTTGCGGGTTCGAACGATACGACGGATTTCGTCGCCAAGGGCCACGAGCTCGACCTCATTTTCAACCCGACTTCACATTGGCGAGTTTTGTTCAATGTCGCCCACCAAGAGACGGTGAAGAGCAATATCGCGCCCAATGCGCAGTTGCTCTACGCCATGGACCTAAAGGTCATCGAGCAATTGGGCGGTCGCTCGCTCGGCCCGTATCCGGTTGGCTGGCAGATCGGCGATCCGCTGCCCGCCGGCTGGAGCACGCTCGGATCGGATTTCGACGGGCGCATCAGAGTGCCCTATGCCGTCGACCGCGCCACGGAGGGAGACCCCAGCGCCGAGCAGCGCAATTGGCGCGCCAATATGGCTGCCAACTATAAGTTCGGTCGCGACTCGTTCCTCGGTGAAAAAATGAACGGCTGGGCCATCGGCGGCGGGGTGCGCTGGCAGAGCAAGATGAACATTGCCTATCCGTCGGCCCGCAGCACCACCGGCGTAATCACCTTCGACCGCGCTCACCCCTGGACGGCGCCGGCCGAAACCAACGTGGATGCGAATATGAGCTACTCCCGCAAGATCTGGAAGAACCGGATCGACTGGAAGGTGCAGCTCAATGTGTCGAACCTCTGGCAGGAGCGGAAGCTGATCACGGTCGCCGTGCAGCCCTGGGGTGAAGTTGCCTCAGCGCGCGTTGCTCCCGAGCGCCGCTGGTATTTGAACAACAGCTTCAGCTTCTAACGAAAGGTTGAAACGTGTTTCGAGGCGTCCTGCGCCTTCCTTCCCTTGGTCAAGCACCGAGCGGAGGGAAGGCGGCGGTGCCTACTGGCTGCACAAGACCAACCGCATCCTTGGCCTCGTTCCCTTCTCCCCCGATTTCCCACTTATACCAACGTTACATGAGATTTTGACCATTCATTGTAGTCAGCCTGCTTGCAGGCGCTCTGAGCGTCCGTGGCGCCCTGACGCCCCGCACGCATAGCAAGATACGCATGACCGAACCCATCGCCAGTTCACCTCACGGCCATCTTTTCGCCGTCGCCACGACAATTTCGCCTTGGTCGAAAGCGGTGCTTTTGGCGACTGCGCTATCGCTCTCCTGCGCTGGGACTGCCCAAGCCACAGTGCCGAAGCTGCTTTATCTGAATGGGAGCAGTTGGCGCAACATGACTCCCCAAAATGTCGCCAACAACACTTCGGTCCTGCGGAACACCGTAACAAAATTTCCCTTCGACGGGATCGTGATTTATTCCGTGGCAGGGAGCGGAATATTCGATCCCGTCAGGGTTGCGGTTCCCCGAACCGCCGCTCCGACCGGAGCGGATTACGCGGCGGTCTGCGCGACCGAGTTCGCCCCGCTCAGCTCCGCCACGTTTGCGGGCACCGACCTGCAGCACAACTTGGCTGGCATCAACACCTACGCCCCGGTGGGTGGTGATCCTTTTGTAGGCGACCCGGTGATTTGGACGACGACCTTGAGTCGGATGTCCACGTTTGCGTCCAGGATCGATGCCCAGGGATTCAAGGGATTTTGGATCGACATCGAAGACTATGCGGCGGGGACCCAACTCTTTGTTTGGCCTCGGCTCAGCCAGCCGACCTACACCGCCAGTTATCCCAACACCGTCGTGGCGACCGCGCGCCGACGCGGCCGGGAAATCATGGCGGCAATCCGGGCGGGGTTCCCCAATGAGGGAGCGGACAAAGTCGTCATGACCACGTCCGGCCTGCATCGTTATATTAACGGAAATTACTACGCCGACCCGGCCAACAACAACAGCCCGCGGAAGGTCACGCCAGCGGAGAATCAAGCGGCGCAGCAGAAAGTGACCTTGGGAAATGCGACGACCGACGATCAATTGAGAATCACCGCGTTCAAACGGCAGATGAACGCGGCGCTCCAGGCGGCCTTTTTCGTCGGGTTGGTCGAGGGTCGAGGGCCCGTCAAGGTCGTGGACGGCATGGAGGGCTATTCGCAAAAATCCTGGGCCGATTTCGACCCCTACTATTACCAACGCACCAAATATTCGTGGCCGTTGACGAACAGCCTGACCGGCACGAGCAATCCGGACTGGCCGCTGAACATCATTCCCAGCGACATGGTGCCGACTTGGCCGGAAAACGTAAGCATTGGCAATGCGACCAACGATCTGTCCGACACGTTGCGGGCCCGTGATCCCGTTTCGGTGGTTCAGGCTCAGATCACCTACGGTATGAGGAGAGCAGATGACTACGCGTGGTATTACAGCGAAGGCAACTACCCTCCTGCTGCGGCCGGCTTCGACCTGACCCTCCCGCCCAATTTTGCGGACGGACGGATAAATCCCGACCCCTTGGCGCCGAGTGCCGCCTTGATCGCCGCGATTCGCGACGGACGTGCGACCGCCCTCGCTGGCATCACCAGTAGAAATCCCGGCCAAGTTTGGTTAGGCGCCAATTTTGAGTCCCCCAACACGGCCGCAGACTTGGCGGAGTTTTTGCCGGCACCGACCACAGGGACTTGGGTCACTCAAGCGACGACCCGCCTTGGTGCAGCGACCACGGCGATCAGGTGCGATACGACCGGAGTGGCGGTAGTTGCGGCCAGCTCCACCCCGAACGGCAGGCTCACTTGGACGGACTATGAAGTGACCGCGTGGGTGCGGGCGGACAACACGCTCGGTGACCGGGGTATTTTGGGCAGATACAAGGACGCCAATAACTATTTTCAACTGGTGCTCCTGAACGGCACCGAGTGGGCCCTGTATAAGAGAATCGGTGGCACGGTGACGCTCTTGCATGCGCAGCCCTACCCTTGGATTGCTGGCGTGTGGTATAATCTAAAGCTCAGCTTCAACGGGCGTGATATTTCCGTTTCGATTTCGACTGACGGAGTCAACTTCACACCTCCGGTCATCAAGCGCGACCACGCGCTGACCTCGGGAACAGTGGCGCTGAAGACCAGCAACTCCACCGCCAGTTTCGACGACGTAGTGGTCCGCGTCGCCGCGGAACCGGCCTTGTCGGACCCCTCCGCTCAAGCACCGGTTTTCGCCAGTCAACCGGTATCACAATCCATCGGCACCGGCAGCACCGTGGTCTTCAACGCCGTCGCCACCGGTGCCGCGAGTTATCGGTGGCAGCGCGACGGCGTCGATCTCGCCAACGCCACCTCCGCCTATCTCGTCATCAAGGGCGCCACCGCCGCCCACGCCGGCACCTACACCGTGGTCGTCGCCAATTCCTCCGGCTCGACCACCAGCGCCGCCGCCACGCTCACGGTGAGCAACGTCGCCCCTGCCGATCTCGGTCGCCTCATCAATCTCTCGATCCTCACCAACGCTGGCGCGGGCGCGAAAGTTCTCACGGTCGGCGCGGTTGCAGGCCCGCCGGAATTGTCAGACGGGCTCCCGCTCGTAGTCCGTGCGGTCGGCCCGACGCTCAATTCCGCCTTCGGCCTCGCCGCCGTTCTGCGTGATCCCGTCATGACAGTTAACGCCGTCGGCGTCACCGCGCCGATTGTCATCAACGACAACTGGGGTGGCGGCGCCACCATGCGCGACGCCTTCAAGGCGGTCGGGGCCTTTGAGCTGCCCACCGCGAGCCTCGACAGTGCCGCGTTACTCAACGCCACCGCCGGCGGCTACACGGTCCAAATCGCCGGCAAGGGCGGCGATACCGGGCTCGTCATCGCCGAAATTTACGATGGCAGCATAGCGCGCTCTGTCGCCAGTCCGCGCCTCGTCAACCTCTCGACCCTGGCCCAAATTGAGCCCGGCGCGAGCCTCACCGCCGGCTTTGTTCTCCAGGGCGCGACCGGCCGCACCGTGCTCGTGCGCGGCGTCGGCCCGTCGCTCGGCCGCAGCTTCGGAATCGCCGGGGCGATGACCGATCCCACGCTCGAACTTTTCCGCAACGCCACCGGCGCGAAGATCGCGGAGAACAACGATTGGGGCGGGGATGGGCGGCTCGCCGACATCACGGCGTCCGTCGGCGCCTTCGCGCTGGCCGGCGCCGATTCCAAGGACGCCGTCCTCCTCGTCACCCTCTCTCCCGGTGCCTACAGCGCCCGCGTGAACGGCAATGGCGCGAGCGTCGGCACGGCCATCGTCGAAATCTACGAGGTGCCGTAGCGGCGCACGCCCTCCATCGAAAAACATTTTGATATCGCACCTATCGGCGTCGAACCAACCACCCCTCCCGCTCAAGTCCGCGCAACGCGTCCGCCACGAATTCGAATCACGTGCCTAAACCACTTCCCTCCGCTTGTTCCTGCCTCCTGAAAATCCTCACTCCGCGAGCCGACCCGCATCTCTGTTTTTCCTCTGTTAGCTGACCTGACTAAACCATGAAAACTCACCCATTCCATTCGTTCTTCCGGCGCAGCCTCGCTGCCGTCGGCGTCCTTTTGTTGGCCGCCGTGCTCGGCGCCCAGACTCCGGCGACCGGCACCATCGAGGGCCGCGTCCTCGATGTCCGTCGTGGCGAGTATCTCGAAAAAGCCCGTCTAACCTTGGACGGTTCGACGCAGGAAGCCTTCACCGACGCCATCGGCCAGTATCGTTTCGTCAATGTGCCTGCTGGCGCCGCGACGATCCGGGTTTTCTACACCGGCGTCGGCTCTCACCGCGAGACGGTCACCGTTGCTCCCGGCCAGATCGCGGAGCGCGATATCACGGTTTCCAATCTGACTGCGCCCAAGGGTCCGTCCATCGCGGATGGCACCGTGAAGCTCGACTCCTTCGTCGTCTCCTCCTCAAAGGAAATGGACGGCGCCGCCATCGCGATTAACGAGCAGCGTTTTGCCCGCAATATCGTGAACGTCGTCTCCGCCGATGAGTTCGGCACCATCGCCGACGGCAGCCCGGGCGAGCTCTTGAAATTTCTTCCCGGTATGACGATCAGCTATACCGGTGGCGACGCCCGCTCGATCTCCATGAATGGCGTCCCGCCGGACAATGTCCCGGTATCGATGGGCGGCTTCGATCTGGCCAACTCTGGCAACCCCACCGGTCGCGAAACCCAGCTCACGCACGTTTCCAGCAGCAGCATCGCCCGGGTCGAAGTCAGCCATTCACCCACGGCTGAGTCGCCGGGCGCCGCGCTGGCGGGAACCGTGAATTTCGTGCCGCGCAGTTCCTTTGAGCGCAACAAGCCGCTCTACACCTACAGCTTCTTCTTCAACATGCGGGACTCCGAGCGCTCCTTCCTGCGCAAGTCCCCCGGACCGGCGTGGGAACCCACCTACAAGATTCACCCCAGTTTCGACCTGTCGGCCATCGTGCCCGTGAACAAAAACTTCGGCTTTACCTTCTCCGCCGGATACTCGAAGCAGCATGTCGTGCAGGCCTTCGCGCAAAATACCCGGCGCGGAGGAAATGCGCCCACGACCGGACTCACGGCGGGCAACGCCGCGCAATTCCCCGACACCACGTTCGACAGCCCCTATCTCACCGCCTTCAACCTGCGCGACGGCGGCAAATGGATGGAGCGCTATAATTTCGTCGCCACGGTCGACTACCGGTTCACGCGCCACGACCGCCTCTCGTTCGGCATGAGCTACGGCCATTTCAACGAGCATTTTTCGAATCATAACATTAACTTCGCCATCAACCGCGTCGAACCCGGCGGCTGGACTCGCACCAGCACGACGGGCGCGACCAGCACGCCCACCGTCAACGCCGGCCAGCTCGATATTACCGGCGGTGCGCGTTACAGCCCGAGCCACACACTCTCTCCCACGCTCGTCTGGCGGCACAACGGACCGCTGTGGAAGATGGAAACCGGCCTGAGCCACTCGAACTCGTCTCAGGTCAATCAAGACGTCGATAAGGGCGCCTTCAGCGGCGTCACCGCGCGCCGCACCAATGTCACGGTGAGTTTTTCTGACATCTTCTATCTCCGGCCCGGCCGTATCACGGTGACCGACCCGGCCGGCAACACGGTCGATCCTTACAAACTCGAGAACTACTCGCTCGTAAACGCCACCAGCCTGCGCAACCGCAACAGCGACACGCGGCGCCAAGCTTACGCCAATGTGCGCCGCGATCTGGTGGTGCGCGACATTCCCGTCTCGCTCAAGACGGGCGTTGATGTCCGAACCACCCGCAAAGACGTTCGCGGCCTCGGGACGGAGAACTACAATTATGTCGGCGCCGACGGCGTCGGCAGCAGCACGCCGGTCTCCGCCGCCGGCGTGACCAACGACGACAGCGCCGCCCGCGTGATCGACGAAAGTTTTTCCACCCGCGTGCCCGGCTACGGCTTTCCGCCCATTCAGTGGATTCAGAGTGAGGAGTATCTGGCGTTGTTCCGATCAAATCCCGCCTATTTCACGCGAAGCGCGACGGGCGACTACACCCAGCGGGTCAATAATTCCAAGCGCGCGGAGGAAACCATCTCGTCCGCTTACTTCCGCGCCGACGTGGGACTTTTCAGCAACCGCCTGAAACTCGTCGGCGGCCTCCGCGCCGAGCAGACGAACATCGAGGCCGAGGGGCCGCTGACCGACCCGACGCGCAACTTTCAGCGCGACGCCAGCGGCAAGGTGATCTTTGGACCCACCGGCATTCCGCTCCCTGTGACCACCGACTCGCTCGCCGCGCTCCAGCGGACGCTCGTCGACCGCGGCTACCATGCGAAGAAGGAATACCTCCGGCTGTTCCCGAATCTCAACGCCAGCTACAACATTTCCGAGAACCTGATCGCGCGGGCGGCGTATTATCAGTCGGTGGGCCGGCCCAATTTCAATCAGTTCGCCGGTGGCATTTCGCTCCCCAACACCGAACTCCCCCCGAGCCCCGGCAACCGCTTGGTCGTGAGCAACGCCTCGATCAAGTCCTGGCAGGCCGAAACGTTCCGAGTGCGCCTGGAGTATTATTTCCTGAAGATTGGGCAGATTTCCTTCGGCGCCTTTCAACGCGACATCAAGGACTTCTTCGGCACCGTCCAGACGCTCGTCACGCCGGAATTCCTCGAGGCCTACGGGCTCGATGAGAGCACCTACGGCGCCTACGATGTGCAGACGCAATTCAACCTCCCCGGCACCGTGCGGATGAGGGGCTTCGAGTTCGACTACAAACAGGCGCTCACCTTCCTGCCGAACTGGGCTCGCGGCGTGCAGGTCTTCGCCAACGTCAGCTCCCAGCGCGCGACGGGGACGGATACTTTTCCCAATATGACGCCTTTCACCGCCAACTACGGTATCAGCCTGACCCGGCCGAAGTGGAATCTCCGCATCAATGAAAACTATCGGGGTCTACAGCGGACCACTCCCATCGCCGGCCGCAGCATCGAACCCGGATCCTACAACTACCGTCCGAAGCAACTGTTGATCGATGTGAGTGGCGAGTATTACTTCAAGCGGTCGCTCGGTGTTTTCTTTGCGATCCGGAATTTGAACAACGCCTTCGACGACCGCAAAGCCTACGGCCCGAGCACGCCGAAATGGGGGAATTTCGTGCAGCGCCAGGATTACGCTGCGCTGTGGACCGCCGGCATCAAAGGCTCGTTTTGAACACTTAATCCGTGACCACGCAGCTTTTCTTCAGGCAAAGCGTGGCCGGCAGGAGTGGAGCGCGTCGCTGGGGTTTCCCGTCGACGAGCCCACTCCGTCCGCGCCGGTAGCGTGGTTACGGAAAATCTCGGAATCAACTCCCGCCGCCAGCCAATATCCCCATGAACATCCACGCAGGAAACTCGCCCGCTTCAAGTTCCCTCGCGGCACCGTCCGGGATAATCTTTACCCGGCGGAAAGCGCTGCGGTCCGGCGCACTGCTTGTGGCCGGTTTGACCGTGGCGAAGGCCGCCGTCGCACCTCCGCGCGCCCAGCGGGTCGTCATCGTGGGCGGCGGCATCGGCGGGTTGTGCTGCGCCTATGAACTGATGGAACGGGGACACGACGTCACGCTCCTTGAGGCGTCGCGGCGCACCGGCGGCCACGTGAAAACGATCCGCGACCCGCTGCCGGACGGGTTGTATGCCGACGTGGGCGCGGAACATTTCACCAACCCAGGCTACGACGACTACCGTCGGTATGTGGAGAAATTCGATCTCCCCGTGCTGCCCTGGGCCCGCCGGCAGCAGATGTATAAACGGATCGACGGCCGGTGGTTCACCGAGGAACAGCTCGCCGACAAGGCCGTGCTCGGTGGCTTCGGTTTCAACGCGCGCGAAATCGACTACATTCGCGAGCACGGTTTCCGCGAGCTGCCGACACTCTACCTCGCGCCGTATCTGGCGAAGTTCAGGGACGAGTATCAGCCCTTCGGCGTCGGCCTGGATGAGTGCGACCACCTGCCGCTGGGCGACGTGCTGGCGGACGCGGGCCTGTCCGCCGCGGCCGTGCGGTTTCTCAGCGCGCAGCGCAGCCGGCCCAACGAGAAGCCCGCCGCCGGCAGCTCCGCGCTCTTTCGCATCTGGCAGGCGGCCATCGTGAAAATGCGCGGGCTGCCCGTCTTCAAGCGCGAGGTTTTTCACCTCAAGGGCGGCAACCAACGGCTGCCGGACGCCTTCGCCGAGCGGCTCGGCGAACGGGTGCGGCGCAACTGCGAGGCGACCGCCATTCATCGCGGCGACACATCCGTCACGGTGCGTTTCAAGCAGGCGGACGCGGAGCACACGCTCACCGCCGATCACGCCGTGCTGTGTGTCTCGCCCCTGGTGCTCCCACGCATTCAGATCACGCCCGCGTGGCCGGAAGCCAAGGCGTATGCGTTGCAAAACACCTCGATGAACATGCAATCGCGCGTCCTACTTGTGACTCGCGATGCCTTCTGGAAAGAAGACGTGCCCAGCATCAATCTCGAAACGGCCGACCCGAAGATGTATTTCGTGTGCGAGACCGCGTCCGAAGTGCCCGGACCGCGCCGGCTCCTGATGGGCAGTGGCTCGCCCGCGCAGACGCCGGAGGAGACCATCGCGGCCTTCCGCAAATTTTATCCCGGCAAGAAACCGGACACGATCGAGCAGTGCATCGTGCACCAGTGGTGGAAGGAGGAGCCGCTCGCCTTTGGCTGCGAACGCAATCCGTTTCCCTTCGGCCAGCTCGCCAAAATCTGGCCTCATCTCATCGAACCGGTCGGTCGCATTCATTTTGCCGGAGCCGCCTACGACAATCTTCCGTGGGGCCAGGATGCGGCCACCCGCTCCGCCAACCGCGTCGCGCGGCAGATTCACGCGTCGTGACCCACCGCACTGCCTCAACTATTTGAAATCAAATTATCGCATATTCTCAAAACGCTTCGCCGTTGGAGCGTTGCTTGGCGGGCTGGCTGCGGGCCCGATGTGCGGGCAGTCAGCGCGCACCGAGAGCTTCCTCGGGAATCTCGCGCCCATCGTAAACTCGATCCACGCCGAGCGCGGGTTCCCGCTGGCCTTTGAGCATCGCGGGGCTTTGTCAGTCGGCGAGTGGCGGCGCCAAGGTAGAGCGGAGATTGAGCGCACGCTTTCGTATGCCCCAAAGGACGTGCCGCTCGATGTCCGGGTTGACGAGGTGCTTCAGCGTCCGGGTTATGAGATTCGGCGCATCTCGTTCGCCGGTTCGCCGCACTACCGGGTGCCCGCCTTCCTGCTGGTGCCGACCACGGGGAAGGGGCCTTACCCTGCGGTCGTCGCGCTGCACGATCATGGCGGCTGGTATTTTCACGGGAAGGAAAAGCTGGTGTGGATCGAAGGCGAGCACGCGGCGCTCAAGGACTATCGAGCGCGCTACTACGGCGCCCGCACCTTCGCCGACGAATTGGCGAAGCGCGGATTCGTCGTCATCGTGCCGGATGCGTTTTATTGGGGAGAGCGACGCCTACAGTATGAGCAGCCGCCGGCCGCGCTGACGGAACGTCTGAATGGGCTGAGGCCGGAGACGTATGATTTTGTGAAGGCGACGAACCGGTATTTGGACGAACGCGTGCATGACTTGAACACCTGCCTGGCGTTCGCCGGCACGAGTTGGATGGGCATCGTGAACCACGACGACCGGCGGAGCGTGTCGGTGCTCGCGGCGATGCCGGAGGTGGACCCGCAGCGGCTGGGGTGCATCGGTCTCTCCGGCGGGGGCTACCGCGCGACTTACCTCACCGGCACCGAGCCGAGAATGCGCGCCGCGGCGATCGTGGGCTGGATGACGTCGCTCCCGAGCACGCTTGCCATCACCTATGAAACTCACGCCGGGCTGTTCGACGCCTTTGGCCTGCATGCCAGCCTGGATCACCCGGACATCGCCTCGCTCGCCGCGCCGGACACTGCGGTGTTGGTGCAAAACTGCTCTCGGGACCGGCTGTTCACGCGTGCCGGGATGGAGGACTCCTCGATCAAGATTCAAAAGGTCTATCAAGCCCTCGGCCACCCGGAGAAATATCGGTTCAAATTTTACGACGTGCCGCATCGCTTCGACGCGGAAATGCAGGACGACGCGTTTGCGTGGTTGGAGCAATGGCTGAACCGGCCGGCCACGGGCAAGTAGGACGCCATGAATTCTCCTCCCAAGTGCCCACCCTCCACTGCCGCGGCCCCCTCGCCGCGGCTCTACTCCTTGGATGCCTATCGCGGCTTCGTAATGCTGCTCATGATGGGCGAGGTCTTGAAATTGCCCGCCGTGGCGAAGGCGCTGCCCGACAGCCGGCTCTGGGCGTTTCTGGCGTATCATCAGACGCACGTCGCATGGATCGGTGCTTCCCTCCATGATCTGATTCAGCCGTCGTTTTCGTTCATCGTCGGCGTCGCCCTGCCGTTTTCCATCTCGGCGCGGCTGGCGCGCGGTCACGCGGTGACCGGCCTGACACTCCACGCGGCCTGGCGCGCAGTGCTCCTGATCGCGTTGGGCCTATTCCTGCGCAGCGTGGGCCGGCCGCAGACCCTGTTCTCGTTTACCGACACGCTGATTCAGATTGGCGCCGGCTACACGTTTCTGTTCATGCTGGGCTTTCGTTCCGTGCGCACCCAGTGGATTGCCTTTGCCGCCATCCTAGTGGGCACTTGGCTGGCCTTTGCGCTCTATCCGCTGCCGGGACCGGGGTTCGACTTTGCGAAAGTGGGCGTAAGTCCCGCGTGGTTTTCCCAACACGGGCTCAGCGGCTTCGAGGCGCATTGGAACAAGAACAGCCATATCGCGTGGGCGTTCGATACCTGGTTCCTCAATCTCTTCCCGCAGGCGTCGCGCTGGGAGTTCAATGGCGGCGCGACGAGCACGTTGAACTTCATCCCCACGCTGGCGCTGATGATCCTCGGCCTCATCGCCGGTGAGACTTTGCGCGGAGACCGCTCCCCGATGCAAAAAGTGCGCTGGCTGGCTGTGGCCGGTGTTGCGGCCCTCGCGGCGGGATGGGGTCTCGGCGCGATCGGTGTCTGCCCAGTGGTGAAGCGCCTGTGGACGCCGAGTTGGACGCTCTACAGCGGGGGCTGGTGTCTCCTGCTGATGGCTCTGTTCTACCTCGTGATTGACCTCTGGCAGCGACGCGCCTGGACCTTCCCGTTGGTCGTCGTCGGGCTCAACTCCATCGCGGCCTACGCCATGTCCTATCTGATCGAGGACTTCACCCGCTCCTCGCTCAAAACGCATCTCGGGCAAAACGCGTTCGCGTTCCTCGGCCAAGCCTATGAGCCCCTGCTGCTCGGTGCCGCCACGCTCCTCGTGATGTGGCTGCTGCTCTTCTGGATGTATCGGAGGAAAATTTTCCTTCGCATTTGATCCGGCCATTCCGGATCTCGACCCAAATTTTACTCATGAAAAAGCAATCCACTTCCCTCACTCGGCGCGATCTGCTCAAAGCTTCCGCCGTCACGCTCCTTGCCAGCTCAGTCAACCTGCCCGCCGCGCAGCCGGCGAAGAAACGAGTCATCGTCATCGGCGCCGGTATCGGCGGATTGAGCTGCGCCTACGATCTCATGGAACGTGGGCACGACGTGACCGTGCTGGAAGGATCAAGGCGCGTCGGCGGCCATGTGAAGACCATCCGCGAACCGCTGGCCGACGGGCTCTATGCGGACGTGGGCGCCGAGCAGTTCTTGAAACATGGTTACAAGGCCTACTGGCATTGGGTGAAGAAGTTTGACCTGCCTTGGATGGATTATCCGAAGCGCAACGACATGTATAGCTTCATGCGGGGCAAATGGCGCACGGACGCGGACCTCGCGGACGCCAAATTGCAGCGCGAGTTCGGCTACAACGAGCGCGAGGTCGCCTACATGCAGGCCCACGGATTTAAGGAAGTGCAGCGGCTGTATCTCGGCCTTCATGCCGCCAAGTTTAAGGATGAAACCCAGCCCTTCGGACTCGGTCTGGATGAACTGGATCAGGTCACCCTCGGCGACTGGCTCGCGGAACAGGGAGCCTCGGCCTCGGCCGGCGCGCGCCGCACGACCAAGGAAAAGCCCGCGACCGAGGGCGATGTTTCCGCGCTCTACCGCATCTGGCAGGATGCCGTCGTGCAGATGCGCGGGCTGCCGATCTTCTCACGAGAAGTGTGCCGGCTCAAGGGCGGCAACGATCTTCTGACAGACACTTTCGCCCGGCACCTCGGTGATCGGGTGCGGAAGAACTGCCGGGTGTCCGCCGTCGCGCACGATGCCGCCGGCTGCACCGTGACCTTCGCCGAGGCTCCCGAGGCGCCGCCGCAGACGCTTAAGGCCGACTACGTGGTATTCTCCGTCTCGCCGATGGTGATCGCGGGCATTGCCGTGACGCCCGCGTTTCCCGCGAACAAGCAATACGCCCTGACGCACACCCCGATGGACATGTATTCCCGGGTGGTTTTGCAAACCAAGACGCCTTTCTGGAAGGGCGACCACATTCCCAGCATCAATCTGATCACCGGGGATCGGCACATGACCTACGTCTGGGAAATGGCCGAGGAGGTGCCCGGCGAGCGCCGCATTCTCATGGGCTACGGCCAGGTGGCAGATGAGCCGGCGGCGGTGCTGGCGGCATTTCGCAAATTCTATCCCGGCAAGCAGCAGGAGACGCTGGAGCAAGCCATCGTGCACCAGTGGTGGAAAGAAGAGCCGCTCGCCGTCGGCTGCGAGCGCACCGGGTTCCCCTTCGGCAAGCTCGCGCAAGTCTGGCCGCATCTTATCCGGCCGGTGGGCCGGCTCCATTTCGCCGGTGCCGCCTATGACACCCTTCGCTTCGGCCAGGATGCCGCGACGCTCTCCGCCCGCCGCACGGCCGAGGCAATCAATGGAGCGTGATGATCCGGCCCATGAAAATCCACCTCTTGGCGTTCGTCATTCTCGGAGGCCTCGCCAGTGCCTGCGTCGGCGCGGAGACGCCCGTTGTTCCCGCGCTGAAGTTTGAAGCCCGCACGGAACGCGCCAGCGCCACCTACAAGACAGGCGAGGACGTCAGCTTCCTCATCAGCCTCACGCGCGACGGCCAGCCGGTGGACGGGCCGATCCGTTGGATCCTCACGAAAGACGGCGTGGCACCACGCCGTGAAGGCACCGGCAGCCTGACCGCCGGCAAGTTCATCCTGCGCGGCCGGCTCGATGAACCGGGCTTTCTCCAGTGCCGCGTCACTTTTCAAGACCACCCGGAGGAGGATAAATCACCCGGCCTCGTCGCTCTCGCTGGCACAGCGATCGACCCGTTGCTCATCAAGCCGAGCCTGCCGGTGCCGGATGATTTCACCGCGTTCTGGGCCGCGCAGAAACAAAAGCTCGCGCTCGTGCCCGTGAACGCGCGCGTCACACCCGTGCCCACGAAAGAGAAGGGTGTCGAAGCCTTCGACGTGCAGGCCGACAGCATCGGGGCCCCGGTGTCCGCTTACTTCGCCAAGCCCAGCAACGCCCAGCCCAAATCACTGCCCGCCTACCTGTTCGTCCACGGTGCGGGAGTGATCAGTTCCACGCTCAGCCACGCCGTCAACTGGAGCACGAAGGGCGCGCTCGCGATGAACCTGAACGCCCACGGGGTGCCCAATGGCCAGCCTGTCGCGTTCTACACCGATCTCCTTAACGGCGAACTCAAGGACTACCGTTACCGGGGCCGCGATGATCGTGAGACCTGTTACTTTCTCGGCATGTTTTTGCGCCTCGTCCGCGCGATCGACTTCCTCACCGCGCAACCCGAGTGGAACGGCCGCGACGTGATCGTGTATGGCCACAGTCAGGGTGGATACCAAGCCTTCGCCGCTGCCGGCATCGACGAGCGCGTCACCTTTTTCGCCGCGGGAGTCCCTGCGGGTTGCGACCACACCGGCAGCACCGTCGGCCGCATCAACGGCTGGCCGAAACTGGTGCCCAACTTGCCCGACGGCACCCCCGACCCACGAGTGCAGCAGACCGCGCGCTACTTTGATTGCGTCAATTTCGCCGCGCACACTCACGCGAAAGCGGCCATCGTCAGCGTTGGTTTCATCGACTGGGTCTGCCCGCCCACCTCGGTTTACGCCGCCTACAACGCGCTGCCCATTCCCAAGCAAATCTTCGACGACATCCCCACCGCCCACGTCGTGTCCCCCGCAGCCACCAAAATCATGGAGGCCGCGGTGCTCAAAGCCCTCCAGTCAAACTTTCTCACGCACCAGTAAGCACTCCTCCTATGAACGCTTCCCTCTCTCGTTCCGCCATCCTCCACCGACTCCGTGAAAAGCTCACCCACGGTATTCCCATCATCGGCGCTGGCGCCGGCACCGGCCTCTCGGCCAAGTGCGAGGAAGCCGGCGGCGTCGATCTCATCGTGATCTACAATTCCGGTCGTTATCGTATGGCCGGCCGCGGCTCGCTCGCCGGCCTGCTGGCTTACGGCAACGCGAACGAGATTGTGAAGGATATGGCGCGTGAAGTCCTCACCGCCGTGAAGCACACGCCGGTGCTCGCGGGCGTGAACGGAACCGATCCCTTCCTGTTGCGCGGGCCGTTTCTCCGCGAACTGCGCGAGCTCGGTTTTGCCGGCATTCAGAATTTCCCCACGGTCGGCCTCATCGACGGCACGTTTCGCGCCAATCTTGAGGAGACGGGCATGAGCTACGAGCTTGAGGTCGAGCTGATCGCCGCCGCGCGCGCGATGGATCTGCTCACCACGCCCTACGTTTTCAACGTGGATGAGGCGCGGCGCATGACCGCCGCCGGTGCCGATATCGTCGTCGCCCACATGGGCCTGACCACCGGTGGCGCCATCGGGGCCGAAACCGCCAAAACGCTCGATCACTGTGTGGGTGAAGTAGCGGCCATCGCCGCAGCGGCCAAGGCCACGCATTCGGATGTGCTTGTGCTCTGCCACGGCGGCCCCATCGCGACGCCGGAAGATGCGCAGTTCGTCCTGCAAAAATGCCCTGGTGTCGATGGGTTCTACGGGGCGAGTTCGATGGAGCGACTGCCGACCGAAAAAGCGCTCACGGCCGAAGTGAGGAAATTTACCGCGCTGCGCCGGCCGGGTAACACCGCCGCCGGTTGCGCCACTGCCTGACCCTCACTTCTTTGCCATGAAGACAATCGCCGTCATTGGAACGTTTGACACCAAAGGGGCCGAACACGCCTTCGTCGCCGAAATTATCCGCGGGGCAGGGCATCAGACCTTGCTCATCGACGTGGGTGGACTCCGCGAACCCCAAGTCACTCCCGATATCTCAAGCGAGGAAGTGGCTGCCGCCGGCGGCATCGATTTACCTGTGCTCGTGCTGAAAGCGGATCGCGGCGCAATGATTGCCGCGCTCGCCCAGGCGGCGCCAGCGTTGCTCTTGCGGCTCGCCGCTCGTGGGAAAATCCATGGTGTGATTGCCCTCGGCGGCACGGGAGGCACCGCCATTGGCACCGCCGCCATGCGCGCCCTCCCGCTGGGTTTTCCCAAGGTCATGGTGTCGACGGTCGCCAGTGGCAACGTCGCCCCCTACGTCGGGGTGAAAGACATTGTGATGATCCCGAGCATCGTCGATATCGCCGGACTCAACCGGCTCTCGCGGCAGATTTTCATTCAAGCGGCCGGCGCGATCTGCGGGATGGTCTCAGCCGTGGCGAAGGCCGCTGCCTCGGCTCCAGCGAGTGGCGCCGCCACCACCAAGCCGCTGATTGTCGCATCGATGTTTGGCAACACGACCAAGGCGGTCGAACGCGCGCGCGCGGTCCTCGAGTCCGCCGGTTATGAAGTGCTCGTGTTTCACGCCACGGGCACGGGTGGCCGCACCATGGAATCGCTCATCGAGACGGGCCTCGTCGCCGGCGTGCTCGATCTCACGACGACGGAGTGGGCCGACGAACTGGTCGGCGGCGTGTTCAGCGCCGGCCCCTCGCGGCTCGAAGCCGCGGCGCGCCACGGCGTGCCCGCGATCATCGCGCCCGGCTGTCTCGACATGGTGAATTTCGGCGCGCCGGATTCCGTGCCGGCGAAATTCGCGCGCCGGATTTTATATCAGCACAACCCGCAGGTTACTCTCATGCGCACCACGCCCGCCGAGTGCGCCGAACTCGGCCGCATCATCGCAGAGAAAGTCAATCTCTCCACCGGCCCGGTGACCGTGCTGCTACCGCTCCGCGCGATCAGCGTCATCAGTGAGCCCGGCGGCGCGTTTCACGATCCCGCGGCCGATGCTGCTCTCTTCGGCGCGCTGAAGGAAAACCTCCGCCGCGACATCCCGGTCGTCGAACTCGACTGCACGATCAACGCCCCCGAGTTCGCCGAAGCCTGTGCCGGCGAGCTGCTCGCCAACCTCGCTCAAAAACCCGCCGCCATCCTCCCATGAATCCAAAATACTTTCTCACCCTGTTTATGAGCGCCGCCCTGCTTTCCGCCGCCGAGCCATCGCGGATGAAGGGCATCCAGATGCTCGTCCCCGGCTTCACGATTCGCGAGCTGCCGGTGCAGCTCACCAGCATCAACAACCTCGAATATGCCCCCGATGGCCGGCTCTTCGCCGGCGGCTACGACGGGCGCTTTCATGTGTTGCGCGACACCGATGGCGACGGCCTCGAAGACAAAGTCGATACGTTCTCCAGCAAACCCAGTCCCGATTATCCGCTCGGCGTCGCCGTGAAAAACGGCGAGCCGTATTTCGTCCTCACCAGCGAAGTCATCCGGTTTCGCGACCTCGACGGAGACGGCGTGCCCGAGACCCGAGAGGTGTTCGCGAGCGGGTTCGACCTTCCCGAACTAGCCAAGGCCCCATGGCTCCTCCATCGCCGCGTGGACAACGCCATGGCCGTCGCCTTCGGCCCCGACGGCGCGCTCTACCTCACGATGGGGAACGCCGGTTACAGCAACGCCTATTGGAAGGACAAGGAGGGCACCAATCATTATTCGCCCGACAAACGCCGCGGCTGTCTCCTCCGCATCACGCCCGACGGCAAAGTCGAGCAGCTCGCCAGCGGCCTCCGCTACATCATGTCGCTCCAGTGGAACCGCCACGGCGATCTCTTCGGCAGCGATCAGGAGGGCGCGACCTGGGTGCCCAATGGCAACCCGCTCGACGAACTTCTCCACCTCCAAGCGGGCCGACACTACGGGTTCCCGCCCCGCCACCCTGTGCATCTCCCCAACGTGATCGACGAGCCGAGTGTGTGGGACTACGCGCCGCAGCACCAAAGCACGTGCGGCTTCCGCTTCAACGGCCCGACTCCCGGTCGCGGTCGCTTTGGCCCCGACTTCTGGGGCGACGATGCCATCGTGACCGGCGAATCTCGCGGGAAGCTCTGGCGCACCAAACTGGCGAAGACCGCCGCCGGCTACGTCGCGCGCACGGACCTCATCGCGAATCTCGGCCTGCTCGCCGTCGATTGCGCGATTTCGCCAACGGGCGATCTGGTCGTCTGCTGCCACACCGGCGCGCCCGACTGGGGCAACGGACCGACCGGCGAGGGTCGCATTTTCAAAATCAGTTTTTCCGACCGATCCGCCCCACAACCGGTCCTCACGTGGCCGGCGAGTGAAACGGAAACCGTCATCGCGTTTGATCGTCCGCTCGCCGCCGCCGCGTGGGCCGAAGCCGCCGCACACACGAAAATCGACTCCGGCCGCTACGTCTCCGCCGCCGACCGGCTCGAAGCCATCCGCCCCGGCTACGCCGTCGTCAAGGCGCAGCAAAACGAGCCGCGCGGCGCGGTCGCCGTGAAGTCCGCCCGCCTCTCCGCCGACCGTCGCAACGTCACGCTCACGACCGCGCCCCGCGCCTCCGCCGTCAACTACGCGATCGCGCTCCCTGAAGAACTCGACGTCGCCCACGATCTGTCCGGCCTCGCCGCTGATTGGCGCGATGCCCGTGGCGTCGCGTGGAGCGGTTGGCTGCCACACGCCGATTTCACCGCCGCGCGCGACTTCACGCGCGTCAGCGCCATGCACGACGACCTGTGGAAAAAATCCGTCACCGCCGGCACGCTGACCCTCCGCACGCAGCTCGACCTCTGGCAGATGCTCCAGCCCGCCACGCAACCGGGTGCGCAACTCGACTACACCCCTGAGCCCGAGACCGTGACCGTCGTCTTCCTCAGCGACGCCACCCTCGCGGTGACGGCGCCCGGCGCCACGCTCCTGCGGGTGAGCGACCGTGAAACCCACGTCACCGTTGCGGCCGTGAGCGAAGAAAAATGGCTGCCACTCACGCTCACCGTCACCACTCCCGCGCGCACCCTTGATGTGTCCTACCATACGACGCGAGATCCGCGCCCGCGCGCCCTCGGCACGCGTCGCTTCCTCGTGCCCTTCGCGAAACCCGGCGCGCACGATCTCGCTCCGCGCGAAATCGCCGAGATCGTCGGCGGCAACTGGCCGGCCGGTCGCGCGCTGTTCAACGGCAAAGCCGCCTGCGCCACGTGTCACCAGCTCCGCGGCGACGGCAAGCGCGTCGGCCCCGAACTCGGCAACCTCGTCCACCGCGATTACGCCAGCGTGCTCCGCGACATCGCCGAACCCAACGCCGCGATCAATCCCGACGGTGTCGGCTACGTCATCACGATGAAAGACGGCTCGACGACCGTCGGCACCCGCCTCGGCGAATCCGCCTACGAACTCCAGATCGGGCAGGTCGGTGGCGCCGTCGCCAAACTCAAGAAAAGCGACATCGCGAGAACCGAGCCGATGACGGTTTCGCTCATGCCGCCAGGCCTCGAAAAAAGTCTCAACGCCACCGAACTGCGCGACCTAATGACCTTCCTCCTCACCACCCCGACCGAATCATCCAAGCCCTGACATTTTCGGCTTTCGTTTCAATCACCTCCCAGCACTCCCTCCCATGTCCGAAAAGAAAATCAACCTCGCCATCGTCGGGCTCGGCTTCGGCGCCGAGTTCATCCCGATCTTTCAAACGCACCCCAACGCCAATCTCGTCGCCGTCTGCCAGCGCGATCCGAAAAAGCTGAAGGCCATCCAGGACGCCTTCGGCATTCCGAAGGGCTACACCGACTACGACGAGCTGCTCCGCGATCCCGAGATCGACGCCGTCCACATCAATACCCCGATCCCCGATCACGCGCGCCAGTCGATCGCCGCGCTAAGGGCGGGCAAGCACGTCGCCTGCACCGTCCCGATGGCCACCTCCATCGCCGATTGCAAACGCATCGTCGATCTCACGCAGAAGACCGGCCTGAAATACATGATGATGGAGACGGTCGTCTACGCCCGCGAATACCTCTACATCAAGGAACTCTACGACCGCGGCGAGCTGGGCAAAATCCAGTTCCTCCAAGCGAGCCACCAGCAGGACATGGACGGGTGGCCCAACTACTGGCCCGGCCTCCCGCCGATGTGGTATGCCACGCACTGCGTCGGCCCGATGCTCGCGCTCACCGATGCCACCGCGGAATACGTCTCCTGCTTCGGCTCCGGCACGATTCGCAAGGAACTCATCAAGCACTACGGCTCGCCCTTCGCGGTCGAGACCGCGCACATCAAGTTCAAGGACTCCGATCTCACCGCGCGCATCATCCGTTCGCTCTTCGATGTCGCGCGCCAATATCGCGAGAGCATCGACGTCTACGGCTCGAAGAAATCCTTCGAGTGGACGCTCATCGAGCACGAGCAACACGTGCTGCACACCGCGAAGCTCCCCGAGCACAAGATACCAAAAAAGATCACCGTCCCCGACTACGCGAAACGCCTGCCAAAAGGCATCCAGAAGTTCACGACCAAGGGCGTCTACGATCTCGGGAAGAAGACGCACCTCAGCTTCACGCAAGGCGCCGGCCACGGCGGCTCGCACCCGCACCTCGCGCACGAATTCCTCCGCGCGCTCGTCGAGGATCGCGACCCGATGCCCAACGCCGTGCAGTCCGCCAACTGGACCTGCGTCGGCCTCTGCGCCCACGAGTCCGCCCTCGCCGGCGGCAAGATCGTGAAACTCCCGGCCTTCACGCAAGGGTGACCCTCAAGATGAACAATCCTCTTCTGAACAAAGTGTGCCGGCCACGCGCGATTGCCGTGTGGGGAATCATGCTCTGCTTTTTTGGAGGAGTGGGGCGTGTCAGCGGAGCCGAGGCTCCAGCCGGCGCCGCTGCAAAAACTCCCCCCAAGTCCGGTCCGGCTGGCGGGGCCGACGCCGCGGCCGTTCAGATGCTGGTGCCCGGTTTCGCTGCGCGCGCGTTGCCGGTCGATCTGCCGAATCTCAACGCCGTGCGCTACCGTTCCGATGGCAAACTCGTCGCGCTCTCCTTCAGCGGAAAGGTTTTCGTCCTCGCCGACACGGACGGTGATGGCCTCGAAGACCAGGCGACCGTCTTCTACGATCCAGGTCGCTCGCATTTGTCGCTCAATCTCGCGCTCACCCCGCCTGGCTACCCGCTCGGGTCCGGCGTGTTCATTGCGCGCAAAGGCGAGGTGGTCCTCGAGCTCGACACCGATGGCGACGATCGCGCCGACAAGGAAATCGTCGTCGCCAGCAACTGGGTCGTGCCTGAGCGATATCCGGGCGGTGCCTCCGACGCAGTTGGCGTTGCCGTCGACGCGACCGGTCAGGTATTTTTCGGCCTCGAGGCGGCCAACTCGCAGAACGGCTATCTCCTCAACAAGGAAAAGACCGCCGCCGGCTACCGGCTCTCCAGCGAGCGCGGCACGATCCTCAAGGTTTCGCCCGATTTTTCCCGTCGCGAAGTCATCGCCACCGGCATCCGGTGCAGCTTCGGGCTCGCGCTCAACGCCGCTGGCGATCTCTTCGCGACCGAGCAGGAGGGCGCCACCTGGATGCCCAACGGCAATCCGTTCGACGAACTGCTCCACATCCAGCCGGGCCGCCACTACGGCTTTCCGCCGCGTCATCCGAAGTATCTGCCCGGAGTGATCGACGAACCGAGTGCGTTCGACTACGGCCCGCAGCACCAGAGCACGTGCGGCCTGTTTTTCAACGAGCCCGTCAACGGCGGCCCGGTCTTCGGTCCGGACTGGTGGCGCGGCGATGCTTTCGTTGCGGGCGAATCGCGCGGGAAGATTTATCGCACCAAGCTCATCAAGACCGCCGCCGGCTACGTTGCGCAAACCCAGATCATCGCCGCCATGGGCTGGCTCACGATCGACCAATGCGTCTCGCCACGCGGCGATCTCGTGGTTTCCGCGCACAGCGGACCGCCCGACTGGGGCACAGGTGCGACCGGACGCGGCCGGTTGTTCAAACTCACCCGCGCCGATCTCGCAGCGCCACAGCCCGTGTTCGCCCATGCCGCCAGCCCCACGGAACTGCGCGTGACGTTTGATCGGCCGCTTGCCGACGCGGCGCTGGTCGACCTCGCCCGGCGGATTACTCTCACCGCCGGTCTCTACATCCGCGAAGGCGATCGTTTCGAGTCGTTCCGCCCCGGGTATCGGGCCGTCAACGAGCAACAGGCCGCACCCCGCGAGACCGTGCCTGTGCTGGGCGCGACCGTCAGTCCCGACCGCCGCACGCTGCTGATTCGCACGCCCGAGCGTCGCGCTGCGCTTACGACCGCCATCGACATCAGCGGCTGGCCGCGCGCTCGCGAGCGGCTGCCCGATGAACTGCCGCAAGCCTCCGTCGTGAGCATCGCGGCCGATCAAACCGGAGCCGTCGCCACTTGGGTCGCTCGCGACGGAGGGCAGACTTGGTCCGGCTGGCTTCCCCATCTCGATCTCGACGTCGCTCGGGGACTCACGACGGCCAGTGCGGAACATGCCCGCCTCTGGGAACTCGTGCAACAGCCCGGCACGCTTACGCTCCGCGCCCAACTCGATCTCTGGAACATGCTCCGGCCGGCGCTCCAACCCGGTTCGCGCCTCGACCACACGTTCCCCGCGGAACGCGTGAACGTGGCGTTCACCTCCGGCCAGGCGCCGCGAGTGTCCGCGCCGGGCCGAACGTCTCCCACCGCGTCCGAATCGAGCGCCGCCACCACCCGCTTGCTGCTGCTTCCTTCGCGCGAACATCACTGGTTGCCTGTGGAGGTTTCCGTGCCGACGGGTGGCACTGCCCCGACCGCGCTCCATGTTGACTGGTCCACCGCCGAAGACGCGCGCCCCCGGGCTTTCGCACTCCGTCGCGTGCTGGTGCCGTGGGCAACACCGGCGGCCGATGCCATCAAGCCGGCGCCGCCGCCCGAACTTGCAGGCGGTGATTGGAACAAAGGAAAACTACTCTTTGCGATGTGCGCGATGTGCCACGGTCTCAACAGCGAGGGCTCACGTGTGGGCCCTGATCTCTCGAACTTGGTCGATCGCGACTACGCCTCCGTGCTGAAAGATATTGTCGAGCCCAACGCCACGATCAATCCGAACCACGTCGCCTATTCGCTCAAGCTCCGCAGCGGCGAGGTGCTCGTCGCCGTGCTGCTGGAAGACAACGCCTCCACTGTGCTGCTGGCCACGCCCGGCGGCGCGCCGAGGTCGCTGCCGAAAAGCGACATCGCGGAAATGACGGTCTCGCCGGTTTCGCTCATGCCGGCCGGTTTGGATCAGGCACTCGGTCCCCAAGGCCTCAAGGACCTGCTCACGTTCCTCATGCTACCGCCGCCGGCTGCGGAGCCGTCGCGCTGACCCAAACTTTTCGCGCCGCTCGTTCCCTTTATGATCACCGCAAGACACCTCCTCGTGCTGCTCAGCGTGCTCGCCGGCCCGGCCGGCTGGAGCGCGGAGACGGCGCTCCGCTATGCCGGGCTCCCGGCGGAATTGGCGGTGCTGCCCTGCACGCCCCACAGTGTCCGCCTCGTCGTGGGCGTCGGGACCGATGGCGCGGTGTTGTCGCGGCATCCGGCGCTGCTGCCGCGCGAATGGCCGCCGGCCCCGTTGCGGACGCGCGCCGTCGATGGCGTGCGCGAGATGCGCGTCGGAAATTTTTCGGTCAGCGTCTCCGCCGATCCACTCAAGGTGCGCGTGCAAGACGCCACCGGGCGCACGCTGCAGGAAATCGAGTTCGATCCGGCGGCACCGGGCTTCCTCTTTGCGGGCGGAGCCGGACCGATCCTCGGGCTCGGAGAGGGCGGCCCGCAATTCGATCGTCGTGGCCGCGAATATCCGTTCTTCAACGGCCAGAAAAATCCCGACCGGCCGACGCTCGGGGCGCGCATCGCCGCGCCCTACGTCGTCGGCACGGAGGGGTGGGCGATCTTCGTGGTTTCGGGCGCCGGGGCTTTCGATCTGCGGACCGAACGCGGGCGCTTCACGCCGCGGCCGGAGGCGCCCGCCGGCATCGATCTGATCGTGTTCGACGCGCATGAACCACTCGCGCTCCTGCGCGAGATGGCGGAACTCACCGGGCCAGCCGCGCTCCCGCCGCGCTGGGCGCTCGGCTACATGCAATCCCACCGGACGCTGGAAAATTCCACGCAGATACTGAAGGTCGCCGCGACCTTTCGCGAAAAACGGCTGCCGTGCGATGCCGTGATTTACCTCGGGACCGGATTCACGCCGGTCGGCTGGAACCGGGGCTTCGATTCCATGGAGTTCAACCCGCGCGTCTTTGTCCGCCCGGCGGCGGAGGTGTTCGCGGAACTTCACCGCCATAATTTCAAGGTCGCCGTGCATGTGGTCCCTCCACCCACGGAGCCGATCGTCGTCACGCGCGCGGACGGGACGAAGCAGACACTCCACGGCAAGTGGGATGGCGGCGTCCTGCACGGTTCGATCCCCGGCGAGCCGGGGGCAGCGGGCGATCCCACGCACATCGCGGCCTATTGGCGCCGCCATGAGCCGGTGTTCGCCGCAGGGGTCGACGCCTGGTGGCCCGACGAGGGCGACACGCCGGACAACGAAACGCTCTTCGCGCGCGCCCGGCTTTACTATCAGGGGCCGCTGTCGTCGCGGCCCGGCCAGCGACCATGGAATCTCCAGCGCAATGGCTACACCGGCATCGCGCGCTACGGCGGCTGGCTGTGGTCGGGCGATGTCACCTCCCGCTGGGCGACGCTCGCCGCGCAGGTGCCGGTAGGGATCAACCACTCGCTCACGGTCACGCCCTTCTGGGGCACCGATACCGGAGGATTCCACGTGACTCCGGAACTGACCGGGGAACTGTTCGTGCGCTGGTTTCAGTTCTCCGCCTTTTGCCCGTCCTTTCGTTCGCACGGGCGGGCGTGGCAGTTACGCCTGCCGTGGGGTTGGAGCACGACGGAGACGGGGCCGCTTGAGGCGAACCGGCCCGAGGAGGAGAAACTCGATCCTGCGGAGTGGCCCAACCCCGCCGTCGAACCGATTTGCCGCCGCTATCTTGAACTGCGCTACCGGCTCCTGCCCTACAATTACACATTGGCCCGCGAGGCGCACGACACGGGTCTGCCGCTGATGCGGGCGCTGTGGCTGCACTACCCGCAGGACCAGCAGGCGGCGGGACGCGGGAGCGAATTTCTCTGGGGGCGCGATCTGCTGGTCGCGCCGGTGGTCGAACGTGGTGCAACGGCGCGCACGCTCTATCTTCCAGCGGGGACGTGGTTCGATTGGTGGACCGGTGAGCGCCACGAAGGTGGCCGCGAAATCACCCGCGCGGTCGACCTGGCTACGCTCCCGTTGTTCGCGCGCGCGGGCGCGATCATCCCGCTCGATCCCGTCCGCCAATACGCCGACGAGCCGGTCGCCGGTCCGACGACGCTCCGGATTTTTCCCGGCGCCGACGGCGAGTTCACACTCTACGATGATGACGGGGCGACCCTGGCCTATCTTGAAAGACAGGGCACGCGGACGCGGCTCGCCTGGAACGACGCCAGCCGCAGCTTGCGCATCACTGCCGAACGAAGCACGGGCAGCCCGCGCGCACGCACCTTTGCCGTGCGCCTTGGCTCCGCGCCCACCGAGCGGACCGTCGCGTTCGACGGGCGCGAAGTGGAAATACGATTCTAACTTCGTGCCCCCAACCCCTCAATTTACTCATGAAAACATCACTCCGTCCCCTTCGCCCCGCGCGATTCGCCGCCCTCGTCTCCGCAGTCGCGTTCGCCTTTTCGGCGGTCGCGCAGCCGTCCTCGCCGCCGGCACCCAACCTCGGCGCTGCCATCCTCAAGTCGCCCGCACTCGCGAAAAAAATCGTCCTCATCGGCGGCAAGAAAAGCCACGGGCCCGGCGAGCACGATTTCCCCAATGGCATCCCTCTGATGGCGGCGTGGCTGAAGGCCTCGCCGGCGTTTGCCGATGTCGATGTGCTCGCCTACACCGGCGGCTGGCCCGCCGACCTCGACGTTCTCAAAGGCGCAGCAACCATCGTCTGCTACTTCGATGGCGTGGGCGAAAAACCCGAGCCTCTGAGCAACTCTGAGCGCAACGCTTATCTCCAGAAGCTCATGGATGCCGGCACCGGCCTCGTCTGCCTGCATCAGGCTTCCACCGTCCCGCCCGGCGACACCACGATTCCGCTCGGCGCGTGGCTCGGCGCACGCCGCAACGGCATGTATGACCGCACGACCGAACAGGTGACGCTCAATCCCGTCTCGCCGCACCACCCGATCAGCGCCGGCGTCGGCGCCTTCACCTATACGGACGAGTTTTATCCGACGCTCGTCGTCAGCGACGAAAAAAACGTCACGCCGATTCTGCGCGCCGAGGTCACGCCGAAATACGGCGACGCAGCCAAGCAAGCCGCCACGCCCGCAAAGAAAGGCACGCATATGCTCGCATGGGCCTACGAACGCGGCACTGGCCGCGGTTTCGGTTTCACGGGCGGCCATTACATGAAAGGTCTCCAGCTGCCGGAGCTGCAAAAACTCCTCGTCAATGCGATCGCGTGGACCGCCAAGATCGAAGTGCCCAAAGACGGTATCGCGACACCCGCCCCGGTCGTCGCCACCTCCCTTGTGAACAAGAAGGACGAAAACAAAGTCGTCGCCATGCCCTGGGGTGAACTGCGCTGGTTCACCTCCGCCGAGATGAAGAACTCGCGGACGATGACCACGGGCGTCGCGATCATCAAACCCGGCCAGTCCAACCCGCGCCACTTCCATCCGAACTGCGACGAGATCCTGCACGTGATCAGCGGCAAGATTCGCCACTCGATGAATGAAGTGACCGTCGAGATGAATGCTGGCGACACCGTCAGCATCCCGCAGGGCGTGTTGCACAACGCCGCGAACATCGGCCCCGAAAACGCCGTCCTCGCGATCTCGTTCTCCAGCGCCTACCGCGAAGCGGTGGGCTACTGAGCCGGCTTTGCCAATGCCTGTCCGTCCGCGTTCCACCATGAAAACTGAATCTGCACCCGCGGCTTTGCATCGCCGCACTCTTCACAAATCCACGTGGGCTGCCGCTGCGATGCCGCGGCTCAGGTCTGCCCGCGGCCGCTGCGCCTCCTTCATCCTTGTTGCCGTCCTGTCGCTGGCCGGCACTCCCACTGTTGTCCGAGCCGCCACTCTGACCCTGCGCCAAGATTCCGCGACCAAGGCCATTGCGGTTTTCCGCCACGGCGCAGCCGAGCCGATCCTCACGCAGAATGCTCGCGCGGATTTCCGGCCTTATCTTCATCCGATTGTCGCGCCCGACGGCCAGGGCGTGCTCACCGAGTTCAGCCCGGGCCACCACAAGCACCAGACGGGACTCTACTGGGGCTTCACGCGCGTCAACGGCCGCGACTATTTCCACAATCCCGGCAACGACTATTGGCGCCGGGTCTCGAGCAATCTGCTCATCGCGCAGGGTGACGCGGTGAAGTGGTCCACGGTCTACCATCTCCTCGATGCTGCCGGTCAGGCCGTCATGACCGAAACGCAGGTCTGGACCATGCGCGACAGCGGCAACCGCTATCTGCTCGATCTGGAATGGAAGGGCGAAGGCCTTGTCGATCTCACCGTCGCGAAATACGACTACGGCGGGCTGTTCCTCCGCATGCCGTGGCGCGCCGGCATGGCAGGCGGCGCGACCAACAGCGACGGCCAGCGCAACGAGCGCGCCAACGGCCAGCGCGCCCGCTGGGTCGATGTCGGTCTGAAAATCGAGGGCCGCTCCGATGCGGCCCGCATCGCGATCTTCGATCACCCGAAAAACGCCGGCCATCCGCTCCCGTGGCGGGTCGATAGCCAGATGGGCGTCAGCCCGAGCCGGGCGATTGCCGGCGATTGGGTGATTGCACGGGGCAAATCCGAAACGGTGCGCCACCGGATGGTCGTCTACACCGGCGCAGAGAACGCCGGGGCCCTCGCCGCTGAGTGGCAAGCCTACGCTGACGAAAGCGCCCAGCGCGTGCCCTGAGGTCGCGGGATGAGACCAGCCATCACGACCTCGACGACTGCGATGAGCGCATGGGGCCGCACTTCTGACCCGCAGCCACGTTCGTCGATTCCCGCCGTGACGCGCCGCGCACTCGGCATCTGCGTGTGCGCCCTCTTGCCGCTCGTGGCCGCCGACTTCGCGTTTTGCGCCGCGGCGCATCTGGCCAAGCCAGCGTTTCAATATCAGACCGAAGGCATCGCGGTGCCGGCCGCGACGGCGGATGAGCCGAAAGTCGGGACGTTCGACGCCGCCACTATTCAGTCGGCCCTGAAATATCTCGACGATGGTGCGCGCGCGTGGTCCCGCGAGAAACGGTGCGTGGCGTGCCACACGACCGGTTCCTACCTGATGGAGCGACCGGCCCTGACCAAATTGGTCGGCCGGCCCAGCGAAGAGATTCTCGCCCTCTTTGTGCGGACCATCCCGGAAGAACTGCCGGAGCCCAAGGTGAACGCGGGCGTGACCTACTATCCGCAGGCGGAAAATTCCGTGTGGCGCGCAGCCGGCCTCGCGGAATGGGACCGGCACGTCACCGGCAAACTCAGCGCGCCTACCGAACGAGCGCTGCGCGACATGCTGCTGCGGCAATCGGGCCACGGCGGCTATCTCGTGCTCGGCGAGGTGGAGATTCCGCATTTCACCACCGACTACGAGCTCACGCTGCAAGCCGCCCGCGCCATCGCGACCGCGCCGGGCTGGCTCGCGTCGCTCAAGGACGCCGATCTCCTGCGGCGCGTTGACCGGATGAAATTTTTCCTGCGCGGCAGCCAGGCGCGCAACGACTATGAGCGCGCCCTGCGCCTGCAACTCGCCACCGTGATGCCCGATCTCGTGACGAAGGCGGAGCGCGAGTCCGCCGTGGCCCTGCTTTGGGAAAAACAATTGCCCGACGGCGGCTGGTCCACCCGCCGCATGTCCGATCCGCGCAACTGGGGCGTCGAGGTGAGCGACCCGACGCTTCAGTTCATCGCCAGCCAGTCCGACGCCGCCGATCCGGGCAGCGATTCTTACATGACCGCGTTCGCGATCGTGCTGCTGCGCGAGAGCGGCGTGCCGGCGGGCGATGCGCGCATTCAAAGAGGAATCGCCTGGCTGAAGCGCGAGCAACGCGTGAGCGGTCGCTGGTGGATGCAGTCGCTCTATCGCGGAAAATATCACTTCACGACATTCATCGCCACCTGCCAGGCGTTGAAGGCGCTGGCCTTGTGCGGCGAGCTTCCAATCGGAGACGCGAAAGGCAATCCATGATCCATTCACCCCATTTGCTCTCGGTGCGCCACCGCCTCCACGTCCGCACCTTCGCGTTGGGCCTCGCGTTGATCCTGCCGGGTTTCTCCGCCTGGGGCCAGACGTCGGAGTGGGCGGCGAACGACTCCACGCGGGTCGAGCGCTCCGGTGCGTGGACGTGGACAAGTCACCGCTTCGCCGCGACCCGTGCGTTTGCCACCGTCGAGGAGGGTGCCGCACTGGAAGTTTCCTGCCGCGGACGCGGCCTCGTCCTTGGCTTGGACACCCTCACGCCGCCCAACAACTACGGCCCGCCTGACCTCGGCCTGCTGGAGGTTTTTGTCGATGGCGTCAAAACGCGCGACGTGCGCCCGCGGGTCGAGGACCGCGAGGTCGTGCTGCTGCGCTCGGCCGTGGACGAGGCGCATCGCGTCCGCGTCGTGCACCGCCGGGACGGCACCGGCGTGGGTTGCCGCGTCACTGGGTTTCGCGTCCTGACCGGCGCCTTCGGGCGATCTCGCGTTCGTCGCGAGCGGCGATCGCAACACGGCCCTGGTCGATGTGCGGGCGCCCCTGACGCCCGCGTGGTATTCGTGCTGCCGAAGGGAGACTACCGGATCGAGGGCGGGAGAAGGGAAAGCGCCGTCGAGAGCGACGACCGGCGGTTCACCGTTCTCACCCTGCGCCTCGACCTGCCGGCGAACGGCACGCGATTGATGAAGGTGCGTCCCTAAATCGACCCCGAAGCGCCCATCGAACCACCCGCCATGAAACCTGCATTGCTCTTCACCGCCGCCCTCGCGCTCGTCTGTCCGTTGGGTGCCGCCGATGCGTTGAAATCCGCGTTGCTCTTCCACGCGTCGTTTGACCTCGGTCCGCACGCCGACCTCGCCGCAGGCGATACGCAGATCTATACCGCCCCCGACCGCACGCGCACGCCCGCGCTGCCGGGTCTCCACGCGGGCGACGCCATTGCGGTCGCGCCGGGCGAAGGCAAATACGGCGCGGCGCTGCGCTTTCGGCACAAGACAAAAGAGCAGGTTTTTTTCAAGGGCGAGCGCAACCTCGGCTACCAGGCGAAGAACTGGAGCGGCAGCTGTTCATTCTGGATGAGGCTCGATCCCGAGCAGGGTCTCGCGCCGGGCTATTGCGATCCGGTGCAGTTCGTCGCGCAGGCGTGGGGCGAGGGGAATATGTTTGTCGAGTTCAGCAAGGACCACACGCCACGTCATTTTCGATACGTGATCATGGCGATCACGCGGCTATGGAATCCGACCAACGCGAAATATGAGGAGATGAAGCGCCGCCCGCTGGTCGCGGTCGAGCAGCCGCCGTTTCGCCGCGATCGGTGGACGCACGTGTGCTTCACCTTCGGCAACGCGAACACCGGCGCGAAAGACGGCTGGGGCCGGCTGTATCTCGACGGTGTCAGGATGGGCGAATTCACCGGCTGGGAAAACAGCTTCAACTGGCAGGTGGAGCAGAGCGCACTCACGCTCGGGTTGGGCTACACGGGCTGGCTCGATGACCTCGCCGTCTTCAGCCGCGCGCTCACGGACAGCGAAGTGGCGACGGTCTTCACTCTCAAAAACGGCATCGCCGAACTCCGCCGATGAAAACCCTGCGCCTCGTTCTTGTCCTCTTGCTTTCCAGCGTCGCCCACGCCGCCGAGCCGCCACTGCGTCTCGCCCTCCTCGGCGATTCGACGGTGTGCGATTACCCTGCGGGTGAGCCGAACCGCGGCTGGGGCCTGTATCTGGAGGAGAGGTTTCAGCCCGGCACGGTGAAGGTGCTCAACTTCGCCAGCAGCGGGCGCAGCACCAAGACCTTCATCGCTGAAGGCCGCTGGGAGAAGGCGAGGGCGGCGAAACCGGACGTGATTCTGATTCAATTCGGCCACAACGATTCGCATGCGAAGGACAAACCGGAGTCCACCGATGCCGCCACGGACTACTCGGATTACCTGCGGCGCTACGTCGATGACGCGCGGGCCATCGGCGCCACGCCGATTTTCGTCACGCCGATGCACCGCCGCACGTTCAATCCCGACGGCACGCTCAAGGACAATCTCCGACCTTACGCCGACGCGATGAAGCGTGTCGCCGCGGAAAAGGAAGTCCCCGTGATCGATCTCCACGCGTCGAGCGGCGAGCTGTTCGCGCAGCTCGGCGAAAAATCGAACGCGCAATTCGCCAACAAGCCCGACGACGCGACGCATTTCAACGAGCAGGGCGCGAGGGCGATGGTGGAACTGGTGATGCGGGAATTGCCCAAAGCGGAGCCTCGCCTGGGCAAACTGACACGATCTCAAGTGACGGCCCAAGACGTCGCCCTCTCGGTAACGGAGCCCAGCGGCGTGACGCGCCAGGGCTGGCCGGTGACGTCGGGAGTTCCGTTTGCGCAGGGAGTGCTGCCCGACGACCGGAACGCGGCCCTCGTTACCCTGGACGGACAGCCCGTGCCGTTGCAAACCGAGGTGCTGGCCCGCTGGCCGGACGGATCTGTGCGGTGGCTGCTGCTGGATTTTCAGGTGGACCTGGCGGCGAATCAGAAAAAGCACTTCACGCTCCGCCACGGCGCGACGGTATCGCGCCCGACTGTTCCTGACCCGGTGCGGGTCAGCACCCGCGACCGCCGCACGACGATTGAAACCGGCCGGCTTCGGTTCGAATTGAACGAGGAGGGATTCAATCCGTTCGGCGCGGTGTGGGCCGACCTCAACGGCGATGGGAAAATCGCCGGTGATGAGCGCATCACCAGCGCCGACCGTGGCGGACTGTTTGTCCGCGACCCGAATTTCCGGCGATTCGCTGCAGACCAAGCACCGGCGGAAATCGTGGTCGAGCAAGCGGGACCGCTGCGCGTCTGCGTGCGCGTGACCGGCCGCCATGCGGATGCGCGCGGGGCGATGTTCAGTTATGTGGTGCGCCTGCATGCTTTCCGAGGGCAGCCGTTTGTGCGCTGTGACTACACGTTCACCAACGACCAGCCGGATGCATTGATGACGGGCATCAAGGAACTCGGGGTGACCGCGCGACTCGCACCGGAAGCGGGCCGCAGCGCATCCGCCGTGCTCGATGGCCGGACGACGACAGGCGGGCGCGTGTTTCAAGTGGATGAGAAGCGTTACGACCGCGACGGCCAGGCCGCCGGCGCGCACGCCGTTGGTTGGGCCGCCGTGGCAGGCGGCAAGGGCGGATTTGCGCTCGGCCTGCGCGAGTTCTGGCAGCACTGGCCCAAGGCCATCGAGGCCCGCGACGGCGCGGTGACGCTGGGAATTTGCCCCGATTTTCCGGCGGGCCTCTACGACGGCAAACCGCTCGAGGAGGAGAACAAACTTTATTACGCGCTCCGCGGCGGCTTGCACACGTTCAAGGTCGGCCTGGCCAAGACGCACGAAGTGTGGGCCGCGTTTTTCGCGGGACCGGCGGATGCGGGAAAGTTGGCGCAATTTTTTCAAGCGGCGGAGGAGCCCTTGCTCGCCACCTGCGAACCGGCCTACGCGAGCGCCACCCGGGCGGCGGGTGAGTTTCCGCCCGCCGCTACGTCGACGACACCGGACAAGTTTTTCGGCTACGATGCGTGGTTCAGCCGCGCCTTGACCGCCCATCTGAAGCGCCGCGACGAAATCCGCGAATACGGGATGCTCAACTACGGCGACTGGTTCGGCGAGCGTGTGGTGAACTGGGGTAACTTGGAATACGACCTGGCCTACGGGATGTTCATCCAATATCTGCGCACCGGCGAGCGGCGCTACTTCGAGCGCGGCGCGCAGGCGTCGCGGCATCATATCGATGTGGATGTCATTCACGCCACCAACGCACATCTTCAGAACAGCTACGGTCCGCCGCCGGTCGTCGGCCAAATCTGGCGGCACAGCCTTAACCACACCGGCGGTTACTACACCAACGCCCCGTTGCCCGTGGAAAAATCCTACCAAATGGGGCACAGCACGGACTTCGGCCATGTCTGGATCAGCGGCGACCTCAACTATTACTACCTAACCGGCGACCGCCGCGCCCGCGACGTGGCATTGTTGGCGGCCGACGCGATGGCGGCCAACATGCCGACGCGTGCTGGCACGCACATTCGCGGTCTGGGCTGGCCGATGATCTTGGTGCTGGCGGCCTACGAAGCCACCGGCGACGCCAAATATCTGGAAGCAGCCGCCAGTGCCTGGCGGGTATTGAAACAGGACTTGGATCCGCAACGCGGCTGGGTGGTGAAACTCGCCGTCGGCCATTGTCTGCATCCGGCCGGCGGTCCCCGCTGCGAGGGCAACGTGCCGTTCATGGAGGGCCTGACGCTCGGCGCCTTGGCGCGCTACCACCGCGTCACCGGCGATCCAGACGTGCTCAAAGCCATCACCGTCGGCGTCGATCAGATGATTCGGGAATGCTGGATGGAAGACATCAAGGCCTTTCGCTACACTGCCTGCACTCTCACGTTCAAGAACACCGCCGGCTTCCTGCTGTCGCTCGAAGGGATCGCCTACGAGGTGCAGCGCACCGGCAACCCCGAACATCGGCGCATCCTGCGGGAGGGCTTTCGCGCCGCCCTGCCGACCGGCGGGAACCTCAACAGCATGGGCAAGGGGTTTGGGCAAACGACGTTCTTCTCGCCGTTCGCGCTGGAGGTTTTGGAGACACCATGAACGCGCAACGGTTCATCGCCTCGCTGCTGTGTCTGGTGACGTGTGTGGTGGCTCAGGAGCCCCCGCCGGGCGGCGCCAGTCACCCGCGTTTGAAACTCGGGTTCATCGGTCTCAAAGGCCATGTCGGCACGGTGCTGACGGGAGCGAAGCAGCTGGGCGACGTGGAGGTCGTGGCGGTGTCGGAGGATGATCCGAAGTTGCTGGAGTCGCTGATGAAAAGGGAGCCGATGTTGAAAAACGCCCGCGCCTACAACCAATGGCGGCAACTCGTGGATCACACGACGGTGGAGGTGTGCTGCGTGGCGGGCGAGAACGGCGAGCGCGTGGAACAGTTGCTGACGTTGATCGAGCGCGGCGTCCACATCGTTTCCGAAAAGCCGCTGGTGACGACGCTCGCCGACCTGGAGCGGCTGCGCGCGGCGTTCGCAAAATCGAAATCGCAGCTCACGATGTTGCTGGAATTGCGCCACCAGCCGAAGAATGTGCGCGTGCGTGAGCTCATCTTGCGCGGGGACATCGGTGAGGTGTGCCAGGTGACGACGCAGAAGTCCTACCAGTGGCGCGAGCGGCCGGCCTGGTTCAGCAGCCGCGCCCGGCTCGGCGGCACGATTCCATTTATCGGCATCCACTCGCTGGACACCGTGCGCTGGATCACGGGACTCGATTTCACGCAGGTCGCCGCCTTTCACGGAACGATCGGACGGCCCGGAATGGGCGAGACGGAGAACCACGCCTCGGTGCTCGCGCAATTGTCCAACGGTGCCTCGGTCACGGCGCGCCTCGACTACCTGCGACCCACGTGGGCGAAGACGTCGAGCGACGACCGTCTGCGGGTCATCGGCACGAAGGGCGTCATCGAAGTGAACGAGGGCGACACGGCGATCTCCCTGATCACCGGGGACCGGACGGAGCGCATCCCGTTTGGCGGGACGGAGAACCTATTTGTCGAGTTCGTGAAATTTCTCCGAGGCGGCCCGCCTCCGCGCATCACGGCGGACGACAGTTTTTACGTCACCGAGGTCGTGCTGCGCACGCGCGATGCAGCGGACGAAAAGAAGGTAATCGCCCTGCCGCCGTTACGCCCTCTGCGCGGTCCGAACTGACCTTTCCGCCCAATTCTTCCACATGACCGAAAGGCTACACATTCGCCCAATGACCTCGTCCGACCTGCCGTTCGCCGACCAGGTGCGCGAATGCGCCGGCTGGAATCAGACGCGCGAGGACTGGCGTCTCTTCCTGGAGTGGGAACCCGCAGGGTGCTTTGTGGCCGAAGTCGATGGTGTGCCGGCTGGGACCGCGACGACGGTGTGTTACGGCACGGATCTCGCGTGGATTGGCATGGTGCTCGTGCATCCCGCTCAACGTCGCCACGGAGCGGGCCGCGCGCTGCTGGGTCATTGTATCGCTAGCTTGGGAGAGCGGCGCATCCGCTCGATCAAGCTCGACGCAACGCCGCTCGGCAAGACGCTCTACGATCAACTCGGTTTTTTGGATGAATGGACGCTCACCCGCTGGGCGACCAAGGCCGCTGAGGGTCCGCCCCGGTCGGTGGAACCCATGATCCGACCCCTGCGCGATACCGACTGGCCGCGGATTTTTGCGTTGGATGATGCGGCGTTTGGCGTGCCGCGGCATCGCGTGCTGCGCGGGCTGGCGCAGCAGCGCCGCCGCGCCTACGTGCATCTGGATGCGGCGGGGGAGGTGGATGGCTTCGGTCTGCTGCGTGCCGGCTCGCGTGCCTGGTGCGCCGGCCCGGTCCTCGCAGCCGACGCCAGCGTAGGCGTCGCGCTCTTGGGTGCCTTGCTGGCGGAGGTGCCGGGCGAAGCAGTCGTCTGCACCGTCCCGAATCAGAACTCGGAGGTCGTGGAGTTCGTCGAACGCGCCGGTTTCACACGGCAGCGGCCCCTCATTCGGATGTTTCTCGGCCGCAATTCGACTCCGGGAATCCCGTCGCATTGCCGGCTTATTGCGGACCCGGCCATCGGTTGAACGACGAAACCGCCGCATTCTCGCCCTGCATCACAAATTTCTTCCCGCAAATTCACCATGTTTAGTTTGTCCCTCCGTTCCATTGCCCTGCCGCCGGCATGGCGATTTATTCTCCTCCCACTCACGGCGTGGTCCGCGCCCGTGACGGAACCGGTCAGCTTCAGCCGCGACGTCCTGCCGATTCTCTCGAACAACTGCTTTGGCTGCCACGGGCGCGACGAAAGCCACCGCAAAGCGGACCTTCGGCTGGATACGCGCGAGGGGGCCACGTCCGACGATGTCCGCGCCGTGGTTCCCGGAAAGCCGGAGGCCAGCGAGCTGATGAAACGCATTCTTGCAACCGACGACGACGAAATCATGCCGCCGCCGAAATCGCACAAGCCCCCGCTCACCACGGAGCAGGCCGGCGTGCTGCGCCGCTGGATCGCCGAGGGTGCGGTGTGGGGCAAGCACTGGGCGTTCGAGCAGCCGGTGCGCAGCCCGAGCGCGCCGAAAAGCGGGGTAATCGATCATTTTGTTTCGGCCGGCCTGAACAAGGAGCGGCTGTCCTTTTCACCGGAGGCGGCCAAGCACACGCTGATCCGGCGGGTCTCGTTCGACCTCACGGGCCTCCCGCCCACGGTGGAGGAAACGGACGAGTTCCTCCGCGACACCACCGCGGATGCCTACGGCAAAGTGGTGCAGCGGTTGCTGGCCTCGCCGCACTTCGGGGAACGCATGGCGATGTGGTGGCTCGATGCGGCGCGTTACGCCGACACCGACGGTTTTCAGGGCGACGACAATCGCACCAACTGGCCGTGGCGCGACTGGGTCGTGGGCGCGTTCAATGCCAATATGCGTTTCGATCAATTCACGATCGAGCAGTTTGCCGGCGATCTCCTCCCGAACGCCACGACGGAGCAGAAACTCGCGACGTGCTTTCATCGCAATCACATGACCAACGGCGAGGGTGGCCGCGATCCCGAGGAATCGCGCGTGGACTACGTCATCGACCGGGTGAACACGGTCGGCACCACGTGGCTGGGACTGACGCTGGGCTGCACGCAGTGCCATTCGCATAAATTCGATCCGATCTCGCATGCGGACTACTACAGCCTCACGGCGTTCTTCAACAGCATCGACGAGGACGGCAAAGCGGGCGTGGCCGCGAAACCCTACCTCGCCTACCGCTCGTCGCTGACGACGCGGGCGCTGGCCGACGCCGAAGCGGTCGTCGCGGAACGCGCACCGGCCGAGGCCCGCGCCCGCTCCGCCGCCGAAGTGCCGTTCGCCGCGTGGCTCGCGGCCCGTCTGGCCGAGGTGCGCGGCGGCTTCTCCGCTTGGCGCGTGCTTAAGGCTTCCACGCTCGAATCCAGCGAAGGCACTCTCCTCACTGCGGAGGCCGACGGAACCGTGCAGGCCGGCGGACCAAACCCCAAGCAGGATGACTATCGCTTCATCGCCACCGTGCCGCTGCCACGCTTGACCGGACTGAAACTCGAGGTGCTGCCTCATGACGCGCACACCGCCGGCAAGTTTTCCCGCGGCCAGTCGGGTGAATTCATCCTTACGGACATCAAAGTGCAGGTGCGCCGCACCGGCAGTTCGCAGCTCCGCGATCTCACCGTCAATTCCGCGGTCGCGGACTATTCAGCGCCGCAAAAGGACGAACGCAGCTACGGCGACATCAAGGGCGTGCTCGACGACGATCCGCGCAACGGCTGGACCACGAAGGGCGCGCCCGCCACCGCACCGCACACGGCGATCTTTGCCCTCACCGAGCCGCTTACACTCGCGCCCGACGAGGAACTGGTGTTCGAACTCCGCCAGCGCTCCACCGAAGGCGACGCCAACATCGGCCGGTTCCGGCTCTCCGCGAGCGACCAGCGCGGCGAAGCCGTCCACGGCATGAGGCCCGCGCCGCTGGCGGACCTCGCGACGGCGGCCGTCGACGACGCGGCCAAAATCGAGCCCGAGCTGCGCGCCCGGCTGTTCGGACAATTCCTCGAGGATCATGCGCCGTATCAGGGGCCGCGCGACGCGCTTGACCGCGCCAAACGCCAGCTCGGGGAAGTCAAGGCCGCTGCCGGCAAACTGAACGTGATGGTGCTGGCGGAGCGTGCCGTGCCGCGGGACACGTTTGTGCTGGAGCGCGGCGTCTGGGACAAACACGGCGAACAGGTGCCGCCCGGTGTGCCCGCCGCCATTGCCGCGTGGCCGGAGGGCGAGGCGAAGACGCGGCTCGGCCTCGCGCGGTGGGTCGTCTCGCGCGAAAATCCGCTCACGGCCCGCGTGCTCGTGAATCACCTCTGGCAAATGCTGTTTGGCGCGGGACTAGTGCGCACGCCCGAGGACTTCGGTTTGCAGGGCGAACGACCCACGCACCCAGAACTACTCGACTGGCTTGCCGTGGAGTTCATGGAAAGCGGCTGGGACGTGAAGCACCTGCTCACCCTGATGGTTTCGAGCGCGACCTACCGGCAAGAGTCGGCTGCGAGCGCCGGGTTGCTCGCCCGCGATCCGCAGAACCGCCTCCTCGCCCGCGGTCCCCGTTTCCGTCTGCCGAGCTGGATGCTGCGCGACGCGGCGCTTCACGCCGCCGGACTACTGAACCCCGTGATCGGCGGTCCGCCTGTAAAACCGTATCAACCCGAAGGCGTGTGGGAGGAAATGTTCATGGGGCGTTTCCGCTACGAACCGAGCGAGGGTGCCGCGCAATACCGACGCACCCTCTATGCCTTCTGGCGGCGGGCGATCGCGCCCACGTTCCTCTTCGATTCGGCCCAGCGCCGCACCTGCGAGGTGGGAGTCAGCCGCACGAATACGCCCTTGCAGGCGCTCACGCTGCTCAACGACAAAACGTATCTCGAAGCGTCCCGCGCGCTCGCCACCGCAATGTTGAGATTCGAGGGCGGCCCGCGCCAGCGTCTGCAACTCCTCGCGCGACACGTCTTGTCGCGCGAAGCGAGCGAACCCGAGCTGACCGTCCTCCAGCGCGAACTCAGCCGCGCTCTCGCCTACTACCGGACCCATCCGGACGACGCGGCCACTTTCCTGCGCATCGGACAGCACGCTCCCGACGGGGCGGTTTCCCTGCCCGATCTCGCAGCCCACACGGTCGTCGCGAGCCTCGCCCTCAACCTCGATGAGGCCATCACCCATGAGTAACCAAAAAACTTTCCCCACGCGCCGCGCATTTTTGCAGCACAGCTCGCTCGCGCTCTTGGGCGGTGCATTCGCCGCACCCTTCGTCCGCGCCCAGAGCAAGACCGCACCGGCGTTGCATGGCACCATCATCGGCCACGGGGCGCTTCGCTACCGCGCGGACCTGCGCTGGAGTCGGGCGGATCCGGGCAAGTTTCCCGTGAAGGACTGCCATGAAATGGTTCAAGCAGGCGACGACCGGCTCTTCCTGCTGACGAACCACCAGCAGAATAACGTGCTCATCTTCGATCCCAAGGGTGAGGTGGTCGGGTCTTGGACGCTAGGATTCAGCGGCGCCCACGGCTTGACCATCAATCGTGAGCCGGATGGCCGCGAGTTCCTTTATCTCACCGACACCGGGAGCGGACGGGTGCTGAAGACGACACTGGACGGCGAGAGTGTGCTGGAGCTGCCGCATGCGTCGCAGTGCGGAGCCTACGCGGACAACGAAAATTACAGTCCCACGGAGACGGCAATCGCGCCCAACGGCGACATCTACGTCGCCGACGGCTATGGTTCTCAGTTCGTGCTGCGCTTCGGCCGGACGGGAAAATATCTCGGCAAGTTCGGCGGGCGCAGCATGCAACCGATCAACCCCGGCAAGTTCATGCAGGCGCACGGCATCGCGCTCGACACCCGCGGACCGACGCCGCTGTTGGTCTGCACGGAGCGAATTCGCAACGAGTTCAACTGGTTCACACTCGAGGGCGAACATGTGCGGGGCGTCTATCTGCCGGGTGCCTACGTCAGCCGTCCCGTAATCGCCGGCCGCCACTTATATTCGGGCGTTTGCTTTGGGGCCAAGCCCGCTGATTACCGGGCGTGGCAGAAGCGGGGCTTCGTCACCATCCTCGACGAAAACGACCGCGTGGTCTCAAATCCCGGCGGCCACGCGCCCGACTATCGGGAAGGACGACTTCAGGTGATGCTACAGGATCAGCCCGTCTTCGAAAACTGCCACGACGTCTGCGTGGACCGGCGAGGCGACCTCTACGTCTGCCAATGGAACAGCGGCAACGTCCATCCCTATAAACTGCATCGCGAGGCGTAAGCCCATTTTGTCTCAACCCATGAGCTCACTCGACATCACCCGCCGTTATTTTCTCGGCCAGTGCACCGGCGTTTCCCTCGGCGCGATGGCTCTCTCCTCGCTGCTCGGCCGCGCCGCCGGTGCGACCACCGCGGGTGGCGAAGCGATCGGGCTCCCCGGCGTTCCGCACGTTGCGCCGAAGGCGAAGCGCGTCATTTTTCTCACGCAATCCGGCGGCCCGTCGCAGATCGAACTCTTCGACGAAAAGCCCGGCCTGATGAAATGGGCCGGTGTCGAATTGCCGGACTCGGTGCGGCAGGGCCAGCGCGTGACTACGATGACTTCGAATCAGAAACAGTTGATCAAACCCGCCGCCACGAAATTTGCCCGTCACGGAAAAAGCGGCGCGACCATCAGCGAGTGGCTGCCGCACCTCGCCCGCGTCGCCGACGACGTGTGTTTCATCAAATCGATGCACACCGACGAGATTAACCACGCCCCGGCGATGACGAAGTTTTTGACCGGCCATCAGATCGCGGGCCGGCCGAGCATTGGCTCGTGGGTCAGCTACGGTCTCGGCAGCACCAATCGCAACCTGCCCGACTTCCTCGTGCTCATCTCCAAGATGCAGCGCCCGAGCGACCAGCCGCTCTACGATCACTACTGGGGCAGCGGCTTCCTGCCTTCGCGTTATCAGGGCGTGAAGCTACGCAACGCGCGCGATCCCGTGCTCTACCTGCGCGATCCGGACGGCCTGCCCCGCGAACTGCGGCGAGGGATGCTCGATGGTCTTGGTGAACTGAACCAGCTGCGGCTCGATCAGACCGGCGATCCGGAAATCGCCACCCGCATCCGCCAATACGAAATGGCCTACCGCATGCAGGCCAGCGTGCCGGAGCTGACCGACCTGCGCGGCGAGCCGGATGAAGTTTTCAACCTCTACGGCTCCGACTCGCGCAGGGCCGGCAGCTACGCGGCGAACTGCATCCTCGCCCGCCGCCTCGTGGAACGCGGCGTGCGCTTCATCCAGCTCTTTCATCCCGATTGGGATCATCACAGCCGGCTCACTTCGTGGTGCTCGGCGCGCTGCCGCGACACCGATCAACCCAGCGCGGCGCTCGTCACCGACTTGAAGCGCCGCGGCCTCCTCGACGACACGCTGGTCGTCTGGGGCGGTGAGTTCGGTCGCGGGGTCGCAGGACAGGGGCAGTGGGACAGTTCGGAGGCCGGCCGCGACCATCACCCGCGCTGCTTCACGATGTGGCTGGCCGGCGGCGGCGTGAAGCCCGGCCTCACCTACGGCGCCACCGACGACTTTAGCTACAACGTGGCCGAAAATCCCGTCCACGTGCGCGATCTCCACGCCACGATCATGCATCTGCTCGGCATCGAGCACGAGCGCCTGACCTACCGGTTCCAAGGCCTCGATTTCCGCCTGACCGGCGTGGAAAAGGCGAACGTCGTGCGCGGCATCCTCGCCTGAGCCCCGCCGCACCGAGGCCGCTTTTCTCCCCAGCCGAATCGTGAACCCTCCCTCCCACGTCCCTGAAGAATCTGCCAGCGTCGATCAGACGCGCTGGTTTGCGGAGGAAGTGCATCCGCACGAAGCGCAGCTCAAAGCCTATCTGCGCGGCTCGTTTCCGGCCGTGCGCGACGTGGACGACGTGGTGCAGGAGTCTTATGTGCGCGTCTGGAAACGGCAGGCCGTTCGTCCCATCGCCGCCGTCAAAGGCTTTCTTTTTACCGTGGCCCGCCACCTTGCCCTCGACTTGCTCCGCCGGGATTCGCGTGCGCCCTTTGATCGAGTAACGGATTTTGCTACCTTGTCCGTTATGGATAGTAAGCCCGATTCCGCGGCCAGCGCTTGTTGCCACGAAGAAGCCGAGCTGCTTTTGTCGGCTATCGAAGCACTGCCCAACCGCACCCGGGAAGTTTACATGCTCCGTCAATTCGAAGGACTTTCCCAGAAACAGATCGCCACGCACCTCGGCCTCTCCGAGAACACCGTCGAAGTGCAGATCGGCCGCGGCAACCGCCGCTGCGAGCAGTTCCTCCGCGAACGCGGTGTCCTCCGATGATCCCACGCATGCAGCCCAGCCCACACCGTGTCGTTTCGTCCGACATCGAGGCCGCCGCCTCGGCTTGGATCGCGCGTCGCGACGCCGGTATGACTTCCACCGAAGCCGAGGAATTCCTGCGCTGGAAAGCCGTGCCCGAGCACGCCCACGCGCTCGCCCGGCACGAGAAAACGTGGTCGTTATTCGAACGCCCCGCGCAAACCGGCCATGGCGCAAACCTTGTTCACGAAGTGCGCCGCCGCGTGGCGCGGCGCCGGCGCCGACGGACCGGCGCGGCGCTGGCGGCCGCCGCCGTGCTGATGGCGACCGGCTTCGTCTGGCGTCGATCGTCACCGTCGGTGGCGCCGCTCGCGAGTTCCTTCGCGCCGACCGCCGCCGTCTCGCTGCCAGAGACGCGCATTTTGCCGGATGGCACCAAAGTCGAACTGCGGCCGGATGCCGATTTCGTTGTCGAGTTTACCCGTGCCGTTCGCCGCGTCGCCCTCCGGAAAGGTGAAGCACATTTTGATGTGACGAAAGACCCGGACCGACCCTTCGTCGTCGCGGTGTCCGGGATGGAAGTGCGCGCGGTCGGCACGGCCTTCGCTGTCGGCTTGGATCAGACCGCGGTGACCGTGCTGGTCACGGAAGGGCGCGTGAAGGTGGACCGACCTGCCGGACCGGCCGGTGCGACGGTTCCGAGCGGCGCGCCGCCGCCAGCGGAGGCTTTGCCGCTGACGCTCGGTTCGGTCGATGCCGGCAACCGGCTCGTAGTCGGGTTTTCTTCCGCCTCGGCGGCTCCGACCATCGGGCCAATTTCTTCGCGCGAAATGGCGGAGCGACTGGCGTGGCGTGCGCCCCGGCTGGAATTTACGGGCGCGCGGCTGGCCGATGCCGTGGCGTTATTCAATCGCTACAACGCAGTGCAACTGGTGATCGACGATCCCTCCATCGCGGACTTGGAAGTCAGCGGCTTTTTCCGCTCCGATAATTTGGCGACCTTCCTGCACCTGCTGGAACAGGGGCTGGGCGTGGCGTCCGAGGCTCGCGGCGATATCGTCGGCTTGCGAAAGTCGGACCAGCCGCGTTGAGGCGGCGCGCGGCGCCCGAGCGGGTTTCATCCGGTCGGAGCGACCAGGCGGAACGGGATATTTTGTCCGCCGCCCTTGGCATGTCCGCCGGAGCTTCGGCCGGCGCGAGGCACGCGCTGTGAAAATCGCTTCGACGGGTAACGGAGATGTCGCGCTGTGACGTTTCCCTATCATGGCACTCCCCATGCCCGGCTTACCTTCGCTCTCCGGGGCGTTGCCTTCCTCTTTCGCGTTCCGGCACTCCAAGCCTGCCGCCTCGCATCACAACAACCGAACCCATGGCAGAGACTCAAAATGATCCCAAAA
>JAUYAK010000014.1 GCA_030693515.1 Opitutaceae bacterium
GGCGAGCGCGGCCTGGGCGGCGACGACGCGGATGAAGCGGCACGCGGCCTCGGCGTGCAGTTCGCGGCGGCGCTCCTCCCAGGCGAGCTGCTCGGCCTCGTTGCGGGTGGCGGCGACCGTCGCGCGCGCGGAACGACGATCGGCGAAATCCACGGCGCGGCTGAGCTGCAGTGTCGTTTCAAGGCTGCGGGCGGCGCTGAGATCGCCGGTGCCGAGGAAGTTTTCAAACTGCAGGGAAACCTCGGCGGCGGGCCGCGCCGCGGCCTGCGCGGTGCGCGCTGCGGCGAGGCGCGCCTCAGCGTCGCGTGTGCGAAGCAGAGGATGGCCGGCTTCGACGCGGGCGAGGGCCTCGGTCAGTGTGATCGTGCGTTCGGCGGCGCAGATGGGCAGGACGGCGAGCGCGACAGTGAAGAAGAGGCTGGAGCGGGAATGAGAGTTCATAAAGACGAAGCACCGGAATGCAGGGGAAGTTTCCCGGCCGGGCGCAGGCGCGCTACGGGCAGGGCGGAACCCCGCGGTTGCGCGGGGACGAACCATCAGGCCTCGCTAGGCGAGGCGCTCAGACAACCGTGGACGGAGCACGCGCCAGCGGGGCCGCGCGCGAGAGAAATTGCCAGCTTCGCCCCAGTTCACGAGGGACATCGGTGCGCTCGGGTGAAAGGCTCACGGCGGGCTGCTCCAAGGGCTCAGGCAGCAGGGCCACGACGGACAATGTCACCTCGCCCACCAGTTTCGCGAGCGTCACAGCGGTGTAGGCTTCGCCTTCGAGCGCATGGCAGGCATCGTCGGCGCAGTGTTCCGCCGTCTGGGTCTCGTGATCGTGGCAGATAAAGGCCACCTCAAGGCCGGCCGCCTCCAGCGCACAGTGCATCGTCGCCGGGAGCCAGAGGCTCAACAGCAGCAGGGCAATCATGCGGCGCAGGGTGGGCACGAATCCGAATTAGTTGAGTGGGCCGGCTAAAGTCAAGGGACCGCTCGGGGGATCGCAGCAGGTTGTTCCGCGCCTCACGGCTCGCCGAGGATCGCGACGGCATCGATCGCGTTCCATCCTTTGATGCGTTGGGTATCGAGAGTCAGCTTCAGTTTCGCGATCGCGGGCGCAGCCGTCGGCAATTTGATTTCGAGCACGCCGATTTGGCGCGGCGGGTAGGGGGTCGCATCGGGGCCCTGCCACGTGGCGGCGACTGCGCCGGTGGCATCGATAAACGCGATCTGCACGATGGCGCCCGGGTTGAAGTTCTGCACGACCCGCGCGCCGGTGGCGCGCACGGGGCTGGCGTAGGAGAGCTCGAGCCATTCGAGGCCGGCGTTCTCGGTCTTGGGGGCCCAGGCGTTGCCGCTGTCGCCGTAGGCGCGGACGTTGGGCGCTCCCGTGGCCTGGTTGGCGCCGTAGTTGGTCGTGCGATATTCGCTGCTGGCCTTGGCCGCGACGGCCCATTGCAGGGCGCCGGCAGCGGCGGCGGGCTGGCCTGGCGCGACCATGGAAGAGGGGGGCGCGGAGGATTGTTTCGGAACAGACGAAGCCGGCGCAGGGCGCGCCGGTGCGGCCGCAGTCGCGGGCGTCGGATGGGCGGCGACGAGCCGGCCGAACAAGGCGCGGTGCCGGGCCAGCGTGGTCGGAAATGGTTTGATCCCCGGATTCAACTGCTCCTGCGCCTCAAGCGCGCGACTGGAGAAGTAAACCGCAGCCGCGAGTTCGCCGGCCTTTTCGGCGGCGACGCTGCGGAGCAGCAATACCGGCACATCGTCGGGCTGCGTCTTCAGATGCTGATCAAGCACAGCAATGGCGGCGGTCGTGTCGCCTCGCATGAGGGCGGCACGGGCCACTTCGACGGTCGGCTGCGCCCGGAGTGAAGCGAACGAGACGAGCAGCAGCAAAAGCAGGGAGCGGAAGTGCATCAGCGTTTTTTCGGCGGAATGGCGTCGTTGACGCAAATCTGGCCGAGGCAATTGCCGCGGTTGGCGGCGGCGGGGCCGTAGCGGGATTGCGGGGAACGGTCGCGGGCGTTGATGCCCGTGCCGTCGGCGGAGCGGCAGATGCCGTGCCCGATGGGCTCGGATTGCGGGGCGACGCGGTAGTAGGCGAAAGGGTCGCCCTGCTGTTGGTAGATCGTCGAGAAGTAGTAGCGAATCACGCAGCCCGAATCGCCCGAACTTTGTCCCTGCCACTCGCCGACCACGAATTGTCTTCGCACCATGCCGGCGACGACGTCGTTCAGTTCGATTTCAGCTTCCTGCTCCAGGGTGTAGTCGAATTTGGTCTCGGAAGACTTGGCTCTCTGCTCGGTGACCCGGCCTTTCGCGTCGAAAATTTTGGCGTAGAATTCCTTCGCCGCCTCCATCGCCGGCGCGATTTTGCGGGCGTAATCCGAGCCGTCCTCCTCCGATAGGGTGACGCGGGTGGGACGCATCAGCGACCCCACAAAGAAAAAGGGCTCGGAGTTCCGCGATCTCGGGTCGTTGGCAAACCGCCAGAGAAATTGAGTTCCGTAGTCGCCCTCGCCGTGGTGCTCGACCCCGACCGCATGCAACAGCTCGTGCGCGACCGCCGCCTCGTGGTAGCCGGCGAGTGACGCGAGGGTGCCCGCCTCGAGGATGTCTTCGGGAGGTGAAGCCGGGCCGATGCGAATCTGTTTCACGTATTTGGGCCGGCCGGGGAGGTCGTTGGCGCTGCGGCTCACCATGTCGGTCTGCGCGCCGCGCACCGACAGGTCGGTGCGGAGCACGATGCCGTGCTGGACGACGCGGTGCGCGCCCTTGGCGCGGTTGGCGTTCATCTCGCGTTTCCCGGGGTCCATCTCCCCGGCCTTGAGCCGGTGGACTTTTAACGCGCTCAGATTTTCGAAAAGTTGCACGCCCTTGAGCAAGGCCGGCTCGCCCAGATTCATGACGAAGAGTTCCTTTTTCTTCGGATCGCCGGAGACGTGGCGGCCATCGACGACCCAGCCGCGGTATTCCTCGTAAAGTGTGAAACCATCGCCGCCGTGGCCGTCGCCGTCGGGTTTGTCTTCGTCGTCGGTGTTTTCCTCCCGCATGCCGTGGCCGTTTTCTTTCAGCCAGGATTCGGCGATCCAGCCGTCGCCGCGGGAGTAGGGCAGGGTGGCCCACGCGGTCTGATAGCCACCGGGTTCCTCGAGTTCGCCCGTCACGGTGCGACCATCGAGGAGCCGGGCGGTGACGCGCAGGGTCGAGTGCCCCCCGAAATCGTAGGACTCGATGTGAGCCACACCGCCTTGCTCGCCGGCGGGTCCCTCGGGCAGGGGCATGAGTTGCGTGAAGGCGACGGATTGCCCGTCGGCATCGGCTTGCGCGATGGACTCGAAACCGGGCGGCGCCGCGAGGCGCAAATCTGGCGCGGTGTCCTTCGCGCCGAGCGGCCAGTTCAGGCACACGCCGGGTTCGCGGGAGGTGTCGCTGAGCTCGAACCTCAGCTCGCGAATCGCCGGCGGCAGCGGGCTGCCGCTGGCTTTGGAGCGGAGCACGGCAGTCACGCTCAGTGGCGTGCCACCGGGGCGGGTGGGATGCTCGATGTTGCCGCGGGGGCGCCAGGTCGCGTGGTCGGCGATGCGGACCTTCAGCTCGACGTCGTCGAGCGTCGGCCAGAATTCAGCGTGCGCGCGGATGTTGCTCTGGCCGCGCCCGCCGAGGTCATCCAGGCCCCGCGGGTGATCAAGCTGACGCGACGCGGTAGTGCCGAACGCGATTGCGACCCGCGGCGCGACGGCCTTGAAGTTAGTGTGGCCGCCGAGTGCCCCGTTCCACGGTGCGGTGGTGGTGTCCGCGGTGACCTGATTCCAATCCCGGTGATTGAAAGTCGTGGTCTGCGTGCCGGGGGTGACGGGCCCGAGGTGGGTGGAGAATTCCCATTCGCCGTTTTTCAGGTTGAGCGCGAGCGCCGGCGCCGCGCGCAGACCGAGCGGGCCGGAGAACTCGCCCTCGGTCCGGCCTTGATGCCGGGAGCGCAGCGTGCCGGTGATCTCGTAGCTGCCGCTCATGCCGCCGGAGCCCTGCGCCCGGACGATGCGCCACACGCGGCGCTGCGGGCTCTGCGTCACGAGATCGCGATCAAGTTCCAGCTCCACGCGGGCGCGAAACCATTCCGCCGACGTGAGCTTGCGGCTTGTGGTGTCGGTCTGCTTCTCGCTCGCGCCCTCCAGTTGAAACGAGATTTGGCCGTGCATCCGGCTCACGGCGGTCCACGCCGCCCAGTCGGCCGGCTGCGGCTCAGCCGGGTCGGCGCGCTTGGGCGAGGGCCGGAGCGGCGCGAGATCGGCGGCCCCTTGGGCGAGCAAGCAGGCGGGTGCGGCGATCAACAAGGCCGCGGCGACCGCGGAGCGGGCGAAGTCACGCATGGGCGGGAACTGTGCCGGGCGGCGGGGTGGGCGCAAGTTTCACCGGGCGGAGGCTTTTTCGCTGGGCAAGGTCGGCGTGGGCGCGACACTTTGCTCCGAAATCGTCCCCCAGATGCACGCGCTGCCCCCTCGCCTGTTCTCCTTTCGCCTGCTGGCGTCCTTCTGGGGCGGGCTGCTGGCGGCCGGGACAATCGCGGCCGCCGAACCGGCACAGTTCGTTCGCGCGATCAACCTCAACGGGCCGGCGCTCACCATCGACGGCCGCGCGTGGGAGGCGGGGGCGGGCGCGGCGGACTTCAAGGCGACGGGGAAACTCTTCGCCAACCAGCGCGTCGCCTTGAAGCCGCCCACGGATGCCGCGCGCGCCGAGATGATTCGCAGCAGTGTGTGGGGCGCGAAGGTGGACCTTGAGGTCGCCGGCCTCGCGCCCGGGCCGCACCAGGTCGTGCTCTACGTGTGGGAGGATAACCACGACGAGCAGTTTGATTTGCTGGTGAACGGTCAGGTCGTGGCCGCAAAATTTCACAGCGGCGCGGCCGGCATGTGGAAACGCCTCGGGCCGTGGCGCGCCGAGAGCATCGCCGGCAAAGTCACGGTCGCGGCCAAAGGCGCGAGTCATGGGGCCTGCAACCTCTCAGGCCTCGAAATCTGGGCGGGCGACGGGCCGATTCCGGCTGCGGCTGCGGCGGAGTTTGCCCGCGAGGCCACGAATGAACAGATCGCCTTCTTCGAAGGGAAAATTCGTCCGGTGCTCGTCGAGAGCTGCTACGAATGCCACAGCGCTGGCGCGAAAAAGATCAAGGGCGGCCTCGTGCTCGATTCGGCCGCCGGTGTGCGCGAGGGTGGCTACACCGGCCCGGCAATCGCGCCGGGCGATGCCGACGCGAGCCTGCTGGTGCAGGCGCTCCGCCATACGAGCGAGGACCTCGCGATGCCGCCGAAGACAAAATTGCCGCCACATGTGATCGGAGATTTCGAAACGTGGGCGCGGATGGGAGCGCCCGATCCGCGCACGGGCGAGGTCGCGGCGGCCGCGAAGCAGAAAGCGGAAATCGACTGGGCTCAGGCCCGCGCCTGGTGGTCGCTGCGCCCGCTCGCTGCACCCGCGCCGCCGCCGGTGCGCGATGCGCGCTGGCCCGCGAACGCCATCGATCGCTTCGTGCTCGCGCAGCTCGAGGCC
>JAUYAK010000031.1 GCA_030693515.1 Opitutaceae bacterium
CGCGAGACCTCGCTGCTGGCGGCCATCGGCACGCTGCAAGCCCCCTGGTGGTCCTGGCGCAATGCGGCGCGTCTCGCGTTCGCCGCCGCGCCGCTCGCCGCCTGGCTCGCCTATGTGCGCTGGGCAGCCGGCCCGGCCGACGCCGGCTGGGCCAACTTCACGCTGCCCCTCGCCGGCCTCGTGGAAAAATGGATCGCCGCGATCGGCGCGCTTGCGACGGTGGGAGACAAACCCCTCGCCTGGACCACGCTGCTGGCGACGCTCGGGCTCACCGTGCAGGCGGCCTTCTTCGCCGTGCGGCGCGACTATGCCGACCGCTGGTGGCGCATCGGCGCAGCCTACGCTGGGCTGATGCTGTTGCTCGGCACCGCCGTGTGGGAAGGATTTCCCGGCGCGGCGACGCGGGTGCTCCTGCCGCTGAACCTGGCCTTCAACGTCCTCGTGCTGCGCACGCGCGCACCGCTGGCGTGGCTCGTCGCCGGCAACATGACCGTGCTCGCCGGACTGCTCGCGCTCCGCGACGTGCCGCACGATCCGCGCGAGATCGCTGCGCGCAGCATCGGGGGCACCAGCGCCATCGTCCGCACGGGCGACGGCTGGTTCGGCCGCGAGCAGTCGCGCCGCCAGACGTGGTTCTGGGCGCGCGAGCGCGGCGAACTCGCGATCGAGCGCTGGTCGCAGGGCGGGCGGCCCCTGCAGCTCGAATTTTCTCTGCGCAGCCTCGTGCCACGGACTGTCGTGATCCGCCACCAGGGCCGCGAGATCTGGCGGGCGGCGGTCGGTCCGACCACGACGGCGCACCGCGCCCCGCTGCCCGCGACGACGGCGCGCACCATCGCGCTGGAGTTTGCGACCGCTGAGCCGCCGGTCCGCGAAAACGCCGCCCCGGGCGCGCGCGAGCTGGGCTTCGCCCTTTATGATTTGCGGCTCGCAGCGGGACCGCCGTGATCGCCGCCATGCCCGCGCCGCTGCTCCTCGATCTCTCGCACACGAGCCATACCCGCGCGCGCACGGGCATCCAGCGCGTCACCCGCTCCCTCCTCGCCGCGCTCGGGGATCGCGCCCGGCCGATCACGCACGATCCCCATGCGCGGACGTGGCGCGGCCTGGAGCCGTGGGAACACGCCAACCTCGCCGCGAAGGGCGGCGCCGCCAAACGCGGGGCGACGTGGCCGCTGCTCGCAAAAATCCGCGGCCGGCTGCGGCGGGGCCGCGGCACGGTGCCCGAGTCTTCCAGTCTTATCGTGCCCGAGGTCTTCTCGTCCGGCGTCGCGGCCGCGCTGCCGGCGCTCATGGCGGCGACATCGGGCCCGCGCGTCGCGATTTTCCACGACGCGATCGCGCTGAAGTTTCCCGAACTGGCGCCCATGAAGACAGTCGGGCGCTTTCCCGCTTACCTCGTCGAGCTGCTCGCCTTCGACGGGATCGCCGCCGTCTCGGAGGACTCGCGCGCCTCACTCACCGCCTACTGGTCCTGGCTTGGAGTGAAAAATCCGCCGCCCGTGCGCACCCTCCCGCTGGGGATTGATCCCCCCGCGGCGCCGACGGTCGGGCAAGAATCCCCACCCGGCACCCCGCCCACCCTCCTCAGTGTGGGCTCCATCGAGGGTCGAAAAAACCACCGGGCGCTCCTCGAGGCCTGCGAGGCGCGCTGGGCCGCCGGCGATCAGTTTTCCCTGCACCTGATCGGGCTCGCGCATCCGCAGACGGGCGCAGCAGCGCTCGCGCGCCTCCGCGCGTTGCAGGCGTCGGGCCGGCCGCTGCGCTACGATGGTCCGGTCGGCGACGCCGAGGTCGCGCGCGCCTACGCGGCGTGCGCGTTCACCGTTTATCCGTCGCTGATCGAGGGCTTCGGTTTGCCCGTGATCGAGAGTGTGGCGCACGGCAAACCCTGCGTCTGCTCCGCGCGCGGCGCCCTCGGCGAATCGGCGGCGGGCGGCGGCTGCGTGGCGCTCGACCGCGTCGATGCCGATGCGCTTGCCACTGTGATCGCCCGCCTGTTGCGCACCCCCGCGGAGCTGGCGGCGCTGGCCTCCGCCGCGCGCGCGCGGCCCATCCGCACGTGGGCCGACTACGCGCGCGATCTCACGGCGTGGATGGCGGACTTGCCGCGCCGCTGAGGCGGCGGGCGCACGCGCGGCCCGCCTTTGAATTTGCAATGGGCACGGCCGGTGCTCACCTTTCCGCGCTCATGGCGCTCTCTTTCTTCACCAAAAACCGGAAAGCCATCCAAGCCCGGTGTCGCGACGACTACGCCACGAAGATGCGCCTGAAATACGCGCCCTATTACCACGCGATGGAGGCGCAGAATGGCACGACGGTGAGGTTGCACGGCAAGGAGACGATCATGCTCTCCAGCAACGATTACCTCGGGCTCTCGTTTCACCCGAAGGTCATCGAGGCCGGCCGCGCGGCGATGTTGAAGTGGGGCACGAGCACGACCGGCGCACGCACCTCGAACGGTTCCCGCGCCTACCACGTCGAGCTGGAGGAGAAGCTCGCGGCGTTTCTCGGCCGCGAAGCCTGCCACATCCACGTCGCCGGCTACCTCTCCTGCCTCTCGAGCGTGGCGTCGTTTGCGCAAAAGGGCGACGTCGTGCTGGCCGACAAGAACATCCACTCCTGCCTCTGGGATGGCATCCGCCTCTCCATGGCGACCGTGGAGCGCTTTTCCCACAACAGCCCCGACGATCTGCGCGAGGTCCTCGGCGCGGTGAACCAAGACGCGACCAAGATGCTCGTGATCGAGGGCGTGTATTCGATGGAGGGCCACATCGCCCGCCTGCCAGAGCTGTCCGAGATCGCCGAAGAGCACGGCTGCTTCACGGTGCTCGACGACGCGCATGGCTTCGGCGTTTTGGGCCGGCAGGGCCGCGGCACCGTCGATCACTTCGGGCTGAACGACAAAGTCGACGTCATCTGCGGCAGCCTCTCGAAGTCCCTCGCGAGCACCGGCGGCTTCGTCGCCGCCTCCCGCGAGATCATCGAGTATCTGCGCACCCACTCGAAGCAGACGATCTTCTCCGCCGCGATCAGCCCGAGCCAGGCGGCGTGCGCGCAGGCCTCGCTCGAAATCATGCAGGCGGAGCCGCAGCACCTCGAAAAACTCTGGGCCAACACGAAGAAATACCGCGCGATGCTCAAGTCCCTCGGCCTCGACACCTGGGAGAGCGAGACGCCCGCGGTGCCGATCGTGCTCGGCTCCAAGGAGCGCGTCTATCCGTTCTGGAAGGCGCTCCTCGACAAGGGCGTCTTCACCGTCATGTCGATCGCGCCCGCGGTGCCCGCCGGCAAGGACCTCATCCGCACCGCCATTTCCGCGATGCACACCGAGGAGCAGCTCGAGAAGATCGCCGACGCGATGGCGTATGCGATGAAGAAGCTCTGAGCGCGGGCCGCGCCGCGTTCAACGCAGCGGCGCCGGTTTCTCGTGGACGCTCTCGCGGAGCATGGCCATCACCGCCCGGTATTCGGCTGAGGCCGTGTCGTTGCTGAAAAACCGGAAGATCACGACGACCCCGCGCCACGTCTTCAGGCCGGCGGTGAGGTGGAGATATTCTCCGGGCGGCAGCTTGGACTGGCCGACCAGCTTGGCGTCGGTGAACACGCAGTAGCAGCCCGCGCCCGACTTGGGCTCGAGTTCCTCGAACTGCATGCCCCGCTCCGTCGAGGCGCCGACATGCTCGGAAAACATCTCGACCATCTGCTCGCGCCGCGCGCGCGCCGTGCCGAAGCGGCCATCCGGGTCCGGCAGAAACCGCAGCTCAAGGCTGTGACGCTCCTTGGCGTCAGCGATCTGGAACACCGCCATCCCGTTCTCGTCGCGCGTGAGCGAGGAGCCGAACCCCTCGGGCACGGCCACGATGACCCGGCGGTTCTCGAACAGAAACACCGGCTCCTCGCGGGCCTTGGTCGATGCCGCGACCGCGGACCACGACGGGGCGAGCGCGAGCAGCAAGAACAGCAACGAGGGTTTCATGGCAGGACCGGCTCAAAGGTGGCACACGAACGTCGCCGCGTCCACTAACGGGCCGGCTTGGTGCCGCTGGCGAGCAACGTCTCAAAGTGCGGCTCGGTCGGCTCGCGCGAGACCGCGGTTACCTCGACCTTCGTGAACCCGGAGTGTTTCAGAAACCCGTGCAGGGTGCTCTCCTTGAAGCCCAGCCACACATCAGCGTAGAGTTCGCGCGCCTTTTCAAACGCGTGCTCGTTCAGATCCAGCACGACGATCTGGCCGCCGGGGCGCAAAATGCGGAAGGCCTCGTCGACCGCCACCTGCGGGTGCAGCGCGTGGTGCAGCGCCTGGCTGAGGATCGCGAGGTCGACTGATTTTTCGGCGAGCGGCACCGCCTCGATGTCACCGAGCTTGTAGGCGAGGTTGGCGAGGCCGTTTTTCCGCGCGAGCTCGGCGCCCACCTCGACCATGCGCGGCGAGTTGTCGATGCACCAGACCTGGCGGGCGCGATGGGCGAGCAGCTGGGAGAGCAAGCCCTCCCCCGCCCCCAAGTCCGCGATGTCGATCGCCGGCGTGAGGCGGAGGGCGAGGTGCCCGATCGCTTCCCAGGAGCGGCCGGGGCAGTAGTGCTTCCCGAGCCGGCCGGCGATGAGGTTGAAATACTGCTCCTGCGTGCGGCGGCGTTTCTGGAGGGTGCGATCGAGGCTCGCGCGATCCTCGGCCATCACCGGCAGGCCGGCGACCGAATCGAGCGCGGCCCGCAGGAGCGAGGCCGTGGGGGCGGGCAGCCCCGGACGCACCGAGTAGAACGCGTTTTTTCCCTCGCGCCGATCGGCGACGAGGCTGGCCGCGCGCAGCAGCGCGAGCTGGGAGGAGATCCGCGACTGCCCCATGCCCAGGATTTCCTGCAACTCGGCGACCGAGAGTTCCTCGCGCGAGACCAGCGCCAGCAGACGCACGCGCGTCGGATCAGAGAGAATTTTCAGGATGTCCCACGAAGCGTCCACGGAGCGCGACGCTGCAAGAGCCCGCGGCGAAAGGCAATTTTCGTCGCGCGCGGTTTTCACCCCGCCGGACGCGACAGGCATGAAAAAGCCGCCCGGATCGCTCCGGGCGGCTGGGAAAAGCGTGCGGCCTCAGCTCGCGTAGCGCCGGATGCTGACGATGGAGTAGTCCTCGTCGCCCGCGCCGACCTTGACCTTCACCACGTCGCCGACGCGCTTGCCGAGGAGGGCGGAGCCGAGCGCGGTCTTGTAAGAAATGATGTTCTTGTCCGGGTCGCCGTCCCACGCCCCGAGGATGGTGTAGGCGGAGGTCGTGCCCGCGACGCGCACTTCGACAATCGTGCCGGCGCTGACCTGGTCGGTGGAGGCTTCCTTGAAATCGGCGACACGCGCACGGCCGAGGTCCCGCTCGAGCAGGGTCTTTTGGGCCATGAGGACCTGCTGGTCTTGCTTGGCCATCTTGTATTCGGAATTTTCCTTGAGGTCGCCGTGCTCGCGGGCGGTGGCGATCGCCTTGGAGTTCTCCGGGATTTTCTTCGATACGATGGTCTCGTATTCCTCGCGCTTGCGGTCGTAGCTGGCGCGGGAGACGAGGAGCTGCTCCTCCTTGCTCTCGGCATCGGCGGCGACGAGCGACTGGATCTTGGGGAAAATCTTGATGAAGCGCGCGAGCAGGGATTTCTTCGTCAGCTCCTCGAAGCCCTGGTTGAGCATGAGGGTATTGGCGAGGTCGCGGGCCGTCTCGGGATCGGCCGTGGAGAGGAGGTCAGGAATGAGATCGGTATCCTCGCTCAGGATGTCGGCGAGCGGGATGCGGCGCGCGCTGGAGGCCTGCAGCGCCTCGTAGTCGATGGCGAAGAAGATCGCGCTGAGCAGGCGGGGCGAGATGAGGTCGTTGAGCAGCTTGGCGAATTTCTTCGAATGCCGGTTCTTGACGATCCACAGGAGGACGGGAGCGCGGAGATTCTGCTCGGTCTGCCAGCGACGGAGCGTGGCGGCGAGTTCGTCGGCGTGGCCGTGCTCAATGAGGAAGTTGATGCACTCCGTGGTGAACTTGCCCTGCGAGGTCTTGAGGAGGTTGAAGAGCACCTCGCGGGCCTCGATCGGGTGCGTCTCAAGGATGAGTTCGAGGAGGCGCGACTGGAACTGCACCGGGATCTTCTCCGCGATGGCGGGGAGGTCGCGGACGTTGGCGATGATCTGCGCCTGCGTCGGCTCGTAGTTGTTCTCGGCCCCGACGGCTTGCGCGAGGTCGTCGCGGATGGCGGCGCCGTAGAGGCGCTCGGAAGCATCGAGCTGGTTGGAGTCCTTGACGGCGTCGGCCACGCCCTTGAGCACGACGGAGAAATCGGCCTTCACGTCCTTGCGGCCGGTGGCGTCCATCAGCTCCTCGGCCAGCGCGATGCGGCGGCGGGCGGAGCGGGTGCTGTTGAACTGCTCCATGATCTCATCCTCGGTGGAGATGGGCGTCTCGCGGACGACGTAGCACTCGGTCTTCTTCTCGGGGACGGAAATGCGCGGATCCTTGGCCACAGCCTTCTTGGCGACGGACCACCACTTCTTGAACTTCTCCTCGCCCACCACCTGCGCGAGGACGATCTCAAGTTCGATCACGGTGGCGGCGTTGTTGGGATAGGCTTGGAGGGCCTCGACGACGAGCTGGGCGGGATTGTCGGCGATGAGTTCGACGACTTTCTTGGTGTCCGTCTCCTTGCGGACGAGGAGATGCTTCTCGGGGAGCACGTCCATCGTGCCGATGCAAAACGCCGGATCCATGGGGTGGCCCTTCTTGCCCTTGAAGTCGATGATGAGGCGCTGCGAGGCCTCGTGGTAGCTCTTGATTTGGCCGAAACCCCAGCTGCGATGCACCACGTATGCACCCGGCTCCATCGCCTCTAGCTTGGACTTGGAAGCCTTGAGGGCCGGGGATTTGGCGATGAGCGAGGAAACGGCTTCGGAATTCATGATTGCTTGTGTGAGGGCCTGAACGGGAGAGTTGAGCGGACAATGGCCAAGCTTGTCAAACCGAGTGTCTGCATCATCAAATTCTGCGTCCGCGCGGTCAGGGGGATGCGCACATGAGCACCACGCCCCGTCTGCCCGCTCCCAAGGCTTGGCCCGCCGCCGCTAGCCTCATCGCCCGGTGGCTCGACCGCCGGGAGCGCGTCGATCAGCTGCTCGAGTCGCTGCCCCGCACCCTCGCCGCCGCGGAGCGCGCTCGGTGCCAGCATCTTGTGATGGGCGTGGTGCGGCATTTTGGGCGCATCGACGCCGCCCTGGCGCGCCTCGTCGCCCACCCGCCGCGGTTTGCGACCCGTGCCGTGCTGTTTATCGCCGGGTTCGAACTGATCGATGCGATGGGCGATGGCGACGACGCCCGCGTCGCAAAAATCGTTCATCACGCCGTCGAGCAGGCCAAATCGCTCGCGAGCGCCTCGGAAGCCAAGCTCGTCAACGCCGTCGTGCGCAAGCTCGCCGCCGCCCTCGCCGAACCCGCCCCCACTCTCACCCTCAGCGCCGGCGAGTTGGGCGAGTATTTTTCCCATCCGGCCTGGCTCGTGCAGATCTGGCTCAACCAATTCGGCCCCGAATCGACCCGTGCGCTGCTGGAGTGGAACCAACGCCCTGCCCCGCTCCACGGTCGCTGGCGCGCGCCCGACGAATCGCCGCCGTCCTTTCTCAAGCCCACGGCCCGGCCCACGATGTTCGAAATCGAGCCGGGTAACTGGCCCGCCGTCGAAGCCTTGCTGAAGGCCGGCAAGCTCTACCTCCAGGATCCTTCCACGTGCATCCCGGTCGTCCTGCTGGCCCCGCAGTCGGGAGAAAACATTCTCGACCTGTGCGCGGCGCCCGGCGGCAAGAGCCTCTTGATCGCCGACACGATGAAGACCGGGCGGCTGGTCGCCCTCGAGCAACCCGGCGCAAGGGTCGAGCGCCTCAAAGAGAACCTCGCCCGCGTTACCGGGGTCGAGGTCGCCCTCGTGCAGGCGGATGCCCTCGAAAACCTCGATCTCCCGCTGCGCGCCCACCAGCTGCCCCCGATCTACGATGCTGTGATGCTTGATGCGCCGTGTTCCAACACCGGCGTCATGCGCCATCGGGTCGACGTGAAGTGGCGGCTCCAGGCCGGCGATTTCCGTAAACACCACCAGCAGCAGCTCTCGCTGCTCCACTCCGCCATCCGCATGGTGCGGCCCGGCGGCCGGCTCGTCTATTCTACCTGCAGCATCGACTCCGTCGAAAACGAGCAGGTCGTGAAGACGTTTCTCCTCGGCAAGGCCGGTGGCCCGTGGGAACTGGAAAAGACGGTCCTCAGCTATCCGTGGAAAGACGGCCACGACGGCGCGGGCGCCTTCCTCCTGCGACGCAGCGTTTCGTCGACCTGATCCGCCTTATAGCTCCCGCAGCATCGCCCGCAGCTCGCGCTCCGGGTCCTCGTGGTGCTGGTCAACGGCCAGATTCAGCGCCGCCTCAAGCAACGGCTTCGCTTCGGCGCGGCGACCGAGTTGCACGAGCAGTTTGCCCATGAGAATCCGCGCCATCATCCAGTCGGCCTTTTTTTCCACGCAGGCGGCGAAGTGCGGCAGCGCCTCCTCGCCTTGACCCGCCGCAACCAAAGCCTGCGCGAGGCTGAAGCGAAACAACTCGTTGTCCGGCTGCTGTGCCACGAGGGCCTGGAACTGCTCGACGCGTGACGCCACGGCTCAGTCCTCGTTCACAAACACCAGCACTCCGGTCGCGTTGTCCGGCCCGCCACGTCGCACGGCGAGGTTTACGATTTCGGCGAGCGCGGCATGCGGGTCATCGCCGCGGCCGATCGCGACTTTGAGTTCCGCGTCGGAAATCATGCGTGTCACGCCGTCGGTGCAAAACAGGTAGCGATCACCGGCGGCGAGGGTGAAGGACGCCGTGTCGACCTCCGGTGGTGTCGGCTGGCCGATGCAGCGGGTGAGGGCGTTGCGGTTGGACTCGTGGTAATAGACGATCTCCCCGCGGGCGCGGCGGAGGCGGGCCTCGTTCTCCACCGAGTGGTCCTCGGTCAGGCGCAGCAGCTGGCCTTCGCGCAGGCCATAGCAGCGCGAGTCGCCCACATGCGCCAGCAGCAGCTCCCCATCCCGCACACAGCCAAACGTGAGCGTGGTGCCGATCCCCATGTTCGGGCTCATCTTCCGGCCCAGCTTGATGACGGACTCGTTTACTTCGCGCACCGCCGCGACCAGCTCGGGCTCGGTGATCGCCGGCAACGCGTTCACCGCCGCCAGGACGCGCTCGGCGGTCAGTTGCGCGGCCTCGCCACCCCCGGGCAGACCGCCCACCCCGTCCGCAACCCCGAAAATCTGCGCCTGCTCGTCAAAAATGCACCGATCTTCGTTCTCTCGTCGGACTCGGCCTATGTCAGTGAGCGCGGCAGCGCGAAGCGATAGCATGGGTTATTCGGTCAGGCTACGCGCCGCGCGCTCAGGCGAAAGGATGAAATTTCTTTGTGCGCGTTTCCCGCGTCATCACGGTGAATTCCGGCTGCGGCAGGCAGGCGAGGAAGAGTTTCCCGTAGCTTTTTTGGAGCAGCCGCGAATCGAGCAATGTGACCAAGCCGCGATCGGTCTGCGTGCGGATGAGGCGCCCCACGCCTTGGCGGAACTTGATCAGCGCGTCCGGCAGCGTGAGGTCGTTGAAGGGATTGCCCCCGGCGTCGCGGATGTGCTCGCACTTGGCCTCCGTGATCGGGTGGGTCGGCGGATCGAAGGGCAGGCGCGTGATGATCACCTGCGCGAGCGCATCGCCGGGCACATCGACGCCCGTCCAGAAGCTGTCCGTGCCGAACAGCACGGCGTTGCCGCGATCGCGCATCTGGTTGGCCAGCTCCGTGCGCGAGAGTTCGGCGCCTTGCATGAGAAAAGGGCGTCCCGCCGCGCGGAACACCGGCTCGAGCGTCGCCGCCACCGCCCGCATGTCGGTGTAGCTCGTGAAGAGCACCAGAGAGCCGCCGCGCACCGCCTGCGTGCAGTAGCCCACGTAGTCGGCCAGCACATCGAGGGCGAGCTTCGCCTCCCCCGGCGTGGGCAACGGCACGTCGCCGGCGACAAAGACCCGCATGTGCCGCTCGAAATCGAACGGCGACTGCACCGCCACCGCCCGCGCCTCGTCCGCGCCGATGCGCGCGGCAAACGGCTCGATCCGCCCGCCCATCGCGAGCGTGGCGCTGGCGCACACGACGCTCGTGCCGCAGCCGAAGAGGTGTTTCCGCAGCTCCGGCGCCACATCGATCGGCGCGCTGCGCAGCGTCACGATGGTCTGCTTCCGCCCGCCGCGCTCCGCCCAATAGACGTGGCCCTTGTCGCCGAGCGTCAGCCACTCGGCCACCCCGGCCTGCAGCGCCTTGATGCGCTGGCGCTGCTCCAGCACTTCGTCGCGATCCCGGCCGTCTTCAAACTTGTCGGCGAGCTTGGCCAGGAGGCGGTGCAGCGCGCCGAGCGGGCCGTCGAGCAGCGGCTCGGCGACCCCTTCCTCCCGCACGCGCACGATGGCGCGCGGCGCGAGGAGCGTGGCCGCGAGGAAATCGAAGAACTGCTTCGCGGCCTCGAGCGCATCGATCACCAGTTGCTGCGCCTCGGGCCCGCCGATCTTGCGGAAGAGGCCGCGCTTGGTGCGCGGGTTGAAAAGAAACTTGAGCGCGCGATCAACGCCGTAGCTGGAGAGCGCGAGGCCGAAGTTCGCCGTCGCGACCTCGGGCACGGTGTGCGCCTCGTCGAGCACGAGGAAATCGTCGGCAAAGAGCACGCCGCGCGTGTTCGTCGTCGCGCCGTTGGCCTGCGCGCCGCCCGCGCTGATCAGCGCAAAGAGCAGCGCGTGGTTGACGATCACGAGGTTGGCCGAGCGCATCCGCGCGCGGGCCCGCTGGTAGAAGCACTTCACGGGGTCGCAGTGCTTGCGCGAGCAGGCGGAGGAGTCGGCGTTGACCGCGTCCCACACCTCGGCGCGCGGCGGCGGGCGCAGATCGTGCCGCAAGCCGGTGTCGGTCGCCTCGGCCCATCCGGCGATGCGCTGGAGTTCGTCGTAGTCGGCATCGGCAAACAGCGTGGAGCGATCGGCGAGCGCATGACCGAGGCGCGTCGTGCAGAGATAGTTGGATTTGCCGACGAGCACGGCGGACTTGAAGTCGGCGTAGCGCGCGAGTTCCGGCGTCGATTGGAACAGCTTCCGGCATTTCGGCAGGTCGCTCGTCTCGAGCTGCTCCTGGAGCGAAATCGTGTGCGTCGAGACGATGAGCTGCCGCGACGTGTCCACGGCGTGGATGAGGCCGGGCACCAGGTAGGCCAGCGACTTGCCGACGCCCGTGCCCGCCTCGAAGAGCAGCGGCGCATCGCTCTTCATCGCCGCGGCCACGGCACGCGCCATCTCCTCCTGCTGCGGCCGGTGCTCCAGGCGCAGGCCGCCCTGCAGCCAGCCGCCCTCCGCGAAAATCTTCGCGGCGAGGGCGGGCGCGTGGCTGACGGGCGCCGGCGCGGCGCCAGGGTCTTCGCGGATTCCGATCATGCGTGGAGCGGGAACCAAGCGCGCGCGCCCGCCGTGGCGCAATTGAATTTGCCGCGGGCGCGCTCCCGCGCTCATTTCGCCGCGCATGGCCGACACCGCAAACGAGGGGAAAGACTGGGTCCACGAGCTGGTCCGCTTCCTCCGCACCCAGCCGTCGGTCAGCGCCCTGCGCATCGATCCGGCGGCGCAGACCGTGGCCGTGGCCACGCTGGGCAACATCGAGATTGAGGGCCTGGAGGAAAAACTCGCCGCCACCCTCGCCGCCATCGACGAGGAGCTGGCGGCAAAATCCGCGGCCCGCGCGCCCGCCGGCTACTCGGTGAAGCGCGACGGCGGCGCCATGGTCATCGGCCGCGACCACTGCGAGACCGCCGAGAAGATGTGGCAGTGGCGCGAGATGGAATGGCCCGAGATCAAGGCCGAGCCCGCGCCCGGGGATCAGGAGTGGCGGCTGCTCGCCACGCTCGCCGCCGTGTGCGGCGCGGCCGGCCTCGCCGGCGTGGCGGCGGCGCACTTGGCCCCGGCCCACCCGTGGCTCGCGCGCACGTTCTACCTCGTCGCGCTGGTCGCCGGCGCCTGGGACGCCGCGATCGACACCTGGGCCAACCTCCGCAAGCGCGAGATCGACATCCACTTTCTCATGCTGCTCGTCGCGGTGGGCGCGATGTTCATCGGCGCCTGGGGCGAGGCCGTGCTGCTGCTGTTTCTGTTTTCCGCCTCGGGCGCGATGGAGGAATACGCCCTCGATCGCACGCAGCGCGAAGTCAGCGCACTCCTGAAATCCTCGCCCAAGCACGCCACGCTCGTTGGCGCCGATGGCACCGAATCCGACGTCGCCGTCGAGGCCCTGCAAATCGCGCAGCGCGTGCGCGTGAAACCCGGCGAGGCGTTTGCCGCCGACGGGGTGGTCAAGGAAGGCAAGAGCGCCAGCGACGAAGCCGCGCTCACCGGCGAAGCCGTGCCCGTCGAGAAGCGCCCCGGCGATCAGGTCTTCAGCGGCACGATCAACCTGTGGGGCACGGTGGACTTCGAGGTCGCGCGCCTGCCCGCCGAGAGCACGCTGCAAAAGATCATCCGGCTCATCCAGACCGCCCAGAAACTGAAGGCGCCGAGCGAGCGGTTCACGGACAAGTTCGGCACCGGCTACACCTACGCGGTCATCGGCGCGACCTTCGCCATGTTTCTCCTGTGGTGGCTCGTCCTCGATCTGCCGGCGTTTGCCAACACCGCGGAGACGCGCTCCGCCTTCTACCGCGCCATGACGCTGCTCGTCGTCGCGAGCCCCTGCGCGCTCGTGCTCTCCATCCCCTCCGCGATTCTCGCGGCCATCGCGTGGGGCGCGCGGCACGGCGTGCTCTTCCGCGGCGGCGCGGCGATCGAGAAGCTGGCCGATATCACGGCCGTCGCCCTCGACAAGACCGGCACGCTCACGACCGGCGAACTCGCGGTCGTCGGCTGCGAGAGCTACCCGCGCGGGCGCGAGCGCGAGGTGCTGCAACTCGCGTTCACGCTCGAGGCCAAGTCGCAGCACCCGATCGCGCGCGCCATCGTGCGGCACGCCAAGGCCGAGGGCCTCGCGGCGCTCGCGCTGGAGGATTTCCAGTCGCTCACCGGCCAGGGACTGCGCGGCAAGGTCGGCGGCGCGACGCTGCTGCTCGGCCGGCGCGAGCTGCTCGAAAGTGGCCCGCTCGCCGCGTGGGCCAAGGAGCTGCCCCCCGCCGCCGCCGAGTTGAGCGAGGTCTGGGTTATCGCCAAGGATCTCGTCGGCCGCGTGCTGCTCCAGGATCAGATCCGCGCGGAATCGCGCGGCGTGCTCGCGCAACTCAAGGCCAAGGGCATCAAGACCGTCATGCTCACCGGCGACCGGCGGCATGCCGCGGAGGCCGTCGCCCGCGATCTGGGGCTCGACGAGGTCCGCGCTGGCCTGTCCCCCGAAGACAAGGTCGCCGCCATCCAAACGCTGCGCGGCGAAGGCCGGCGCGTGGCCATGGTCGGCGATGGCGTGAACGACGCACCCTCCCTCGCCGCCGCCGATGTGAGCGTGGCGATGGGCGCACGCGGCAGTGACGCCGCGCTGGAGCAGGCCGAGGTCATTCTCATGCACGACCGCATCGAGAATTTTCTCGCCGCCCTGCGCCTGAGCTGGCGCGCGCGCGCCGTGATCCGGCAGAACCTCGCCATCTCGCTGGGGGTGGTCGTCGTGATGGTGATAGCGACCGCGCTGGGCGCGGTGCCGCTGGCGGTGGGCGTCGCGGCCCACGAGGGCAGCACCCTCATCGTCTGCCTGAACTCCCTGCGGCTGCTTTTCGGCAAAAACGCCTGAACCGACGGGAAACTTTCGGTTCGCAACCAGCGTCGCAACCAGCAACCTCACCCGTGCCATGAAACCGCAGTCCACCCTGCTCGCGCTTCTCGTCGGCGCCGTCGCCTTGGGCGCCGGCTGCACGTTGCCCTCCAGCACCTCCATTTACGATCGGTCGAACGCTGGGCGTTCGATGAGCGTCGAGACCGGCGATGTCGTCTCGGTCCGCGACGTGCAGATCAGCGGGCGCAGCACGATCGTCGGCGTCGGCGGCGGCGGCCTGGTGGGCGCGGCGGCGGCCTCGGGCGGCAGCGGCGTGGGCGGCGCAGTAGTCCAGGCG
>JAUYAK010000040.1 GCA_030693515.1 Opitutaceae bacterium
GCACGTCCCTGTGCCCGCATGATGGCGGACGATCCATGCGGGCACAGGGACGTGCCCGCCCACCCAAAGCTGATGATCGCGGAAAATTCATCCCAATATCCCGGCTCTCGTTGCGCTGCCGCTTAGGCCTCGCCCGCCTGAAAATATTTCCGCTTCGCGAGGCGCCACGCGGTCACGAAGAAGGCCGTCAGCGGCACCGCGAGCAGCATGCCGAGCACGCCGCCGAAGGCCGTGCCCCAGAAAAAAATCGCCACAATGATCACGACCGGGTGGAGACCGGTCGAGTGGCCCATGATGCGCGGCGTGAGGAACCAGCCCTCCACGCACTGCACGATGATCTTCACGAGCAGCACGAGGCCGAGGAGCTGCCAGCCACCGCCGGGCTGGAAGAACGCCAGCGGAACCGTCACGGCGAGGCCGAGGATGGTGCCGAGGTAAGGGATGATGTTGAGCAGCCCGAACACGAGGCCCACGAAGAGCCCGAACTTCAGCCCGACAATCGTGAAGCCCGCGGCGAGGAGCACGCCCATGCACAGGCCGATGAGGAGCTGGCCGCGGAAAAACGACTCGATGATGGTGACGAATTCGCGGACGAGAAACACCACGTCGCCGCGCACACTCTCGGAGAGAAAGGGCAGGTGGCTCCCGAGGTGGCGCGTCGAGGCGCCGCGCATCAGCAGGAAGAAAAACAGATAGACCGGAATAATCGCCAGGTGCGTGAGGAACGCGAACAGGTCGAGGAAGCCGCCGAAGGCCGCCTTGAGCGACGGCACGGCGTGGCTGAAGAGCGCCTTGCTCTCGCTCATCAGGCTGTCGGCGATCGATTTCACGCTGGGGTTCTCCAGCTGCTTTTTCCCGAGCGCGATCCACTCGGGGTAATGGGCGGCGATGTAGTCGGAGGCCTTTTCCCACAGGGTCGGCAGGTAGCCGACGAAGTCCACCAGCTGCGTGATCAGCGGCGGGAGGAGGAGGGCGAGCGCGCCGACGGTGACGATGACGACGCTCCCGTAGAGCACCACGACCGAGGTGGTGCGGCGAAAGTTGAGCCGGTGCTCCAGCCGGGCCACGAGCGGGCGCAGGAGCAGGGCGAGCACGCCCGCGACGGCCAGTGGCCAGAGCACGCCGGAGAAAAAGGCAGCCAGCTGGCCGAGCACAATGATCGCGAGGATGAGCAGCGCGATGGAGCCGAGAAAGGAGAGGAGGGTGAGCGCGGTGGCGACCACGCGGCGCTGGCTGTCGTTGAGGAGGGAAGGAGGGCGCTCGGCGGACACGGCAGGAGACGAGCTTAGACGGGCGCGGCTGGCCAGAAAGAATCTGCGGGCGCGGAAGGGCGGCGGGGGAGGCCGGGGTGCCGCGATCCCCGAGGTCCAGTCGCACGGTCCGTTTTTCAACGACCGGATTTTCAACCGCAGGTAGTTTGATTTTCCTCCGGCGGGAGACTATACACCCGCCTTCTCATTCCTAGTTGTTGGGCCTGATTTTTTCAGCGCTCATGTTCAAAATCTATGCCTAGTGCGATCAAGCGCTCAATGACTTTCGCGCGCCACTTCCACTGCTCGCTCTTTGGGTCGGTCCGTATCACCTTTATATCGCTGACAATCGAAGTGCCCCATCGCTTCCTCAGTTTTGGATCGGCACCTGCCTCTAGCATCGCGCAGATGAGCTCATACTGATTTAAAGTGGTGGCAGCCATCATGGCGGTGCGTCCATCCCGATCCTGCCAATCGAGATTAGCTCCAGCTGAAATCAAAATCCTAACATTTTCCGGCCGCATGCTCCCGATGGCCGCCATGATCGGAGTCTGTGATCGAACAGAATTCACAAGGTTCGGATTTCCTCCACGGCTCAATACTTCTTTCAAATACCAGGAATCTTTGTGCTGTGCGGCATAGGACATTGTCGAAACACCCTCGATCAACAGCTCATCAAAATCCTCTGTGAGCTGCACATTCGGGTCTGCTCCGTGTGCCAGCAGAAATGCCAGACCTTTCTTATTCTGATGGAGCAGCGCCCACATTAAGGACGTGACCTGTCCTCGTCCCATCGCGTTGACGCTTACGCCTGCGCTTACTAGGCGGTCTAGTTTTGCGATGTCTCCGCTGGCGGCGGCTTCAGCAAGACTCCTGACTTTTGGATCGAGGAAGAACTTCGATGCCGGGGGTGATCCGACGGTCGCGCATGACGCGAAAAGGAAGGCAGCGAATGCGAAGAGAGAAAAGAGCCGCATGCTTTGTTCGTTTTTTGCCCAATAGCGTTATTGGGACTCGAAACGACCCGGCGAGAAGCCGCAGGTCGCGTGGGTCCGTGAAGTGGAGTCAAGGCGCTGACGGCGAGCCGGGTGGGCCGTTTTGCGGCGGTGCGACTGGCGCGCGAGCAAGGATTTTTGCGGTGGTGCGGCAGCCGGCGAAAGCCTTACTCGCGGCATGAGCGACGACCGCGTGCCGATTACGTTGAGCGAGGGGAGGGAGGCGCTGGCCGTCGAGCTGTGGGCGGTCGAACTCAAGGCGCGAACGGCCCGGGACTTGATCGGGTTTCTGCTCCACGGCAGGGTGCTGCATTCACCGGCGTGCATTGCGGTGGTGAAGAGCACCATCGCCGAGCTGGCAGGGCAAGCCCGCGCTGGCAGGAGGGTGGGCAACGTAGGGGCGCAGGCTTGCTGCGCCCTCGTGGGGTTTCGAACCCGGAAAGGGCGCAGCGAGCCTGCGCCCCTACGGGTAAGACGCGAGGCGGGTCGGGCGGTTGAGGCCGGGCGGCTACTCCGCTGGCCGCCGGATCGGGCTAAAGGCGCGGAGCGAAGTCCCCGCCCTTCCCAAGGCCAAAGACGCAGGGACGTTGGCCTCACTTCCGTGGAATCGGGAAAGGGGCGTGGGTCTCGCCGGTGTGGTGCCGCCAGAACCAGCGGGCCATCGCGGGCAGGAGCACGATGGCGGCGACCATGTTGACGAGAAACATGAAGGTGAGCAGCAGGCCCATGTCGGCCTGGAATTTCAGATTCGAGAACACCCAGGTGCTCACGCCGATGGCGAGGGTGAGGCCGGTGAAGACCACCGCGGCCCCGGCCTCCTTGAGCGCGACCAGCATCGCGTCCTCAAAATACTCGCCGGCATCGAGGGCCGTCATCAGCCGCGCAAAGATGTAAATGCCGTAGTCCACGCCGATGCCGACGCCGAGCGCGACGACGGGGAGCGTCGAGGTCTTCAGCCCGATGCCGAGGGCGATCATCACGACGTAGGCGAGGTAGCTCACGATCGCGAGGGGCAGCACGATGCAGAGGGCCGCGCGCCAGTCGCGGAACGTGATCAGGCAGAGCGCGATCACGGTGCCGAAGACCCAGAGCAGCATCGGCTTTTCGGCGGCGGCGACGACCTCGTTGGTCGCGGCCATCACGCCGGCGTTGCCGCTGGCGAGGAGGAACTTGGCTTTCGGCGAAGGGTTGGCGGCGGCAAAGGTCTTGGTCGCCGCCGTGACGGCGGCGAGCGTCTCGGCCTTGTGATCGGCGAGGAAGATGAGGATGGGCATGGCGCTGCCGTCAGCGTTGAGCAGGCCGGTCGCGGTCTCGATGGGCGAGACGACCTGCGCGAGGGCCTGCGGGTCGCGCGGGAGGACGCGCCACTTGAGCGAGCCTTCGCTGAAGCCGGAGTTGATGAGTTTGGCGCGCTCGGGCAGCGATAGCACGGACTGGACGCCGGGCACGGCACGGATGTGGCCCTCGAAGCGGTCCATGAGCGAGACGACTTCGTGATCGACGCAGCCATTGGGCCCCGTCTCGACGATGACGGAGAGGATGTCCACGCCGATGCTGAACTTGGTCGTGATGAGGCGGCTGTCGCGGTTGTAACGCGAATCCGGATGCAGCTCGGGCACGCCCGCCTGGGTGTCGCCGATGCGGACCTCGTGAGATTTCCAGAAGGCCCAGCCGCCGAGCGCGAGGCAGCCGAGGATGATCGCGATGGAAGGCTTGGGTCGCAGGCCGTCCACGAGCCGGTTCCACCAGACCTCGCTGCGCGCGCGGCGCTCCGCGACCCACGTGGCGTAGGAGAGCGGGAGATGCAGGTAGGAGAGCAGCAGCGGCAGGAGGAGGAAATTGGTCACCACGATCACGCTCACGCCGAGGCTGGCGGTGATGGCGAGCTCGCGGATGACGGGAATCTTGATCACGAGCAGCGTGAGGAAGCCCACGGTGTCGGTGAGCAGCGCGACGATGCCCGGCGCGATCAGCTGCTGGAAGGCGGCCTTGGCGGCGCGCGGACCGGCGAGGCCCTTGAACACCTCGTTGCGGAACGAGCAGATTTTCTGCACGCCATGGCTCACGCCGATGGCAAAGACCAGGAACGGCACCAGAATCGAAAAGGGATCAAGACCGTAGCCGAGGGCGGTGAGCACGCCGAGCTGCCAGATCACGGCGACGAGCGAGCACACGACCGGTGCGGCGGCGAGTTTCCAGCGGCCGGCGTAGTGCCACACGAGCAGCGAGGTGACGAAGATGGAGACGGCGAAGAGCGTGAGCACGCCGCGCGCGCCGTCACTCACATCGCCGATGATTTTCGCAAAGCCGATGATGTGGACCCGGACCTCGCCGCGCGTGTCTTTCTCGACCCGCTGCCGGATTGATTCCAGCGCGGCGGCGACCTTCGCGTAGTCGATCTTCGCGCCCGTTCCCGGATCGATTTCCTGGAGCTGGGCGCTCACGATGGCGCCGGTGAAATCGTTGGCGACGAGCTGGCCGAGGCGACCGGACTTGACGATGTTCTCGCGCACCCGCGCGAAGCCGTCGGGCGATGGCGTGAAGTCGGCGGGGATGACGTTGCCGCCGGAAAGGCCGTCCTCGATGACCTCGAGGTAGCGGACATTCGGGGTGAACAACGACTGCACCTGCGTGCGATCGACGGCGGGGAGGAAGGTGACCTCGTCAGTGGCTTGCTTCAGCTCGCCGAAGAACTCCGGCGTGAAGATGTCGCCCTTCTGCGCCATGAGGGCGATGATCACGCGGTTGGCGCCGCCGAATTCGCGCTGATATTTGGTGAAGGTGCGGATGTAGTCGTGGTCGAGCGGGAGCGTCTGGTTGAAACTGGCATCGACCCGGAGATTGAGCGCGTAGAAACCCATTGCGCCGGTGAGCAGCGCGAAAACACCGATGAGCGGTGTGCGCCAGCGGAACATCCAGGTCGTGAAGTTCTCAAGCATGGGGGTTAGTTAGGCCCAAAAGGAATGCAGGGCCTGACCTTGGTCAGGCCGCATCGACTGCGAACGGCCTCAGCAAGCTGAGGCCCTACGGTGAAATAATTCCTCGAAGCAGGTTTCATGGCGCGCGGGCGGGCTGCGGCTGGGCGCCGGGGATCGCGGCTGCGAGATCGAGGAGCGTCGCGCCCGCCTCGCCCACGGCGAGGAGCTGGCCGTCGGGCAACTCCAGTAACTCGGCGATGGCAGTGCCCGGCGGCGCGGGCGACGCGGCGAGCGGAGCACTGGGATCGCGGTTGAAAAAAAGCGCGCGGGCCTGACCGGCGAGCACGGTGAAACCACTGCGCAGGCGGACGGCCGTCGCGAGCAGGGCGGGGGCCGGGGTGGAGACGTCCCGCCACGTCTGCCCGTCGTCCGTGGAATGGAACGCGTGTCCGCGCAGGCCGTGCGCGAGCAGCGTGCGACGGTCGAGCGGGAGGATGCCGTAGAACGAGCCTTCGTAGGGCGCGGTCAGCTTCGTCCACGTGAGGCCCTGATCGGTGGAGCGGAGGAGCGTGCCGCGCTCGCCGGCGAGGTAGAGCGTGCCGCCGGGGCCGCGGGAGATGCGGTTGAGGTGGGTGTCGTCGTCGGAGATTTTCCGGCGGGTCCAGGTCTTGCCCGCGTTGGCGGTGGAAACAAAGAGGCCGTAGGCGCCGACGGCGAGGGCGCGCTGGGCATCGAGTGCAATGACGTCGAGGAACGAGTCGTTGAGGTTCTCGCCTTGGAAACTTTTCGCCCACGTCCGGCCGCCGTCGGCGGTGCCGATGATCACGGCGTCGTGGCCCACGGCCCAGCCGGTGCGCGGGGCGGCGAGGCTGGCAAAGGCGACGCCCGTGAGCGTGGCGCGGACGGGGGAGGAAACGGTTTCCCACGTGCGGCCGTTGTCCGTGGAGCGGGCGATGGTGCCTCGTTCGCCCACAGCGACGATGTCGGGGCCGGTGAGGGCGACGTCGAGGAGGAGGGTTCGGGGTGGAGGGGGTGCGGCGAGGGCAGAACTCGCGAACGTGAGCGACAGGGCGAACATGGTCCCTCCTCTCCCGAGGCGGGCTACATCAGGCCGTAGCCCTGCTCGTGAGAGCAGGGCTGGAAGGACAACAAATAGGGAGGGCGCATTCAACAGGCACAAAAAGGGCGGGTCAGAGACCCGCCCTACTGGGGTTTACCGCAAACCGTCGCGGCGGAGGCTGTCGGGCGTGTAATCGGCGGGCGTGCGCTTCACGCCGAAGTCATACATCGCGTTTTCGTTGTCGAGGCCCACGGCGAGATAGCGGCCGTTCTGGAGATCAAGGTGGACTTCGAGCGTGCTCCAGAAGGTCTGGGCGTCGTAGTAGTTGATGCAGTGCGCCTCGGAGACGCGCCACATCTGGCCGCGGCCGTCATACTGATCGGCGGCGAGGATCTGCCAGGAGTCTTCGTCGATGTAGAAAGTGCGTCGGGCGTAGAGATGCGAGGTGCCGGACTTGAGCTTGGCGTCGACTACCCAGACGCGATGCAACTCGTAGCGCGCGAGGTCGGGATTGGGGTGCAGCGGCTTCAGAATTTCTGAATTCTTCACCTTGTCGCTGTGGAGGCGGTAGGAGTTGTAGGGGACGATCATCTCCTGCTTGCCGACGAGGGTCCACTCGTAGCGGTCCGGTGCGCCGTTATACATGTCGAATTGATCGCTGGTGCGCTGGCCGTCGGCGGCGGTGCCGGGGTTGTCGTAGGCGACGTTGGGCGCGCGAGTGACACGGCGGCGGCCGGCGTTGTAAACCCAGGCGCGGCGCGGTTCCTTCACTTGATCCATCGTCTCCTGCGCGAGTAGGATCGTGCCGGCGAGGCGGGCGGGAGCGGTCACGGCCTGCTTGTAGTAGATGAGGGTGTTGGAATCCTCGAGTTCCTTGGCGGTGATGTCAGCCCGGTGGTAGTTGAAGAGAAACTCGTCCTCAAACTTCACGAGCTGATAGCCGCCGCCGCGCTCGACCGCGGCCTGATCGATGTGGCGCACGGCGGAGACACCGCGGAACCGGGTGAGGAAATTCCACACGACTTCGAGGCCGTTCTGCGGGAGGGGGAACGGCGCGCCGCGGATGGCGCCGGTGATGCCGTTGCCCTCGGGGGTGAGCTTCGCGGTGGTGGCGTTGCGGCGCGTGGCGTCGTAGATCGCCTGGGGCGCGGAGGCGCTGCGGCGCGTGGGATATACCACGAGTTTGTAGCTCGGATAGGCCTTGAGCACCGCCTGTTGCCCGGTCGTGAGCTTGGCGGCGTGCTGCGCGGCGTTGGCCCCGGTGATGGTGTAGAGCGGCTGATCACCCGCAAACGGATCGGGGTGGTGCATGCCGGGTTTGTAGCCGGCGGGCGGCGTGGTGAGGCCGCCGGTCCACGCGGGGATGGAGCCGTCGGCGTTGCCTTTGGCTTCAGCGCCGAGCGGCGTGAGGTCTTGGCCGAGGCGGGCGGCGTCGGATTCGGACACCGCCGCGAGGGCGGACGAGGCCAGCAGGCAAGAGGCGGGAGGCAGGAGGCGGGAAAAGAAGCGTAGAGCGTTCATCGTGGGGTGGGCTCAGAAAGCGAATTTGACCGTGGTCGCGAAGTAGTCGCGGTCGGCGAGGAGATTGTAGCGGCCGGCGCCGAAGAAGTTCACGTAGCGCGCCTCGAGGGACCACGCGTTGCGAAAGGTGAATTCGACGGCGAGGTTCACGCTGCGGCGACCGCGGATGTAGTTGCCGAGGGGCAGGGGCGTGACGCCCTTGACGTCGTGGGCGAAGGCCAGGCTCGGCTGCATGTTCACATTGGGAAAGATGTTATTGTAGTCGAGGCGACCGAGCAGCTGGTAGCCCCACGAGAGCTTGCTCGGAAACGCCGCCTCGTCGGTGGCGAGGAATTGCGGGAAGCCCACGCCGTTCATCGCCGCCTGCGAGCCGCCGGTGAACGTGGCCGGGCCGTCGTAGCGGAGCACGGATTTGCTCGGGAGGTTGGCCCAGACGCCGCCGACTTCGCCCACGAGTGTGAGCTGCTGCGAGCCGAGCATGGGACCGAAGACCTTGGTCATGGTCGATTGCGCGGTCCACACGCGGTGCCGGCGGTAGCCGGAAATCTCGCGGCCGTATTGGCCGAGATAATTGCCGAGCTGGTTGTTGGCGCCGAATTGGGGCGCCAGCGACGAGAGCGCGGCGAAGAGCAGCTCCACGTCGTCCACTTGGAGCGGCACGTCGTTCTTCAATCCGATCTCGCCTTGCCACGAGATGCCGGTCCGCCCGAGGGCGGTGTTGAAACTGAGCCCGTAGAGGTTGAGGCCCTCGGCATACTCGGTGAAGTAGCGGCCGCTCGCCGCCGCCGTGAGGAGCGCGATCTGGCGCGCGCCGGCGATGGCGGCCTGAATCGTGGGGCTTTGCAGCGTGGCGATCTCCACGGGCGTGAGCGTCTGCGGGGCGAGCGATGATTTGACGATGATCTGGAAAATCGCCGCGGCCTGCGGGCCGGCCTGGGCCGCGGGGACGCCGCCACGGATGAAGGCCACCGTGAGCGGCCCGGTCAGATTTGTGTCGATCGCGACCGTCGGGGTGCGGGCGCTGATGACCGGCGAGCGGCTGTTGTAGCGCGCGTAGTAGAGGCCGAACTCGGTGTTGTTGAGGCCGGCGGCAAGGAACCGCGTCGCGACGCCGTATTGGTTGAAGTTGCCGGCGTCGCGGTCCTTTTCACGCGGGATCGCGCCGATGGCGCTGCCCTGATCGGCGATGCTGCCGAAGCCGAGCCAGACATTGCTGCCGCCGCGCGTGGCAAAATCATTGGTCGAGAAATACGAGCCGGCGGGCTCCAGTTCGTTGCGGCGAAACTCGAGGAGCATGAAGGGCTCGACCGTGACGTTGGGCGCCACGCCGAGGGAGGCCTTGATCATGTTCACCGGCAAGAGGGCTTCCTTCAGCTCGGCGCCGGGCGTGCGAAGTTTGGAAAGGTCGGCCGAGTTGACGACATTGATGCCGTTGGGGATGAACGTGCTTTCGCCGAGGCTCAGCACCTGCCGGCCGATGCGCACTTCGAGCGGCAGGCCCGAGCCGACGGTGAATTTCGCCCGCGCATAGAGATCGAGCAACTCGGCGCCGCTCGCTACGCGATCCTTGGCCTGTTCGGAGAGCGGGGTGCGGCGGGTGTCGTCGGACTTCCAGTCCTTGAACCAGTAGCCGCGGGCGAGCGCGCCGAAATCGCGCCACTTCAGCTCCAGGTCATGGTTGCCCTTGAGGATCTGGGAGGCCCAGCCCTTGCCGTAGTTGAGGTTGCCGTCGTCGGCGTTGACCGAGTTTTGCCGGCCGGCGATGCCGCCGAAGCTGGCGGTCGTGCCGTAGAAATCAGCGTTGGGGTCCTGCAGCCGGTAGAGGCCGCCGAGCGAGAGGGAGGAGTCTAAGCTGGCCTTCACTTCGCCGAGGGAGAACACGAAGGCCTGCGCCGGGACGGCGAGCAGGAGCAGCGTGGCGAGCGCAGCCAAGCCGGCGCGAGGGCGGCGGGCAGACGCGGGAATGGACAGACAAACGTTCATGAGGAATATTTGAGGGTGGGGCCGCGTCAGCCGGGGTGGGGCTGGCGAATGTGCATCGTGGGGGCGGTGCGGCGCAGAGCGGAGCGCGGGCTCGACCCCAGCGCAAGGCGGAAGCGGCCGGGCGCGCCTCGGGTGGACCAAGGCCGTCTGCGGCTTTGACGCGCCGCGGTTTTCCGTAACCGTGCCGGTCCCGATCATGGAGGCTGAGACCCACATCCACGTCAAAGGCGCCCGCGAGCACAACTTGAAGAACCTCGAGTTGCGCATTCCGCGTGGGAAACTCGTCGTGATCACGGGGCCGAGCGGGTCGGGTAAATCGTCGCTGGCCTTCGACACCATCTATGCCGAGGGCTACCGCAAATACATCGAGTCCCTCAGCGCCTCCGCCCGCGCTGTGCTCGACCAGCTCAAGCGGCCCGATGTCGATTTCATCCACGGCCTCTCGCCCGTCCTCGCCATCGAGCAGCGCACCGGCGGCGGCGGCCCGCGCAGCACCATCGCCACCGCCACCGAGATCGCCGACTACGCGCAGCTCCTCTGGGCGCTGGCGGGCGAACAGTTCTGCCCCAAGGACGGCGGCCGCGTCGTCCAGCGATCGCTCGACGACAATGTGGCCCGGGTGCTCGCCGAGTGCGCGGGCGAGCGCGTGATGCTGCTCGCGCCCTTCATGACCGCGAAGCCCAGTGTGCTGCGCGACGAGCTCCCGCGCCTGCGCCAGCGGGGCTTTCAGCGCGTGCGCCTCAACGGCGAAGTCAAAACCCTCGACGATCCTGATCTCCTGCCGTCGGGTCTCGGCACCAAGGCCATCGCTGTCGATCTCGTGCTCGATCGCCTCGTGGCGACCGTCGATCAACGCAGCCGGCTCGCCGATTCGCTCGAACTGGCGTTTCGCGAGGGCAAGGACCGCGCGAGCGTGCTCGCGCAGAAAAACGCCGAGGCGCCCTGGCGCGAGCTTTCGCTGAGCCAGTCGCGGGCGTGCGAGGTGTGCGGCGACATCTTCGAGAAGCTCGCGCCGCGGCATTTTTCGTTTTCGCACCGCGAGGGCGCGTGCCCGACCTGCGATGGCATCGGCCGCAAGCTGCGCTTCGATCAGGAGCTGATTGTCGCCGACCCCGACAAGAGCGTGCGCGAGGGCGCGCTCAAGCCGTGGCGCATCGGCGGAAAAAATCTCATCATCAAGCACAACGCCCTGCTGAAGCAGCTCGCCGAGCAGCTGCCCTTCGATGCCGACGTGCCGTGGAAAAAACTCCCCGAGGAAACGCGCAAGGTGATCCTCTTCGGCGCGGGTGAGCGGGAGTTCGCCTTCAAGCTCCGCCGCATGCGCGAGGCCAAGGCCATGGCCTTCTCCGGCGTGGTCGCGGACCTGGAGGACAGTTTCCGCCACACGGCGAGCGACGGTTTCCGCGCGCGGCTCACGACGTTCATGGTCAGCGGCGAGTGCCCCGAGTGCCACGGCACGCGGCTGAACGAACGCAGTGCCGCGGTGCGCGTAGGGCGGATCTCTGACCCGCCCTCGACTACCTCAGCGGCTCCGAAAGGGCGGGTCACAGACCCGCCCTGCCTCTCGTTTCCCGAATTCATGCGGCTCGACATCGCCGCCGCGCATGCCTTCGCGCGGGAACTCGCCGCCGCGCACGGCGCCAACCCCGCGCTCCGCGACATCGTGACCGGCGTGGAGCAGCGGCTACATTTCCTCCTCGAGACCGGCCTGGGCTACCTGACGCTCGACCGCGACTACGGCACGCTCTCCGGTGGCGAGGGGCAGCGCGTGCGGCTCGCCACGCAGCTCGGCATGGGGCTCGTCGGCGTCATCTACGTGCTCGACGAGCCGAGCATCGGCCTGCACCCGCACGACAACCAGAAGCTCCTCGATACCCTCGTCGCCCTCCGCGACCGCGGCAACACCGTGCTCGTCGTCGAGCACGATGAGGACACGATGCGGATCGCCGATGAACTGATCGAGCTCGGGCCCGAGGCCGGCACCGAGGGCGGCCAGATTTTGTTTCAAGGCCCGCCCGCCGCCTGCATGGCGCTGCCCGCGAAAGTCTCGCGCACCGGCGCGTATCTCTCGCGCAAGCTCTCCGTCACGCGCGATGCCAAGCCCAAGGCGCCCGATGGTGCGTGGCTCACCGTGCGCGAGGCGCGCGCCAACAACCTCCGCGGCATCGACGCGAAGTTCCCCATCGGCCTGCTCACGGTCGTCACCGGCGTGAGCGGTTCCGGCAAGAGCACGCTCGTCCTCGATATCCTCGCCGCGCAGGCTGCGCGCAAACTCAACGGCGCGAAAATCATCCCCGGCAAGCACCGCCACCTCGAGAATCTCGATTTCTTCGAGAAGCTCGTGCAGGTCGATCAGCAGCCCATCGGCCGCAGCCCGCGCTCCAACCCCGCGAGCTACGTCGATCTCCTCCCGCTCCTCCGCGATCTCTACGCACAGATGCCGCTCGCCAAGGTGCGCGGCTACAAGGCCAGCCGATTTTCCTTCAACGTCCGCGGCGGCCGCTGCGAGCGCTGCCAGGGCGACGGCGCCATCAAGCTCGACATGCAGTTCATGCCCGACGCCTACGCGCCGTGCCCGAGCTGCGCCGGCCGCCGTTTCAACCGCGAGACGCTCGAAGTCCTCTTCCACGGCAAATCCATCGCCGATGTGCTCGACCTCACCGTGCGCGAGGCGATCGCGCTCTTCAAAAACATCCCTCGCGTGATGGACAAGCTCGCCACGCTCGACGCCGTGGGCCTCGGCTACCTCACGCTCGGCCAGTCGGCGACGACGCTCTCCGGCGGCGAGGCCCAGCGCATCAAGCTCTCGCTCGAGCTGAGCAAACGCCAGCAAGGCTCGACCCTCTACATCCTCGACGAGCCCACGACTGGCCTGCACTGGACCGACATCCAGAAATTGATGGACCTGCTCTTCAAACTCCGCGACGCCGGCAACACCGTGATCGTGATCGAGCACAACCTCGACGTGATCAACCTCGCCGACTGGCTGATCGACCTCGGCCCCGGCGGCGGCCGCGAAGGCGGTGAGCTCATCTACGCCGGCCCGCGCGCCGAGATCGAAACGTGCGAGCGATCGCTTACGGGGGCGGCTCTGAAGCGGTGGTCATCGGCGCATAACACAGCGACCAACACGCGCTAGAAGTTCGCCACCTTGCGCAGTGCTGCCTGCACGCGCTCCCAATCGACCGATGTGGGGCTTGCTCGCAAGGCCAGTGGCAATGTCTGTCCTCTTTCGATTTGTTCGATTCGTAGTTGCTCGAAGTCGATGTGGATTTCTGGACGTCTCCAATCTGCGCAAACCTGATCAACCCTCTCTTGCATTTGAGCGAGTAGCCGGCGGTCGAAGCTGCGAATTTCTTCGAGGAATTTGCTGCGCGACATCGAATAGCTGCCGCACCGTGCGGACCACACTTCGATGCCATCAATCTCTAGGCCTCGATTGTCCCATGCGATTGTCACGGTGTCGTCGTGAGAAAAAATCCAAATTCTAGGCCCACCACGGAGGTAGAGAGAGTCGAGGTTACGACTACTGGCCCAAGTGATAGCGGCATAGTAGATTTCCTCGTTTTCTCCCGCCATCTCATCATCGGCGAGACCTTGCCACCAAGTGCCCACTGTTTGAAGCACCTGACGAATTGCTGGATTTCTGCCTGAAACAAGTCTCAGGAAATCGGACGGGATGGGCTCCATCACGTCCGGCAGTATCGCGCAAACATCCTCCCACAAACGCACCACGTAGTAGTCAACGGAAGCTCCTGAAAAAGCGGGATCGTTCGTCGCCCAATGCTTCGAAATTTGCTCAGTGTAGGCAAAGAGATTTTCGCTGCCGACTTGGAGTCGGTAGTAACCGTCGGTTAGGCCAAACCAAGAAAGTGACAAGTCTGGTGGAGTCCCCCAGGCACCAACCTGTTCTATTGGACGAAATCTGAAATCGAATAGCATACCTCGTGTGCGCCTGAGCTACCGCCCCTTGCGCGGTTTGTAGGGCAGGGGCGCGAGTTTGACGATTCCGGCCAGCGACTCGTATTCGGGGTCCTTGTGGACGAGCTCGGCGTCGAGCTGGCGGGCGGTGGCGGCGATGAACGAGTCGGCGAAGGAAATGGCGTGGGCGGCTTTCAAACGGCCGGCGTCGAGTGTCAGTGCCTCGTCGGCATAGACGATCGTGAGCGGCCACCCTCGGAGAATGGCGAGGAAGTCGTCCGCTTTCGGCGCGCTGTGGTCGTGGTGCGTGATGTAATAGACCTCAGCCACGGTCGCGAAACTGAGAAACAGCTCGGTGCGGCCGCTGTCGGCCGCAACCAGCCGGGCGCGGATGTCCTCGCAGCCGGGTTCACCCTCCAGGGCGGCGATCACCGCCGAGGTATCAAGCAGAGCGCGGGCGTTTTTCACGGGCACGCTCTTCCTTGCGCATCTTCATCAGCGCTTCGTTCAACCCCAGTCCCTTGGCAATACCGATGCCGTATTTTCCAGTGCCTTTGCCGAGCGGCACAACCCGTATGCTGGTGCCGTCGTCGATCCAGGCGAGCCTTGAGTTTTCTCCGAGCCCGTATTTGCGGCGGATCTCGCTGGGGACGACGGTTTGCCCTCGCGCGGAGACGAGTGTGTTCATGGCTCAAAAGGTAGGGCGAGCTGGCACCTTATCAAGCAGCTTCTACCAATGCCTTGTGCGGAGTGCTGGTGCTTGATGAGGACGTTATCGCTTGGATTCGCGGCAATGCCGGCAGCCTATTGATGATTACCCAAAGATGAGACGGCCATCGTTTAAAAGTAGGGCGGGGTCTGTGACCCGCCCTTTCGCACGCTGAGTGTTCGCACGGAGGGCGGGTCAGAGGAGACTGTCTCAAAAGTTGAACGTTATCGTGCCGGGGAGATCAAACCCGCCGATGATTGAACCGATCACACCCGATTACGAACAGGAGTTTCTCTTGCCGCCGGCGCTGGAAGAATGGGTGCCGCGCGATCACCCCGCG
>JAUYAK010000052.1 GCA_030693515.1 Opitutaceae bacterium
CATTCACGTTCCGATTGCCAACGCACCCTTTTGAGACGGTCTCACAGACCCCGCCCTACCGCTGCGCCGCCACGAGCCCGCTGCGCCCGTCGATTTCCGCCATCACCTGATCGCGCACCGGGATCGCGGCGCGATCCGCGAGCAGTTCGCGCGCATGCTCGTCGAGCCGGATGAACTCCACCCCCTGCGCGCGGCACGCCGCGAGTAGTTCGCGAAACATTCCCCGCCGCCCCATGCCCTCAATCTCCGCGTGAATCGTGAGCACGTTCACGCGGTCCGCGCGCAGGAGCGACAAGTAGTGGGCCACGATCTTATCGTCGGGAAACTCCGGGCGCCCCATCAGCTCGTCGAAGGTCGGCAGCGTGCTGGGAATCTCGAGCGTGTGGAAAACTTCCCCGTCCACGCGCGGGAAAAACGGCGCGCCGCCGCGCGTGTCGCTCGCGTAGAGCAGGCCCGCGCGCTCGTAGGCGGCGCGGCTGCGCGCATTGCTCTGCCAGCCGGCCGCCCCCGCCGTGTGCGCCTCGGTGCCGAAGATGCGGCGGAACTCCGTGCGCGCCGCCTCGAACTCGGCCGCCACTTCCTCCTGCGACATGCTGTGCAGGTAGTCCTGCCAGCGGTAATGGTTGTAGCAGTGGATGCCGACCTCGAAGCCCGCGTCGCGCACGGCGCGCATCGTGTCCGCGTTGCGCCGCCCGATGTGCGTCGCGGGGAGCAGCGTGCCGTTCAGCAGCGTGCGCACCCCGTAGATCGACACGACGCTCGTGCGGCTCACTTTCTGGAAAAACCCGGGCCGCAGCACGCGCGTAATCGCGCGCCCCGTCTGATCCGGCCCGAGTGAAAACAAGAAACACGCCGGCGCCCCGGCCTCGCGGCAATCCGCCACGAGGTTCGGCACGCCCTCCCGCGTGCCACGATCGGTATCGACATCAACTTTCAGCGCGAGACGGATGGGCATCGGCGTTCTATTTCGCTCCACCAACACCGAAAAGAGCCAAGAGCTGCGCCAGCAACAACAAGGCTGGCATAGAAAGCCAGTGGAGTCCCAGCGACCAACGCGCGAGCCGTGCGCGCCGGAATCCGATTCGGGCGCACGCGACGCCCGCGCAAACCGTCGTGACAGGAGCCGTCACCAAGAACACAAAGCCCATGAGCATAGACTGCTCGCCCCCTTCATAGGCCCGGGTGAGCATTGCTGCCACCGTGAGCAAGAGCGACAGAAGAAATGCCGCGGTTGAGACGATGCTGACTACGCTCAGCGCATCGGCCGTTCCATCGGTTTCACGTAGGCGCTGCGCGGCACTGACCTCGTTCATAGGCTCACTCCAGCCGGTAATCTTTGTGCGCGAGGTGATAGTCGAGCGTCAGCTTGATCGCCTTCTTGAGGCCGACTTTCGGCGCCCAACCGAGGTGCTTCTTCGCCGCCGCGATCGAGGGGACGCGCTTCTGGATGTCCTGATAGTATTTCCCGAAATATTTTCCGGACGGCACGACGACCGTCTTCGCCGCCTTCGCGTGTGCGGCGTAGTCGGGATACTCCTTGAACGCCGCGATGATCAGCTTCGCGAGTTCGGCCACGCTCACGTCGTTGCGGGGGTTGCCGAGGTTGAAGATCTGGCGCGAGGCGCAGCCGCCCTTGTTCTCGATGATGCGCAGGAGCGCGTCGATGCCGTCGTCGATGAACGTGAATGACCGGCTCTGCTTGCCGCCATCCACGAGCTGGAGCGGCTTTTTGAAAATCACATTGGAGATGAACTGGGTGAACAGCCGCGAGCTGCCCTCCTTCGGCTCCATCACATCGTCGAGCTTCGGCCCGATCCAGTTGAAGGGGCGGAAGAGCGTGTAATCCACGCCGTCGCGCACGCCGTAGGCGTAGATGACGCGGTCGAGGAGCTGCTTCGAGCAGGCGTAGATCCAGCGCTGACGCTCAATCGGGCCATAGACGAGGCTGGTCGTGGCCTCGTCGAGCTTGGCGTCGTCGCTCATGCCATAGACCTCGGACGTGGAGGGGAAGATGATCCGCTTCTTGTATTTCGCGCACTGGCGGACGACCGCGAGGTTGGCCTCGAAATCCAGCTCAAAGACCCGCAGCGGGTCCTTCACGTATTGGATCGGGTTGGCGATGGCGACGAGCGGGATGACCGCGTCGCACTTCTTCACGTGATACTCGATATACTCCTTGTTGATCGTGATGTCGCCCTCGACGAACTTGAAGCGCGGATGGCCCAGGCTGTCCTCGAGTTTGTGCGAGCCGATGTCCATGCCATAGACCTCCCAGTCCTTCTGCTCGAGAATGGCGCGCGTGAGCGAGCTGCCGATGAAACCGTTGGCACCGAGGATGAGGATACGGAGGGGCATGGCGGGAGAGGAAACGCTCAACGTTTAACGTTCAACGCTGAACGCTCAATGCAGGGCCGAGCCCGGTTCAGTCACTTGAGCGTTGAACGTTAAGCGTTGAGCGTTTGTCCGATTCGCAGCGCCGGCATGGTGGCACTGCGCCATTCGATCTTTGTAAGTTCAATCGCACCGTCTCCCGTCGCGATGACAAGCGGAGTAACGGAGAGGACTTCACCCGGCGCGCCGCGCTTTCCCTTTGCCGCCGGCGAATCCGGCTCGGCCCACCACACCATCAGCCGCGCGCCGTCGACATCGGCAAACGCCCCGGGATACGGATCGGTCACGGCGCGGATAAGGTTGAAGATCTGCCGCGAGGTCTGCGTCCAGTTGATGCGGCCGTCCTCGGGTTTGCGGCCGGTGAAATACGTCGCCTGCGCTTCGTCCTGCGGCGTCTCGCGCGCCGTGCCGGCGAGGAGCGCGTCGATTTGCCGCGCGAGCACAGCGCGTGCGCAGGGCATGACCTTGCGAAACGCCTGCTCCGCCGTGTCGCGCGGTCCGATCTCCACGCCCTCCTGATCGACGACCGCACCGGCGTCGGCGCTCTTGACCATGCGATGGAGCGTCATGCCGATCCGCGGCTCGCCGTGGAGCACGGCCCAGTTGATCGGCGCGCGACCGCGGTAGTGCGGGAGGAGCGAGCCGTGCATGTTCCAGGCGCCGAGCCGCGGCAGCGCGAGGATCTTGGTGCCGATCATGTGGCGGTAGTAAACCGAGAGGATCAAATCGGGCGCGAGGGCCGCGATGCGCTCACGCCACTCGGGGGTGTTGACTGACTCGGGCGTGAAAACCGGGATGCCCTTTTCGCGCGCCGCGACGGCCGGGGTCTTGAACCAGATTTTCTCGTGCGGATTGTCTTCGTGCGTGATGAGCGCGACGACGTTGTCGCCCCGGCCCAGCAGCAGCGACAGGCAGTCGTAGCCGACCTCGCTGTAGCCAAAAAACAGAATCCGCGGCCGGCTCACGCCCCCGCCTCCATCGGCCGCGTCGGCCAGAGCTGCCGGCGCAACTCTGCCGGCGATGTCACCGGAGCCTGGCACGCAAAATCCTCGCACACGTAGGCCGTCGCACGTCCGTCGCTGGGCTTCATGTCCGCGATCCATGGGGCCCGCGTGGCGAGCCAAGCCTGGCCCTCACCGCCATCGGCCGCGAGAAGTGCCCGGCGCGGGCCGAGCGATTCATGCACGACCGCCACCAGCGCGCGAAAATCCTCCCGCCCCGGATCACCCGCGATCACGACGTGGCGCGGGGATTCGAGCACGAGTTCCACCGCGCAGAGCAGCTGCGGCATCGCGTGCGGCGCGCGGCTCCACTGCGCGCGAAACGCCTCGCAGGTTTGGCGCCCGCGGGCACGACGGACGTCGTCGTGCAGCAGCGTGGCGAGCCGCAGGAGGTTCATCGCCGCCACGCTGCTCGGCGCGGGCTCGGCGCCGTCGTAGTCTTCCTTCAGGCGCAGCACGATGCTGGCATCGCCCGCCGCGGAGTTGAAGTAGCCGCCGCGCGCCTCGTCCCAGAACAGCGCGTCCATCGTCGTCTGGAGCCGGTCCGCCCAGCGGAGCCAGCGCACATCGAACGACGCCTCGTGCAAATCGAGCAGGCCTTGGATGAAATACGCGTAGTCCTCCGCGAAGCCTTCGGCGGCGCCCCGCCCCTCGCGCCAGCCGCGGAAGAGCACACCGCGCGTCGCGTCGAACAGCTCCCGCTCGACGAACTCCGCCGCGCGGACGGCCGCGGTGAGATACTCCGTGTCGCCCAACACCTGGTGCGCGCGCGCATACGCGGAAATCATCAGGCCGTTGTTGGCGGTGAGAATCTTGTCGTCGAGCAGCGGCCGCGGGCGGCCCGCGCGCACCTCGCGCAGCCGCGTCATCGTGGCGAGCAGGCGGTCGTTGGCCTGCTCGGGTGAAAGGGAAAACTGCTTGGCCGTCTCCGTGAGCGTCCGCCGCTGTGCGAGGATGTTCTTCCCGCGAAACTCCCCGTGCGGATCGAGGCCTGCGGCGACGTTGCCGTTTTCCTGCACCCCGAAGTGCGCGCAGAAAAAATCCGCATCGCCGCCCAGCGCCGCGCGCAGCTCCGCCGCCGTCCACACGTAGAACGCTCCCTCAGCGTGCCCGCCCTCGGGAAGGGCGCTGTCCGCATCCTCGGCCGTGTAGCATCCGCCCGCCGGCGCGGTGAGATCACGCGCGACATAGTCGAAGATGTCACGCGCCATCCACGCGAAGCGCTCGTCGCCCGTCGCCTGCCGCGCCTCGAGGCAGTTGATCGCGATCTGCGCCTGATCGTAGAGCATCTTCTCGAAGTGCGGCACGAACCACGCCTCGTCCACCGAGTAGCGGTGGTAGCCACCGCCGATGGCATCGTGCAGTCCGCCGCGCGCCATCGCGCGGAGCGTGGCCGCCGCGAGCCGCACCGCCTCGGCGCCCATCTCGCTGCCGAGGCCCTGCAGCCCCGCGATGCGGAAAAGGAAATTCAGATTCGACGCGCGCGGGAACTTCGGCGCGCCGCCGAAGCCGCCGTTCGCCGCGTCGAACGACTCGTAGAAATGCTCGAAGCCTTTCTCAAACGCCGTCCCGGCGGCCTCAGCCAGCGCACTCTCCCCCGCTCCCCTTCTCTCCGTCTCTCCGTCCCCTGTCCCCTTGCCCTCGTAATGATCCCGCAGCGTCGCGATCACGCGCTCGCCCTCGGCGACGAGTTTCTCGCGCTCATCGCGCCAGCCCTGCGCGATCGCGTGCAGGATTTTTGGGAAACCCGCCCGGCCGTGCCGGTCCTCGGGCGGGAAATAGGTGCCGCCGTAGAACGGCTTCAGCTCCGGCGTGAGCCACGCGCTCAGCGGCCACCCGCCGTGGCCCGTCATCGCCTGCACGTAGGCCATGTAAACCTTGTCCACATCGGGCCGCTCCTCGCGGTCCACCTTGATGGCGATGAAGTGCGCATTGAGGATCTCCGCGATCGCGGCGCTCTCGAACGACTCGTGCGCCATCACGTGGCACCAGTGGCACGTCGAGTAGCCGATGCTCAGGAAAATCGGCTTCTGCTCCGCGCGGGCGCGGGCAAACGCCGCCTCGCCCCACGGCAGCCATTGCACGGGATTATCCGCGTGCTGGAGGAGGTAGGGCGACTTCTCTCTCGCGAGGGCGTTGGGCATGAGGGTGGGAGCCAAGGGCAAATCCCGGCCGAGGCAAAGCGGCAAAATCTGTCGGGCCCATCGTGGAGCTGCGGAAGAACGGAAGCGCGGAAGAAATGAGAACGTGTAGCCCGCCTCGTGAGAAGAGGGGATGTTCGCACGTTTAGAGGGCGTCTAAAACGGTGGGGCCGGCTCTCCGAGCCGGCCTGGGTGCAAGGGTGATTCGCCGCTCAAACTCAGGGTGGCTCGGAGAGCCGCCCCCACCTTTCCGCGACTTTTTCGCCGTCCTCTCAGACTCCCGCGGTTCGGCTCCTCTGCGTTTCCGCGCTTTCCGGCGCTCAGGGCTGCTCCATCTCGGCCAGCTTCGTCGCGGCCGTTTCCCACGCCGTGGTTGCGGCCGTGATCTCATCAACGGTCACGCTCAGCTCGCGATTCAGGTGGTGGAACTTGCCCTTGTCCGCGTAGGACGCCGGGTCCTCCAGCGCCGCGGTGATCTCGTTCTGCTTCGCCTCCAGTTCGGAGACTTTCTTCTCCAACTGGCCGACGTGCTCGCGGAATTTACGGATTTCGCTGGGAGTGGATTTCTTCGCGGCGGACGCTGCCGCCGGCTTGGCCGCGGACGCGGTCGCCTTCTGCTGCACCGGCCGGGCGTCGGTAAAGCCCGCCGTGAGCGCGGCACGCGCGTCGCCGGCCTTCGATTTATCGAGGTAGTAGTCGTAGTCGCCCGCGTAGGGCGTGAGGCGGCCGCTGTGCACGTGGAGCACGTTGCTCGCGAGCGCGCGGATGAAGTGCACGTCGTGCGAGATGAAGATGAGCGCGCCCTCGTAGGCCTTGAGCGCGCTGATCAGCGAGTCGATCGACTGGATGTCGAGATGCGTCGTCGGCTCGTCCATCAGGAGGAGGTTCGGCGGCTTCACGAGGATGCGCGCGAGCGCGAGGCGGGACTTCTCGCCGCCGGAGAGGACGCTGATGGGCTTGTGCACGTCGTCCTTGCGGAAAAGAAACGCGCCGAGGATCGCGCGCGCCTGCTGCTCGGTGAGCTGATTCTCATTCGTGCGCAGCGACATCACGTTCTCGAACACCGTCAGCGATGGATCGAGGTTGTCCATGCGGTTCTGCGCGAAGTAGCCGGGCACGACGTTGCTGCCGAGCTCGCGCGTGCCGCCCAGGATGGGGAGGTTGCCGGCGAGGATCTTGAGCAGCGTGGACTTGCCCGCACCGTTGGGGCCGACGAGCACGAGGCGCTGGCCGCGCTCCGCCGTGAAGTTGAGATCGCGATAGACGACGTGGTCGCCGTAGGCCTGCTGCACGTGCTCGAGATCGATCACCTTGAGGCCGGAGCGCGGCGGCTGGGGGAACTTGAAGTTGATCCGCTTCAGTTCCTCGTGCGGCTCCTCGATGGCGACGGCCTCAAGGCGCTCGATCTGCTTCTCCTTCGACTTGGCGCGCGAGGCCATGGAGGCCTTGGCGCCGAAGCGGTCCACGAATTTCTGGAGATGCGCGATTTCGCGCTGCTGGTTCTTGAAGAGCGCGGCTTGCTGGGATTTCCGGGCCTCCTTCTCCTGGAGGAAATTGTCGTAGTTGCCGTGGTAGTAGTGGAGCGTGCCGGCGCGCAGCTCGAGCATGCCGGTGCAGAGGGCGTTGAGGAACGCGCGATCATGCGAGATGACCACGAGGCCGCCGGGATAGCGCGTGAGGTATTCCTGGAACCACAGCAGCGCCTCGAGATCGAGGTGGTTGGTGGGCTCGTCGAGCAGCAACAGCGCGGGCTCGGCGACGAGGAGCCGCGCGAGATGCGCGCGCATCACCCAGCCGCCGGAGAAGGTCTTCGCGAGCTTGTCGGCATCGCCTTCCTTGAAGCCGAGGCCGGCGAGGATTTTTTTCGCGCGCGGCTCAAGGGTGTAGTCGATGTCGAAGTCGTCGTCGGTGGGCTCGAGTTTCTTGCCGCTGGTGGCGATGTGCAGGATCGTCTCCTCGCCGGCGGGCGCGCTCTCCTGCGGGAGGAAGCCGAAGTCCGCGCCGCGCTCCCATTCGATGGTGCCGGTGTCGGGCCGCTCCTCGCCGAGGATGAGGCCGAAGAGCGTGGACTTGCCCGCGCCATTGGGCCCGATGAGCCCGAGCCGATCGGTGCGCGCGATGAAGAGCGACACGTCGGAAAACAGTTCGCGGGTGCCGTAGGACTTGGAAACGTCGGCGATGGTAAGCATCGGAACCTCCCAGTAAACCCTACGCCAACCGGGCGCGTCAATGGCGCGGTTTTCCCCAAAAAAACTCACCGCGCCGCCGTCAGCGCCACGCAGCCCGCCACCGCCAGCACGCCGCCCAGAATCGCGCGGCGCGGGGGACGGTCGCCCTCGAGCCAGAACGCGATGGGAATCGAGAGCAGCGGCGCCGTCGCAGCGATCGGGAGCACGATGCCGCTGGGCGTCGTCGCCAGCGCCCACTGGTAGCAGCCCACGCCGAGCACCGGGCCCGCAAGGCCGTTGCCCAGCATCCAGCGATCGCCCCGCCGCCGATCCGCGGGCGTCACACCCGCGGGCGCCGCCGGCAGCCGGCCCAGCAGGCGCAGGAGGAGAAACCAGAGCACGACAAACACGAGGCCCGCGAGGATGCGCTGGTAGGCGGCGGTGAGGCCAAAGGCGGCGTTATTCGCGGCCTCGCCCGCGGCCTCGGCGACGTTGACGCCCTTGCGGCTCACCAGTGCGCCGAAGCCCTGCCCGCACGCCGCCAAGAACCCGAACAGAAAGCCGATCGGCTGCACCCGCACCCGCGGGGGGCTCGCCCGGCTGGGCGTGATCGCGATCGCGACCCCGGCGAGGATGAGCGCGCCCCAGGTGATTTGCGGGGCGGTGAGCGGGACGCCCAGCCACAGCCATTCGCCGAGCGCCGCGATCGGTGCCGCCAGACACTGCGTCATCAGCACCGTGAGCCGCGAGCCGAGCAGCGGCAGCGCCGCAAAGACCGCGAGATCGCCGAGCCCCATGCCGATGACTCCGCTCGCGAGAAACCACGGCACGCTCGCGCTCGCGAGGCCGCCGCCCAGCGTGTGCGCAAAGGCCCCCAGCAGCAGCGCCGCGACGATCAGCCGGCCGGTGTTGGCGCGCACCGGGCCCAAGTGGCGCACGCTACGGCTGGCGCAGGTGGCGTTGAGCGCGAAGAAAAACGCGGCGAGGAAGGAGGCGAGCATCGGCGGCCGAGCGCAGCCGCAGGCCCGGCGCGACGCGAAGGTTTTTTGTGGCGTTGGGTTTCAGCGCCACTCTATGTCTCGCGGCACACCTGCCATGAAATCCAAGCGCCCGACCCAACGCCCCGAGGACATCAACGCCGCGCTCGCCGCGAAGAAGGGCCCGGTCTCGAAGTTTCTCGCGCGAAACTACCACCACTTCAACGCCGCCGCGCTCCTCGACTCCGCCAAGGGCTACGAGACCCACCTCGCCGCGGGCGGCAAGATGCTCGTCACCCTCGCCGGCGCCATGTCCACCGCCGAGCTCGGCATCTCCCTCGCCGAGATGATCCGGCAGGACAAGGTCCACGCCATCGTCTGCACCGGCGCGAATCTCGAGGAGGACATCTTCAATCTCGTCGCGCACGACTACTACGAGCGCGTGCCGCACTACCGCCACCTCACCACCAAGGACGAGGTCGCGCTGGTGAAACGCCACATGAACCGCGTGACCGATACCTGCATCCCCGAGATGGAGGCGATGCGCCGCATCGAGTCCGTCGTGCTCGATGAATGGGTGAAGGCCGACCAGGCCGGCGAACGCTACTTCCCGCACGAGTTCATGTATAAGATTCTTCGCGGCGGTAAGCTGAAGAAGAGCTACCAGATCGACCCGAAGAACTCGTGGATGCTCGCCGCCTGCGAAAAAAACCTCCCCATGATCGTCCCCGGGTGGGAAGACGCGACGCTCGGCAACATGTATGCCGGCCACGTGATCAGCGGCGATGTGAAGAACGTCCACACCGTCCGCACCGGCATCGAATACATGACCTGGCTCGCCGAGTGGTATACGAAGAATGCGAAGAAACTCCGCAACAAGGAGGGCTCCATCGGCTTCTTCCAAATCGGCGGCGGCATCGCCGGCGATTTCCCGATCTGCGTCGTGCCGATGCTCCACCAGGATTTGCAGCGCACCGGCGTCCCGCTTTGGGGCTACTTCTCGCAGATTAGCGACTCGACCACGAGCTACGGCAGCTACTCCGGTGCCGTCCCCAACGAGAAAATCACCTGGGGCAAACTCGCGGGCTCGACCCCGAAGTTCATCGTCGAAAGTGACGCCACCATCGTCGCCCCGCTGATTTTCGCGTGGGTGCTGGGGCAGTAGGCGGCCAATCCGGCGCCGACCCGACACGATTTTCAGCGGCGGCGAGAGAGGGAATGGCGTCGCACCCTTCGAGTCATCTTCTCACTACGCGGCGTTTTTTCGTCGCAGGGGGCCAGTCTTCTCGGACTGGCCGAAAGATAAGTCGCACACGGAGCGACAGTGCCCGCGAATTGTGCCGATGTGCCGACATGACGACGCGCCAAGGCAAAAACTCCCGCTTCACACGGGTGGCCCGGTGGCCCGGCCACGGCTTGTGTGCCATCCACCCCGCCTAGGCCGCGGATCCCATGGGCGCGCCTGATTCCGTCTTGGCCAACGCGGCCCGACTCGCCGCACTGAAGCGGCTGCAGCTGCTCGATTCCAGTGTCGAGGCCCGGTTCGACCGGCTCACCAAGCTCGCCGCGCAGGTGCTCGACGCACCGGTCTGCCTCGTGTCCCTCGTCGACGATCGACGGCAGTTCTTCAAGTCGGCGCAGGGCCTCGGCGGGCCGGCGGGCGCCGCGCGGCAGACGCCGCTCACGCACTCGTTTTGCCAGCACGTCGTAACCTCAGGCGCGCCGCTGGTGGTGCACGACGCCACGGCCCACCCGTTGGTGTGCGACAACCTCGCCATCCGCGATCTCGGCGTGCAGGCCTATCTGGGCGCGCCCATCCGCTCGCCGGACGGCTTTGTGCTGGGCTCACTGTGCGTCATCGACACGCAGCCGCGCCGCTGGGAGCCGCGCGATGAGGAGTTGATGCGGGAGTTCGCCGGGCTGGTGGACACCGAGATCGCGTTGCGTGCGGCCTCGATCGAGCGGGAGATCGGGCTCTCCCGGCAGCAGGCGGTGCTGGATGGCACGACGTTCAGCGTGATCGCCACGAGCCCGGAAGGCCTCATCGAGATGTTCAACGCCGGCGCCGAGCGGATGCTCGGCTACAGCGCGGCGGAAATGGTCGGCCGGCAGACCCCGGCCCTCATCCATGTCGCCGATGAGGTGGTGGCCCGCGCCGCGGAACTGAGCGTGGAACTCAGGCGAAAAATCGAGCCGGGGTTCGAGGTGTTCGTCGCCCTGCCGCGGTTGAACAAAGCCGAGGATCGAGAATGGACCTACGTGCGGAAGGACGGCACCCGCGTGCCGGTGCTGCTGAGCGTGACGGCGCTGCGCGACCCCAGTGGCACAATCACGGGCTTTCTGGGCATCGCGCGAGACATCACCACCCGGCGCCGCGCGGAGGCGGCCCGCGACCGCCTCGAGGCGCTGCTGCGCCAGACCGGCGAGATGGCCAAGGTCGGCGGCTGGGAGCTCGACCTCGCGACGTTGCAGCCCATCTGGTCGCTGGAGACCTGCCGGATCCACGAGATCGATCCGCCGGTCGCGCCGCCGCTGGAGCAGGCCATCAATTTCTACCCGCCCGAAGCTCGCCCGCTGATCGAGGCGGCGGTGCGCGAGGGCATCGCCCACGGCACGCCGTGGGACCTCGAGCTGCCGCTCATCACCGCCAAGGGGCGGCGCATCTGGGTCCGGACGCAAGGCCGCGCGCTCCGGCGCGAGGGCGTGACGGTGAAGCTGTTTGGCGCCCTCCAAGACATCACGGAACGACGGCAGGCCGAGGCGGAGCTGCGCGCCAGCGAGGCGCGGTTCCGCGCGCTGGCGCTGCACGCGCCCGTGGGCATTTTCCAGACCGATGCGCAAGGCGCCTGCCACTACGTCAACGATCGGTGGTCGGCGCTAGCCGGGCTCGCGCCGACCGAGGCGGCCGCCGACGGCTGGAGCTCCGCACTTCATCCGGAAGATCGCGCGGCGATCTTCGCGGAATGGCAGGCGTTCAGCCGCGGCGAGCGGGAGTTTGCGCTGGAATACCGCTTCCTGCACCGCGACGGCTCGGTCGTGTGGGTGGCGGGCAGCGCCGTGCCGCTCCGCGATCCCGCAGGCGGACTCCTCGGCTATCTGGGCACCGTGACCGACATCACGGCGCGCAAGGAGCTTGACCGGAACCTCGCCGCCGCGCGCGACCACGCGGTGGAGGCCTCGCGCTTGAAGTCCGAGTTCCTCGCCACCATGAGCCACGAAATCCGCACGCCCATGAACGGCGTGCTGGGGATGACGGCCCTGCTGCGCGATACGCGGCTGAGTCCGGTGCAGGCGGACTACCTCCGCACCATCGAAACCTCGGGCGAATCCCTGCTCGGCATCATCAACGACATCCTCGATTTCTCGAAAATCGAGGCGGGGAAAATCGAGCTCGACGTGACGGAGTTCAGCCTCCGGCAGGCGGTGGAGGACGCCCTCGATCTCTTCGCCGCGCGCGCGCTCGAGAAAAATATCGAGCTTGCCTGCATCATCGGCCCCGGCGTGCCCACGCGCATCGCGGCGGACGTGACCCGGCTGCGCCAGATCATCGTGAACCTGCTGAGCAACGCCTTGAAGTTCACCGCCACAGGCGAAGTCCTGCTCACCGTGGAGATCGAGTCCGAGGGCGGCCAACAGCGCTTGAAATTCGCGGTCAAGGACACCGGAATCGGGATCTCGCCCGAGGGCATGGCGCGCCTTTTCAAATCGTTCTCCCAAGTCGATGTCTCGACGACGCGCCGCTATGGCGGCACCGGCCTCGGCCTCGCGATCAGCCGGAAGCTGGTGGAGCTGATGGGCGGCACGATGTGGGTCGAGAGTCAGCTCGGCGAAGGATCCACTTTCTCTTTCACGATGGCGATGAATCCGGTGCAGGCCGCTCCCGCGCCGGCCAACCTCGAGTTCAAGGGTCGGCGCCTGCTGATCGTCGACGACCACGCGACGAATCGTCGCGTGCTATCAAGCCACGCGACCGCGTGGGGCATGATCGTCGAGGAGGCCACATCGGCCGCCGCCGCACTCACCCTGCTCGCGACGGATCGGGAGTGCGACATCGCGGTGATCGATGCCGACCTGCCCGAGATGGCAGGAGATGAATTCGTGCGCGCGCTGCGGGAAATTCCGGGTCGTCGCTCGCCCCGACTGGTGCTTCTGACGGCGCTGGGCCACACCCCCATTGATGCTGTGATCGCGCAGACGGTGGCGAAACCGATCAAGGCGGAAACGCTGCGGGCCGCGATTGCCGCCGCCTTGCGCGACCAGCCGATCAGCGTGCGCACCCGCGCGCCCTTTGCGCCTCCCTCCCACGATCCGGAGCTGGCCCTCCGCTGCCCGCTTAAGCTCCTCGTGGCCGAGGACAATGCGGTCAACCAGCGTGTAGCCATGCTGCTGCTCCAAAGGCTCGGCTATCAGGCCACGCTTGTGGGCAACGGCCTCGAGGCCGTCGCGGCCGCCGGGAGCGAGGACTACGACGCGATCCTGATGGATGTCGAAATGCCACTGCTGGACGGCAGCGAGGCCACTCGAAAAATCCGAGAGCTGCGCGGCTCGCCGACGCGGCCGTGGATCATCGCGCTGACAGCCGGGGCGATGCAGGGCGACCGGGAGCGCTGTCTGAGCGCAGGTATGAACGACTTTCTGTCGAAACCGGTGCGACCCAACGCGCTTTCGGACGCACTTGAGCGCGCGCATGCCGGCGTGACTGCATCAAGCACCGGGCGGTAGCCCTCCCCGCCGGCGGGAACGGCCGACCTCCCGGTCTACCTCGATGCGTTCGCGCCGCGGGTTGGAGCGCGTGCAGAACAGCACACGCGTTTCTGCTGCGCACGGCGGCCGCCCGATCAATTCGCTGCACGGACGGCGCGTCGTGATGTTGCGGCGCGCCGTTTTTTGCGCCCAGAGATTTCCCAGAGTTCTGATGACCGGGGACTAGTTTCCCGCTGTTGAGAGGCGGAGCACCAGACGAGTCCCGTTTGATTGGGTGAGGTAGCGCACCAGCGACTCGCAAAATGCGAGGCCCACGCTGCCGGCGGATTGCAAAATACACGGGGCGCGGGAAGGCGGATTTGCGTCACGCGATCCGACAATGACCTTGGTTCCCGTCACTTAACGTCGAAGCGAACCCGTTGGCATGAAGCGGGCGTAGCGATGACGACGATGCGGGCCGTTGAAACCGGCCCTTGGGACGAATCTCCCTCCCGTCTCATCGCCTCCACGCCACTCCCACCACGCCGGAATATATATCCCTCTCATCTCATGATCCTCTTGGAACACTCTCCCATCGGCCCCGAAATCGCAGTCGAAGACTTTCACCGCCCGGACCGGGACCAGCGCGCCCCCTCTTTCCGCCATCCCCGCAGCCGGCCCGCCGGCGACCCGGTCACCGTGCTCTTGGCCGAGGAACGCGCGGCAGTCCGTCAGGCCTTTTGCGCAAACTGCAGCGCCGATGAGGGTGTCGCCGTGGTGGGGCAGGCCGCCGATAGCAGCCATGTGCTCGGCTCGGTCGAGAGACTTCGGCCGGATGTGGTGGTGATGGCCATGAGAATGGCCCTGCGGCTGGGGTTGGAAACCCTGCGCCGCACGCTCAAGGCCCGCTGGGGGGCCGACCTGCTGGTTCTGTTGCCGAATCGCGAATGCCCTTTTGTCACGCATGTGGCTGCGGCTGGCGCGGCGGGATATGTTTCGGAACGGGACCCCTCCGGCCTTATGGTGGCCGCGATCCGTCAGGTGCACGGAAATCACGATGGTTGCCCGTGCGGATTTGGCCGGCCCCAGGGAACGCCGCGGCCTTCGATCAACCGCGATCCCGCCGGCGGCAAGGAGACGACGCACCTCACGGCCCGCGAACGCGAAACCCTGCGGCTGATCGCCGAAGGCAACGCCAACAAGCAGATCGCGGCGAAGTTCGGCCTCAGCATCAAGACCATCGAGAAACACCGGCAGAATCTCATGGACAAGCTCGGCATCCACGAGACGGCGACGCTCACGCGCTACGCCCTCTACACCGGCATTGTGACCTGAGTGGAAGCAGACTACGCCCCTCGTCCCGGCTTGTTTCCATGACGCCACCTTCCTCCGCCCAGCAAACCGCCCCGCGGATTGCGGACAGTTTTTGGCCACCGGGCTATCGGCTGCGCCAGGCCGCTCGCACCCAACGGACCGGGCATGAGACCGCGTCGAACCTCTACGAGCTATTCGTGCTTGATGTGTCCCTCGTCGTGGCCGGCGCATGCCAGGCGGATCAGATGGCGCGAGTTTTATTTTCCACGCTTCCATCCGATCAAATCACATTGCGCGAACTGGTGCTGGGGCTGGTGCAGTCCGCCCGCGGTTGCCTCCCGGCGCTCCCTTCGGCGCTGATCGAGGAGGGCGTGGTGCTTCACTCTGTGCGTGATCGCGTGGTCGATGTTTTGCTCAACCCCGTCGAGCCTCAGCAGGGCGGAACGATAACCGCCAACGCATCCAGCGTCATAGGGGCCCGCATGGCGGGCATATTCGTCGATGTCGCATAGCATCTGGCGGCGGTCTCAGCGCGAGCCGGGGAAGACGCCCGCTTGCTCGGTTCCGGCCGGCTCCACGAGGCGCTCCTGGGCTGGGCCGAAAGATGGCGCGGTTATCTGCACGCTCTTCGCCAGCGCGAGCAAACGTTTAGAGCGCAGGCCTACGCCGCGGGTCTGGAACTCGACGTCCCGCCGCGAAGGCAGAGGGCGTAGCGGCCGAACGGCAAACCATCCGCTCACATCGAGCCTTCGACTTTCCGCCTTTGCCGATTAGTCTCCCACTCGAGTCGGACGGCGAAAAACAAGACAAACCCGGGGAGAGAAGCCTCACCGCTTCTGCTGCTCGACCGAATTCACCACGCCCCCGCGAAACGACACGCGAATCGCTTCATCCACGCGAGTGCGATAGAGATCCCGGGCCACCGGCTCGTGAAACACCACGTAGCCGCGACCGTTGGCCGACGGCACGATGATGCGGCGCCAGCCGACCCAGGCGGTGCCCTCATACTGCTGCCAGTAGCTTTTGTAGATCCAGACTTGGTGTTCGCCGTCGGCATCTGAAACCTCGCGCGTCTCGTCCGGATTGCCCAACGCGATGTAAACCATGTCCTGGGTGTCGCCGACGTTGATCTTGCCCCGTTCGAGGCGCTTTTGCGTCGAAGCGGAAAGGGCGTCGTAGGTCTCGGATTTTTCCCCGGCGCGTTTTTCGAAGGTGTTGCAACCGGCGAGACCGAGGCAGAGAAGGGCGGCCAGCGCCGCGGAACAGGCCGGCTTTAGCGTGATCGTATTTTTCACGGCAGAAAGGAATGGATAGAGAAGACGACAGCAGCAAAGGCCGCGGGTGCGAAACGGCGCGGCCTTTCCTTCGTCGCGATCCCGTTTTCCTCCTTGGCCAAGCCAAAGACCAAGGGGCCTGAGGCAAGCAGCAAGTAGTCAGCGACCGATGGGGTGTTGACCTCCCGAACCTGCGCCGACGGAACGACACTAACGTGGTCTCTCCCATGAACTCTCCCATGAAAAAAACATCATTATCGAACATCATTGCTCCCCTCGTCGCGCTGTCGGGCTTCAGCCTCGGCCTTGTGCTCTCCAGTGGCGGCTGCGCCGCCACGCCCACGAAGGAAAGCACCGGCGAATATGTGGATGACAGCGCCATCACTCTGCGGGTGAAGGCGGCTTTCGTGAATGATCCGGTGGTGAAAGCTCTCTCGGTCAACGTGGAGACGTTCAAGGGCATCGTGCAGCTCAGCGGCTTCGTGAACACCAGCGCCGAGAAAGCCCAGGCCGGACGAATCGCGGCAGGCATCAAGGGCGTGACCGACGTGAAGAACAACATCACGGTGAAGTGACGTCCTGCCGCCGACGGCAGGACGGGATCGAGCACTGCGCCGCGCCAAAATTTCGCGGCGCTTTTTTCAATCCTCGACGCCTTCGTTCGGAACCGGACCCATCTTCGCTGGGTCTTGCTTGGCGATGACTCTCCAGCTCGCGAACGCGGCGAATTCACCGTCTCACCAAGGCGGCGCTCCGGGCGAAACCGAAGCCTTGCAACCCTGCCAGGTTCCCATCTCCCCGCCCGCCGAGACCGCATGGGACGAAGCCTTCCTGCGGGTCGAAAGCTACCTGCGGGCGCATCACGTGGAGAGCCGCGTGCGGCTCAATCAGCTTGCGACGGACATCATCCGCGAGGCGCGCGAACAGGCGCGCTCCCGGCCCGGCGAGGCACCCGTGACAACGGCGATGCAGGTGACGCACACCCGGATCGGAAAGTGGTTTGGGCAGGCCGGCCATCGGGGCGATTGGTCCGATGAACGCGTGCGCGTGCGCGGCCGGCTCGCCCTGCTGCTCGCCCATACGGCGGCCCTCCCGGGCGACGGTTTTCTGAGCTCGGAGCCACCCCCGCCCCGTGTGGCCGCCGCCCTGGCCTCGGGCGTGTTGCGGCCCGGACCGGAGATCCGCTTCACCAATATGCCCGCGGCGCCGCTCACGTTCGGTTTCGACGATCCGGGTGGCCCGAATTCAGTCCGGCAAAGCCGTGGGGAAGTGATGCGGGCAGCCATGGTCTGGCTGTCGATTGTGGCAATTTATGGCGTCGCCTGGGCCGCGTCGCATTGATTCGGGATGAAGCTCGCGCCCTTTGATCCCTCTGGCCTCGATCCACGGGAAGCCACCCGGCAGCGCCACCGCCTGATCGCGCTGATCGTGCTGATCGCCGGGCCGGGCGTGCTGGTGCTCGCCGATCTGCATTGGCGCACCGGCTTCAACGGCTGGAAGGCGATCCATCTGCTGCTGTTTGTGATCCTTTTCCTGCTGATCACGCTCGGTGCGGCCCAAGCCTTGGTGGGGTTCCTGCTGCGGCGCCGCGGCGACGATCCGTGCCGGATCACGGCCAGCCTCACGGACGACGACCGCATGCAGCCCGTCATGGCACGCACGGCGGTCGTGATGCCGGTGTGCAACGAGGAGGTCGGCCGCGTGATCGAGGCGTTGCGCGTGATGTATGAATCCGTGGCGCGCACAGGGAAACTGCCGGACTGCGATTTCTTCCTGCTGAGCGACTCCACCGATCAGAACCGCTGGATCGAGGAGGAGGCGGCGTGGCTGGCGCTGACGCAGCGGCTGGGCGCACAAGGCAGGATTTTTTACCGGAAGCGCCGCGTGGGCATCAACAAGAAGGCCGGCAATCTGGCGGATTTCTGCCGGCGTTGGGGCAGCCATTACCGCTACATGGTCGTGCTTGATGCGGACAGCATCATGACCGGCGAGGCGATCGTGCGGCTGGCGCAATTGATGGAGCGCAATCCCCAAGTCGGCATCATCCAAGGGGTGCCGGCGCTGGCCAACGGCGAGACCCTGCTCGCGCGACTGCAACAGTTCGCTTCCCGCCTGTATGGCCCGGTCTCGGCCACAGGCCTGAACTACTGGCAGCTGGGCGAGGCCAACTACTGGGGTCACAACGCCATCATCCGGCTCGCGCCGTTCATCCGCCACTGCGCACTGCCGGAACTGCCGGGCGATGGACCGTTCGGCGGACGGATCATGAGCCACGACTACGTGGAGGCCGCCCTGATGCGCCGGGCCGGCTGGCAGGTGTGGCTCGCGACCGAGCTCGAGGGCAACTACGAGGAATGTCCGGGCAACCTGATCGAGCTGGCGCAGCGCGACCGCCGCTGGCTCCAAGGCAACCTCCAGCACGCGCGCCTGGTGGGCGCGAAGGGTTTTCACGCGGTCAATCGCGTGCATTTTACGCTCGGCATCCTCGCGTATCTGGCCTCGCCGCTGTGGCTCGCCTTCCTTGCCATCTCGGTCGTGCTGGCGTGGCGCTATGGCATGACGGGCGTGGCGACCGCGCCGGTGTCCAGTTTTGCCGGTTACCTCGGGTGGACCACCCTCACGCAGGCCGGCTGCCTGACGCTCTTCACCCTCACGATCCTCTTTCTGCCCAAAATCCTAGCCATCCTCGATCTGCGCGGGCGCCCGCAGGAGATCGCCGCTTTCGGTGGCTGGGGGGATCTCATAATCGGGGCATTTGCGGAGACCCTGGTCTTCACCCTGCTGGCGCCGGTGCTGATGCTTTTCCACACCCAGTTCATCGTGCTCACGATCGGCCGGAGAAAAATTTCGTGGGGCGTGCAACGGCGCGGCCGCGACGGCGCGGCCGTGCTCGCCGAGGCGGTGGCGGCCCATTGGGTGCATACGCTGATCGGGCTGGCGGGCTGGATGATGGTGAGCCGCATCGCCCCGGGCCTCGCGTTTTGGATGGCACCCATTCTGGCCGGGCTGATTTTTTCGATTCCGCTCTCGTTCTTCACCGGTTCGCTGGCCGTGGGGCTGGCGGTGCAGCGCGAGGGACTTTTCAAAACCCCGGAAGAGAGCCGGCCCCTGCCGGAACTGGCCGAGTTGGCCGAAGCCCTGTCGGCGCGCCGGCGGGGTCCGCTGCCCCTGCCGGAGCTGGCGGAAAACTACGGTCTGCTGCAAGCGGTCCTCGATCCCTACGTCAACGCGGTGCATGTGTCGCTGCTGCGCGCGAAAGAGGAGCTGACGCCGGCGAGCGAGGAGCGCTTCGTGGGGCTGCGCGCGATGTTGCTGCGCGACGGGCCGGCGGCGCTGAAGCCGGGCGATCGGCTCGCGCTACTGCTGGACGCGGACTCGATGAACGCGTTGCACCACAGCCTGTGGTCCTCGCCCGCCGCGCGGCTGGCCCCTTGGTGGCAACTCGCGCTCCGGCACTACAACCTGATCGGGCCGGCGCCGGAGACCGCCTTCACGCGGAAAAGCGCGGCGTCGGCTTCCTGAGATCGCCAGGGCTACGCCCGCCGCAAACCCATCCGTGGGCATAACACTTCCGCTTGGCACGCGCCCCGGCGCCCGTGAGCGTCATTACGCCGATGCCCGAGCTCCCCGACATCACGGCCTACCTCGACGCGCTCGCGCCGCGCGTGCTCGGGCGAACTCTAGAGCGGGTGCGGATCGCGCACGTGTTTCTCCTGCGCACGGCCGTGCCGCCGATTGATTCGTTGCACGGGCGACGCGTCGTGGCGCTGCGGCGGATCGGGAAGCGGATCGTGTTCGGTTTCGAAGGCGACCGCTGGCTCGTGCTGCACCTGATGATCGCGGGCCGGTTGCAATGGGCGGAGGCGGGCGGCAAGCCGACGACCCGGAATGCGCTCGCGGATTTCGTCTTCGACTCCGGCACGCTCACGCTCACCGAGGCGGGCACCAGGCGCCGCGCGGCGCTGCACGTCGTCGCCGGCGAGGCCGCGCTCGCGGCGCATGATCCCGGCGGGATCGATGTGTTGGCATGCTCACGCGCGGATTTCGCCGCGACGCTCACCCTCCGCAACCACACGCTGAAGCGCGCGCTCACCGATCCGCATCTGTTCAGTGGCATCGGCAACGCCTACTCCGACGAGATTCTCCACGCCGCGCAGCTCTCGCCCGTCGCGCTCACGCAGAAGCTTTCCGCAACGGACGTCGCGCGGCTGCACACGGCCGTGCGCGACGTGCTTACGCTATGGAGTGAGAGACTGCGACGCGAGGCGTCCGCTGCGTGGCCCGCGAAGGTGACGGCATTTCGCCCCGAAATGGCGGTGCACGGCAAGTTCGGCCAGCCCTGCCCCGTGTGCGCGACCGCCGTGCAGCGCATCGCCTACGCGGAAAACGAGGTGAACTACTGCCCCCGCTGCCAGACCGGCGGCAAGCTCCTCGCCGACCGCTCGCTCTCCCGCCTGCTCAAAAGCGACTGGCCGAAAACCATCGAAGAAGCCGAGGCCTTGGGCCGGGCGTGAACACGCCTCTTGTAGGCCTCAGCGAGCTGAGGCACTACAACACCTCCGCGATCAAGGGCTGCGCCTTCGGCGCCGTATCGCCCACCACAATCGCGGCGGCGAGCATCTGCCGCGCCTCGGCCAGCGCTTTTTCGTCGCTCGCGTGAATCACGCAGAGCGGCGCGCCCGCGGCGACGCGCTCGCCGACCTTCACGAGCGCATCCACGCCCACCGCGGGATCGATGCGGTCATCGGCCTGGGCCCGGCCGGCACCGAGGCACAGCGCGGCGAGCGCCACGCCCATCGCATCGACGTCGCAGATCACGCCGGCCCGTGGCGCAGGCAGCGGCACCTTGAACTTCGCCTGCGGCAGCCGCGCCGGATCGTCGATGGCGCGGACATCACCCCCTTGCGCTTCGACGATCTCGCGGAGCTTGGCGAGCGCGCTGCCGTCGCGCACCACGCCTTCGAGTTTTGCCCGTGCCTCACCTTCGTCCTGCGCCACGCCACCGAGGATGAGCATGTGCGCGCCGAGGGCATAGGTGACCTCCATGAGATCCGCCGGGCCGGCGCCTCGCAGGCACGCGATCGATTCGGCGACCTCAAGGGCGTTGCCGACCGCGCGGCCGAGGGGCTGATCCATCGCGGTGAGCAGGGCGCGCACGTTTTTCCCGCCGGCGCGGCCCACGGCGACGAGCGCCTCGGCGAGTTGGCGCGCCTCGGCCAGCGTCTTCATGAACGCGCCGCGGCCGAACTTCACGTCGAGCACGAGGGCATCGATCCCTTCGGCCAGTTTCTTCGAGAGGATGGAGCCGCAGATGAGCGGGATGCACTCGACCGTCGCGGTCACATCGCGCAGCGCGTAGAGTTTCTTGTCGGAGGGCGCGAGGTCCTTGGTCTGGCCGATGAGCGCGCAGCCGATCCGCGCGACCTGCGCCCGGTAGGCCTCAAGCGAAAGATCGGTGCGGAAGCCCGGGATCGATTCGAGCTTGTCGATTGTGCCTCCGGTGTGGCCGAGAGCGCGCCCGGACAGCTTGCCCACCTTGAGTCCAGCCGCGGCGAGGAGCGGGATGAGGACAAGCGTCGTCTTGTCTCCAACTCCGCCGGTCGAATGCTTGTCCACCGTGTAGCCGCCGAGGTCGTCGGGCGTGAACATCGACCCCGAGTGCGCCATGACATCGGTCAGGACGGCGGCTTCCTCGTCGTTCATGCCACGCAGGAAGAGGGCCATGAGAAGCGCCGAGACCTGGTAGTCGGGGATGGCCCCGGAGACCGTTCCGCGGATCCAGAACTCGATTTCCTCTCGGTTCAGGACTCCGCCGTCACGCTTCTTGCGGATCACGTCGACGATATTCATGGTTCCGCATTCTAGGATCGACGGCGGCGGCGATCAATCGCTCCCGAGGGCAAACGCCCCGGAACCCGCTCCGTCTGCGAGCTCGCCGGCGTGCCGCTATACTGCGGCGAGGTGATCGACGTGCACATCCCGCGGTTTCTCTTTCGCGTGAAGG
>JAUYAK010000061.1 GCA_030693515.1 Opitutaceae bacterium
GGGTTCGCCGCTAGCCCGATAGAGGGTAGGTCGCCACTACACGCGCTCTCGCGCACTCCGCTCTCGGCGCTCCAACGAGTTGCAGCGCGCTGATCCGCGAAAAAAGTCGGAATTCGGCGCCAGTAGCGGAAGTCGGGTTAATCCAGCATGGAACCCTCGCCCGCCGACGAACTGTGCCCGCGAGTGAACGTCCGTCCTCAGTTCATCACACCATGGCCCGATCCCAACGCCGTCTATGACAGCTCACGGCTGCGTGAGGCGTTGAGGCATTTGGCCATTGAAACAAATCCGCCGCGACCCGCGGCACCCACCGCCCGGCCTATGGCCCGGTTCCTGAGCGACAACCTATGAACACCCAAATATCGAATCCGCCCGGTCTGCTGGCGCGTGGCGCAGAGACCGACTCCGGATTCCTGCGCGCCGCCTTCGATTCGCTCACGGCCGAGATCGCGATTCTGGACGAGGGCGGCACCATCGTGGCGGTCAATGCGGCGCGGGATCGCTTTACCCGCGAGAATCCGGCGGCGGCCGGTGGACCGGGTGCGAACTATCTTGAACTGTGTGATCGCACCACGGGTGAGCTGGCGGCGGACGCGCAGGCCGTGGCGCGCGGCATCCGGGCTGTGATGGCGGGCTACGAGGCCGAATTTCACCATGAATACCGGTGCAACAGCGCGACCACGAAGCGCTGGTTCATCATGCACGTCACGACCTTTGTCCATGCCGGCCAGCGCCGCTTCGTCGTCGCGCATGTGGACATCACGCCCCGCAAACGGGTCGAGGCGCGGCTCCGCTTGAGCGACGCGGCCATCAAGGCGGTCTCCCAGGGTGTGATCATCGCCGGGCCGGATCGGGTGATCCTGACGGCCAATGCGGCCTTCACCGCCATCACCGGCTACGGCGAGGCGGAGATCGTGGGCCGCGATTGCCGCTTCCTGCAGGGCCCGCTCACCGACCCCAGGACCGTGGAGGCGATCAGGCGCGCACAGGCGGAACTCGTGGATTTCTCCGGCGAGATTCTCAACTACCGCAAGGACGGCGCCGCCTTTTGGAACGACCTCACGATCTCGCCCGTGTGCGATGAGGCGGGCGAACTGACCCACTTCATCGGTGTCACGCGCGACATCACCGCGCGCAAGCAGGCGGAGGCGGAATGTGAACGGCTCAACCGCCGCATCATCGATGTGTCGCGCCAGGCCGGGATGGCCGAGGTGGCGACCAGCGTGCTGCACAACGTGGGCAACGTGCTCAACAGCGTGAACGTGGCGACGACGCTGCTCGGTGATCGCGTGCGCAACGGCAAGGCGGGCAATCTCGCCAAGGTCGCGGCGCTGTTGCAGGAGCAGGCGGCGGATCTGCCGGGATTCTTCGCGCGTGATGAACGGGCCCGGCATCTGCCCGCGTTTCTCGGGAAACTGGCCCAGCACTTTGCGAGCGAGCAGCAGGCGATGGCGGGCGAGATCGAGGCCCTCCGCAAGAACGTGGACCACATCAAGGAGATTGTGGCCATGCAGCAGAGCTACGCGAAGGTCTCCGGCACCAAGGAACGCGTGCGGCCGGCCGACCTGGTCGCCGATGCCCTCAACATGAACGCCGGCTCCTTCGACCGCCATGCGGTCGAGGTGACGACCGACATTGCGGAGGTCCCGCCCATAGATGTCGAAAAGCACAAGGTCCTGCAGATCCTGATCAATTTCCTCCGCAACGCCAAGTATGCCTGCGACGACTCCGGCCGGCCGGACAAATGCATCACGGTTCGGGTGCGCCGGACCGACGAGAGCGTGATCTTCTCGGTCACGGACAACGGCGTCGGCATCCCGCCGGAGAATCTCGCGCGAATCTTTGGCCATGGCTTCACGACCAAGAAGGACGGCCACGGCTTCGGCCTGCACAGCGGCGCCAACGCCGCCAAGGAGATGGGCGGCCGGGTCGCGGTGCACAGCGACGGCCCGGGGCAGGGAGCCACGTTCTCGCTCGAGCTGCCGATGCCACAGGGCGACGTGGCTCCCATGCCACTCACCACCACGCCACCGTCTGTAATGAGTCGCCCACCCGTGAGCCCTGGGACCGTTTCAACTGCCCGCGCGCTCCACGTGCGCGCGAGGGAGTTCGGCGTGGGCGTTGGCTAACTCAGCGATCCGGAAGATCGCTTCGATCCTGCTTCCCGATGCGTAACCCCAAGGACAACCAAATCGCCCCGTTTCCCATGAGAGCACTGACGTGCGCGCTCCTCAGCTCCGGTTTGTTGCTGATCGGCTTGGTCTGGTCCTCCTACGTCGCTTACCGGAATATCGACACCGTGCAGCGGCGCAATCTGCGCACAGAAGAATTGCAGGGGACCATCAAGTATTTGGACGAAGTCCTGACGATGTCGGCACGCATGGCGGCGAGCACCGGGGATTTGATATGGGAGGAGCGTTACCGGCAGTTTGAGGGGAAACTGGAAGCGGGGATCAAGGAGGCCGTGGAGCTCACCGCCGGCTCGGGCAGCGCCGCGGCCGTGGCCCAGACCGCCGCGGCCAATCAGAAGCTGGTCGAAATGGAAAACCGGAGCTTCGCCTTGGTTCGTGATCGGCGGACGGACGAGGCCAAAGCCCTCCTTTTCAGCGCAGGCTATGATGCCCAAAAGGAAATTTACGCCGCGGGCATGGTGAAATTCATGGAACGCCTTCAGGATCATGTGACCGCCAGCCGGCCGGGGAAAAAGCGGGAGGCGATTCTGTCCTTCGTGATGGTCGTCGGCTCCATCGTGCTCCTGCTTGCGGTGTGGCTGGTGGTCGTCCGGCGATTGAAGAATTGGCGCGTCGCCCAGATGCGCAGCGTCGCCCTCCTCGTGCAGGCGGAGGAAAAACTCCAAGAGGCCCACGGCACTCTTGAGCGACGGGTGGACGAGCGCACGCGCGAACTCCAACAGGAAGTTTCCGAACGGAAAAAGATCGCGGAAAAACTCGAGGCCTCGCTCAGCTCCCTGGCTACGGTCAACGCGGTGATGGACCGCTCATGCAGCATCGCCGTGGCCGACGCGCACGGGGTCATCACGCAGGCCAACGACAGTTTTTGCGCCCTCTCCGGATACAGCCGCGAGGAGCTAATCGGGCAGCATCAACGCCTGCTCCGCTCGGACCGGCATGGCGACGAATTCTATGCCGAACTCTGGGCCGCGATCTCCCGCGGCGAAGTCTGGCGCGGTGAGATCATGAACCGGGCCAAGAGCGGGCGAACCTACTGGACCGACACGACGATCGGTCCGATACTTGATGCGCAGGGCGAGCCCAAGGGCTACCTCGCCATCCGCACGGATATCACGGAGCGCAAGCACACCGAGGGGGAGCTTGAGCGTTCCAAAGCGTTTTTAAACTCGGTCATCGAGAATCTGCCCGTGCCGGTGTTCATCAAGGAGGCGAAGGAACTGCGCTTTGTTCTGTGGAACAAGGCGGGTGAGGAACTCACGGGGATTCCGAATGCCGAGATGGTCGGGAAATGTGATCATGATTTTTTCCCGCCGGAAGCCGCGGCGCAGTTCACCGCCATCGACCGCCAGGTGCTCCAGAACGGGCGGCGGGTCGAAATCCCCGAGGAGTTGATGACTACACGTCACAAAGGGCTCCGCACGCTCCAAGTCACCAAGGTGCCGATCATGAATGCCGACGGGCAGGCTGCCTTCCTCCTCGGCATTGCCCAGGACATCACGGCCCGGAAGGAGTCGGAAGCCCAGATGGCGGAGATGAACGACCGTCTGGTTCAGACCTCCCGCCTCGCCGGGATGACGGAAGTGGCGACGGGGGTGCTGCACAATGTGGGCAACGTGCTCAATAGCGTGAATGTCTCCGCCACGGTGGTCGCCGACGCCGTGCGCAAATCGCGCGGCGTCAATCTGAGCAAGATCGTGGCCCTGCTGCGTGAGCATGAGGGCGATCTCGGGGCTTTCCTCACCGCGGATCCGAAGGGCCGGCAGGTGCCCGCGTTCCTCGGGCTGCTGGCCGAGAATCTCGGCACGGAGCGCACGGCCATTCTCCGCGAGCTCGAACTGCTCCAGAAAAACATCCAGCACATCAAGGACGTCGTCTCGATGCAGCAGAGCTACGCCAAAGTCTCGGGCGTGACCGAGCCGCTGGACCTGGGCGAGCTGCTGGCAGACACGCTCGCGATGAACGCCGGATCGTTCCAGCGGCACGACGTCGAGATCGTGCGCGAGTTTGAGGCGGTGCCGCCGGTCATGGCCGACAAGCACAAGCTCATCCAGATTCTGGTGAACCTGATGCGCAATGCGAAGCAGGCCTGTGACGCGTCGGGCCGCGCGGATAAGCGCATCACGCTGCGCCTCACCGCCGTGGACGGCAGTGTCCGGGTTGGCGTGGGGGACAATGGTGTGGGCGTCGAGCCGGAGAATCTCGCGCGCATCTTCAGCCACGGTTTCACGACCAAGAAGGATGGCCACGGCTTCGGCCTGCACTCCTGCGCCAACGCGATCAAGGAAATGGGCGGATCGCTCACCGTCCACAGCGACGGCCCCGGCCTCGGCACCACGTTCACCCTCGCGCTGCCCTGCGAATCCGCGGTGGCCGCCGCCCTCACCGCTTGCATCACCGCGGCATAAATCAACTCCACCTTCCATGAGCCTCGAACCCTCCGCCGCCCGAAAGCCGAACCGCCGGATTCTGATCATCGACGACAACCGCGCGATCCATGACGACTTTCACAAGATTCTCGGGGCCGGCGCCGCCGGGGCGAGCGGCCTCGACGACGCCGAGGCGGCGCTCTTCGGGACGGAGAACACCAAGGCCGTCAGCCTGGGCTTCGAGGTGGATTCAGCGCTGCAGGGCAAAGAGGGCTTGGAGCGCGTGCAGCGTGCGTTGCAGGAGGGACGGCCCTACGCGATGGCGTTTGTGGACATGCGGATGCCGCCGGGCTGGGACGGGGTGGAGACGATCGCGCGGATCTGGGAGGCGTATCCCGATTTGCAGGTCGTGGTCTGCACGGCCTACTCGGATTATTCGTGGGATGAGATGATGGCCAAGATTGGGCAGTCCGATCGGCTGCTCATCCTCAAGAAGCCGTTTGATGTGGTGGAGGTCCTCCAGATGGCCAACGCCCTGGTCGCCAAATGGGACCTGCTCCAGCAGACCCGCACGCATGTCGATGAGCTGGAAGGGCGCATCCGCGAGCGGACGCAGGCGCTGGAAAGCGCCAACACCGCCCTCCAGACAGAAATCGCCGACCGCAACAAGATGGAGATCCAGCTGCGCCACGCGCAGAAGATGGAATCCATCGGCCAGCTCGCCGCCGGCATCGCGCACGAGATCAACACGCCGACGCAATACATCGGGGACAACACGCGCTTCGTGCAGGAGTCCTGCCGCGACCTCCTCGCGCTCGTCGGCCGCCTGGCGCCGCTGACGGCGCCCGACGCCGCGCCGCCCGATGCCGCGTGGCTCGCGCAATTCCGGGAGCAGGTGGCGCGCGCCGATCTCGATTACCTGGCGGTGGAGATGCCCAAGGCCATCGCCCAATCGCTCGATGGCGTCGCGCGGGTGGCGAAGATTGTGCGGGCGATGAAGGAATTCTCCCACCCCGGCACGGCGGAAAAAACTCCCATCGATCTCAACCATGCGATCGACAGCACGCTCACCGTCGCCACCACCGAGTGGAAATACGTCGCGGACTTGGTCACGGAGTTCGACGCTTCGCTGCCTCCGGTTTCCTGCCTGCCGGGCGAGTTCAACCAGGTCATCCTCAACCTCGTCGTCAACGCCTGCCACGCGATCACGGATGTCGTGGGTGCGGGCGGAACCAGCAAGGGCACCATCACGATCAGCACCCGGCGCGACGGCGAGTGGGTCGAGGTGCGCGTGCGCGACAGCGGCACGGGCATCCCGGAGCCCGCGCGCGCGCGGATCTTCGATCCGTTTTTCACGACCAAAGGCGTCGGCAAAGGCACGGGCCAGGGGTTGGCCATCGCCCACGCCGTGATCGTGGAGAAGCACGGCGGCACCATCCATTTCGAGACCGAGATGGGCCAGGGCACGACCTTCATCATCCGCATCCCGCTCCAACCCGCCGCCATCGCGCGCCAAGCCGCATGAAAAAACGCATCCTCTTTGTGGACGACGAGCCCCTCGTGCTCCAAGGGCTGCAGCGCATGCTCCGGCCCATGCGCGACGAGTGGGAAATGGAGTTTTCCGACAGCGGAGCCAAGGCGCTCGAGCTCATGGCCGCCGATCCTTTCGACATGGTCGTCTCCGACATGCGGATGCCGGGCATGAACGGCGCCGAACTCCTCGCCCGCGTGATGCAGCTCTATCCGAAGACGGTGCGGCTGATTCTCTCCGGCCATGCTGACAAGGAACTCATCCTGAAGTGCGTCGGCTCCACCCACCAGTTTCTTTCCAAGCCCTGCGATCCGGAGGCCATCCGGACGACGATACGCCGGGCCGCGGCGACGGACGATGCGCTGCAAAGCGACGCGCTGAAGCAGCTCGTCGGCCGCCTGGGCCGGTTGCCCAGCGTGCCCACACTCTACAGCGAGATCATCGATGCGCTCCATGATCCGGATGTCACGCTGGACACGGTCGGCCGCATCGTCGGCAAGGACATCGCGATGACGGCGCAGATTCTGAAGCTCGTGAACTCGGCCTTCTTCGGGCTGCGCCGGCAGGTCTCCAGCCCTGCCGAGGCGGCAAACTACCTCGGCCTCGACACGCTCCGCTCCCTGGTCCTTTCGATCAACGCCTTCTCCCAGTTCGAGAAGGTGGCGATTCCGGGCTTCTCCTTCCCGGCGCTGTGGACGCACAGCGTCGACACGGGCGCCACCGCCAAGGCCATCGCCCAACTCGAGGACGCCGACCGCAAGCTGGCGGACGAGGCGTTCGTCGCCGGCTTGCTGCACGATACCGGCAAGATGGTCCTGGCCGCGAACTGTCCCGCGGAGTATGCCGAGGTGCTGCGGCTGACCGCCCAGGAAGGGCTCGTGCCGTGCGAGGCCGAGCAGCGCGTCTTCGGCGTCAACCACGCGGATGTGGGCGGCTATCTCCTCGGCCTGTGGGGGCTGCCCGTCACGGTGGTCGAGGCCATCGCGTTCCACCACCGGCCGGCGAGTGCGGCGGTCAAAAGCTTCTGTCCCCTCACGGCGGTGCATGTGGCCAATGCGCTCGTGCACCACGCCGCCGAGCCCAGCCCGGCGGACGAACCGCGGCTGGACGCCGCCTATCTCCAGTCGCTCGGCCTCGAGGCGCGCCTGCCGATCTGGCGCGAGCATTTCCAACCCACAGCTACTCCAGCCGTCCCATGAACAAGAAAATCCTCTGCGTCGACGACGACGCCAACATCCTCGCGGGCTTCCAGCGGAATCTGCGCAAGCAATTCGATCTCGCCACCGCGCTCGGCGGCGAGCAGGGCCTGGCGGCCATCGAGGCTGATGGGCCCTTCGCCGTCGTCGTGGCCGACATGCAGATGCCGGGGATGAACGGCATCCAGTTTCTCACGCGCGTCGAGCAGGCCTCGCCTGACACCGTGCGCGTGATGCTCACCGGCAACGCGGACCAGAAGACCGCGATGGACGCCGTCAACGAGGGCCACGTCTTTCGGTTTCTCACCAAGCCGTGCTCCCCGGAGTCGCTCGCCGCGACGCTTGAGGCCGCGCTCGGGCATCACCGCCTGATCACCGCCGAGCGCGAGATCCTCGAGCGCACGCTCAACGGCACGACCAAAGTGCTCGGCGACATCCTCTCCATCCTCGACCCCGTCGCGTTCGGGCTCGGGCAGAAATTGCGCGACTGCATGCGCGCCTGCGCCACGCACCTGAAGATGGCCCAGACCTGGGATCTTGAGCTGGCCGCGATGCTCTGCCAAATCGGCTACGTCGCCATCCCGGCGCGTGTGCTCACGAATCACCGCGGCAATGTGCCGCTCAAACCGGAGGAAAAGGACATGCTGGCGCGCGTCCCGCGCACCGGCAGCGACCTGCTGGCCAACATCCCGCGCTTGGAAAACGTCAGCCGCATCGTCCTCTACCAGCAGAAGAATTTCGACGGCACTGGCTTTCCCAACGACAGCGTGAAAGGAGAGGAGATCCCGCTCGGCTCACGGCTGCTGCGGGTGCTGGCCGACCTGCTGGAGCTGGAATCCCACGGCCAGGCGCGGGCCAAGGCCCTCGCCGAACTCAGGGGCCGCGCGGGCCATTACGACCCGCGCATGCTTGAGCTGGTCGGCGAATGCTTCCAAGTGGGAGAGGAGGCGGTCGACCGGCAGAATCCCACGGTCATGGAGGTCACGCTCCAGGGCCTGCGCGTGAACCACATGCTCGTCGAAAAAATCGAGACCAACGACGGCGTGATGATCATGGGCGCAGGCACGCTGATCACTCCGATGTTGCTCGAGAAGCTGCGGAACTTCTCGACGGTCGTCGGCGTGCGGGAGCCGCTTTTCGTCGTCTGAGCCCCGGCGCCGGCGCGTGGCGGCCTCAGAGGGCGTGGAAAAAGCTCCCTGCCTATTGAGACTCGTCCAATGGTCTGACACGAACGAACCGGGACGTTGGGGTTTGGAGCAGGGCGGGTCTGTGACCCGCCATCGAGGACCAGGGGATGTTCGCAAGGCGGGTCCCAGACCCCCCCTACCTCGAACCGCTCGGTCAGCCTATTCCGCGAGCCTCAATAGATAGCGGCCAGCGCCCTTTTTCGCCGCCCCCTCAGAGCCGCGCGATGATCGCGTCGGCCATCGCCTTGGTGCCGACACTCGGCTTGCCAAAGGCGATGTCGCCGGTGCGCGTGCCACTCGTGACGGCACTGCGCACGGCGGCCTCGATGCGCTGGGCCACGGCATCGAGCCCGAAGCTGAAGCGCAGCATGAGCGCGACGGAGAGGATCTGCGCGCAGGGATTGGCGATGCCCTTGCCCGCGATGTCGGGCGCCGTGCCGCCGGCGGGCTCGTAGAGGCCGAAGGGCAGCCCGAGGGAATTCTTCCCCGCGCCGAGCGAGGCCGACGACAGCATGCCGAGCGAGCCGCAGATGACGGCCATCTCGTCCGAGAGGATGTCGCCAAACATGTTTTCGGTCACGAACACGTCGAACTGGTTCGGGTCGCGCGCGAGCTGCATCGCGGCGTTGTCCACATACATGTGGCTGAGCGCGAGGTCGGGCGCGTGCTGCGCGCAGTAGTCGGTCACGGTCTTGCGCCAGAGGACGGAGGTCTCGAGCACATTGGCTTTGTCCACGGAGCAGAGTTTCTTTTTCCGCGCGCGCGCCGTCGTGATCGCGACCTGGAGGATGCGTTCGATTTCGGACTTCTTGTAAACCATCGTGTCGATCGCCTGCACGTCGCCGTCGGCGAGCGTGGTGGTGGTCTTGGGCTGGCCGAAATACACGCCGCCCGTGAGCTCGCGGATGCAGACGATGTCGATGCCGTCCGGGATGCGCTCGGTCTTGAGGGGGGAGGCGTCGGTGAGCTCACGATAGAGGAGGCCCGGGCGGATGTTGGCAAAGAGCGTGAAGTGCTTGCGCAGGGGCAGCAGCGCGGCGCGCTCGGGCTGCTCCTTGGGCGGGAGTTTCTCCCACTTCGGGCCGCCGACGGAGCCGAAGAGGATGGCGTCGGACTCGCCGCAGAGCTTGAGCGTGGAGTCGGGCAGGGCCTGGCCGTGGTTATCGATGCCGGCGCCGCCGACGTCGGCCTTCGTGTAGGCGAGGGTGAGGTTTTCCTGCTTCGCGACGTGTTCGAACACGCGCAGGGCCTCGGTCATCACCTCGGGCCCGATGTAGTCTCCAGCAAGGACGGCAAACTTGAGTGTCGGCATGGGAAAACGCGCAGACTGCCAAGCCGCGCCCCGCAGTGGCAAGCGCGGGATTGGGCTGCGGCTCGCCGGGACGCTTAAATTGAAGGGGGCGCCAGTGCCGCGAAGTCGGTCAGGATAGCCACGAGTTTCGGGATTATCGGACCGCCTATCGTGGAACTGCCCGTGGGCCCTGCCGAACCCGGCCGATAATTTCCCAACAGCTCTATTGCCGCCGCGCCGGCATCGCCGCTAGGCATGGGGCGCTTCATGCGCACCACTGTCTTCACCATAGCCAACCAGAAGGGGGGCGTCGGCAAAACCACCACTGCGGTCAACCTCGCCGCCGCGCTGGCCGAGAAAAAAATTCCCACGCTCCTCATCGATCTCGATCCGCAGGCCAATGCGACGAGCGCCATCGGGGTCGAGAAGCAGGCCGGCCGCAGCCTCTACGGGCCCATGAGTGGCGAGGGGACCGCCCTCGAGATGATCGTGCCCACCGCCTATGCCGGCCTCTCGCTCATCCCGAGCGAGGAGGACCTCGGCGCCGCCGAGATCGAGCTCGCGCAGACGGAGAACTACCTCGGCCGCCTGCGCTCCGTGCTCGCCCCGGTCCGCAAGGCCGGGACCTACCGCGCCATCGTCATCGACTGCCCGCCCGCCCTCGGGATGCTCTCGATGAACAGCCTTGCCGCCGCCGATTTCCTGCTCATCGCCCTCCAGTGCGAATACCTCGCCCTCGAGGGCCTCGGCCAGATCCTGCGCAACGTCGAGCGCCTCAAGGCCGCGCACATCAACGACGCCCTCGAACTCGGCGGCGTGGTCATGACGATGTTCGACCTCCGCACCAATCTCTCGCGCCAAGTCGTGGACGAGGTGAAGCAGCACCTGCCCGACAAGATTTTCGCGACCGTCATCCCGCGCACCATCCGGCTCGGCGAGGCGCCGAGCTTCGGCAAGACCATCTTCGACTACGACCCGCTCAACCCCGGCTCCACCGCCTACCGCAAGCTCGCCGACGAGGTGATCGCGCGCTTCAAGCTGACGGGAAAATGAGCGGCCGCGCCTGGCCATCCGCGTTCCTGGCGGCTCCTTGATCGCCCATGTTCGCTGTCCTCGCCAAATACCGCCAGGCCTTCCTGGTCGGCCTGCAAAGCAACATCGTCTACCGGTGGAACTTTGCCGTGCGCGGTTTCTTTTCGCTCTTCCACCTCGCGGTGGTGGTGATCCTGTGGAGCGCGGCGGCGGAGGGGCGCACGGAGCTCGGCGGCTTCTCGCTCAACCAGACCATCACCTACTTTGTCACGCTGCTGATCCTCCAATTCTTCATCAGCGCCTTCAACGAGGACTACCAGATCAGCGAGGAGATCCGCAACGGGCTCATCAACCAGTTCCTGCTGAAACCGATCAACTACTTCGCCTACCGCTTCAGCATCTTTGTCGCGGCGCGGCTGGTCTCGGGGCTCCTCGTCTTTGCCCCGCTGCTGATCGCGTTTCCCTTCCTGCGCGAATACCTGGATTTCCCCGCCGATCCCCGGGTCTATGCGCTCGGCCTGCCCGCGATGATCATGTCGGCGCTGATCCAGTTCAGCATCGCCTACTGTTTCGGGATGCTGACGTTCTGGTTCCTTGAGATCCAGGGCTTCGTGATCCTCTCAATGGCGGTGGAGACGATCCTCGGCGGGCAGATGTTCCCGTTGGACCTGCTCCCGGCGTGGGCCTATGCGATCGCGAAATGGCTGCCGTTCTACTACCAGATGTATTTCCCGGCGGCGATTTTCTCGGGCCGCATCACGGACCCGGCGGTGATTATGCAGGGCTACGCCGTGCAGGCGGCGTGGGTCGTGGCGCTGCTCCTCGTCAATCACGCGCTCTGGACGCGCGGCCTGCGCCGGCACACGGCCGTCGGCGGCTGAAGACCAACCACGAATGGACACAAACCGACACGAATACGGCACAACGACCGAGGCTTTGGTTCGTGTGCATTCGTGTGCATTCGTGGTTTCCTGATCCCCATGCTGCACTACGCGCAAATCTGGTTCGCGAGCGCCCGCTACTCGATCACGCGGACGCTGATGTTTCGCGGCGACTTTTTCGTCTGGGCCTTCGTGGAGCTGTTCTGGATGGCGGTCAACCTGCTCACGATCTCGGTGATCTATGAGCACACGGGTTCGATCGCCGGCTGGAGCAAATACGAGATGATCCTCCTCGTGGGGACCTCGCTGCTCATCCAGCGCTTCCTGATGGGGTTTTTCTGGAGCAGCATCTTCGAGATGGGCCGCAACATCCGCAGCGGCCACTTCGACTTCTTTCTGGCGCAGCCGGGCAACGTCATGTTCATGGCGACCACGCGGAAGCTCGATCCCGACAGCCTGGTCAACTCGCTGATCGCGGCGGGCGTCGTGATCTACGCGGCCCGCCAGCTCGGCCTCACGCCCAGCGCCGTCGAGATCACCCTTTACGCGCTCATGATCGCGTGCGGCGTGATCATCCACTACAGCATCCTCGTGCTCTCGATCTCGGTGGCGTTCTGGATGACGAGCGCGCAGGGCATCGAAGGCACCTATTTCACGCTGACGGAATTCTCCCGGCTGCCGCGCAGCGCGTTCAAGAGCCGCGCGACGCAGTGGCTGTTTGTCTATGCGCTGCCGGTCGTCGTGGTGAGCAACACGCCGGCCAACGCGCTCATCCGGGGCTTCGACGGCCGGCTCGCGCTCTGGCTCGCCGGCGCGGCGGCGGCGTGGTTTGCCCTGGCGGTTTTTGTTTTCAACCGCGGCCTGCGCCGCTACGCCAGCGCCAGCTCATGAGTGATCCGCTTGACCGTCTCGAGGCCCGCATCGGGCATGTCTTCAAGGACCGCGCGCACCTCCTGCTCGCGCTCACGCATCCTTCGTGGCAGCAGGACAACCCGGCCGCCCACGGCAACAACCAGCGGCTCGAATTTCTCGGCGACGCCGTGGTGCACCTAGTCGTCAGCGAGGCGCTCTATCGCGAATTTCCCCGGGAGCGCGAGGGCGGGCTCACCCACCGCCGCTCCGCGCTGGCCAATGGCGCCGTGCTCACGCAGCTCGCCGTCGAAATCGATCTGGCCTCGGCGGTCCGGCTGGGCACGAGCGAGGAGGCAACGGGCGGCCGCACGCGGGCGAGCACGATCGAGGATGCGTTCGAGGCGCTCATCGGCGCGGTCTATCTCGACGCCGGCCTCGAGGTCGCGCGCCGGGTGTTGCTCGGCATCTACGGCGACATCGGCGCGCGGCTGGCGACGCTCGAATACGCGATCAATCCCAAGGGCCGCCTCCAGGAGATCGTGCAGCCCAGCCACGGCAACGGCGCGCTGCGCTACGACTCGGTGAAGGCTGGCGGGCTCGATCATTCGCTGGAGTTTTCCTCGTCGGTCTACCTGAAAGACCGGTTGCTCGGCACGGGGCGCGGCCACTCGAAGAAACTCGCCGAGGAAGCCGCGGCCCGGATGGCTCTGCTGAAGTATTCTGCACGCTGAGCCGGCGGTGCATCGTCGCCGCGCACCCTTCGCGGTGTGATGCGCCATACCCTTTCTTACTCCTCCATGTCTTCGCCGCTCCTTCCGCGCCACAAGCACACTGGGGTGTGCCCGTCCGCGCGCGGCGCAGTCATCGCGGCGCTGACGCGGGCGCATCCCGCACCGGTGTGGCTCGTCGTCGCGGAGCACCTGCGGGCGGCCGAGCAGCTGGCGGAAGATATCGCCTTCTTTCACGAGGCGCAGGGCGGCGGCGCGGCGCTGCGCACGCTGGCGTTTCCCGAATCGATGCCTGGCGGCGGCGACATGCGCGAAGCTTTCGCGGCGTCGAGCGACCGGCTGACGGTGCTCTCGCGGCTGCGTGCCGTTCGCGGGATGGCGCGGGCCCCGGATTCGCTCGTCGTCGTGACCACGCCCGCGGCGCTGCTGCAGTCGGTGCCCGCGCTGGAGGAGTTTGCCACGCGGGAGCTGACGCTCACGCGCGGGCAGGCGCAGTCCTTTCAGGCGCTGATCGAGGCGCTGCATGCGCTCGACTACGATTCCGAGCCTGTGTGCGAGGCGCCGGGCCACTATGCTGTGCGCGGCGGGATCATCGATGTCTATCCGGTGACGGCCACGCGGCCGGTCCGGCTCGATTTCTTCGGCGACGAAATCGAGTCGATCCGCGAATTTGATCCGGTCACGCAGCGTTCGGGCGCGAGTTTGGAGAGCGTGTCGCTGGCCGCCTCGCCGCGCGTGCGGCTGGCGGAGTCGCAAACGGGGCTGGCCGACTACCTCTCGCCGAGCACGCACCTCGTGGGCGTGGAGCCGGCGGCGCTCGACGCGGCGTTCAGCGCGCTGGCCCGCGCGGGGGGCGAGGCGCTGGAGCCGCTGCTCGCGCGCTGCGCCGCGGCCTTCGGTGTGAGCGATCTCGACGAGGCGAGCTGGCTGTTTGACGGCGAAGTGCAGGAGACGACATGGGACACCGAGAGTCTGGCGCATCATCGGCGTTACCCCGACGACGCGCTCGTGGCGCAGGAGCGATTGAGCGTGGAAGAGGACGCACGCCGAGAATTTCTCCACCAAATCGCAGCGTGGCGGAAGGCCGGCTACGACCTCGCGATCGTCTCGGCCAAGGAAGGCGAGGAGCAGCGCGCCCAGGAAATCCTCGCCGACGATCCGGCGTTCAAGGCTCTCAAGCCCCGCTGGCTGCGCGGCGGGATGAACGAGGGCTTTCGCGTCACCTATCGCGAGGGCGCGCGGCTCGACGGTGGGAAAGTCGCGAGCAAGCTCGCTCCCACAGCTAAGGATGCAGTCGGCCTCGTCGTCGTCACCGAGACAGAGATCTTCGGCCGGCAGCGCCAGCGCCGGGCGCTGCCGAGCACGCGTGCAATCGTGCAACGGGCGCAGGTTGATCAGCTGCTCGACTTTGCGGAGCTGGTGGAGGGCGACTTCGTGGTGCACCTCCAGCACGGCATTGCGCACTACCGCGGGCTCACCAAGCTCGACACCGCGCAAGGCATCCGGGAGGTAATCTCGCTGGAGTTTGATGACCACGTGACGCTGCACGTGCCGCTCCAGGAATCGCACCTGATCAGCCGCTACGTGGGGCTGAGCAAGGCGCGGCCGCAGCTCGGCCGCATCGGCTCCGGCCGCTGGGAAAAAGCCCGGCAGGCCGCGGAGCGCGCGACCATCGATCTCGCGGCGGAGCTGCTGCGCATCCACGCCGCGCGCGAGGCGCAGCCGGGGCACGCGTTTGCCGCCGACAACACCTGGCAGAAGGAATTCGAGGCCTCGTTTCCCTTCACCGAGACGACGGATCAGTTGCGCGCGATCGAGGCGACGAAGGTGGACATGGAAAAGACGCGGCCGATGGACCGCCTGATCTGCGGCGATGTGGGCTTCGGCAAGACCGAGGTCGCGATCCGGGCGGCGTTCAAGGCGGTGCAGGGCGGCCGGCAGGTCGCGTTGCTCGTGCCGACGACGGTGCTGGCGCAGCAGCATCTCAATACCTTTCGCGAGCGCATGGCCGGCTACCCGGTGGCGGTCGAGATGCTCAGCCGGTTTCGCACGCGCGCAGACCTGAAGAAAATCGTCGTGGCCACGGCGGCCGGGCAGGTGGACATCCTGATCGGCACGCACCGGCTGCTGCAGCGCGATTTGGTCTTCAAGGAGCTCGGCCTCGTGATTATCGACGAGGAGCAGCGCTTCGGCGTGAAGCACAAGGAGGTCTTCAAGCGCATGCGCGCGACCGTCGATGTGCTCTCGATGAGCGCCACGCCCATCCCGCGCACGCTCTACATGGCGCTCACCGGCGCCCGCGATCTCAGCGTGATCGAGACGGCGCCGGCCAACCGGCACCCGATCCAGACCATCGTGAAGACCTACGACGAGAAAATCGTCGTCGATGCGATTCAGTTCGAGCTGCGGCGCGGCGGGCAGGTTTTCTATCTGCACAACCGCGTGCAGGCGATCGACCTCGTGGCGGCGCGGCTGCGCCAGCTGATGCCCGACATCACGGTGGGCGTCGGCCACGGGCAGATGGACGCCGACGAATTGGAGCAGGTGATGACGGAGTTTGTCGCGGGCCGCTACCAGGTGCTCGTCTCGACGACGATCATCGAGAGCGGCCTCGATATTCCCAACAGCAACACGATCATCATCGAGGGCGCGGATCGGTTCGGCCTTTCGCAGCTCTACCAGCTGCGCGGGCGGGTGGGGCGTTTCAAGCACCAAGCTTACGCCTACCTGCTGCTGCACCGCCACACGCGCCTGCTCGAGATCGCGCGCCAGCGGCTCACGGCGATGCGGCAGCACAACCAGCTCGGCGCGGGCTTTCGCATCGCGATGCGCGACCTCGAGCTGCGCGGCGCGGGCAACCTCCTCGGCTCCGAGCAGAGCGGGCACATCGTGGGGGTGGGTTTCGAGCTTTACTGCCAGCTCCTCCGGCAATCGGTCGCGCGCCTGCGCGGCGACAAGACGGCCGCGGCGATCCGGGCGAACGTGAAGCTGGATTTCGTGTTTGTGGGGGAGGGGACCGGCGGGGGCGCGGCCAGCGGCCGCCATACGGACGGCTACACCGCCATCAAGGACGCGGAGGACGAACAGGTTGTGGAGGTGGCCCCGATTCAGGCGCGCATCCCGACGGCCTACGTCGGCGAGACGCGCCTGCGCATCGACTTCTACCGCAAACTGGCGCTCGCCGACTCCCCCGCTACCCTGAAACAAATCGAGTCCGACCTGCGGGACCGGTTCGGGAAAATCGGCGACGAAGTGAAGGCGCTCCTCCTCGTGACCGAGATCCGGGTGCGGGCGGAACAAAAGGGCATCGTTTCCGTCGAAACCGACGCGAACCGCCTGAAGTGCCTGCGCAACTCCGGTCGCCGCGACGACTGGGTGCAGGTGGGCACCCGGTTTCCACGGTTGACCGCCCCCAAGCCCCTCCTACGTTTGCGCGAAATTATCTCTTTCCTTAACAATCTGCCGAATCCATGACGCCCCGCTGCAGTCTCGTTGCTCTCCTCTTGGCCGCCGTGCCCGCGTTTGCGCAGCAGGCCGCCCCGGCCACTTCCGCCAGCAGCTCCGTGGCGGAGAACATGAACCTCCGTTTCGCCAACGGCATCGTGGCCGTGGCGGAAGAGAAAATCATCACGGTCGCCGATGTGATGCAATACATCGGGCCCCTCATCCCCCAGATCCAGTCCACGGCCAAGGATCAGAAGGACTTCCAGCAGCAGCTCGAACAACTGCAGGACAGCGCGATCCAGGACCTCATCGACCGCGTGCTGATCGTGAAGGAGTTTCGCAAGGACGAGAAACGCAACATCCCGCACCACTACGTGGACAACGCGATCTCGGACGAGATCGCCGAGCGCTTCGAGGGTGATCGCTCCAAGTATCTCGCCTTCCTCAAGGCCAAGGGCCAGACCCAGCGCGACTATCGCCGGGAAAAAGAGGAGGACATCATCTTCTCCTACATGCAGGGCCAGCAGCGGAAATCGCAGAGCGTGGTGAGCCCCGTCCGCATCGAAATCTACTACAACGAGAACAAGGACCGGTTCTACCAGGAGGACGCCGTGCATATGCGGCTCATCCAGCTCACGCGCACCGAGAGCGAAACCGACGAGACCCTGACCGCGAAATCCAACCTGATTATCGCGCGCTTCAAGGCTGGTGAGAAGTTCGAGGATCTCGCCAAGGAGTTCAGCAACGATCTGAAGCGCTCCAAGGGCGGCGACTGGGGCTGGATGAAGCGCTCTGATTTCAAAAAGGAGTTCAGCGATCCAGCCTTCGATCTGAAGAAAGGTGAGGTCTCCCAGCCCATCCTCCTGCCCGAGGGTGCCTTCCTGATCTACGCCGAAGACCGCAAATTCGCCGGCATCCAGCCCATCGATGAGGTGCGCGAACAAATCGAGCGCCTGCTCGTGCAGCAGATGGGCCGCGCCAGCCAGGAAAAGTGGCTCGAGCGCCTCCGGCGCAACGGCTACGTGAAACACTACTGAGCGCGCAGCGGCGAACGTCCGCGAACACGACCGCGGTGCGTTGCGTAGGGCGGGCTGCACGCCCGACAGATTGGGGAGCGCGTCGGGCGTGAAGCCCGCCCTGCCGGGCGGTGTCTCGCGAGAGTTGGCAGCGGTCGATTTTCCCGCCACACGTGATCCCGTGTCCGAAGAATCCGATCTGCCCTCGCCGAACCGCCTGCGTTCGCTGGCCGTCGCCGAGCGCCCGCAGGAACGGCTCCAGCGCTTCGGCGCCGCCTCGCTCAGCGATGGAGAACTCCTGGCGATGCTGCTGCGGAGCGGCACCCGCGGCCAGGATGTGATGACGCTCGCCACCCGGCTCATACAGGAGGCTGGTTCGCTCGCCGGCTTGATCGCCTGGCAGGAGCAGGATTTTCGCCGGCTCAAAGGCATCGGGCGAGTGAAGGCGTTACAGCTCGTGGCTGTGATGGAGGTGGCGCGTCGCGTCATCGGCCAGCAGGCCGGCGAGGCACCGCTGCTCAATCGCCCGGATCGGATTCACGAGTATTGCCAGCATTTCGCGGCGGGCCTGGAGGTGGAAAAATTCTGGGTGCTCTGCCTGAACGCCAAGCGCCGGCTGCTGAAACGCGTCGAGGTCACCTCCGGCACGGCGATGGCGACGCTCGCGCACCCGCGGGAGATCTTTCGTGTGGCGGTGCGTGAAGGCGCCGCGGCGATCGTCTGCGTCCACAATCTATGTGCTGCGACACATAGATTGTGTTATGTGTTGCCCCGAGCTATGTGGAGTGAACGTGCATTTTTGCCTTCGCCTCTCTCGGCGAGTGGACTCATTCGCTGCACATAGTTCTCCGTGGTTTACTCCTGTAT
>JAUYAK010000062.1 GCA_030693515.1 Opitutaceae bacterium
GGGTTCGCCGCTAGCCCGATAGAGGGTAGGTCGCCACTACACGCGCTCTCGCGCACTCCGCTCTCGGCGCTCCAACGAGTTGCAGCGCGCTGATCCGCGAAAAAAGTCGGAATTCGGCGCCAGTAGCGGAAGTCGGGTTAAGGGTGCCCTATGCCATTGACCGCGCCACGGAAGGAAGCCCCTCCGCCGAGCAGCGCAATTGGCGCGCCAACCTGGTCGCCAATTATAAGTTCAATACCGACTCGCCCTTCGGCGCGGTGCTGAAGGGTTGGTCCATCGGCGGCGGTTTGCGCTGGCAAAGCAAGATGGCCGTTGGCTTCCCGTCGACCCGCAGTCCCAACGGCGTCATTACGTATGACCGCAATAACCCGTTTTATGCGCCGGCCGAGACCAACGTGGACGGCTTTCTGAGCTACACCCGCAAGATCTGGAAAGACCGGATCGACTGGAAGGTGCAGCTCAACGTGGCGAACCTCTGGCAGGAGCGCGAGCTCATCATCGTCAACGTCCAGCCGTGGGGAGCACCGTCCTCCGTGCGCATCGCCCCCGAGCGCCGCTGGTATGTGACCAACAGCTTCAGCTTCTAGCTAGAAGCGGTTTCAATAATTCCGTAGCCGTTTTTGTAGGTCGGGCTTTACGCCCGACCTACATGGCGGTTGCGGTTACATTTCGACTTAAACCGCTCCTCTAGCAGCGCGGCGCGCTGCGAAATCCACAATTGCCCATCACCAACGCGCGCTGCGCCTCCCATCATGCAACTCATCCTCCTCATCATGCTGCTCGCTCTGCCGGCTGTCGCAGCCTGCGCCGCGGATCCGCGCGGTAACGACACCTTCACGGTGACTCCCGCGGGCACGGGCGAGCAACTCGTCCGCACCTCGCTTCCGTTGCCCCGCGGGTTGCTGCGCGAAGGGCAGACGTTCAGCGTCACGGACGGCAAGCGAGAACTCCCGGCGGCAGTCCGGCCCCTGTCGTGGTATCCGGTCACGAATGGCGAAGCGAAATCCGTGCGTCGTGCGCTGGTGACATTCCCCTATTGGTTTCCGACCCCCTCGCCGGTGATTTTTTCAGTCCGGGCGGTGGCCGCGGAAAGAACACCTGCGCGGGCGTTGCCGGTGACGGCGACGCTGCGTGACGAGACGGTCGCGCTGACCTGGAAGAACGGTGAGCGCGTGGAATTGATCCTCCTCGCTCCCGCGCGAACGTCCAAGGCCGCGCCGCGGCTCGAGGTGGTGGAGGACAACGATGCGTATTGCTGGCAGCGTTGGCATTTCCCCGATCCGCAGTGGCCGAGGATCATTGAGCTGCGTCGCGACGCGCTTGGCGTCGTCGTGCTCGTCGCGCATTTGCAGCGCGGGGTCACCAACGACCACTTCGTGCCTGAGCTTGGCTGGGAGCTGACCACGTTCGTCAAGGGCGTCGGTTGGCGTTCCGGCGAAACCCTCCAAGCCACGACGAACCAACCCCTCCGCCACGCTTTTGCCACCGGCGCCGACGCGACGTATCTGTTGGCGGACCAGTTCTCGATTTATCACCCCACGGCGCCGCTGAAGCGTCGTGGCGAAATCGAGATCGTTCCCAACGAAAAGGGTTCGTGGACTTACCGCTATTTGCGTTGCCGGGCCGGGGACAAAGTTCCGATGCAACCGATGTCCTGGCAGCGCGCCGAAATCGTCATCGCGCCCTCGGGACTCGCGCGACTGACCAGTTCGCTGGCTTCACCCCATCGCGTCGAGCCGGAGCGGAAGCTGTGGTCGGCCCTTTATGGCAAGCTCGATCCCGTCCCCTCCCTGCCGCCGTCGCTCGACGCGCTGGTCCGTTATCACCGCGACGCCATCGTTCAGAGCGCTGCGGTCGGCGACGATTTTGGAAACGTCACGAGTTACAACGGCGCGCTTGGCGTGGCCGATACCCTTCATGTCGTTGTCGGCGACCCTTTTGGAAACGTCAACGTTTACAACCACGGTGCCGCACACGGCGGCGTTTTTGGCGTGAACCGCTTGAACAGCGGTGCGGCCATCTTTGCCGGCGGCCGGCGCGGCAACGACCGGCGGCTGACGGAAACCGCGTTGCTCTGGTGCGACAACTTTTTCGATCAAACCATCTGGTGGGGTGAAAAGGAACGCGGCGGGACGCGCTACATGGACGCGTCCCGGCAGAACCGCACGAAGCCCGACGAGAAATATATGTGGCGATCCGACACTTCGGTGGATTTCTGCACCAAGGGTTTCGATTGTTTCTGGCTGGCCTGGGAGGAGACCGGCGACCCGCGGATGCTGGACGCGTTCCGGGCGCAGACCGCCTACGCCGCGCAATTTGTCCACGCCGATCATCGGGGTGGCCAATGTCGCAACATCGGCGTAGTCCGTGATTTCATCCGGCTCTACCAGTTTACCGGCGAGCGGCATTATCTCGACGAGGCGCTGCGCCTGTTTCGCGAACTCCGCACCCAACTGTCCACCGGCCACCTGTTCGACCAGCGCGGCAAGCCGCTCAACCCGGATCCGCCGTTTATCGAAGAAGATAAAGCCGGCTATAAGGTCGGTTACGCCAAGCCTTACATCATCGGCTACGCGCTGGCTGGATTGCCGGAGTTGATTCCGTTCGCGCCGGATGAGCCGGACCTCACGGAGACGGTCCGGGCGGTCGCCGATTTTCTGGCCGCGACGGTGGACCCGGCCGGCGGTTGGCGGTATCCGCATCCGCGCTCGAGCGGCGTGATGGTGTGGCTGGGGGTGGAACACGCGTGGCAGCTCACGCAAGCGGCACGGGCGCTCGGTCCGGAACCGAAATGGCTCGACGCGATTGAGACCGTGCTGCGCGCCCGCATCCTCGGCTGGCAACGCACCGGCATGATTTTCAGCAACCTCGAGGGTTGGGAGACCAGCACCGGCAAGGTGCGGACCCGCAGTGAACTCTACGACCTCCACCAGAAATCCGGCGACCCTGACCGGGTTCATGTGGCTGGCGAACAGCCTGACAGTGAACTCTACGACCTCTACCAGAAACCCGGCGACCGCGATGCCGCGCGCGATTACCGCGAAGGCCGCGTCAGCTACGGCGAAGCCGAGCCGGAGGGCATCGTCCATTTCGAGGAGGTTCTTGGCTATTATCTTCAGCACCGTCCTGTGGCGCGATTGTTGGCCGCGCCAAAGCCGGACGAGCCGTTGGGCCTCATCCTCGCTCGTTCACCCGAAAAAGAGAAATGAACCCAGCCACGCCGAAAACCGAACCGCCAGCATCAACCCAACTCCGGAAAGTAGTTTCAGGAAGTTCCCCATACCAACCCCCAATCATGAGACTCATCCTCGCCATCATTCTGCTCGCCCTGCCATCCGGCGTCTCCCGCGCTGCGGATCCGCGCGGTGACAACAGCTTCACTGTCACTCCCGCGGTCACGGGCGAGCAACTCGTCCGCACCTCGCTGCCATTGCCACGCGGGTTGCTGAGCGATGGTCAGACGTTAAATGTCACAGACGGCAAAAGAAATTTCGCGGCCGCAGTCCGGCCCTTGTCGTGGCATCCGGTCACCAACGGCGAATCCAAATCCGTGCGGCGCGCGCTGGTGACATTTCCCTTTTCGTTTTCCACCCCCTCGCCGGTGATTTTTTCAGTCCGGGCGGTGGCAGCGGAAAGAACACCCCCGCGGGCGTTGCCGGTGACGGCGGCGCTGCGCGAGGAGACGGTCGCGCTGACCTGGAAGAACGGTGAGCGCGTGGAATTAATCCTCCTCGCTCCCGCGCGAACGTCCACGGCCGCGCCGCGGCTCGAGGTCGTGGAGGACAACGACTCGTATCGCTGGCAGCGGTGGCATTTTCCCGATCCGCAGTGGCCGAGGATCATTGAGCTGCGTAGCGACGCGCTTGGCGGCGTCGTGCTCGTCGCGCATTTGCAGCGCAATCTGCCCGAGGACGGACGCGCGCCAGACTTCGGCTGGGAGGCGAAGACCCAGGCCAGTTCGGTCAGCGGCATTTCATCGAACACACCCGTGACGTTGAAGGGCGAACCGTTCCGTCACAACTTTGTAGGGGGCGACAACGCCAGATTTGTGATCGGAAAAGACGGCCTCGCATTCTATCACCCGGCGGCGGCGCTCAAACGCCGAGGACATGTCGCTCTCACCTTTCCCGAACCCGGCCAACTCAATTACCGGTATCTGCGTTGCACGGCGGACGAGGAAGTGCCGATGCAGCCGTCCTCCTGGCAGCGGGCGGAGATGGTCATTGCTTCGTCCCATCTCGCGTCGCTGTCCGCCACGCTGGAATCGGCGCATCAGGTCGTCGTGGACTCGGCCCGGTGGCAGGAGCTTTATGGCGTGGCGGGAGAGCCGTCGGGCGCGCTGCCAGCGGAGTTGGCCGCGCTGGTCCAATACCACCGCAACGCAATCGTTCGCTGCATGGCTGTGGGCGATGATTGGGGCAACGTGACCGAGTATGAAGATGCGATGCCGCACGGCAAGGTTTACGGCGTGAACCGGCTCAATCATTGCGTGGCGATTTTTGAGGAAGGCTGGCGCAGCGGCGACCGCCGGCTGCTCGAAACCGGCGTGCTCTGGTGCGACAATTTTTACGATCAATCCATCTGGTGGGGCGAAAAGGAACGGGGCGGGACGCGCTACATGGACGCGTCCCGGCGGAATCGCACGAAGCCCGACGAGAAATATATGTGGCGATCAAACGACTCGGTTAACTTCGCCACGAAGGGCTGCGATGCGTTCTGGCTCGCGTGGGAACAAACCGGCGATCCGCGCATGCGCGAGGCGCTCGACGCCCAGGTCGCCTACGCCGCGCAACATGTGCATGCCTATCGCGGAACGACCCGCAGCATCGGTGACGTGCGCGACTTCATCCGCTTGCATCGTTTCACCGGCGAGCAGCATTACCTCGACGAGGCGCTACGCTTGTTCCGTGAGCTGCGCACCGTGCTTTCAACCGGCGATTTATTCGACGAGGGTGGCGTGCCGCTAAATCCGGACCCACCCTTCATTGAATTGGACAAAATCGGGCCGAAGATTGGTCAGACATACAGTCAGACATCATACGGAATTGGTTACGCCAAGCCCTACATCATCGGCTACGCGCTCATCGGTCTGCCGGAGTTGTCAATCTATGCTCCGGACGAGCCCAAGCTGCGCGACGTTGTGCGGGCTGTGGCAAACTTCCTGGCAGAAAGCCAGGACCCGGTCGGCGGCTGGCGCTATCCGCATCCACGCTCCAGCAGCATCATGATGGAGAATGCCCTCGAAAATGGGTGGCAAATCACCCAGGCCGCCCGGCTGCTCGGCCCCGACGAAAAGCTGCTCGACGCCATCGAAGCGACCTTGAGGCAACGCATCCATGGCTGGCGGCGCACCGGCAAGGTGTTCACTGGCCTCGAAGGCTGGGAGATCGCCACCGGCAAAGTCAAGGAACGGAAGGACCTTTACGACCTCTACAAGAAACCCGCCGACCGCGACATGAGCCGCGACTATACCGAAGGGCGCGCCAGTTTTGGCAGCACGCCGCCCGAGGGGATCGTCTATTTCACTGAGGTCCTCGGTTACTATTTGCAACACCGCCCGGCGGCGCGACTGCTGGCGGAACCCAAACCCGACAGCCCGCTGGGGCAGGTATTGGCCCGTGTGCCCGCGACTTCGCCCTAAACAAATTGAGAATTTTCAGCCTCGTTTTTTCAGCCGCTGCGTTGCTCCCGTTCGCGTCGGCCACGGCTGCGGCCCCGGAGACATTTCAATCACCCGGGGTCGTGAAAAATCTGCCGGCCTTTCACGAACGTCTCTCGGGGCGGATGGAGTTTCCGTTGTCCTGGCTGCACGGTGGCCACGGTGATTTCGATTCCTGGCGCAGACAAGCCCGCGCCAAGGTGATGGATTGTTTGCTGACGCCTCTGCCCACGGCGCCGTTCGCTCCGGTGGTCATCGCGGAACAGGACCGTGGCACCTACATCGCCCGCAAAGTGGTCTTCAATGTCACGGGCGACAGCCGCGTGCTCGCGTATCTGCTCGTCCCGAAATCGGCCGGGCCGCACCCCGCCGTGCTGCTGTTGCACGACCACGGCGCGAAGTTCGACATCGGCAAGGAAAAGGTCATCAAACCGTGGGGCGAACCGCCCGAGAAAATCGAGTCCGCGCGCAAGTGGGTCGAGAAGTTTTACGGCAACCGGTTCATCGGGGACGAACTCGCCGCGCGCGGTTACGTCTGTCTCGCCACCGACATGTTGAACTGGTCCGACCGCGGCGGGGGTGGTTACGAGAACCAGCAGGCGCTGGCGGCCAACCTTCTCCAGTTTGGCACGAGCTTCGCCGGCGTGATCGCCCACGAGGATTTGCGCGCGGCGGAATTCCTCGCCACCCAACCGCAAGTGGACCCGAAGCGTGTCGCCGCGATGGGCTTGTCGGTGGGCGCCTATCGCACCTGGCAGCTCGCGGCGTTGTCCGACCGCATCGCCGCCGGCGTGTCCGTGTGCTGGATGTCCACGCGCAAGGGCTTGCTCGTGCCGGGTAACAACGCGACCGGCGGGCAGTCCGCGTTCACGATGATCCATCCCGGGCTGGCCAACTTCCTCGATCACCCGGATGTCGCCAGCATCGCGTGCCCGAAGCCGATGATGTTCCTCTCCGGCCGGCGGGACGTTTTGTTTCCCGTGGCCACAATTGAAGATGCCTTCGCCAAGATGCGCCGCGTGTGGGAATCGCAGCACGCCGGCACCAACCTGACGACGTGCCTCTATGATGCGCCGCACGAATTCAACGCCTTGATGCAGGACGAGGCGTTCGCATGGTTGGACACCCGGCTCCAACCGGCGAGGTGACGCCAGCCATGGGGTGCTGGGACCGTAATGCAATGTATCCTCGGCCTGGTTACCGACGTTGCGCAGCGAGAAGAACAGCCCAAATGCCGGGCAGGAACTTCATGAACTCGCCGACGCTGCCATCGGCGATGCTGCCGAACTCATCGGCCGAGACGACGTTGACGATGTTGGAGGCGAAGCGCTGCTCGTTGATTGCGATCGCGGCGCCATCCATCTCCCGCGAAGCCGAGGGCGCTCGCGGCGGCGAGGGGCAGGCGAGAGAACAAGCATAACGAGGACGGCGAACAAGCGCCGCGGGCGGAGGGACGGAGAGGTCATGGTGTAGGTTGGGTTTGCTCCCAAGACGTTTTTTCCGCCCCAATCCCGTAAACAAATTTCAGGGATTTTCCGCCCGCGCGGAAAATCAGTGAGGTTTCGGCGGAGCCGAAACCTGCCGCAGCACGATCACGCCATCGCCCCGGCGCTCGACCGCCACGTGAAAACTTTTTTCCAGCAACCGCACCAAGCCCTCCACGTTGTCCGAGCGCAGCGTCGCCCCGATGGGGAGCGCGGCCAGCGCCGCCACTCCATACTAACCGTGTCCCGTGTGACGGACGACTGGAAGGAATCGGGGAACCCCCGAGGCTTCCTCGACCGGCGCTCCCATCATAGACGCCACGGCTGATGAGAGTCGGATTGGAGTTCGGCGCTCGAGCAAAGCAGAGTATCGCCGCTCAGAACCGCGCGGTCGTGGTCAAAAACCAATCGCGCGCACTTTGGAAGCGGTAGGTGCGCAGGCGGCCATCGTCGAACAGACGCGTCGGGATGAGGTCGTCCTCGTTGAACAGGTTGTTGACGTTGAGCTGAAAACTCAGATCCAGCTTCTTCCCAAACACCCCGGCTTTCGTCCGATAACCAAGGTTGGCATCGATCAGCGTGTAGCCGCCCACCTCCAGCGGTTGGAGCGCCGCGCTGTAACCGACGAGCGTGGTGCCGCGCCAGCGTCCGCCGCCTCCAAGGGAAAATCCCCTCAACCATCCTTCGCGAAAGGCGTAGTTGCTGCGAAGGCTGGCGGAATACCGCGCATCGCCGACTTTCTGCAGGCCATTGGGCCGGACGATGCGGATGAGATGATCGGCATCGATGTTGGCGAGCTGACCTCCGACCGTCAGGGCTCCCGCACCGGCGGTCACCACGTCGGCATTCGCATTCCAGAGCGGACGGTATTGGTCGATATAGGCCAGGAGTTCCGGCGCGGTATTTCTCTGGCTCGCCTTGCGGTCGGCGAGGCTAAACGAAACCCGCCACGCCGACGTCGGATTGGCCACCACTTCATACTCCCAGCCCTGCGCCGAGGTATCGAGCGTGTAGGCGTTAAAGTCCGTGCGGACGTTATCGATGTTGATGTTGTTCTCGGCGAGAATGGTCCGCGTGCGGCCCGGCAATACCGTGGTGTTAAGAGCATCCCAGATGGCGTTGATTCCGCCACTGGAGACTCCTTGGTTGAGATTGGCGGTATCGTGCTGGGCGGCGGTCTTGTAGTGCGTCACCGTCGCGAAGATCCTGCCACCCAGCAGGCTGATCTTGACGCCCACATCATCGCTCACCCCCTGGGCATTCGGCGCCTGCGCGTTGCGGGCGAGCCGGTTGTTGGGATTCGCGAGATTGAACGAGGACGAGGTGTTGAAGAAGCCCGACGCCCACGGCGTCGCATGCACCACCACGCCCTGGGTGCGCGTGATGCCGCCCTTCTTGAGCGGGGTCGCGTTGCGCACCCCCACCAGATCGCCCTGGGCGAACGGTCCGTAGGCCGGACCACGCACCGCCACCGAGTCGTAGTTCTTCAACTCGTCGTCGCGATAACCGACCGTGGCGACGATGCGGTCGTTCCAGAAATAGCTCTGAGTCGCGACCATCATGGTGTCGGTGATCCGCTTCACGTTCGTCGCCGCGTTCCCAACGATCCAGGCGGAGCGACCCGAGGGATCGTTGCGGAAATTCGCGCTGGCAATATTGCCCACCGGACCCTTGAGATCGACGTAGGTTCGATACCGCAGCGAATTGCTGGCATTGTCCGCGCTCGCGGTGTTGGGCGGATTGACGACGATTTTCCGGAGCATGTTGAGCGTGGCGGTTTGCTCGGTGCGACGCTCCAGCAACGCCCCGAGGCGATGGCGCCCGAATGTCTTTCTCAAAGCGATTTCGTAGGAACTCGTCAGGCGGAGATCGTCGCTGAGGATTTTCTGATTCCGCTGATTCGGCAAAATCTCGATGAAAGCCTGGCCGGCGCGCGGATTGGGCGTGCCGGTGATCGTGGTTGGGCTGGTGTCCCATTGCACCCGCAACTCGGTGTTGCCGATATCATACCCGGTGGAGCGGAGTTCTTCCCGATTGAAGGCCAGATCGAAGAACAGCCGCTTCAAGGGCTCAACGGTCAGGCCGGTCGTGAACACATCTTGATCGCCGAGGTTGCCGATACCGGAACCACCGATGGCAACCTCGCGGGGCACGACACTGAAATCGAGCAGCATCGGATTCTCCTGCGGCCCCGAACCGGGGTTGGGCGCGCCGGGTGTCACCGGCGCGGACGTGTTGGCCGAGCGGCTCTGGACATTCGCGGCCAGCGCACCCGCGTAGTTGATCACCTGACCGTCGCTGGCATTCCAAACCCAGGAATGCGAGGTCGTGGTCGCGGTGGATACCGCCGACGCGGCGATGCCGAGCGCGGTGCGGGTTTGGGCCAGGGTCTGCCCCGGAGCGGCCACTTTCGGATCGAGCAGGCGCCCGGCGTTCTTCCAGGTTGTGAAGGAATCGAACCCGGCCCACGCGCGATGCGTCGCGCGGTTGGTGTTGCTCATTTCGTATTCGGCGTTGAGCACGATTTTGGGGCTGACTTGCCAGCGCCCGGCGAGCGCGAGCCGTCGGGCGTCGTTGTATTCATGCGGCCGCCAGGAATTTTTCCTGGCGTCGAGCGCGTTGATCCGCAGCGCAAATTTCCCCGGAACGATCGCCTGATTGACGTCGATGCTGGTGCGCATGGCCTCGTAATCGCCGAAACGAAACGTGGCGCTGCGGCTGGCGCGGCGGAGGTCGGCCTTCTTGGTCGTGTTGTTGAAGGCTCCTCCCGCCCCGCCCAGGCCGAAGAGAAGGGCGTTCGGTCCGCGGGACAGCTCGACGCGTTCGGAGTTAAAGGTGTCCACCTCGCCGCTCCGCGGAAAGAAGTTCACCATCCGGGAGGAGGGCAGCCCGCGCACGCGCAATTCGACGGTCGCACCGGAGAATTCGTTGCCGTTGGCGACGTCTCCCACGATTCCGTTCACCCGCTCGGTGTTCACCGTATAGTCGGCCAGCGTGGCGATATCGGTCGCGCCGATATCGAAAAGAAACTCCTGGGTGAAAACCGAGACCGGCGCGGCCGTATCCTTGAGGCTCGTATTGAGGCGGGAACCGGAGGTGGTGTTCTGCGCCACGTAGCCCTCGTCCTTGTCGGTGCGGACCTCGAAGGGCGGCAGCTCAATCGGCTTTTCTTCGGCGGAAGCAGCCGGCGCCGGTTCGGTCTTTTGTTGGGCGTGGCCGGACGGAAGTCCGGAAGCGGAAGTCAGCGCCAGCAGGATGGCGAGGCGGACGAGGGAACGGCGGATTGAGGTGTTCATCGGGGTGATCGAAGTGCGTTACGGAGGGGGTGTTATTTCTTACCGGGTTGGGTCGCACCGGTGCGGCTGCGGCGCCACGCTTCCATCTCGGCCGGCTCGATTAGGTTGTTTTGGCCGCGATCAATCCGGGCAAACATCTCGTCGGTGCCAGGCCACTCGTCGCGGCTGAGTTTGCCGTCATGATTCCGGTCGAATTCGGCGACTCGCTCGAATCCGAATCCCTGCTCCGAGGCCCGCTCAAGCTGCCAGCGCCGGGCGAGGTCGGTTTGCAACTCTAACACGCCAGCCCGGGAGCCGACGGTGGTGTCGAAAAAGGCGTCAACCAGTGGCCGAAGAATCGCCTCGTGGGTCGGCATCGGATCGTGTCCCATCGCGTCGAGGAGAAACAGATTGACGTTTTTCGCGCCCGCCGCACGCAACGCGCTGGCGAAATTCTTCCCATGATCGACGGGCACGGTGCCGTCGGTGATACCGTGGATTAACAGGAACGGCGGAGCACCGGCGTTGGCGTAAGTAAGGGGTGAGCATTTGCGCGCCAGCGTATGTCGCTCTTCCTCGGTCGCGCCGGGGAAACGGTTCACCTCGCGCGAACCGGCCAGGTCCGTCGGCGTGGCCACGGCGCAGACGGCGTTGACCAAGCTCGATTGGTCGGGCCAGGGGCCGGCATCCAGACCTGCTTCCTTGGGGCAAACGCCCAGCATGGCGACCAGGTGCGCGCCGGCGGAATGCCCGTAGGCACCGATGCGATTGGGGTCGAGGTTGTAATCCCTGGCGTGCGCCCGCAGCCAGCGCACGGCGCATTTGACGTCCTCGATGCTGGCGGGGAAGGGGGCTTCACCGAGCAGGCGATAGCGCACGCTGACGCCGACGTAGCCGCGTTGTGCCCAATAGCAAATGCTGCTGCGTCCGCCGTTCTTGTCGCCAGCGGACCACCCGCCGCCGTGGACATTGATGATGACCGCGCGCGGCAGCCCGTGGGACGCATCCGGAAGAGCAAGGTCCACGCGCCAGACCGGATTGCCTTCGCGGTAGGCCACGTCCGCGAGCAGTTTTACGCCGGGCGGAGGGCTGAATTTGACTTCGGTGTCGGTAAAATCCCGCGGTTCCGAGCGTGGCGGGCGAGCGCTCCCACGGTCAGCGGCGTCGGGCCGGTCGGGCGTGGATTTCTTCTTGGGCGCGTCTTGCGCGCAAAGCGGAGTGGCAAGCAGCGCGACGGCAGCGAGCAATCCGGCGCTCGAAAGCAAGTTCAGCCGGTGAACGAAGGGTTGGTGGATCATGTTCGGTCCTTTTCGGTCTTGGAGTTTTCAGTAGTGGTCGGGTCATTCCTTCAGCACGCCATGTTTGGTGAACCACGCTTTCATGAGGGCATAAACGTCGTCGGCTTTTTCTTGATGGAGGTTGTGGCCGATGCCCTCGAAGAGATGCCGCTCGTTGGGCACTCCGTTCCTGTCCAGGAGTTCCTTGAGCTTGACGGACGTCTCGGGCTTTACCGTGCCATCATTCCCCCCGTGCAGGATGCACAGGGGAACGCGCAGTTGGGTCGCCTGTTCTTCCGAGGCATAGAAGGAGGACTGCGGCGAGACGCCGCCCGCCGTGATCGCAGCGGCCTTGAGGCGCTTCGATTCTTTCGCCGCCAACGCGACGGTCACGAACGCGCCCATGCTGTTACCGTAGGCGGCGAGGCGTCTGGTGTCCACGCTCGGAAGGCTCTGCAGGATGTCGAGGCACTTGGCGGCCCGGCGGAGGTTTTCGTCGCTGGCCCCTGGCGCTTTCTTTTCATCGCCGGCAGTCTCGCCTTTCTGGCCGGGGGCGTCCTTTTTCCCGCCCTGCTTCCCGCCACCGCCGGCCGGGCCGGCGTGGGTGTAGTCCGGAGCGATGCAGACAAACCCCATCTTCACGAACTCACGGGCCTTGCTGCCGCCAAAGGCTTCGGCGGTTCCGCCGCGGCCGTGGCTGATGAGGATGGCGGGGAACGGGCCGTCCCCATCCGGCTTGATGAGAATGCCCTTCATGGACA
>JAUYAK010000024.1 GCA_030693515.1 Opitutaceae bacterium
TCGATTACATCGAGACGTTCTACAACCCGACGAGGCGCCACAGCTCGCTCGGTTATGTTTCCCCTGTGGTCTTCGAAAAACAACAAACACTAAACATCAAAGCCGCCTGAATTAGTGTCCATTTTTTCGAGGCAAGCCCAATCTTATAGGCTTCGCGCCCTCCCAAAGTAGTGCATTCGGTTTGGGTGATCTCTTTGGAGCTCGTGCGAACCCCTCGTTCCCACTCAAGGGCGTTTTCACGAAAGGTCGGTTTTCTGTCCGGCAGTGGTGCGTCGATGATGCTGAGATAAATCATCTGCTTCTTCGCTTGGCTCTTGGCGGACCACGTGAGCACGTGCGGATGAGGTTCGCTCTTCTTGTGCTCAACTGGAGTCCAGTCCGAGTGGGTCGGAAATGTGGCTGCCAATCCGTAGGCTGGCGCGGTGACCACCTCAGCACTAGCGGACAAGAGTGCTGATACTGATAAGGCGATAAGGAGTGCGCGCTTCATTCTTTCTGCCCAACTGTGCTATTCCGCTGCACTGCGTCTTATCGCAGAGGCACGCGCGCGGCGATTGAACATCGAATTGCCGATCATGAGGGGTAATTTTTGGTGCCGGCGCGGCGGTGGAGGGAGTTTGCGCCCTGGTGCCCGGGGTGGGGGTCGAACCTTCCCCGCCGAAATGTTAGCGAAGCGATCCGATTCCGTTTTCCCGCTGCTTACCTCTGTCAGAGCCGTGACTTGGCTCTGAGCGTGTTTCATGTGTCGCGGCAAGTAGAGGCACAGAGCGGCACCGAAAACAAGCATTCTGGCATGAGTTGGCATGAGTGACCGGAGAATGTGTTTGGGTTAGACCTGTGCAGTCGCAACCATGAATGGTGGCGCCGGATATCTACTCTTCCGAAAAGCCGGCCGGCGCTGGCCGGTTGCGCCAACGGAGGAGGCCTTCCGCGGGTCGTGCCGGGCACGAGCAGCCCCCGCGGCCGATTTCGGCCATGCAGGGCACGGCACCGGGTTTTGTGGGCGGAGAGCGGGCTACGGCCTCACGCCCGCGCGGGCTTGGCGGAACTGGCGGTCGAACCCCGGGCGGTTTGGGCACAAAAAAGCCCCCGCCGGTGAGCAGGGGCGCAATTGCACGGGACGAATGCCCTATTCCGAACCGGCTTTTTTTTCCGCGGTCGCCGAGGCCTTGGCCAACTCTCGTTCTATCGCCTCGGCGCATTTAAGATGCTCGGCCCAATGGGTGTTTCCGGCGCCCGTAACATCAAGCCGCATGGGCCAATAAAGATGGCCCTTCTTCTCGCCTAATGCCGCGATCGCCAAAATCGCTTCGCCCAGAACGAAGCCCATCCAGCGATCTCTTTTTCCCTCGAAAAGGTGCGTCGGGCTATGCGGTAGCCGATCTAGCTCGGCCAAGACCGCTTCAACCTCCGGCCGGAGGGCGATCGAGTATCTCTTCCTGCGGTTAGGCCCGTTCTTCTCGGCCTCTTTTGAGGGCACATTTTTTTCATTCATAACTGAACTCTCCAAACAGAGGAGCCGCACCTACTGGCGAGGCTGATAGTAGGCCACGCAGTGGCCAATCCTCGCTTTCGATGCGACTCCAATTGTTAGGCTGCGATGTCCCGGCTATCAGACCGGATGAACCCACAGGGATCACGCCGGATTAATTGCCCGGCCGGCACCTGAAAAGCGAGTGAGAAGTGCGAAGCGCGGTCCTACCACGCCCATGGCTCGCCTTGGGGCCGCATCGGGCGGGTCTGCGGCGCGGCGCTCGGCGTGGCCGGCTCGCGGCTACCTCGAACGCACGAACGCCTCCGTCGAGACCGTGAACCGCGCTGCGGAGATCCGCACGCTGGCAGAGCGGCAGATGGGCGCCTTCCTGAAACAGATGCCGAAAAACGAAGGTGGCGACCCGGTGCCGCATCGGAACCGGGTAGACGAGCCCGCGACGCTCGCGGAAATCGGCATCACAAAAAAGCAGAGTGCGACCGCGCAAAAACTGGCCGACATCCCCGAGCCGCAGTTCCGCGAGCGCATCGCCGTAGCGAAGGCCGGGGCGGGGGCGGCTGCCCGCGCTCGCGGAGTGCAAGACGGTGATGGCGGCGAAGCAGATTGCCGACGTAGCGGCGGCGGCGCGTGTCTATCTCGAACGCACGAACGCCTCCGTCGAGACCGTGAACCGCGCTGCGGAGATCCGCACGCTGGCAGAGCGGCAGATGGGCGCCTTCCTTAAAGTGATACCGAAGGCAACTGGCGGTTGGCGGGCAGCGCCGGCGGGCGGCGAGAACAAAGTGATCCCCGCCACGATCGGGGGCCGCGTAATCACGGGGAGCGCAATCTCCGTGACTCTGGACTCTGATGTGGCGGAGAGTGTCAGTCGATTGAATCGAGCGGATAAACGTGCTTCTCGGTTCGCGCCCATGCGACAGCTTGCTCGCGGGTATCGAAGACCGGAATAAAGCGTTGCGGGCCCTCCTTGGGCGCTTGCATTGCAATTCCTCCCTTGGAAACGAAATTCCACTCGAGCGCGTTCATCACGCACCAGAATCGGGTTGAAGGCTTGGGGGTCGCGGTAGGTTTAATCATCGGCGGAGGTGGCGCGGGGCGCCTGTTCCGCCGGCAGGAGCTGCTCTAAAAGCCAGCGAGAGAGGCGGTGGAGCGTGATCACGAGGAGTGTGGGATTTGGAAGATTGATCCCCGCGGCGGCCGGTCGCCGCGTAGTCACGGCTGAACGCATGGAACCGATAACTCTGGAAAACGGTGCCGCGAGGAAAGTATTAGCGAAATGCGGTCAGGCAGCCGCCGGCCGGGGTTTCACGGCGGGGCTATCACCTGCGCATTCGGTGTGCGCCCCGAAGGTCGCGAGACGTTCGCCGGCCACTGCGACGCGACGCTCCAACTCGGGGATCACTGCGCTGTTGAGAAACTGCAACAGATCACGTTCGGCGCTCAATTGGGTGGAAAAATTGATCGCGCCCATGAGATGGGCATCGGATAGCGCAATGCGATCGATGTAGTATTCCACCGCCGGGGCATCGTCTGCGCTGAGGCCCGCAGCGCGGTCCTTTTCGGCCTTCAGCACTCGCTCAAGCCGGACCAACTCTGCGGCCAGCGAGTCGAACGCCTCTTGTCGGGCCTGCGCTTCGTCGCGCTCCCGCCGCACGCGGAGTCGAGCATTGACCAGATCGCGGGTAGAATCGACGATCGAGCGCAGCGCGGGGACAAGGGCCTCGCCTTCGGCTTCACGCACGAGGATGTTCAAGAACCGCATCGCGTCGTGTTCGGAATCGAAGCAGCCAGTGGCGACCAACTCGCGCACGCGCTCTTGGCGGTTGTCGTAGTCGTCAAGACCGCTCGTGTCGAAAAGCGGATCGGATGCAGAAGGCGCGCGCGGCGCGGGGGCAGGATTATTCACGGGGCGAGGAAGAGGTGGTTTGCGTGGCGAGGTCCGCCGGCAGGAGCTGCTCAAGGCGAAGCTCCGCGGCGAGGTTCAGGATCTGCGACTCAAGGTCGCTCAGCTCGGTCTCGCGCGCGGAGAGCCAGCGGTCGAGTTCGGCGATGATCCGCGGCGCGTGAAAGCCCGTGAGGTCCTGAGCAATCAGGTTGTGGAATCCGGCGATGGCGCTTTCGCTCTCGTGAGCGAAACATTCGTCGGCCCGTGAGGCAAATATCTCTGCGCGCACTTGTTGAAGCTGGCGGCCGCGACGACCCCGGTCGATCCGCTCCAGAAGAAGGCGGCGGCGCTCAATGAGGTTGTTGAGTGGGGCGCGGCGATGCTGTTCGGCATCACGCCGGGCGGTCAGGGCCGCAATCTCGGCGGCGGCCTTGGCGCGGATGGCGTGCTCTTGCTCGCTCAGTTCGTGGGGATCGGGTGCGTGGGTGGGTTTCATGGGAAATTAGGCCGACTTCGCGGCTTGGGTTTTGAAGGAGGCAACCGTGCGGGCAAGGCCGTGTAGGGCAGGCACGGATGCGGCGCCGAGGATGCTCGCCCGCCCGCAGCGAATCGAATTGAGCGCGGCGGCGGCCGCGGCGAAAGAGGGGGCGGCACCGGCTTGGCGCAGAACCTGACCGACGTAGCAATGAAGCCCGAGGACCTGGCTCGAGCACGTCGCGATATTGCAGGCGGCGTGGGCCTTGGTGATGGCGGAGAGCGCGGCGAGCGGCTGCGCCCGCGCCGAGAGTTCACTCGCGCGATCAATCGCGGCCACGAACTGGTCCGCTTGGACAGCATGGCTGGGCGATGTAGCGGCCGGCTTGTGACGGCGGGCCTTGAAGGCGGCGAGCACGCGGGCCCGCTCGGTGGGCGGGGCGGCGGGCTTGTGGTCCGTGGCGGCGGTCTTTCCGAGTAGGGCGTCGGCCTGTTGGAGAATCGCGGCGTTGTTCTCGCGACACTCTACGAGGTTCTTAGGGCTGAGTTGCGCCGTAGCGCTAATTTTGTCGAGGCGCCAGCGCTCAACGAGAACGCAGTCGCCGGCAGAGGGAATCGCCGGGGTTGTGGCCGATGCGGCCGGGAATGGGAATGGAGCAGTCATGATCAGGTAATGGGTGAGGTGGTGGTGGGGGAAAGGGGCAGGAGGCCGCGCGCGGCGAGGAGCTGCGTCATGATCACGGTCTGGGCCGGGGACCAAATAGGCTTCAGTTCTCCGCCGGCATCCATCCAGCCGGCTGGAGCGATTTCGCCGCGCGCGAGCGATCGTAACACGGTATGGCGATGTATCCCGCATAGCACGGCGAACCGGTGGTTCGACAAGAAGACGCGGGCCGACTGGATTGGTGCGTGAGATTTGGGGAGTGGCATCCTACCAGTAGCTTCGTTGTCAACCTTGTCGCCACTACCCGCACACCTACCGCGCCGTTTCGCCGTAACGAAAGGGCCATTTTTTCTGGTCCCCCATAAAAAAACGACGCGAGTCGCGCTACCTCCACGGCGGGCCGGCCAAAATAGATTCCTTACCCTCTTTCCGGGGGTGGTCCCCATCGTTGGACACGGCCCCCTTCTTTAAGAAGGGGGGCCGTGTCCAATACACCTTCGGGACAATGTCAGACACGGCTCGGACACGGCTTTTTCCCGTGTCCTTCCTTGTCCTCCCGTGTCCGGGAAGCAATCGGGCCAAAACGCGCCGTGTCCAAGCTCATCGGAACGGGGATTCGATCTTCGCTTTATACCGGCCGACGGTCTTTTCGGACACCCCCTGATCCTCGGCGATTGCGCTGTGGTTTTCCTTCCAACTGCGCCGCGGGTCATAGGTGCTCCGCGCACGTTCCAAATCGAACTTCATTTGGAATTGCCCGTCAGGGCTCGATTCGGGCCGGTAGTCCGATGGCAGCCAGAACATCCCACCGCCCGGGGGGGAATGTTTGATGTAGACCGCCTTCGTCAGTTGGCCGCAGGCGTCGACAATCCCGGCCCGGCCTCCCCGTTTCACGAACGTCATTTTGTAAGTTCCGTCCGGTGCCCCGCGCACCATTTGCAACGTGACATAAGCCCGCGCCCAATTGGTCAACTCAGCGGAACCGGACCCGATGTAGCGAAGCTCTTCCTCCAAATCTTCCTTTGGCGACTTTCCTTCCTTCTTCGGGGGCTTGTTCGTGTGATGCACCAACACCGCCGCACTCCGGGTTTCGTTGAGCACCTGATTCAGTCCGTTCCGCAGGAACGGCGATAGCTCCTTCTGTTCGCTGACGTTGCACCCGCAAAAACTGAACAGCGGATTGATTACCAACAGATCATAGGGAAAGCGCCGGTGTTCCTGGCGCAGCCTATTCAGGAAAACCTCACCCGCCGCATCGTTCCATCGGACGATTCGCAAGCGTCTTTTCAGTTCATCGACCTGCGTTGGATCGAGCTTCCGCCCATTGACGAACCCCTGCACCGTCTCCGCGACATCGCCGTGATCGTCCTCCGCCTGGACATAGAGCACGCGCATCGGTGCCGCCATCTTCAGTCCGAAGAACGGCTGGCAAAGCGCCGCGCCCGCGGAAAGTTGAAGGGCCAAGACCGACTTTCCGACGCCCGAAGGCGCGACGATTATCAGTCCACTTGTGCGCCCCAAATAGCGCTTTCCCATCATGCAATCGGGATCTGAGTCTGGATTAAATGTCAGGAGGTCATCCCACTTCATTTCGTGGGATTCGCCGGACATCGCCCGGCCCCGCGTCACGCCAAGGATGTTGCTCTCCACGCGCGCCATTAGGTCGTCAATCCCGCCCGAGAACCGGTAGCAATCCTCGGCCGCAACCGTCGCCGAACGAATAACCGCCCTTAGCATCGCCAGCTCGCGCACCTTAGCGATGAAGTAGCTCGCCTGCGCCGTGGTCGGGATAAGGCTGCTGAGCCGCGCGAGCGCGGCATAGCCGCCCACCTCTTCGAGCTGCTTGGTGCGCTTGAGTTCCTCCGCCACCACCGCCACGTCGATGGGCAGCGCGCGCACAGAGAGATCCGCCATGCAGTTTAGGAGGATGGAGTGCTTGTGCTCGTAGAAGTCCGACGCCGTCAGCCCGGCGACATTGCAAAGCGCGAGCACGCTGGCTCCGTCAAGCAGGCAGCTCGAGATCACATATTCCTCGGCATCGATGCTGTGCGGCAGCGGCCGCCCCGCTCCGTTGTCATTTCCTGCCACTCGGCGGTGGCCGCTAGGAGGATGGTTCACTTGGTCACCTTACCCTTCTTGGCTTGGCGCTTCGCGACTCGTGCTCTCGCCGCCACTCGCCTTGCCACTCGGTCGAAAAGCCGGGCGGTCCCGGTATTGGCGAGCAATAGACGCGCCCGACGATCCACGGCCTCGTGCGAGACGACGTGTCGCCTGGCAATCTCGCGCAAACTGCCTTCACCACCACTGAGGAACCACGCAAGGACGTCACGATCGATGGCGATGCCACGCACCTCGTCTGCGGTCATCTCCCGCGCTAATGCTTCGGGCTCGTCGTAGGCCGTCGCAACAATTGCGTCAGCGACCGGACCATTCTTTTTTTTCTCCCACTTGAATTCAGTCGTCGTGCGACCGTCGACGACCCGCACGAGCTGCTTGTTCTCCAAAAACAAGCCGAACGGGTTGACAGTGGTCTTAGATGTGGGGTTTTTTGTGAAAGGTGAGGCCTCGCGAATCGGAAACGCGGGGCCTCTTTCATTTTCAGGGGGTTCGGGCTCGAGTGTCGTAGTCATCGGCCGGCCCTCCCGATCCACACCTGCGATGCCGGGTGATATTCGATGGCGCCATTCAGCTTCATGAAATGCAGCAACCAAACCCGAATCTCCGGGTTGCTCGTCAGGTAGGCCAGCACCTCTGACTTGGCCCCGTGAAACGGGGCGCCGTCCTCAAGTCCCACTGCGTGGCGACAAGCCGGCATTTGCCGGGCCGCGGCCAACGCCGCCTCTGCGCGCGGCAGGGCCCCAAGCTTGATCACGGGTTTCGGGCGGCTCATGTGCGGGCCTCCACGCGGTGGTTTTGATCGAGAGCACTTCGGACCGCGGCCAAATCAAAACGCACTAGGCGGCCAATTCGGTAGTGCGGAATCGCTCTGCGCTTTTGTTGGTTTCTCAGCCATCGCTCGCTAGGTCGAGAGTCCTCGGGGAAGAGCGCAGCCAAAAGTTCAGAAGAAGAAAGAAGTTGATCGGTGGAGGTCATAGTGCGAAACCTATGCACACTTCGTTGCACATTATTTCAAGTCTCGACCCTTTCCTGCCTGTAGTTTGATACCCACCGTGTGCTATGCCTCGGCCACCTAAATTCATTCATCCAATTCGCGCACTCCGAAAGGCGATGGGGCCGGAGTTCACCCAAGCCAGATTTGCGGAGCTGGTTGGTTTCAGCACCTCGGCAATTCAAAGGATCGAGCTAGGAGACCTTGAAGTGAGCGAAAAGCTGGCGCTCCGAATTACGGCCGCCACGGGTGTCCGCGAAGATTCAATAACAGGGAAAAGCGGCCACCCCACCGATCTACTCGGAAATCCCTATTCCGCAGAGTTTTACCGGCTCTACTCGATGGAAGATTCAGCGGAATCCCAACACGACTTTCGCACTATCGTGCCGCTCGTAACCGCATATCTTCATAACACACTAGCCGCCGCGCAAGAAAAGCACCGCCTCCATGCCCTGCTACTATCCCTCGGCAAATGGCTTCGGGACTCCCTGGATGAATTCAAACTGCGGGCCACAGCGGATCGCATGTTCCGCGAATGGAAGGAAGAACTTGAGTCCGCTGCACCACCCGAGATGCGCGCAGACATTCGCGCTTTTCCGTCACGAATAATGGAAGGCACCCTAGCCAGCCCGTTCCTTGAGAAGACAAAAAGAGTCGCCTACAAGGAGCTCAATAAACGCTTCAATTTCGACAAAATGGCCAGCGATCCAGATTGGCAGGACTTCATTAAAGAACAGGAGAAATCCGCCAAAAAAGATCCGCCTCCGAATCGGTAACGAGATTCAGATAGTGCTTCTTGATGATCCCTTCGGAATTCCCCGCTTGAAGCGCCGTGTCGCCGAGACTTCTCCACTTCGCGACGTGCATCGAGACAAACGTATGCCGGAGCACGTCGTTGCTGAGATGGAAACGGCGACGGACTCGCGCCACGTGATCGGGCATGTTCTCAACCATGATCGGGAACTCGCCGATCGAATAGCGGCGCAGCCAAGCGGCGAGGTTGGGCTGAATCGTGATTTGCCGCAGGCTGTTTGTCTTCGCTAGCTCGGGGGTGATGCGGATCACACCGATCTGCTCGTCGATCACGCGGCTCTTGTCCGCGAGCTCATGCAGCTTCCGCAGCTCGCCACTATCCACCGAAGGCCGTATGCCCGCAAACGTCGCGAGCGCGAAGTAAGGCACAAGGTAGCCCGGATGGTGTTTGCACCGCTCCGGCCCGGCGCAGCTCTCGAGAAACCCAAACAACTCGGCGACCTGCGCCGCGGTAAGGATCTGCGGAAGCCCGCGGGCGATTTCGTGCTGATGGATCGCCTTCACCGGATTCCGCGTGACCCAGCGCCGGCGGTCGTGCGCGCAGAATTCAAAGATGGCGTGCAGGTAGGTCCGCAGGTTGTTCCAGCTCTTCTTAGCCTGCCCGCGCGTGGCCATCATCGCCTCTATCTCTGCCGTCTCAATCGTGTGCATGGCCCGGCCGGCAAACGTCCGGCACAGCAGGGCCAGCACCTTGCCGTAGTCCACGGCCACCGCGGCGCTGATATTGCCGGACCGATTCGCAAGGAATGCCTCCGCCGCGGCCTCGACCCCCATCTCAACCGCGGGCGGGCGATAGTTAGCCAGGAACCATTCGACGGCCGTCGAGAGCGAGCGACCCCCTAGCCTAGCAAACACCGCCTCGGCTTCCGCCACCTGCGCCGTGTTAAGCCGCGTCGAAACCGGTTTGAGCGCGCCATCGGCATTCGCCGCCGCAACCTCAAGCCGGTTCTTCTCGCCGAGCGCCTCATCACGGGATTTGAACCGCCGCCGCACCCGCTCGCCATGCAGGTAGCCGACAATCTGAAACGTCCGGTATTTGCATCCGTGTTCCTTGGCATGGATGGCGCGAATCCTGAAACCCGCGGCTTTCATCGTGACCTCCATTCTACTACCCGGAGTGTCAACCGCTCATGCCAGCAAATCTGGCATGAGTGACGGGGCGAACTTAGCGATTTACCTCTGACAGAGGCTGGTGCCCGGGGTGGGGGTCGAACCCACAAGACTTTCGTCGGAAGATTTTGAGTCTACTGCGTCTGCCAATTCCGCCACCCGGGCAGTGGGAGCGTGGGCGGAAACTGAAAAACACCCCCCGCGCTGTCCACGCCAAATTCCTGCAAGCTAGGGTTTCGTTTGTCATGGCGAGCCCGGCTCGGCGGGCGCGGCCATCCAGCTGAAATTCCAGAGGGATGGCCACGTCGCTGCGCTCCTCGCCATGACAAACAGGGTTCATGGCCCCGATCACTCAAGGCACCCCGCCGGGGTCGGGCTCTCACCAGGACGAGACCGCCCCAGCCCCATTCCCGCCCAGCGATGCGCCCTTCCGCCGAGGCCGCCTTTCGCCTTCCAACTTCCTCCCTTCGGCTCTCCACTTTTCCCGCCATGCCCGACTTCCGCGCCTACTGCACCCCGGCCAGTGCCGAACCCGCGGAGATCACGCTCGCGGCCGACGAGTCGCACCACCTCGTGACCGTGAACCGCGCCCGCGAGGGCGATCCGGTGGTGGCGTTTGACGGGCGCGGGACCGAGTGGGACTGCGATCTCGTGGCCGCGCGCCGGGCCGGAGCGGTGCTGCGCGTGCGCACGCGGCGCTCGCACCCTGCCCCGCCCTGCGAAATCACCCTCGGCCAGGCGCTGCCCAAGGGCGCGACGATGGACGCCATCGTGCGCAAGGCCACGGAGCTCGGCGCGCGCCGCCTCGCCCCGCTCGAGACCGAGCGCACGCAGGTCCACCTCGCCGCCGACCGCTCGGACCGGAAAGGGGAAAAGTGGCGCACCGCCGCCCTCGAGGCGGCGAAGCAGTGCGGCAACCCCTTCGTGCCCGACCTCCTGCCGGTGCAGGACCTGCGGGCCTTTCTCGCGGCCACGGCCGACGCCGAGCTGAAGCTGATCGCGAGCCTCGCGCCCGGCGCCCAACCGCTCAAGGCGGTGCTCGCGGCGTTTCGGGAGAACCACGCGCGCCCTCCCGCCACCGCCGCCTGGCTCATCGGCCCCGAGGGGGATTTCTCCCCGGCGGAGCTGGCCGCAGCGCAGGCCGCGGGCTTTGCGCCCGTGACGCTCGGCCCCCTCGTGCTCCGCTGCGAGACGGCGGCGATCTATGCGCTCAGCGTGCTGAGGCATGAGACGGCGGGCGGCGCCTGATAGGAGAGTCCCAGAGCGATCAGACCCATCCGAGGTGGGGCCGGCTCTCCGAGCCGGCCTGGGTTGCAGGGCGAATCTGCACCCGTGAACTCAGGCCGCTTGCGGAGAAGCGGCCCCACCACCCATGCGTTCAGACGTCAACGCAGGTTGGCACAAGCTTCGCATCGAGGCCGAACCGGCGCAGACGGCCGCATGATACTGGTTGTCATTGCGCACCCAGCCCAGCCGGGCGTGGCAATCCAGCGGAAGGCTCGTAGCCCGCCGGGGGGACCGGGCTCACCACACCAGCAAACCGCCCGCAAACGTCAGCCCCGCGCCGACGCTGCAAAAGATGATCCGGTCACCGTCGGTGAAGATGCCCTCTTCCGCGGCCCAGCCGAGCGCCATGGAGACGCTGGCGGCGCTGGTGTTGCCGTATTTCGAAATGGTGACGACGAACTTGTCGTAGGGGATGCCCACGCGCTTGCTCACGGCCTTGAGGATGCGCTCGTTGGCCTGGTGAGGCACGATCCACGAGATGTCCTCGGGCTTCAGGTTCTCGCGCGCGAGCGTCTGCTCGATCTGCTCGGCGAAACCGATGACGGCGTGCTTGAAGACCGCCGTGCCGTCCATCTGGAGATAAAAACTATCCAAGTCCGCCCCGGCAAACGCCGGCCACGGCATGCGCGCGCCGCCGCCGAGCCGCTGGATGGAGTCGAACTGCTCGGCGTCGCCCGAGAGGCCCATGCGGTGCAGGCGATGCCCGCCCTCGCCGCCGGTGAGGATGGCCGCGCCCGCGCCGTCGCCGAAGAGAAACGCCGTGTCCTGGCACTCGGGGTTGGTGATGCGGGAGAGGAGCTCGGCGGTGACGACGGCGATGTTCTTCGCCGTGCCGCAGCGGATGAAGGTCCGGCCCACCTCGAGGGCGTAGAGCCAGCCCGAGCAGGCGGCATTGAGGTCAAACGCCAGCGCGCGCGGGATGCCCAGCTCACGGGCCAGCGAACTCGCCGCCGAGGGCACCGGCTGATCCGGGATGATCGTGGCCAAGATGATGCCGTCGATCTGGTCCACCGCCATGCCGGCCTGGGCGAGCGCGTGGCGCACCGCGGTCTTGGCGAGATCGGTGGCGGACTCGTCCTCGGCGGCGTAGCGGCGCTCGCGGATGCCGGTGAGGCGGACCATCTCCTCCTCGGTGCGATCCGGAAAGGCCTTCAGGATTTCGCTGTTGGCGCGGATGTTGGCGGGGACCGCAAAACCCACCCCGGCAATGCGAACGGTATCGGCTGTGGTGCTCAACGGGCGGGAGGATTAGGCGGCAATGCGGCCACGTCCACTCAAGATTTGCGGTTCGCCAGCCAGCGGGTGACGTCGTCGCCCGACACGCGGCCGCCGGGGCCGGTGGCCTCGAGGCCGGTCATTGTGGCCAGATCGACGCCCGCCTCCTGGGCGAGCTTGGTCGCGCGCGGCGTCCAGACGAGGGCCGCCGCCGGCTTGGCCGCCACGGGGGCCGCAGCGACCGCGCCGCCCTTGGATTCGAGATGGCGCAGGCTCACATCGGCGGTCTCGAGCCGGAGAAACAACGCGCCCGGCTGCAGGATCTCGCCGGGCTTCACCGGCAAGGCGAGCACCGTGCCATCGGCCGGCGCCTCGTATTCGAAGATCGATTTGTCGCTCTCGAGTTCGGCGATTTTCTGCCCCTTGGTCACCCGGGCGCCGGGCTGGGTCTTGAGCGTGATGACGGTGAGCTCGCTCACAGTCGCGCCCATGGAAGGCACAGGGATGTCGATGATGAAGGTGGACATGCAGGAGAAACGAAAAGGACCGCGGGCGAACCGAGGAGGCGGAGCGCCGGACGGAGGTTAGGCCCGGCGTTGTGGGCGAGGATGCCCGCGAAGTCGAGCGGGCTTTGGCGGGCGGGGCGCCGGCCGATTCAGGCGCAGTCTGTATGCCGACCGTCGAGAGACTTGCCCTGCCAGGCACCGCCAATAACGTCCCGCCATGCCCGCCACCTTGCCAGAACTTCTGCGACTCCCAAAGAAACGCCGCATGGAAATCGCCGAACGCCTCTGGGCCTCGGTTGAGAACGAATCAGACAAGCCCGTCCCCGCCGCGCATCGCGCAATTCTCGACAAGCGCCTCGCCTCCTACCGCGCAGGGAAATCCAAGGTCATCACGCACGCCGAGCTGATGCGCCGGCTGCGTGAGTCATGACCGGCAAGCCGGTCGTCGCCCTGATTGAAGTTCAGGCCGATTTGGAGCACGCGAAGATACAATACGCGTCGTGGCGAACCGGCGGCGCAGCACACGTGCTCGAAAAATACGACGAAACCGTCGGTGGCATTGAGACGAATCCTGAACGCTTCCCCTGCAAATACGGACCCATCCAACGTGCGATTTTGGAACGCTCCTTCTACATCGCCTATTTCATTCAGGAACCGGATCGCTCCGTTGTTCTCGCTGTGCTCGATGGCCGTCGCTCTCCCGTCACTATCCGCGGCATTCTCGGCGAGAGAGTTGCAGCGCAGAAGGCCGGCTACCGCCCAGCCATGTGAATCAAAAGCTGACATGATGACAGCCACCGTCGCCACCGCCGCGATCCTGCGCTTCGCCTGCACCTTGTGCTCTCAAGGCTGCAACGGCACGCTGCTGCCTGACACGTTGAAGAACGTGAACCCGACACGGAATGTGGTGCGCTAGAATAAATATGGAAACAAGGCTCCATCGTTTGATTCGCGACTACCAGTATGCTGTAAGCGAAAAGTTCGAAATGCTCCGCTCCGAACTGGGTATCGAAGCCCCGAAATCGAACACCGACTGGGCATGCAATGGTATCAAGCAAAGCGGCCAACTCGCGGACGGTTCAAAATACAACAAGCACGGCTTCGGTTGCGCCATACGGTATTCCACGGGGGCCATTGATTTTGATTTCGGCGCAAATGGAGAACTTGACGGTTTTGACGCGTCACGACTCTGGAGGTTTTCCAAGGCGAGTAAGCGTGACTACGGTTTCGCCACCGAAAAAGAAATTTTTGCAGAAATTTCGGAGGCCGTTTCACGAGGGAAACTGCGATTTTCGGGTTACATGCTTTACTACGTGAACGCGAAAAACAGTTAGGTCTGCATCAGTCACGTTTGCAGCGATTCTTTCCACTCCGATGTCTCCCTCCCTCTTCGACTCCCCCGACTCCATCTACACCCTGCGCACCACCGCCGCCGGGCCGTCGGGCAGCCTGCCGCTCGAGCCCAACCAGCTGCGCGCCATGGCCAGCGGCGATCTTTTCGGGATGACGCAAAACGCCGGCATGGGTTGGTCGCCCGCCGCGATGCTCGGGAAACAGTTTCTCATCCTCTCCACGCAGGGCGGCATCCGCGCGCCCGACGGTTCGCCCATCGCGCTCGGCTATCACACCGGCCATTGGGAAGTCGGCCTGCTCATGGAGGAGGCCGCGCGCACGTTCACGGCCCATCGAGCGATTCCCTTCGCCGCCTACGTCAGCGATCCGTGCGACGGGCGCACCAACGGCACCGCGGGAATGCTCGACTCCCTCGCCTACCGCAACGACGCCGCCATCGTCCTCCGCCGCCTCATCCGCTCGCTCCCCACGCGCCGCGGAGTGCTCGGCGTCGCCACCTGCGACAAAGGCCTCCCCGCGATGCTCATGGCCCTAGCCGGCAGCCTTGATCTGCCGACGATCCTCGTGCCCGGCGGCGTCACCCTAATCGCCGAGGACGCCGAGGACACTGGCAAGGTCCAGACGCTCGCGACGCGTTTCGCCCGCGAGGAAATCACCCTCGAACACGCCGCCGAGATGGGCTGCAAGGCCTGCGGCTCGCCCGGCGGCGGCTGCCAGTTCATGGGCACGGCCGCGACCAGCCAGGTCGTCTCCGAAGCGCTGGGCCTCACGCTCCCGCACGGCGCGCTCGCGCCCTCCGGCGCCGAGATCTGGCGCGACCTCGCCCGCCGCTCCGCCCTCGCCCTCATCGAACTCGAAAAGGCCGGCACCACCACGCGCGACCTCCTCTCGCCTGATTCGTTTCACAACGCCCTCGTCACCCACGCGGCCTTCGGCGGCTCCACCAATCTCACGCTCCACATCCCCGCCATCGCGCACGCCGCCGGCCTCCCCCGCCCCACGGTGGACGACTGGGCGCGCATCAACCGCTCCGTCCCGCGCCTCGTCGACGTCCTCCCGAATGGCCCGAAGCACTACGCCACCGTGCAAGTCTTCCTCGCCGGCGGCGTGCCCGAGGTGATGCTCCACCTCCGCGACGCCGGCCTCCTCAAGCTCGACGCCCGCACCGTCACCGGCCGCACCCTCGGCGAGAATCTCGCGTGGTGGGAAACCTCCGAGCGCCGCACCCGCCTCCGCGCGAAACTCACCACCCTCGACGGCATCGATCCCAACGACGTGATCATGTCCCCGACGCGCGCCCGCGAACGCGGCCTCACGAGCACGATCACGTTTCTCCGCGGCAACCTCGCCCCCGAGGGCGCGCTCGTGAAGAGCACCGCCATCGCGCCCGACGTGATCGACGTCGACGGCATTTACCTGCACGAAGGCCCCGCGCGCGTCTTCACCACCGAAGCCCGCGCCATCGCCGCGCTCAAATCCGGCAGCGTGAAAGCCGGCGACACGATGGTCCTCATCGGCCTCGGCCCCGGCATCGGCATGCCCGAGACCTACCAAGTCACTTCCGCGCTCAAATACGTGAAGGAAGGCAAACGCATCGCGCTCGTCACCGACGGCCGTTTCTCCGGCGTATCGACGGGAGCCTGCCTCGGCCACGTGAGCCCCGAAGCCTGGGCCGGCGGCCCGATCGGCAAAGTCCGCAACGGCGACCTCATCCGCGTCCGCATCGACACCCGCAGACTCGAAGGCTCGGTCGATGTCATCGGCCTCCCCTCCGCGGAGTTCAACGCGCGCCCCACCAATCCCGAGCTCACGATGGACCCGCGCGTCCCGGCCGACACCCGCCTCTGGGCCGCGCTGCAAAACGCCAGCGGCGGCCCCTGGGGCGGCTGCGTTTACGATGTGGACGAGATCGTGAAACGCCTCGGCCAGTAGGGCGGCGCTCCGACCCGCCCTTCCGGCTTCGAGCCGTTCTGAAATCAGTTTGTCATCGCGAGGAGCGAAGCGCCGTGGCGATCCATCTGAAATTCAGGCTGGATTGCCACGCCCGCCGATCCGGGCTCGCAATGACAAACGCAATGGAGTCACCAGCCGGCCAAGTGCCGCCGCCTCATTCCGCCATCGCAGACCCAATTCCCAAAGGCCATCCACGGATAGCACGAATCCTCACGGACAGGGCCCACGCAGTTTTCCTCCATCGTGTTCATCCGTGCCCTCCGTGGTTAAAAATCCCCCCTGCTCTTCCAACCGCCGCCGCCTCTCAACCACCGCAGGGAATCACTGGTGGTTTGGCCGGAGTTGGACCAACCTCGCCTCTCTGCCCCGCTGCCGCACCCCATGAAATCGCTCCTCGCCGTCGTCGCGTCGTTTTTGGAAACCCGCACGAGCCGCTCCAACCTGCTCGCCCTGGTCAAGCTGCTCGCGTTCTTCTTCGTCCTGATCGTGGGGTTCAGCATCGGCTTCCACTACCTGATGGAGCACGAAGGCCAGCAGCACACTTGGATCACCGGTATCTATTGGACGCTGACCGTCATGTCCACGCTGGGCTTCGGCGACATCACGTTTCACACGGATCTGGGCCGGCTCTTTTCGCTCGTCGTGTTAATCACCGGGGTGGTGTTCCTGCTCGTGCTGCTACCTTTCACTTTCATCGAATTCTTCTACGCCCCGTGGATGAAAGCGCAGGCCAAGGCGCAGGCTCCCCGCGAACTGCCCCCAGGAACCCGCGGCCACGTGCTGCTGACCCGTTACGGAGCCGTGACGAAGCACCTGATCAAGCTGCTAAAAAAACACCGGCACCCCTACTTCATTTTGGCCCCCACCCTGGCCGAGGCGATGGAACTACGGGACCAAAACCTGCCGGTCGTATTGGGTGAGCTCAACGACCCTGAAACCTACCGGCGGCTGCGCATTGATCAGGCGGCCATGGTTGTCACCACCCGGACCGACGTCATCAACACCAACGTCGCCTTCACCGTTCGTGAAACCGCCGCAAACATCCCGATTGTCGCCACCGCGACCACCGAGTCCGCCCGCGACGCCATGGAATTGGCCGGCGCCACCCGGGTGCTGTGCCTGGATTTCATGATGGGGCAGGCTCTCGCCCGGCGGGTGATCGACCGCGACGCTTCCGCCCACCGCATCGGCAATCTCGAAGGGCTCCACATCGCGGAAGCCAGCGCCGGCGGCACGTCGCTGGTCGGCCGGAAGATCGTCGACACCGGCCTCAGGGGCGACATCGGGGTCAGCGTCGTGGGCGTATGGGACCACGGACACCTCAAGCCAGCCGGCCCCGAAAGTGAAATTGGCGCCAACACGATTCTCGTCCTCGCCGGCACGCGCGAGCAAATCGACCGCTACAACCAGCAGATGGCGCGCACCGAACAGGGCCGGAGCCGGGTCGTGATTGTCGGCAGCGGCCGGGTGGGCCGGGCCACCGCGGCGGCACTCGACGAGCGCAAGATCGAATGGAAGATGATCGAAAAACTCCCCGAGCGGGTGCGCGACCCCGCCCGGGCCATCATCGGCGACGCCGCCGAACTCGAAATCATCGTGCAGTCGGGCATGCGTGAATCCTCCAGCGTCATCATCACCACCCACGACGACGATCTGAACATTTTCCTCACCATCCTCTATCGCCGTTTGCGGCCCAACCTCCAGATCATCTGCCGTTGCACGAATGAAATCAACGTCTCGACCCTGCACCGGGCCGGCGCCGACTTGGTAATGTCCTATGCCTCGATGGGAGCCAATTCGATCTTCAACGAACTGCGGGGCAGCCACACCCTCCTCCTCGCCGAGGGCGTGAGCATCTTTCCGGTGCCGGTTCCCGCCTCGCTCGCCGGCCAGACCATCGGCGATTCCGCGATCCGCGCGAAGACCGGCTGCACGGTGATCGCCCTCGAAATCGACGGCCAGCGCACCATCAACCCCGCCCCCACGACGACCCTCACCGCGGGAGCGAAGATGCTCCTCGTGGGCACGCTCGACGCTGAGGAGAGCTTTTTGAAACGCTTCCTCCGGGCCGACGAGAAGTCGTAGGCGCGGGCGGCCATGGGGACGGCGTGATTACGTGCTGCCCCGTGTCCAGCCGCCGGGTAGACGAGCGACCACGGATCGCTCGTGCGGCGCCGACGCCGCCGGTCGTCGGTCGCCCGCAGGGATGCGGGCACTCGATTGCGATCTTCGCGGACCGCGCCGACGAAGATCACGTCGTGCCGCACCGGTCCGCAAATTTCTGTCCAATTCCCTGCGCTTCGCGGCATAACCTCCCGCGCACTCCGTGCTTTTACCACCCCATGAGCACCCCTCTCCACGCTCTCGACGGTGAAGCCTTCACCCGGCTCCTGCTCCAAAATCAGCGCCGCATCGCCGGGCTGATTTTCGCGCTCGTGCCCAACGGACCCGACGCCGACGATGTGATGCAGGAAACCTGCGCCGTGCTCTGGCGGAAGTTTGGCGAGTTTCAGCCCGGCAGCGATTTTGGCGCGTGGGCCCTGCGCATCGCACGTTTTCAGGTGATGAGTCACTACAACCGTCGTCGCCGCGCGCAGGCGCGCCTGAGCGACGAGATCATCGAAACCATCGCCGACACGCTCGCCGAGCTGCGCTGGGAATCCTCCGACCGCGCCGAGGCCCTGCGCGCGTGCGTCGGCCAGCTCAAGGAACGCGAGGTCCAACTCGTCCAACGCCGCTACGATGGCGGCGAATCCGTTGATGAAATCGCCCGGCACCTCGGGGCCACTGTGCATGCCGTCTACAAGGCCCTCGCCCGCCTGCACGTGCGGCTGCTCGGGTGCGTCAACGCCAAGCTTCAGGCCCCGCAGCCATGAGCGATCCTGCTTCCTCCTTGTCCGCCATGGAGCTCGACCGGCTCGCCGAACTTGCGGAGAAACTGCGCGCCAACGCCCTGGCCGACGCCGAGGTCGCCGAGCTCGAATCGCTGCTCGCCGAATCCGCCGCGGCCCGCACCGCGTTTGCCGAACTGGCGATGCTCACGGCCGAACTGCGGCACACGCACGGTCGGCACACGTTTCCCGTGCCGACGGAAACCCGCCCCGGCAGGCTGGTGACATTTTTCTGCCAGCGCTGGCTCCCGCTGGCCGCCGCGGCCTGCCTCGCCTTGGCCGCGCTTGGGGTTTGGCGCTACGGTCCGGCGCGCTCCACCGCCCACGGCGGCCCCATCGCCACCATCACCAACGCCAGCGGTGCCGTGCTCCTCGCCGACGACCGCGCGACCGACGCCTCCGTCGGCGCCACGCTGCGCGGCGGCGCGTTGCATCTGCGCAGCGGGCTGCTCGAGCTGACCTATCCGAGCGGCGTCGTGCTCGTGCTGGAATCGCCGGCCCGCTTTGATCTGCGCAGCGCCACCACGCTTTGGCTGGCCGCGGGGAATGTGAGCGCGCGCGTGCCGGGTCCGGCGGTCGAGTTCACCATCGAGACCCCCAGCGCCAGCATCGTCGATTTGGGCACCGAGTTTGGCGTGAGTGTGGGTGCCACGGGCAGCGAAGTGCACGTGTTCAAGGGCGAGGTCCTCATCAAAAACAAAAACGAGCCTGACTCGCTTCGCCTCACGGAAAACCGTGCCTCCCGCATCGACACACAGACCCGCACACCCACGGGCATCGACTACCAGCCCGAGCGTTTCTTACGCACCCTGGACGAACCCGGCAGCAGCTACCGCGACCTGATCCGGCAATACGATCCGATCGCCTACTATCGGATGCGCATCACGCCCGAGGCCACGCTCCTCCTCGACGTCACGCGCAGCCAGCTCAACGGCCGGATCGTCCTCGGATCGAGTCAGCACGCCTTCGCCACCGGCAGAATCGGCGCCGGCCTGCGACTGGGCGGGCCGGCGCCGCGCAGCTACGCCTACGTGCCCGACTTTCCGAAGGCCCCCGCCGCCGCCCTCACCGTCTGCGCCTGGGTGCGGGCGGAAAGTCGCCCGCGCTGGGCCAGCATCGCAAAAAACTGGGCCAAAGATGTCGGCTCGAATCGCGGCGGGCAGTTTCACTTCGGCCTGTTTCACGATGAAGGCAGTCTCGAGGTCCACGTGCACGACGAGGCCGGCCGCGAGGTCTGGGTGCAGGACCGCGAGCCGTTGCCGCTCGGCGAGTGGCAGTTTGTGGCCTTCACCCTCGATGGCTCGACGCTCCGCCTCTACCGCAACGGCCGCGAGATCGACTCGACGCCGTGCCGCGGTCTGACGCAGACCGCCCCCGCCGCTCTCGCGCTCGGCGTCAAACTCGACGCCTCCGGCACCGGGCCCGAGACCAACACCCCGGGCTTCTGGGATGGCACGCTCGACGAGGTCGCCATTTTCCACCGCACGCTCAGTCCCGCCCAGCTCCTCGCACTCTACGACACCGCCCGCTGACCGCCCCCGCCGTGCCGGCCACGGCTCCCCGTTCGTTTCCCAGCCTTTCACCCCAGAAACGCCCCCCCACCCCATGAAACTCCCTCCTTGGCCCTATCGTTTCGCCGTCTGTTTTTACCTCGGCGCGGCCTCCAGCGTTCTCGGCCAGACCGTGACTCCGCCCGCCCTACCAGCCGCCGCCGAGGTGGTGGAGCTCAGCCCCTTCACCGTCAACGCCGCCGCCGACCAAGGCTATCGCGCCGAAAACACCCTCGCGGGCAGCCGGCTCAACACGAGTCTCCGCGACACGCCGTCTTCGGTGAGCGTTTTCACCGAAAAATTCCTGGAGGATCTCGGGATCAATCAGATCGAGGATCTGATCGGCTACACCGTCGGTGCGACCCTCGCGGTGCAGGACACCAACGCGGCCCCCAACGCCAACGCCGCCATCAACGGCCAGGGCCTCGTCCGCGGCATCGAAATTCGCGGCATCGGTTCCTCCCTCGGCCTCGACTACTTCAAGAGCATCACGCCGAACGATTCCTACCGCATCGGCCGCTACGACGAGAGCCGCGGCCCCAACGGCATCCTCTTCGGCATCAGCTCCGCCGGCGGCCTCATCAACCAAAGCACCCTCTTGGCGACGACGAATCGCGACAGCGGCAAGATCAGCCATGAGTTCGGCCACGGCGCCGTCGCACCCAAGCGCTGGGAATTCCGCGCCAACCACGTCGTCGTTCCAGGAAAACTGGCCGTCGCGGTCTCGGCCGTTGACCAGCAAAACACCGGCTGGCGCAAGCCCGACTACCAGGACAAGCGCCGGCTCTTCGGCACGCTCACGTTTACGCCGACGAACCGCGTCACCCTCCGCGTCTCGGGTGAGCGGGGCAACGAATTCGGCTCGCGCGTCGCACCCTATCCGCTCTTCGACGGCTCGCTCGCGTGGTTGGACAACCGCAACGCCAAGGGCGTCGCCGCGGTCTCGTTTACACCCAACAATGCCGCGACCGCCACCGCTGCCCAACTCGCCGTCGGCGTCGTCGCGCGCAACCAGGGTTTCTCGGCCGCGGTCCCCGGCATCCGCCGCTTCGTCTACATCGAGAATGACGGCACCCTGTTTAATTCCACCGGCACACTCCTGACCGGTTCCTACGACAATCCCGCCGTGCGCTCGCCGACCGGCCAGCCCGGCGTGAGCGGCGTCACCCTGGCGATCAACGATCCGTCGTATGTGCCGCGCGAACTGAACTCCGGCGGACCGGGTATGTTCCGCAGCCAGAATCTCCACAACGCCACCGTGTCGCTCGATTGGCGTATCACGAATCGCCTGACCCTGAATTTCTCCCACAACTACCAGCACACCGATCTGGAAAGTCCCGTCATCACCGGGGCGAGTCCGATGCTGTCCGGTGACGCCAATACCACGCAGGGCTTTGGCGGTCCCGCCAACCCCTACGTCGGCCGTCTCTACATCGACGCCACCTGGATCAACGGTCTGCACAGTGCGAGCTACCGCGAGTCGCGCGTGTCGCTGGCCTATGACTTGGAAACAAAATGGAAGTGGCTCGGCACTCATCGCCTCGCCGGCATGGCGTCGCGCAGCAAGGATGTGGACCGCTACAACAGCCGGCAGTGGGGCTTTCTCGGCGCACCGTTCAACGCGGCCGCCGACAACCAAAGCAACCGCATCTCCCAACGCATCTACCTCGACGAGACGAAGCCCTCCCTGTTTCAGGCGGCGGATTGGCGCACGTTGCCCAAGACGGCCCGAGTCGGGACGACCACCTATGACGCCGGCTGGATCAACGGTGCCGCGGGCACGAACAACTCCTACGCCACGCAGGAATCCGACGCGCGCCTCGCCGTCGTGCAGAGCCATTTTTTCAACCGCCGCCTCGTGACCACGTTTGGCTACCGCGTGGATACGGCGGATATCACGAGCTACGCGTTCACCACCGACCCGGTGTTGAAATCGTCGATCCCCGACTACGATGTCGCGAATGCCACGGTCAATTCCGTCAAAGGCATCACGCGCACCCAGGGCGCCGTCCTCCACGTCACCTCGTGGGGATCGCTCATCGCCAATTGGTCCACCAACGTCGGCATCCCCACCTTCACCAACAAGGTGCTGCCGTATGGCCTCATCCCCGACCCCTCGAAGGGCGAGGGATCGGACTACGGCGTCGCGCTCAATCTCCTCGAGGACCGGCTGTCGATGAAGGCCGTCTATTTCCAGACCGACTCCAAGGGCAACACCGGCAGCGGCGGAATCGACGCCCGCTACAATCAACGCAATATCCGGATCGCCGATGCGTTGCAGGGCCCGCTGGTCGGCTCCGGCCTCGCTTATACAGCCGCGCAGTGGGCGCCGATCCGCTCGAGCATCACCGTGCCCGTCTCCGCGGCGATGTTTGACCAGACGAGCAGCGGCTACGAATTCACCGCCCTCGCCAATCCCACCAAGAACTGGCGGGTGACCGCCACCTACTCCTACACGGACCGCATCCGCAAAAACTCCTCCGGGGCCGACGCGATTCCGTGGTATGGCTACACCTTTGCCAAAGGGCTCCTCGTCGAGGGCGTGAAACAAAACGCCGATGCCAGCTACACGATCACGCCGTCGGCCTTCACCAGCACCGGCACGGTGGCCAAGTGGCTCGAACTCGCCGCGAAATCCCCCGCCGCCGATCTCACGAAGCTCGTGACCACCGGCACCACCACCGCCGCCCAGGAAATCCTCAATATGATCCGGGACATCAACAATGACATCGAGCAAAACGAACAACGCTGGGGCCTCCGTCCGCACAAAGTCAGCTTCTTCACCGCCTACGATTTCACCACCGGACGACTCAAAGGCCTGACCGCCGGCGGCGGCTACCGCTGGCGCAATCCCAATGTCATCGGTCGCTACGCCAACGGCTCGGAAATCCAGGGCCGCGCCCTCACCGGCGTGGATGCCCTGGTGCGCTACAGCCACAAGGTCGCCGCGGGCCGCTTCCGCGGCACGCTGAGCTACCAACTCAATGTGACCAACCTTTTCGATCAGCGCGGCATCATCCCCCAACGCTTCTCCTCGACCCCCGACTTCATCATCCCCGGCGGCCGCAGTGTCGGCTACAGCCGGGTCGATTTCGTCGACCCCCGCGCGATCCGCTTCACCACGACGTTCACCTACTGACGCATGCGCCCCACCCTGCTTCACCCCCATCCGCTCTCGCGGCGCGATTTCATCAACTTCATGGGTGTCGCTGCGACGGTTTCATCCGTGGATTCACTCTCGGCGCAAGCGACCGCTTCCGCCCCGAAAGTCCCGCTCGGCCTCGACGCCCACTCGGTGCGCGCGATGGGCTGGAAGGCACGTCAGCTGATCGACTACGCCGCGGAGCAGAAACTCGACGCCGTCCTTTTCAACACCCTCAAGCCGTTCGAAAGCCTCGATTCCGCGCATTTGCGCAGCTTGCGCGAAACCGCTGCCGCGCGCGGCCTTCGGATCAACGTCGGCGTCGGCAGCGTGGCGGAAGGCTCAACGGTTTTTTCCAAAGAGAACGGCAACGCCGAAACGCTCCTCGCCCTCGGCGTGCGCGTGGCGACCGACTTGGGCTCGCCTGTCGTAAATTGTCGCATCGGCGCCTTGCCCGATCGCTCGACTCCGGGCGGCATCGAGGCCCGGACCGCCGAACTCCTCAAAGTCTTGAAAGCCGTCCGCAGCCGCGCGCTCGACGCCGGCGTGAAGTTCGCCGTCGAAAACCACGCGGGCGATCTCCGCTCCGAGGAATTGCTGCAACTCATCCAAGCCGCCGGCACCGACGTCGCCGGCGTCATGCTCGACCCCGGCAACGCCGTCTGGGCCATGGAGGATCCCATGCGCCAGATCGATTTGCTCGGTCGTCACGTCCTCTGCACGAGCGTGCGCGACTGGATGGTCTGGGAATCGCCCGAGGGCGCCACGTTTCAGTGGACCGCCATCGGCGAAGGCTTGATGGACGTGCCTGCCTTCCTCGGGCACATGACCAAACTCTGCCCGGGCGTGCCGCTGCACCTCGAAATCATCTCGAACTCGCCGCGCCCGATCCCGTTTCTCCGCGACGATCACTGGCAGGTTTATCCCAATCTCCGCGCGTCCGGCATCGTCGATTTCCTCGCCCTCTGTCGCCGCGGCCGTCCGTTGGAGTTAGTCAAACCACCCGCCGGCACTGCCGCGAAGACGTTCGAGCAACAACACCAGCGCGCTGAGTTCGAGCGCAGTGTGGCCACCCTCCGCCGGCTCGGCGCCGGCCTGCAGAAAATCTGAAAAAAATCCCGCCGGCCGACGAGCGAGATTGCCCCCGCTTCGCCGTTGAACCCCCGCCACCGGTCACTCCCGCCGCCTCAATACTCGCGCTTCGTTTCAATCCCCGGTCGCGGCACCGGATATTTACCGTCCGGGCCCAGCTGCAACGGAGACGGTCCATCCATCGTCAGCGTGTCCACGCCCGGCGCGAACTCGTGCTCGCAGTGGAGCATTTGGTCGAAGGTGATGATCTGGCCCGTATGCGCGGCCATGCGGCCCATGCACGCGACGAGACTGGCCTCCGCGCCGCGCTTCACTTCGTTGAAGGGCCGATCCTGGCGGATCGCGGCGATGAGATGGTCCCACTCGAGTTGTTGCGGATTCTTTTCCGGCTGCGGAAACGCCCAGCGCAGATTTTTGTCCGCGGGGTCGATCTGGTCCCTCGGCGTCAGAATGCGCGGAATCTTCTGGCCCTCGTAGATCCGGACCTGCCCGGGATGGTGGGCCCGCGTCGTGATAACCGCCGAACCCTTTGTGCCATGCGCGTAGCTGGCGAATTCGTTGTGCACCCCGGGCATGTTGCGCCCTTCGTAGTGGAGCTTCGATCCGTCGGGATAGGTGTATTGGACCGAGTAGGTGTCGAAATTCTGATCGAGCGAATCGCCGCGGTAATGCCGGCCACCGACCGCCATGGCCTCCACCGGCCAGGCCTCCTTCATCCACGAGCACTCGTCGATTTGGTGGATGTAGTAGTCGGAAAAAACGCCGCCGCTCAGCCAGAGAAACGCGTGAAACTTGGAAATCTGATACATCAGCTCCGAGATACCTTCGGGCTTGGGCGGGGCCGTGCCACCGCCGGAACCCATCCGATACGCCCGCATCGTGACAATGTCGCCGATCTGGCCGTCGCGGATCCGTTGATAGAGCTCCTTGCGCCCCTCGCAGTGGCGCACCATCAGCCCGACGCCCACCTTGAGGTTTTGCTCCTGCGCTTTTTCACCCAGCGCAATCATCCGGCGCGTGGTGGGACCGTCCACCGACACGGGTTTCTCCATGAACACGTGCAGGCCCTTCGCGATCGCGTGCTGAAACATCACCCAGCGAAACGCCGGCGGCGTCGCGAGGATGACGACATCACCCGGCTTCAGGCAGTCCATCGCCGCCTTGTAGCCGTCGAAGCCGATGAATTGCCGCTCCGCCGGCACCCCAATCTGGGCCGCCTGCCGCGGATACTGTCGCGCGAGGCGCTCGAGCGAAGCTTTCAGTTTCTCCGGAAACACATCCGCCATCGCCACGAGCTTGATCGGACCGCTTGTCGTCGACAGCGCCTGCCCGGCCGCACCGGTGCCGCGACCGCCACAGCCCACCAACGCGACCCGGATAAGATCGCTGCCCGCCGCATGCACGTGCGGCAGAGTGACGCCGGCCAAGGCCGACACCGCGGCGACCTGACTCGAATGCTTGAGAAAGTCTCGACGCGACAACACCGGGGAAGAGAGAGCGTTCATGGAAACAATGGGATTGGAACTCAGCGCAACGAGGCCTGACGCTACGGGAGGGAAAATGAATTCCAAGGACGGTTTGCAGGCGGCCTCGGGCCGCGACCACGTTGCTTTTTCAAATGTCGCGAGAAAGCACCTTTTCGGTGTCTATCGCGCCATCGGGTGGCGTGACTTGGAACGGCGAATAATGTCCAATTTGGCGTCGTGCGTGGCATTACCTCCGACCTGCCCCGCCCGCCTCGCCCCACGACCATGCGCATCCTGAGCTTCATCACTCGCTTTTTCGGAATCCGCTCTGCCTTCCCTCTCGCCGCTCTGTGCATGTTCGCACTGTCCGCCCACGCCGCGGCCACCGCGAAAATCACGCCGCCCAACGTCATCTTCTTCGCCACGGACGATCTCAACGACTGGGTCGGCCCGCTGAATTCCCCGATTCACGCCAAGACGCCGAACTTGGATCGCCTCGCCGCGCGCGGCGTGACCTTCCAAAACGCGCAGGCCAGCGGCACGTTTTGCGCGCCCGCGCGCTCGGCGCTGTTCACGGGACGGCACCCGTCCACCACCGGCGCCTACACCACGCAGGTCTATTTTCGCGACCACCCCGAACTACGCCCGATGCAGGTCGCCCTCCAGGAGGGCGGCTACGCGACGTTCGGCACGGGCAAACTGTTTCACCATCCGGCGGGCTACGTCGATCTGCGCGGCTGGACCGAGTTTCACACGCGCACCGCCGCCCAGCGTGTGGCGGGCTGGCCGGTCGATAGCTGGCGGCAGGGCGCGCCGTTGCCCACGCCCATGCCTTACAGCCAGTTCACGCGGCAGATGCGGGCCGAAACCGACAAGACCTTCATGGAGTATGCGCCGCTGCCCAATGAGGTCGAAAAAGACATGGCCGATACCCAGCAAACCGCGTGGGTGATCGATGTCCTGAAACGCACGCACACCCAGCCGTTTTTCATCGGACTGGGCCTCTATGCGCCGCACTTCCCGAATTACGCGCCGCAAAAATACTTCGACCTCTACCCGCTCGACGAAATCAAACTGCCACCGATCAAGAACGACGATACGAACGACCTGCCGCCGGCCATCAAAAAATTCTACGACCACCGGAAGACCACGATTCACGACAAGCTGAACGAAATGGGCCTCATGAAGGAGGTGCTGCGCGCCTACCTCGCGTCCATCTCCTACGCCGACGCCATGCTCGGCCGCGTGCTCGATGCGCTCGACGCGAGTGCCGCCCGCGACAACACGATCGTCATTTTCTGGAGCGACCAAGGTTATCACCACGGCGAGAAGGGCCAATGGGGCAAACACACGCTGTGGCAGCGCACCGCGAACATCCCCTTCATCTGGGCCGGACCGGGCATCGCGCGTCAGGCCAAGGTTGGCGCGACCGTGAGCGCGATCGATCTCTTCCCGACCCTCGTGGAACTGTGCGGACTCGCCCCCGACGCCGGGCTAGAAGGTCAGTCGCTGGCGACGACACTGCGCCAGCCCGCGCTCGCCCAGGACCGCAACGTCCTGCTCTGCGAGGTCAAGCCCGGCGGCTACGCGATCGTAAACCGCCAGTGGCGCTTTATCCACTACGCCGACGGCACCGAGGAACTCTACGACGTCGTCAAGGACCCGAATGAATGGGACAATCTCGCGCCACACCCAAAATACCAGTCCGTGATGGCCGAGCTGCGCCAGAGCGCACCCAAGCACTTCGCCGCACCCGGCCCGGAGTCGAAAGACCTGCGCCTCGTGGCCGAAGGCGAGCGCTTCCACTGGGAAGCGAAACCTGCGGGAGCGAAGAAAAAGGCCAAAGCCGCCAAGTGAGGCTCACCACCTCTGCCCCACCGCCAAGCCCACGTCATCACACTATTTACCCGGCGGTTTTGGATTGTAGGCCCGGTCGCTGACCGGGCACCCGGCCGCCGGCCGGGTCTACAAAAATCAAAGTCCAAAAGCGCGAGACGACTGGTATCACTCCGAAGTCCGGTCTCTCAGCTCTCAGCTCTGAGCTCTCAGCTAAAAATTTCCTCTCAGGGCTTTCCCCAAAAACACCAGAGCGCCTGATGGGTGCGCAGGAAAATCTCGCCATCCGAAATGGCGGGAGACGCGTTGCACGTTTCCCCCAGAGTGTGGGTGGCCACGAGTTCAAATTGGGGACTGGCTCGAACCACAAAAATATCTCCAGCCTGATTTACGAAATAGAGCTTTCCGTCCGCCAACACCGGCGAGGTCCAGATCGCACTGTTGCCGCTTTTGCCGTGCAGACGCTCGTCCCACACGATTTTGCCGGATTCCAGTTCGATGCAATCGGCAAAGCCGCCCGTGCGGGATCCGTAAAAAAAGCCATTCTGGATCACGCCGGTTCCGACCCGGCCCCGCGAAGGAGTTTTCCGCCACAACACGTGGGTGGTGGAAACATTGCCCGCTCCCCCGAGGCGCACCGCGACTTCGGATGTTTTTGGATCATGATCGCCGGAAAGCACCACCACACCGTCCGCCGCCACCGGGGAGGCTTTGGCCTGGATACCCCAGTCGTTGATGCTCCAAAAAACCTTGCCCGTTTTCGGATCCAGCGCCGCCAGTTCCCCGCGCAAAGCTGAAATCAATTCCACCCGTCCCTGGTGTTCGACGATCAACGGTGTGCTCCACGTTCCGAAAATATCATCGGCCCCGGGCACCGGCGACGTGTGACGCCAAACTTCTTTTCCCGATCGCTTATCCACCGCCACCAGAAACTCCCGCACCCCGGGTCCGAAATTGAGGAAACAGAGCTCCCCCTGAATCACCGGCGAACCCCCATAGCCAAAGCGATGATCGTGGATGCCCAAATCGGTCCGCCAGAGTTCCTTTCCGGAAAAATCATAGGCGGCCAAGCCGCCTGAGCCGAACCAGACGATGACCCGTTCCCCATCGGACACGGGCGAGGCGGAGGCATAGGGGTTGGTCTTGTGCGTCCGTTCCTCCAGCTCCACGCCGACTCCCGTCTTCCAGAGAAGTTTTCCGTCCTTGCGATCGAAGCAGAGCAGATGGCGCCGAGTGCCTTCGGATTGAGTCAGGAAAATCCGACCCCGCGACACGATGGGCGTGGAATTTCCGGGTTCGGGCAGCGAGGTGCGCCACCGGACATTTTGCGTCGAGCCCCAGTCAATCGGGAGGTCTTTCTCCGCGGAAACGCCCGTCCCCAACGGACCACGCCACGCCGGCCAATCCGCCGCGGAAACTTCAGTGCTTACCAAACCGAGGGGCACCATCACAGCGGCAAGAACGATTCCGAGTGAGAATGCGAAAGGGGTTTTCATGGGGTGCAAAAAAACCAAGGCGCCGGAAACTGTAATGAGCAAGTCTGTCGGCCATCCCACCGGCCTATTTTATCTGGGATATCAACCACACCGTGTAGCCCACATAGGAAGCCAAGAGAACGCCACCTTCGAGTCTCGAAATTACTCCGCCCGATCGCGCTGCGGGCAACATGGCTATTGCGACCACCAACATCATGGCCAGATCGACGCGGCTCAATCCGCTGGCGTCGATCGGACTGATCATCGCCGCGAGGCCGAGAATACCGAGCACATTAAAGATGTTTGATCCCACCACGTTGCCGATGGCCACGTCACCATGCCCGCGCACCGCCGCCACCAACGACGTGGCCAGTTCCGGCATACTGGTGCCCACCGCCACCACCGTCAGACCGATCACCGCCTCCGTCACGCCCCACGACTTCGCCAGCACGACCGCCCCACCGACGAACAGCTGCGACGCCACCACCAGCACAGCGAGGCCCGCCACGACGAGCATCACGGATCGGCCCAGCCCCATCGATCCGGCCGGAAGATCCTCACCATATTCCGCCGCCGCCTCGCCCTTGGATTCAGCCCGAGCCTGACGCACCGTGAGCACCGTGTAGGCCACGATTCCCGCAAATAACAGCCCGCCTTCGAAACGGCTGAGCACGCCATCCCATAGCATCACGGCCAACATGACGGAGACCCCGATCATGATCGGTATCTCCCTTCGGATGACCTGCGCCGACACAGAAAGCGGGGAAATCAAGGCGCAGACTCCCAGAATCAACGCGATGTTGCAGATATTGGAACCCACGACGTTGCCGATCGCGATCGCACTGTTGCCCTGCAACGCAGCGCTCACGCTCACGACCATTTCGGGACTGCTCGTGCCGTAGGCCATCACGGTTAGTCCCACAACCAGAGCATTCAGACCGAGTCGCAACGCGAGTGCGGCGCCGCCCTTCACGAGAATTTGCGCGCCCACGTAGAGCAATCCGAGGCCGGCTATGAGATAGATCCACGAAGTCATCATTGAAAAATTGAATGGGAGCAGAGCAGCCCGGATAGCGCGGTCAAGCAGCCCCCGGCGTGTTACAAAGATCGCTACGATCTCCACTGCGCAACGCGCCAGGCCTCCGGTAAAATTTGCGCGGAGGCCACCCGTCCGGTCACACGGAGCAGGTCTGCGTTCGGCAAATGACCGGTTATCAGACCGCCAAGTTTCTTGTCCAATTCGGCGCGGTTCGCGACATTACCTCCGCCCTGCCCCCAACGCTTGCGCCTCTCCATCCCATGAGCGTCCTATTCCGCGTCCAACTTCCGGTCCTCGCCTGCCTCTCGTTCCTCGTCGTCGGCCCGGCCTCCGTCACCGCCCACGCCGCCACCGCCCCGCGCCCGCCCAACATCGTCCTCATCGTCGCCGACGATCTCGGTTACGCGGACGTGCTCTTCAATCCCCTGCACCCGAAAGAAGTCACCACCCCGCATCTCGACCGCCTCGCCAAAGAGAGCGTAATTTGCCGTCAGGGCTACGTGACGGGCAACGTCTGCTCGCCCACGCGCACCGGCCTCATGACCGGCCGTTACCAACAACGCCTCGGGCTCTACACTGCGGGCGAAGCCGGCTCAGGTGTCCCGATGCAGGAGCAGATCTTTCCGCAATTCCTCAAACCCGCCGGCTACACCTCCACCCAGATCGGCAAGTGGCACCTCGGCCCGACGCCCGAGTGGAGCCCCGCGCTGCGCGGCTTCGACGAGGTCTTCGGTTTCCTCGGACGCGGCGCCCACGACTACTACAAGCTCAACGACCCCGAAGACCCGATCTACCGCGGCACCACGCCCGTCAAACTCGACGGCTACCTGACCGATCATTGGGGCGAGGAAGCCGTCGCGTTTATCGACCGACGCAAGGCCGCGCCTTTCTTCCTCTACCTCGCCTTCAACGCCGTCCACGCCCCGCTCCAAGCCCCGGCCGACGAGATTGCAAAATTCAATACCGGCAACGCCAACCGCAACACCCTCCTCGCGATGGCCAAGCGCATGGACGACGCGATCGGCGCCGTCGTCGCGAAGCTCAAAAGCGAGGGCGTCTGGGAAAACACGCTCCTGTTTTTCATCAGCGACAACAGTGGTCCGCTCCCGCAATCCGCCAACAATACCCCATTGCGCGCCGGCAAGCACTCCGACTACGAGGGCGGCATCCGCGTGCCGTTCCTCGTGTGCTGGCCCGCGAAGCTCAAGGCCGGAGAGAGCCAGGCCGTGGTCAGCGCACTCGACATTTTGCCCACCGCCCTCGCCGCCGCCGGCCTCGTAGGTCCCACCGAAAAGTCCCTCGACGGCATGAACATTTTGCCCGTCCTCCGCGGCGAAGTCGCACCCCAACCGCGCAACCTCTTCTGGAGTTCCGGCAGCGACGACGGCTGGTGGGCCGTGCGCTCCGGCGATTGGAAGCTCGTCTGCGAAAAGGGGAAGATCGGACTCTTTGATTTAAGCAAAGACATCTCCGAGAAAAACGACCTCGCGAAGGCCAAGCCCGAAAAACTCGCCGAGCTCACGAAGCTCCACGATGCGTGGCTCGCCGAGATGCCGAATCCAGTCAGATCGGGCGCCAAGCGCTACGGCCTGGAAGCACCCGGAGGCAGCGCGCCAAAAAAGGCGAAAGCCGACCGCAAGAAAAAAGCCGGTGCACCACCCACCAATCCGCTCTGAGCTTGTCATGAAGTTTCCCTCCTTCTCTGGAGCGTGGCAGTGGCGTGCAGGGCCGTCGCTCGCCGACGTGCCGCTCCGCGTCCCAACGCCGCCACGTCCGCGTCGAAGCCCGACGCGCGGGAAAATTCTCCCAAATCAAAACAGAACGCGTCTAAGCTGTGACATGAAACCCGCCGCCCCAGCTCGGATCAGTCCACCCCCTGCCACTGATTTTTTTGGCACCGCGGGCACCGAGCCCAGCCACCGAGAGCACAGAGCACCCAAGGTATTTGGCTCCGTGGCCTCGGTGGCGGACCGCTGTGCGCTCGGTGTCCCATGCCTTGGACGGATCAAGCATGGAATATCTGCTCTCACCCTCGCCTTCGCCCTGCTCGCCTCGACGACCGCGCTGCCCGCTGCTGCGCCCGCCGCGAAGCCGAACATCATCTTCCTCCTCGCTGATGATCTCGGCGGCGGCGACCTGCATAGCTACGGGCATCCGTATGCGCGCACGCCCAACCTTGATTCGCTCGCGCGCGATGGCACGCGTATCCTGCAGGCTTATTCCACGGGCAGCACCTGCTGCCCGGCGCGCACGGGTCTGATGACCTCGAAGTTTCCCGCGACGTATCCGACCTACCCGGCGAACGGCGGCTTCGCGGAACGCATCACCATCACCGAGCTACTGAAGCAGCAGGGTTACGCCACGGGGCACTTCGGCAAATGGCACATCGGGCCGGTCCAGCAGCCCGGCACTTACGGCCTTGATTCCATCGGCTCGGGCGAGGAGGAGAGCGGAAATAAAAAGCGCGGCGATGATCGTGGGCGCGACGCGCACATTTATGACGACGCCATCAAGTTCATCGAGCGGCACCGAGGCGGCCCGTTTTATGTGAACGTGTGGGGGCACATCTCGCACCATCCCGTGAATCCCACCGACGCGCTCGTGCAACGCTGGAGCGGTTTGAAGGTGAACGACGGCGATTTCCCCCCGCAGATGCACGGCAAGTTCAACGAAGTGCGGCAAGCCGGCGGCGACGTGGACGACGCGATGCGCCGCTATCTCGCCGATGTCGAATCGCTCGACGACGGCGTGGGCCGGCTGCTCAAGCGGCTCGACCAGCTCGGCCTGCGCGAGAACACCATCGTGGTCTTCAGCAGCGACCAGGGCGCCGACATGACCAAGGCAGGCAACGGCGGGCTGCGCTTCAATCAAATGGGCTTCAATGGCCCGGTTCGCGGCGGCAAGCACACGCATTGGGAAGGCGGCGTGCGCGTGCCGTGGATCGTGCGCTGGCCCGGCCATGTGCCAGCGGGGCGCACCGACGCGCAATCCGTGATCAGCGGCGTGGACTGGCTGCCGACACTCTGCGCCATCACGGGCACCAATATCAACGCCGCCGACTTCGATGGCGAAGACACTTCCGCCGCATGGCTCGGCCATGGCCCGCATGTGCGCACCAAACCCCTCCTCTGGAAAACCAGTTCGCCTGGCAGCGATTCCCTCATCCGTGAAGGCCCGTGGAAACTCGTCCGCCCCACGCGCAAGAACGGAGCCGAACTCGCGCTCTACGACATCGTCAACGATCCCGCCGAGAAAAATAATCTCGTCTCCAAGCATCCCGACATTGTGAAGAAACTCTCCGCCAAAGTTGCCGCTTGGGTGGCCACGTTGCCGAAATCCTACGTCAAAACCGACGACCCGGACAGGTAGCCTGAGCGCCACCGCAATCCCAACTTTATGCGCCCCACCCTACGCGATATCCTAAACGTTTCGTCAGCCGCCGTCCTGACTCTCCTTGCCGCCGCGTCCGCGTTGGGTGCGGCCAACTCCGACCGGCCCAACGTCGTCATCATCCTCACCGACGATCTCGGCTACGGCGACCTCGGCGGCTACGGCCACCCGCAATTCAAAACTCCGAATATCGACCGTCTCGCCGCGGCCGGTGCACGCCTCACGCAGTTTAATACTCCCGCGCCGTTCTGCGCGCCGACGCGCGCCTCGCTCCTCACTGGCCGCTATCCTTTCCGCTGCGGGATGTCGGAGAATCCAGCTCCCGACGGCCAGCGCGGCTCGGAAAACGATCTCCACTTGCCCAAGAGCGAAATCACCCTCGCGCAGCTTTTCAAAGGCGCAGGCTACGCGACCGGCATGGTGGGCAAGTGGCACCTCGGCCACGCCAAACCCGAGTGGCTTCCCACGCATCGCGGTTTCGATGAATACTTCGGCATTCCCTATTCGAACGATATGCGCCCCGTCCACCTGATCGAGAGCGACCGGCGCACCGAATACCCCGTCGTGCAGGCCAACCTGACGAAGCGCTACACCGAGCGCGCGATCGATTTCATCAAGCGCAACCAGGCGCGCGGCTTCTTCCTCTACCTCGCGCACGCGATGCCCCACAAGCCGCTCGCCGCCTCCGAAGCGTTCTACAAAAAATCCGGCGCCGGCCTCTATGCCGATGTCATGGCCGAGCTCGATTGGAGCGTGGGCCAGGTCATGGCGACGCTCAGTGAACTCGGTCTCGATGAGAAGACCCTCGTCATTTTCACCAGTGACAACGGGGCCTACTTCGGCGGCAGCACTGGTGGCCTCCGCGGCATGAAGGGCAGTTCCTACGAAGGCGGCTACCGCGTGCCGTGCATCGCGCGCTGGCCCGGAAAAATCCCCGCCGGCCACGTCAACCACTCGCCCGCCGTGATGATGGACCTTTTCTCGACCACGCTGAAAGCCGCGCGCATCGCTCCGCCCGCCGACCGCGTGATCGACGGTCGTGACCTCATGCCGCTGTTCACCTCCGGCGCCCTCAGCCCGCACGCGGCCATTCTCGGCCAGCTCGGTCCCAACCTCGCCACGATCCGTGATGCACGTTGGAAACTGCACGTGCTCCCCGCCCAAGACCCCCGCGCCAAACTGCGCGAGCAGGGCGACAGCTGGGTCGACTTCCGTGCCCCCGACGGCGTCACGATTCTGGCCCCGTTCGAACAATACAAGCCCCGCGACCATCCCGGCCTCACGACCGGGGACGCGCCCGTCGCGATGCAGCTCTTCGATCTCTCGGCCGACCCGGGCGAGCAGCACGACGTGGCCGCCGCCAATCCCGAAACCGTGCAGCGCCTGCGCCGTCTCTACGACGAACTCTCCAAGGGCGCACCCGCGCGACCGACGACACCGACCAAAACCGGCAAGAAGAAATCATGATCCCTCGCCCCGCTCCCACGGAGCACCCTTCCGCCATGCTCACCGCCCGTCTGTCCGTTTTACTCTTCGTCACGCTTCTGGCCCCGGCCTTCGCCGCAGCACCGCGCGTCGATGCCTCCACCCTCACCGGCAAAGTCATGGCCGGCTACCAAGGCTGGTTCAACGCCGAGGGCGACGGCGCCAAACGCGGCTACAACCACTGGACCAAGGGCGGCGCCAAGCCGGCCCCGGGCAATATCCGCATCGACATGTGGCCCGACCTCACTGAATTCCCCGCCGCCGAACGCTTCCCGACCGACCTCGTTCACGCCGACGGCACTTCGGCCGAGGTGTTCAGCTCCTATCTCCGCTCCACCGTCGGGCGCCACTTCGCGTGGATGCAGGAGCACGGCATCGACGGCGTTTTTCTCCAACGTTTCATCAACTCCCTCGCCCGCGGCACCTCCCTCGCGGCCAACAACGCCGTCCTCGAAAACGTCCGCGCCGGCGCGCGCCAACACGGCCGCGTTTATGCCCTCATGTATGATCTCAGCAGTCTCGCGCCCGGCCAGGCCGACGTGCTGATCAACGATTGGAAAAAACTCCTGCACGACACCCGCCTCACGTCGGATCCCGCCTATCTGCGTCACCATGGCAAACCGCTCCTCGCCCTCTGGGGCTGCGGGTTCAAGAGCGACGACAAGCCCCGCCCCACTCTCGACGACTGGCGAAAAATTCTCGCGTTCTTGAAAGACGACAAGGAAAGCGGCGGCCTCGCGATCATGCTCGGGGTGCCGAGTGGCTGGCGCACTCAGACGCGTGACACGATCCCCGATCCGACCCTGCTCGAACTTGTTCAACTCGCCGACGTGATTTCTCCGTGGACGCCCGGCCGCTATCGCACACCCGAGGGCGCCACCGCCCAGGGCGCGACGGTCTGGCAGCCCGACCTCGCGTGGTGTCGCGAGCGCCAGATCGATTTCCTCCCCGTCGCCTTCCCCGGCTTCAGCTGGCACAACATGAAGGGCGCCCCGCTCAACGCGATTCCTCGGCTGCAAGGCCGCTTCTTCTGGTCGCAGGTCACCGCCGCGAAACGCGCCGGCGCCGACATGCTCTACGTCGCCATGTTCGACGAGGTCGATGAGGGCACCGCCATTTTCAAAGTGACCAACTCGCCCCCCGTCGGCCCCGGCGAAAACGTAAAATTCGCCACCTACGAGGGTCTCCCGAGCGACCACTACCTCCGCCTGACTGGCCTGGCCGGAAAAGTCATCCGCGGCGAGCAGCCGGCGACCGACGAGTTACCGTTCCCTGTCCCCACCGCGACCATTCCGTGAAATTTCTCAAACCTTCTCTCCTGCTCGCTCTGATCGGCTACCTCGCGGCGCTGCCCGTCGGCGCCCACGCCGCCGCCCCGGCGAAAAAGCTCAACGTCCTGCTTATCGCCGTCGACGATTTGCGCGACACCCTCGGTTGCTATGGCCATGCCGCCGTAAAGACGCCGCACATCGATCGTCTCGCCGCCCGCTCCGTCCGCTTCGACCGCGCCTACGTGCAATACCCGGTCTGCAACGCAAGCCGTTCCTCGTTCCTCACCGGCCTGCGCCCTGACCAGACCGGCGTCACCGACAACAGCACACTCCTCCGGGATCGCCTGCCCGATGTGGTGACCTTGCCCCAGCTCTTGAAAGACGACGGCCGCCACGCCGCCGCTTTCGGCAAGATCTTCCATCTCGGCGGCGGCCGCGACGACGCGCTCCGCGCGAAGTGGGTGGACTTGCCGCGCTCGTGGCACGCGGCCGAGTCATTCCAAGCGACCCCGCTCGGCCGGCAGAAACTCTCCGGCCGCGATCTCACCCAGGGGAAGTTGGCTTGGTGCAATTGGGGTGCCATGGCCGGCGACGACGACGACCAGCCCGACGGACAAATCGCCCGCGCCGTCAGTGCCGAGATCGAAAAACTTGGCGACCGTCCGTGGATCATCGGCGCCGGCTTCATGAAGCCGCACGATCCCTTCGTCGCGCCCAAGAAGTATTTCGATCTGTATCCCGAAGGGGCACTGACGCTGCATCGGCCGCCCGGCGACCAAACGCCCGCTCCGCCCCTCGCGGTCGGCTTCGGCGGGCTCGGCGCCGCGTTCGCCCAATTCACCGATCGCGAGCGCGACGAATTCCTCCGCGCCTACTACGCCTGCACGACCTTCATGGATGCTCAGGTCGGCCGCGTGCTCGCCACGCTGGATCGGCTCCACCTCTGGGAAACCACGATCGTCATCTTCCTCGGCGACCACGGCTACCACCTCGGCGAGCGCGCCTGGTGGAATAAGAACACCCTCTTCGACCGCAGCTGCCGCGCGCCGCTCCTCATCGCCGCTCCCGGCATAAAACCTGGCGTCGCCCGCGGGCTCGTTGAGTTCGTCGATCTTTATCCGACCATCGCCGAACTCTGCGGACTCACGCCGCCACCGAACCTCGCCGGCCAAAGCTTCCGCCCGCTTCTGCGGAATCCCTCCTCACCCGGCAAGCCCGCCGCCTTCACGCTCGTCAAGCGTGGCACCTCCCGTGGCGATTCGATCCGCACCGACCGCTGGCGCTTCACCCGGTGGAGCGACGGCGCCACCGAACTCTACGACCACACGACCGATCCGGAAGAAGACCGCAACGTCGCTTCCACCGAGCCCGCCGTCGTTCGCGATCTGGGCCGCCAGCTCTCAGCTGCTCTCGATTCTTCAGCGCGGTCCAAACTCTGAGCTGCCCTCTCTCCATGAAAACTCTCCGCGTCCGCTCGGTTCTCTTCCTCGCACTGCTCGTCACCGTCGTCGCCAGCGCCAGCGCCGCCACTGCCCGCAAGCCCAACTTCCTCTTCATCTACACCGACGACCAGCGCTGGGATGCGATGAGCGTCGTGCAACGCGAACAGGGCGAGCGCGCGCGTTTCCCGTGGTTTCAATCGCCGCACATGGACCGCCTCGCCGCCGAGGGCGTGCGGTTTCGCAATGCCTTCGTCACGCTCTCGCTTTGCGCGCCCAGCCGCGCGGCCTATCTGACCGGCCGCTACAATCACGCCAACGGCGTTGCCAACAACCACACGCCTTTCCCCGTCACCAGTGTCACGCATGCCAGTCTCCTGCGCGCCGCCGGCTACCAGACGGCCTACATCGGCAAATGGCACCACGGCAGCCAGAGCGGACAGCGCCCCGGCTTCGACTACTCCGCGAGCTTCGTCGGCCAAGGCCGATATTTCAACTGCCCCGTGGAAATCAACGGCGCCTCCACGCCGACGACCGGTTGGATTGACGATGTCAGCACGGACTTCGCGATCGCATTCATGCAGCAAAACCGCGCGCGCCCCTTCTCCATGGTCGTGGGCTTCAAGTCCCCGCATGGTCCGCGCGGCGGCGCCAATCTTCCCGAACGCCTGCGCACCAAATTCGCCGACGAGACGAGCCGCCCGGTGCCGAATCTCGCGAGCCCGGCCATCTACCGCCCGGCTGCTCCCAGCGAGGGCAAGGCCACGACCGGCGCCCGCGTCAACGATGCCCATCTCGACTACCTGCGCCACATCGCCGGGGCCGACGAGAATCTCGGCCGCCTGCTCCAGACCCTCGACGACCTCGGCCTGACCGACGACACCGTCGTCGTCTACGCCAGCGACAACGGCTACTACCTCGGCGAACACGGCCTCGGCGACAAACGCTCCCTCTACGAAGAGTCCCTCCGCATCCCGCTGCTCGTGCGCTATCCCCGGCTCGTCCCCAAGGGGATAACGATGGACGAGATGGTGCTGAACATCGATCTCGCGCCCACCCTCCTCGAACTCGGCGGCGTGCCCGTGCCGCATGAGATGCAAGGCCTGAGCTGGGTGCCGCTCCTCACCGGGAAGAAACCCGCGTGGCGTCAGTCGTTCCTCGCGGAGTATTTTTACGAAAACAATTTCGAGACCCCGACGATGCTCGGCGTCCGCACCGCCAACGCGAAAATTATCCAATACCCCGGCCACCCCGAATGGACCGAAGTTTTCGATCTCGCGATCGACTCCTACGAAATGAAAAATCTCGCCGCCGATCCCGCCCGACGCGTGCAACTGACGGCCGAGCTCGATGCGCAGATCAAAGCGACCGGCTACGTCGTCCCCGCTGGCATGGATCAACCCGGCCAGCGCACCGAGAAGGCCGCCAAGAAAAAAGCCAAAGCGAAGCAACCTTAGTGTCCGGCATCCGGCCCTCCCATGGCTCAATCTCTATCCCGTCTGCTCCTCGCCGCGCTGTTTGCAGCGACACTTGCGCCGGCCCTCTGCGCCCAACGCCCTGCGCCACCGCCCAACATCGTCTTCATTCTCATCGACGACATGCCGTGGTTCGGCACGCCCGTGCGCATGAGCGCGGATCTGCCGGAATCGGCTATGGGTTTCCGCCACATGCCCAACGTGGAAAAACTCGCCGCGCAAGGCATGACTTTCCGCAATGCCTACGCGGCCGCCGGCATGTGCGGACCTTCACGCTGTTCGATTCAAACCGGCATGATGACGGCCCGCCACCTTTACAGCGGCAACGGCGGTTTCGGTGAAAAGACCAACGGCACCGTGGAATATCTCACCCGTGGGCAGGACGCCACCCGCCCACTGCTCCAGCCGGAACCGCAGGGCAACATCCGGTTTCCGTCCATCGGCGACGCGCTGAAATCCGCAGGCTACGCCACCGCTCACTTCGGCAAGTGGCACCTCTACGGCGGCGGCCCGGCTCAGCACGGCTACGACGAGAGCGACGGCGACACGGACAACAAAACCTGCCAGCCCATCGACGCGGCGACCGGCCTCCGCTCCAGCACATCCGACGACCCCAAGCTGATGTTCAGCATCACGCGCCGCAGCGTCGATTTCATGGAGCGCCAGGCCAAAGCCGGCCGCCCCTTCTTTGTTCAAGTCTCCCACTACGCCACCCACGCCCAGTATCAGGCCACGAAAAAGACGTTCGAGAAATACGAAAACGACCCGGTGTTCGCCCGCATTGAGAACCGCCGTGAACGACAGAATGCCGTGCTCGGCGCCGCCATGGTCGAGAATCTCGACACCTCGATTGGCCAACTGCTGCAAAAACTCGACGCCCTCGGGATCGCGCAGAACACCTACGTCGTCTTCACGACCGATAATGGCTACCGGCAATGGAACGAATCCTACGATCCGTTGCGCGGCGCGAAATGGTGGCTCTGGGAAAATGGCATCCGCGTCCCGCTCATCGTGCGCGGCCCGGCCATCGCCGCCGCCTCGCGTTGCACCGTCAACGTCGTCGGCTACGATTTCCTCCCGACCTTCGCCGATCTCGCGGGCGCGACGGACAAACTCGGCCCCAACCTCGACGGCGTGAGCTTCAAGCCGTTCCTCCTCGGGCGCCAACCCACCGAGCCAGAGCGCAACCGCCCGCTCTACTTCCACTCTCCACACTATCGCGTTTCCGTGCCGGCTTCCGCGCTCATCGTGGGCGAAACCAAATTGATGCACTGGTATGAATGGCCGGACCAACGTTTCGTCTACGACCTCGGTCGCGACCTCGCCGAGAAGCATAACGTCGCTGCCGCCAATCCGGCGCGAACCAGCCAAATGGAGCAGCAACTGATGGACGGTTTGAAAGCGGTCGGTGCCTATTTCCCCAAGCCCAATCCCAACGCCGACCCGAAAGCCAAACGCTACGATCCCGCCAACCTCGCCGACCAGGGCGAAATCGGCGACCCCGAAGTCACCGGTGGCGAGGCACCGCCAGCGGGAGCAAAAAAGAACGGGAAAGCCAAAAAGCAGAAATAATTAGTCTCCAGACTCGCTTCGCGCTTCCGTCTTTCTCCCCGTGCCGGGTGCGCCCTACTGCCCTTGCCGGAGGTATTTCACGACTGCTTCCGTCCGACTGCGCACATGCAGCTTCTGGTAGATATGGTTCACGTGCGTCCGCACCGTTTCCAAGCCGATGCCGAGCTGTTCCGCCACTTCCTTCAAAACCAGTCCCTTTACGAGCTGATCGAGAATTTCATTTTCGCGGGGTGAGAGTTGTTCCGAGGCGATCGCCGGCTTCTCACTCCGATGGAAAAACTGCACGACTTGCCGGGCGATGTGGGCCGACATCGGGGCCCCGCCGTGTTGGACGTCGTGGAGCGCATCCAAGAGTTTTTCGGCTGCGTCGCGCTTCACCAAATAGCCGTTGGCCCCCGCTTTCAGCGCCCGGAAGATACTGTCGTCGTCCTCGTAAACCGTGAGCATGAGCACGAGCACGCGCGGCACCTGGGTCTTGAGTCGCACGACGCATTCGATGCCGCTCATTCGCGGCAGATTGATGTCCATCACCACGAGATCCGGCTGGAGCCCGGGAATCTCTCGCAGCGCTTCCTCCGCCGAGCCGAAGGCCCCGAGCAACCGCAACCGCTCGTCCGTGCGGATCAACGCCGCCAGATTTTCGCGCACCGCGCGGTCGTCCTCTACAATCACGACGCCCGCGCTCATGGCGGCTCCTCCGCTGCGGGCAACGGCACATCCAGCCGGACGCGCGTGCCACCACCGGGCCGGGATTCCACGGCACAGGTGCCGCCGACTTCCTCCATCCGCCGCCCGAGATGATCCAAGCCATTGCCGTGTTTCACCGTGGCCGGATCGAAGCCGCCACCGTCGTCGGCCACCGTCACGAACAAGCGCTGCCCGACCAACTCAAGTTGCACCCGCACCTCGGTGGCGCGCGCGTGCTTGAGGGCATTGTTCAGCGCCTCCTTCACGGCCATCATGAGGCGATGGCGCAATCCGCTGGGCAGTGTCCGGCTCGGCAGAATCGTCGGGATATCGAGCCGGCACCGCAGACCGGCGTCCCGCAACACGGTGCCGGTATATTGGCTGAGATAATTGCTGAACCCTTCGAGCGAGTCGTGCGACGGATTCGCCGCCCAAACGATTTCCTCCAGCGCCGACGCCAGTTCTTTCACCGCACCGTTGATATGGCGGATCGGTTCCCGCACCGACTCGTCCGGTGGCGCGGCTTTCAAGGCGCGTCCCGCCAACAACGAAATCTGGGTGAAACGCGCCCCCATCTCGTCGTGGAGATCCCGGGCCATCCGCGTGCGTTCGTCCTCCACGGCCCGACGCTGCTTCAACCGTTGCAATTCCCCCTGCATTTTTCGCCAGGTCAGATACCGCACGCCCGCGAGCAACCCCACGCCCACCAAGCCGACGCCCACCAAGCGAAACCAGAGCGTGGCGTAAAACGGCGGGCGCACCTCCACCGGCAACCGCAACGAGGGCCCGGTCGGGCGCCCCAACTCATCCGTCGCCCACACCCGGAACAAATAATTTCCCACCGGGAGTGCGTGGAAGGACACCACGGCGTCGCCGCCGCGCCCGATGCTGTGCATCTCCTCGCATTCCACCCGCAAACGCTGGCCGGGCACGACCGGCGTCGCCGTTTTGGCGACTTGCAGCCACCCTCCGGTATTGGCGGGGTCGACATCGACCAGCGCGAGCACGGGCTCAACGCCACCGTCATCTTCTTCGTGAGAAAATATGCGTGGCGTGCCGAGACCGGTGCCATCACGCACCCAGCCTTCGGGATTGCCCTGCGGCGACTCGAGGCCAGTGCCACGCAATGCGGCGAGTTGAAAGAGGGGCGGCGCCATCGTCGTGACGTCGCCCGGCGGTGGCGCCGTGAGCCGCAGGCGGCGCACGGCCCAGAACCCGGTCGTGCGCGGCGTGCCCCCGGACACCAGGAGAATCTGCACCTTGGTGCTTCGCTCCGGCACGACGGCTTCATCCCCCCGGCGGTGCCAACGGGAATTCTGCGGCAAGCCGCCCCAGCCCGGACTCTCACCCGTGCGGTTGAAGGCCGCACTGCTCACCGCGCGATTCTCCTCATCAAGAAAACGCAGCACGAGCCACATCTGGCTCTCGTGGTCCTGCCATTCGTCCTGCCAACCCTCGAGCCGGGAGCGGAGTCGCACCACCGGTGCCCGGCCGCCCGGCGCAGTCCGGAGATTGATTTCCAACGGGAGTTCGCTCGGCCGCAACGAGAGCCCATGATACGCCGCTTCCCCGCTCACTTCGCCCTGCGGATCAAGTTGCAGGCTTAATGAACGCCCCCCGAGCACGACTTCCCCGAGCGCCGGTCGCGCCGAATAGTTGACGGGTTCGTCGACCGCACCCGAACGCGTCACTCCAGCCACGCTCACGCAGCAGACGACCACCCCAACACGGAAATGAAAAAACCGTGGCACAGTCCCCATCGTCATTGTCCGCGCCGGCATTCCGAGTGCATTCTTGAGCGACGCGACGAACAACATCCGCAGGAGCTTAGCAACCTTCCGCCCGACTGCCCATCCCCCGAAAAGGGGATGGTCGCGGGGCACGAAAAGGAACATAGTCCTCGCGGTAACTGGCGACTCCGCCCCTCGGAGCCATCGTGCGCACCCAATCCCTGCTACCTACCCAACCATGAAACACCCCCGCCTCGCCCTGACCCTGTCACTCCTCGTCGGCACTGCGCTTGCCCAATCGGTCGCTCCGTCGGCTCCATCCGCGAGCACGGCGGCAGAGGACACTACGATCGTGTTGAATCCCTTCATCGTCAGCACTGAGGCCAACAAAGGGTATTATGCCTCGGAGACACTGTCGGGGACCCAATTGAGGACCCAGGTCCGCGATCTGGCCAATCCCATCACCATTCTCACTGAGGAGTTCATGAGGGATATCGGCGCGGTGAACTATGAGGAAGCCCTGGAGTTTCTGCCCAGCACCCAGGCTTACAAAGGGGATTCGTCCGATCCGGAATCCGTCACGTCGCGCACCGGCACGCCCTTCACCGTGCGCGGCTTTCGCTCCACTTCGCTGACCAACAATTTTTTCACCAGCCGCATCAAGGTGGACAATTTCAACACCGAGACGGTGACCCAATCCCGGGGGCCCAATTCCCTGCTCTTTGGTTTGGGTTCGGTGGGTGGCGGCCTCGACGCGACGAACAAGATGGGACGATTCAATGCCAACAGCTACGGTCTCGAAGTTCGCTTCGACTCGGAAGGCTCGAAGCGCGCCAGTGTGGATATCAACCGGATTGTCATCCCCAACAAAGTGGCGCTGCGCTTCGCCGCCTTGACCACCGATCAACGCACCCCGCGTGAGTTCCAGTATATGCGGCGCAACTCGGCCTACCTGAATCTGACGCTGCAGCCCTTCAAGGGCGCGACAATCAACCTCAATGCGGAGACCGGCCGGATCGATGAGCTGAATCCCCGGCCCTACCTCGCCTATGACAGCGTGTCAGCGTGGTTGAACGATCCCCGGACTCCACTCCAGAAAGCGAATACGATCGACCGGGCCTTGGTCCAATCCGGCACCACGGCGGCCCGCAATGCCGCCCGGAATATCATCCCCGGTGTTTCCCAAGGATTCTCGACCACCAATTATCTCGTTTACGTGATGAACGCTCCGCAGCTGGGCGTGCAGAACTGGAATTTCAAATCCAGGGGGTCGGAGGCTTTCGTCAACGGACTGACCCAAAACCAGACCAGCATCTCAAACGCCACCCGCGTGCCGGGGGTGAATTTCCCGTTGGACACCATCGTCTCCGGGCCGTCGGACTATTTCGACACGACTTACGACAAGTTTTCGGCGTCGTGGCAGCAGCAGGTTCTCACAAAAACATTCTTCGAACTGGCCGGAGCCTACGAGAAATCGAAGAACGAGGATTGGCAGCCGATCTCGCGAGGAGACTACGAGGTCTTTATCGACAATAATTACTATCTGCCCACCCAGTTGGCGTCGACCAACCCCGATCCCACCAAACCGCTCAACCCCAATTTCGGGACTCCTTACCTCGAATCCAATAGCACGCTGCAGAATCGCAGCACGACCATGAAACAGTATCGTGCGACCCTGACCCGGCAATTCGACCTGAGTCGGATCGAGCCGATCAAGGGTCTTGATTTCGGCAAGTTCACGGCGGTGGCTTTTCATTACTACCGGCATGTGGACAGCTTCTTTCAGCAGCCGGAGGAGATGACGACGACCTCGGTGCTGGCTTCGGGTGTTCTGGCGGACACGCAGAATCAAATTCGCCGGCGCTACTACCTCGCGCCAGGCCAACCGGTGACATTTCCCGCCTTCGTCCCGAGCCAGGCTCGGATCGAGCAGACGGGCAATCCGGCGGTTCCGGGAAGTGTCGTCCCCACCGTCTCGTCGGCCTTCTTGCACCGCCTGAATCCCGTCTACGCGCCCGAGACCACCAAGTCCTACGCGGCGATCGGCCAGTGGGAATTGTTCTCCCGGCGGTTGATTCTCACCGGTGGTATCCGCCGCGACGATATCAGCTCCAAAAATTTTGTTTTCGCGCAGGATCCCATCACCCGGCTGTTCCTGGGCAAGGGCCAGGGGGCGTTTGCCCCGGCGAGAGAGTCATCGGTCACCAACACCAATTACGGAGCCGTGGTCAAAGTCACGAAGTGGCTCGATGTCTTTGCCAACACGGCCACGAACACCGTGGGCGCCGGCGGCACCAACTACGACATCAACAACCAAACGCTGCCCAATCAAGAGGGCCTGGGCTACGATCTCGGGTTGCGCGGTTTCTTCTTCGGCGACCGCCTGATCCTGAAACTCAATTATTTCAACAACGAGCTCGTGAACCGCGTTTCCAACCCGCTCCGCGATGGTGCCATCGGCATCGAGATGGCGCGGCAAAACGGTTATGTTGAAAGATTCCTCGAAGGCATGGTGCTCAACGGATTTGGCAGCAGGGTCGCCGGGGCACTTCGCTTCGCCGATTACCCGGGCAACGGTCTTTGGTCGGACGTCGAGTCGGATTTGACCGAAGGCTATGAATTCGAGGCGACGGTCAATCCCACCAAACAACTGCGCGTGATGCTCAACGTGTCCTACAACGACTCGAAATTGAACAGCACCTACAAGTTCACCCGCCCGTGGTATGAGCAATACGTCAAACCCGTCCGCGACAACGCCGCGATCACATCGCTCATCGCCAACTCCACGTTTAACGCCACGCGGACCATCGGCACCTATATCACGGGCATAGAGCGCCGGCTGAACTACCATGAGGCCCAAGTCGGCGGTGCCCGGCTCCGCGGCACCAATTGGCTGGTTAACTTGGTTGCGAGCTACGCCTTCGACCAGGGCCCGTTGAAAGGCACGCGCGTCGGCGGGAGTGCGCGCTGGCGGGAAGCTCCCGCCATCGGCTACCCGGAAACAGCCACCTCGTTCGATGTGGCAAACCCATTCACCGGGAAAGACTCCCTGGTCACCGATGCCTTCGCGAGCTACGCGTGGCGGCTGAAACTGTTGGAGCGAAATATGAATTGGACGGTTTCCTTCCGCGTGCGAAACCTCCTCAACGATGACGAGGCGTTCCCCGCCAGCGCCGTCGACAACGGCAGCGGCCAGGCGCACATCCTCCAGCGAATCTATCAGGCGCCCCGGAGCTATGAGCTTTCCGCGGGGCTGAGGTTTTAGGTCAACGGAGAGCCGGCTGCGCCACCTCCCTGTCGCGCGCACTGTTCATCGCGTCAGTTGTGCGGCCCCCTCGCCGCGCGACGGCGCGCGACGCGAGTGAGTGCGCGCAAGTGAGCGACGGATTTGCCTGTAATTCGCCGGCGCCCCGCTTTTGCCGCTCACGTGGCCACTCGCCACAAATCGGGCATCGGCCTGTGGTTTTTTGCACGGTTGGCGTGCGCGTTTAAGTCGGCCTCCCTCGGGGATCAGGTCCCTCACGATTGTCGTTGGGCCGCACACCGATTCCTGTCCAATTCGCAACGGGTCGCGGCATTACGTCGGCGAACTCCAACGCTTTCCCTCCACCTACCATGAGTCTGCCTTTCTATCCCCGGCGTCCGCTCCTCACTGTGTTGGCCATGTGGCTCGTTGGCATCGCCGCCGCCACAACCCACGCCGCGACGACACCGGCCGCGCCCAACATCGTCGTCATTCTC
>JAUYAK010000066.1 GCA_030693515.1 Opitutaceae bacterium
GCACGCGTCCCGCGTGCCGCTCTCGGCGTCCCGCCGAGAGCGGTTCGGATGGCTCGGGCGGGACGCCCGAGCCGGCACGCGGGACGCGTGCGCTCCCCGGGAAATTTTTCCTCCGGTTTCATCGATGGTAGGTGAAAACCCCATGCGACGGGCTCCGTTCAGCGTAGTCATGGTTGGATCACCGCAGTCACGCTGACAAATGAGAAAACCCCTCCGCGCCAATTCCCCCGCCAGGGCCACCCTCTTGCCCAAGTGCCCCACCGGCATCCAGGGGCTCGACGAAATCACCGACGGCGGGCTGCCCCGCGGACGGCCTACGCTGATCTGCGGTGGCGCGGGTTGCGGCAAGACGCTGCTCGCGGCCGAATTTCTCGCGCGCGGCGCGCTGGAGTTCGACGAGCCGGGCGTGCTGATGGCCTTTGAGGAGACGGAAAAGGAGCTGACCGCCAACGTCGCCTCGCTCGGCTTTGATTTGGCGGGCCTCGTGCGACACAAAAAAATCGTGGTGGACTACGTCCATATTGAGCGGAGCGAAATGCAGGAGAGCGGGGAGTATGATCTGGAGGGATTGTTCGTCCGGCTCGGTCACGCGATCGATTCCATCGGGGCCAAGCGCGTGGTCCTCGACACGCTGGAAGTGCTGTTCGCCAGCCTGCCCAACGAGGCCATTTTGCGCAGCGAGTTGCGCCGGCTCTTTCGCTGGCTGAAGGAAAAGGGTGTGACCGCCGTCATCACCGCCGAGCGCGGCCGCGAATCCCTCACGCGCCACGGGCTCGAGGAATACGTCTCCGATTGCGTCATCCTCCTCGATCATCGGGTCAACGACCAGATCGCCACGCGGCATTTGCGGGTGGTGAAGTATCGGGGCGCATTGCACGGCACGAACGAATTTCCGTTTCTCATCGGCGCCGACGGCATCAGCGTGCTGCCCATCACGTCGCTGGCGCTGAATCACAAAGTATCGGTCGAGCGCATCGCCACCGGCATCCCCAGGCTCGACGCGATGCTGGGCGGAAAAGGTTTCTTTCGCGGCAGCAGCATTCTGATCACGGGCACCTCCGGCACCGGCAAGACGATCATCGCCGCCAACTTCGCCCAGGCCGCGGCACGGCGCGGGGAACGCGTGCTCTTTTTCTCGTTCGAGGAATCGCCGAATCAGATCATTCGCAACATGCACTCGATCGGCCTGCGCCTGGAGCCGCTGGTCAAGCGCGACCTCATGCGGTTTCACTCGGCGCGACCGTCGCTCTACGGCCTGGAAATGCACCTGGCCACGATGTTCCGGGCGATCGCCGCGTTCAAACCCCACGTCGTCATCATCGACCCCATCACCAGCCTGATGGACTCCGGCACCGACTCCGAATGCAAGGGGATGGTCACGCGACTGATCGATTATCTGAAGGCCGGACAGGTCACCTCGCTTTTCACCAGTCTGACGCAGGGCGGCCACGCGCTGGCGCAAAGCGAATCCGCCATGTCCTCGCTCATGGATGCCTGGATTCTCTTGCAGGACTTCGAAGGGAACGGCGAACGCAACCGCGTGCTCTACGTGCTCAAGGCGCGCGGCATGAAACACTCGAACCAAATCCGCGAGTTCCTGATTTCCGATCGAGGCATCGACGTCGTGGACGCCTACATCGGCCCCAGCGGCGTGCTGACGGGTTCCGCCCGCGCTGCGCAACATTCGCTCGAGAAAGCCGCGTTGCTGGCGAGCCAGCAGGAAGCCGCGCAGCTCATGCGCGAAGTGGAGCGCAAGCGGGCGGCGATCGAGCGCCAAATCAGCGATCTGCGCTCCGCCTATGAAAGCGAGGCGCAGGAACTGCGGCGCATCGCCGAACAGGTGGGCACGCGCACGTCCGTGCTCGGCACCGAGCGGGCGGCCTCCGGCCTCCTGCGTCAGGCGGATCTCAAGGTGGCGGCCAGCACGCGGAGCCACCATCGCAATGGAAAGCTGAACCCATGAAAACAAAAACCGTGAAACGCCGGGCCACCGCCGCGCGGCGCCCGCTCGCCCCACTCTGGCAACTGCGCCTCTACGTGACCGGCTCGACGGCCCAATCACAAACCGCGTTGGCGAACCTGAAAAGATTTTGCCAGACGCAGCTCGCGGGCCGCTACCGCATCACGGTGATCGATCTGCTGAAACATCCCCAGCTCGCCCAAGGCGACCAAATCCTGGCCGTGCCCACGGTGGTGCGCCGGTTGCCGAAGCCCGTCCGCACCATCATTGGCAATCTTTCCGACACCGCGCGCGCGCTCGTCGGCCTGGATTTGCGCCCAGCGGCCTAACCGAATGAGGCTCCAAAAAAAGAAAACCTCCCCGCGCGCCAAGCGGCTCCCGGCGAAATCCCGGGCCCCCGCGGCGCCGGACAAATACATCCTGCGCCTGTTCGTGGCGGGAGCCACCGCCCGCTCGCACCAAGCCGTCGTGCGCGTGCGCGAACTGTGCGAGACGATCCTGAAAGACCACGTGCTGCTGGAAGTGATCGACATCTATCAACAGCCCAAGCTGGCCCAAGTGAACCAGATCGTCGCCACCCCGACGCTCATCCTCGCCCTCCCCGTGCCCGTGCGCCGCTTCATCGGCAACCTCGCCACCATCGCCGACCTGTTCAGCCAGATTGATCTGGGTCAAAAAGTCCGAATCACCCTGTGAAAACTCCCCGGGCCCAACCTGCGCCCCGCACGCTCGCCGCGCTGCGCACCCGCCTCGCCGAAGCCGAGGCCACGATCCGCGCCATCCGCAGCGGCGAAGTGGATGCCATTATGGGCACGGATAAACGCGGCCCGCAGGTGTTCACGCTCGAAGGCGCCAATCATCCCTACCGCGTGCTGATCGAATCCATGAACGAAGGCGCGCTCACGCTGACGGCGGACAAGACGATCCTTTACGCCAACCATTGTTTCGCGCGCATGGTCCTGTGCCCGCTGGAGCAGGTCACGGGCGGTTCCTTCCACCGTTTCCTCTCCGCGGCGGACCAAACGGCGCTGCGGTCGCTCATGCAACGCGCGGCCAAATCCGGCTCGAAGATTCAGGCGTGCCTGCGGGCGGGCGACGGCTCGCGTTTGCCGGTGCAGATTTCCGTGCCGAAAATCGCGAAGGCCCGTTCCAGCCGCGGCACCATCGCCCTGGTGGTGACGGACATGACGGAAGCCCGGCGCACCGAGGAGATGCTCCGGGCCTTTTCCAACCGCGTGCTGCAAGTGCAGGAAGCCGAACGCGCCCGCGTGGCGCTGGAATTGCACGACCACATCACTCAATTGCTCTGCGCCATCCTCTTTCGCTGCGAGGCGCTGGTAATGGAACTCTCCACGAACGGCGGACCCTCGCTGAAGGAAGCGCGGCACCTCCGCGAGATGCTCGGCACGACGGCCCACGAGGTGGAGCGCATCTCGCGCAATCTGCGGCCCGGGATCTTGAATCAACTGGGTCTGGAAGCCGTCCTGCGCGCCACCGCGGCGGAGTTTGCGGAGCGGACCGGCGTGCCCGTCAAGCTGAGCTGCGAGGAACTGGACCCGCAGCTGCCTGCCGACGTTGAACTGGCCCTTTACCGCATTCTTCAGGAGGCCTTGAAAAACGTCGAGCGCCATGCCCGCGCGCACGGCGTCACCGCGTCCCTGACCCAGCACGCCGACACCGTGCGGCTGAGGGTGAAGGACGACGGGATCGGTTTCGATCCCGACCGCGCCACGGCGAAACGAAAAGGGAAACGCGGCCTCGGCCTGCTCGGCATGAGCGAACGCGCGACCTACGTGGGCGCGGTGCTCACCATCAAATCCGCCCGCGGCGCCGGCACGGAAATCGAGGTAAGCGTCCCCCTGTCGCCGAGCTAAGCGCGCGGCGAAAAAGTCGCTGCAAGGTGGGGCGGCTCTCCGCGCCGCCCTGAGTTTGAGCGGCGAATCATCCTTGAATCTAGGCCGGCTCGGAGCGCCGGCCCCACCTTATTCGACGCCCGCTCACACTCCTGCCTGGGACTGATCGGAGGATGAGTTATCCGGACTTGCCGCGGCGACTCGCCGAGGATTTTCGGCGGTGGCGGCCCCACCGGGCACGGAAACACCAGCCCGCGAGACACGCGCGCTCCCCTTGATTCAAGGTCGCACGATCGTGGAAGGCCCGCAGCGAAAGCTCGCGAGGCGCCGGCTCAGACGCGCAAGATTTGGATGCCGCCCATCGGGCGCACGGCATCAAACCACTCCAACGGCTCAAAGTCTGCGCCAAATTCCGGGCAGGCCTCGATGATCAGCAACCGGAGCCGTTCGCGCGCGCGCGCGATGCGGCTCTTCACCGTGCCGACGCTGATGCCAAGCTCCCCGGCGATCTCGATATAGGAACGGTTCAGCGAAGTGCGCAGAGTGAGAACCTCCCGGCCGCGCACCCCCAGCCGCTCCATGCAACCGCTGACCACGGTGGAAAACTCGCTGGTCACCGCCTCGCGCACCGGGCCAGCGGCATCCGTCGCGATCATATCGGAGAAGGTAGCCTGGTTATCGTCACCGAATGCAGTCTCGAGCGATCGCATCAGGTGCCGGCGCCGGCGGTGGTGATACCAGTAGCGGTTGCGCGCCAGGTTCAGCGCGATCTGGTGCAGCCAGGTGCCGAGTGAGGAATCGCCGCGGAACGTGGCGAGGCCCCGGTGCGCGCGGATGAACGCATCCTGCGCGATCTCCTCGGCGTCGGCGTAATTTTTGAGCATCGCAAACGCGACCGAGAACATCCGGTCCCGGTAGCGCGCCATGATCTCGGCAAACGCCGCCTCGTCGCCCTCGGCGTTGAAACGCCGCACCAGTTCGCGGTCGAGGCTCGCCTCCTGCTTCGCCTTGGCCTTGCGCGCGGCGCAGTCGGCCTTGGTGCCAGTGGAATCGTAGCGAACAGCGAAGCCGGGAGTAGCGATCATGCCACAGACTACGCCGGCCGCGCTCCGGCGGAAATGGGGTGTTATGCTAAGTGCCAGCCCGCGGCGAGGGCCCATTCCACCGGCCCGCGCCCCCCCCCAAGCGATGGGTGCGTGGGCTTACACCCCATAGCCAGCCCGTGGCTGCGGGAGTATTTTCGCCCCGAAAGCATCACGAAAAATGGTGCCCCTGATTCAACCTCATCCTCAACCCGCCCTCCTCCCATGACTTCCCTGCCCACGCTGCACGCCCTCCTCATCGACGAGATTAAAGATCTTTTCTACGCCGAAAACCACTTGCTCAAGGCGCTCCCCAAAATGGCCAAGGCCGCCACGAATCGCGACCTGAAGGCGGGCTTCACCGGCCATCTCGCCGAAACCCGCCGGCATGTGGCCCGCCTCGCGCGGGCGCTGAAAATCCTCGGCCTGCCAGCCAAGGGCAAAGTCTGCCACGCCATGCTGGGCCTGATCGAGGAAGCGGCCGGCGCGATCAAAATAAAGGGGCCGGCCGCCGTGCGCGATGCGGCGCTCATCGGCGCGGCCCAGCGGGTGGAGCATTACGAGATGGCCGGCTACGGCACGGCGCGCGCCTTCGCGCAGGCGCTGGGCGAAAACGAGGTGGCCGAGCTGCTCCAGGCGACCCTCGACGAGGAAGGCGAGGCGAACAAAAAGCTCACTCAAATTTCCACCACCGTGAACGCCGAGGCGCTGGTCGCGGGCGAGAAAATTTTCTCCGCCAAGAAAACCAAAAAATAAACCTCCCCGGCACAAGCCCCGGGGGATCGCACCCATCGCGCATGAACCCGCACGCGCAGCGCGTCGCCCCGCCGACGGCGCCTGCACCGGCCCCATGCCCGTGACGCTGGTCGGCTCGCTCACGCGCGGCTGAGTGCGGCGGTGACATAGAAATCCCATCTCCTAAAAAACCTCCCGCCCTGAAGTATTATGATAGCGAACGTCGATTCCGCGCAGGCGGCAGTATCCGCCGCCGCTGGCACGCCGGAGCACGCACGCCGGCAACGCGCGCCGGCCGAGGACGTCGATCTGCTGCTGCGCGTGGGGCAATGCGACACCATCGCCTTCGAGCGGCTCTATGATCGATTCTCCTCCCCGATGTTCTCGCTGGTGCTGCGGATGGTGGGCTCGCGCGCGCAAGCCGAGGATATTCTCCAGGAAGTTTTCCTGCTCATTTGGATCCGCGCCCGGGATTACCGCCAGCAGCTCGGCTCTCCCTTTGCCTGGATTGCAACAATCATGCGCCACAAGGCGATCGACTGGCTGCGCGCCCAAGGGCCCCGCTTCAGATACCTCGACACGGCGCCCGACCAGCCGGCACCCCACTTTGCCAGCCTCACCGGAGAAGACCGGCTCATCGCGACGGAAAGAAACCGCGAGGTGCGGTCCGCCATCGCCGCGCTCGGTGTCGGCGAACATCGCGCCATCGAGCTCGCGTTCTTCGATGGCCTCACGCACGCGGAAATCGCGGCGGCGCTGCACCTCCCGGTCGGCACCGTCAAGGCGCGCATCCGCCGCGGCCTCCTCAAGCTGCGCCTTCAGCTCACCCCGCTTGTGCCACGGGTGCAGCGAACGGCCCCAAACCGGCCGTAGCTGAGCTCCGCCGGGCGAGGCCCGAAGGTAGGTCAGTGCCCCATAGCGACCCACGCGCCTTCGGTGTATTCTCTGCGCCTAGTCCTATGAAAATCAAAAATCTGTCCCTCCTCGTTGCGCTGATTTGCAGCCCTCTCGCCGTCTTTGCGTCGACTGAAACCGATCGCCGCATCGAGGCCGCCGCCAAGGCCTCCTACAACTACCGCACCGTCCTCGACGATCACGTGAAGGTGAAAGCCAACGACGGTGTCGTCACCCTCACGGGCACCGTGCAGGACAAGGATGCGAAGGCCCTCGCCCAGGACACCGTGGAAAACCTCCCCGGCGTCACCCGGGTGAAGAACGAAATCACCATCAAGTCCGACTATCCCGAGCGCTCGGATGGTTGGATGGCCCTCAAGATCCGCGGCCTCCTCCTGGTGAAGGGCAACGTCAGCGCCACCAGCACGAAGGTCGCCGTCAACGACGGCGTCGCCACCCTGAGCGGCACCGCCGACACGATGGCACAAAAGGAACTCACCGCAATCTACGCCAAGGAGATCGACGGCGTGAAATCCGTGAAAAATGACATCGTGGTGAAAGAGCAGCCAGACAGCGCCGCCAGCCGTGAGACGATGGGCGAAAAGATCGACGACGCCTCCATCACGACCCAGTTGAAATACGCGCTCCTCACCCACAAGTCCACCAGCGCGCTCAAGACCAAGGTGAAGACCAACGACAGCGTCGTGACCATCACCGGCGAAGCCGGCTCTGATGCGGAGAAAGCGCTCGTCTCGAAGCTCGCCCGGGACGTCCGCGGCGTGAAGTCGGTCAACAACGAGATGATCGTGAAGAGCTGACGCTCAACCCGCTCGACGCGGCCCGCTCCGGCGGGCCGCTCTTACCCCACCCTGATGACCCGCGCCTCATTCCAGCGACCAACCGCCTACCAACCATGAACAACGTCCTATCACTCCTGCAGACCGCCCACCAATTGCCTGACCCGCATCCGGCGCTCTACTCGGAGCACATGATCACCGAGCTGCTATCCTTGCATGGCGATATGATCGAGCAGCTGCGCCTTGAGCGGCTCGGAAGCCCCGGCAACGCCGATTTCCTCACCCTCCTGATCGAGCAGCATGAAAAGACCATGCTGGAACTCCGCGCGAAGCTCGAAAACACCCGGGCGGAGACCAACGGCGCGCCTTTGCCCAAGCCGCCTGTGCGGTCGGCCCCTGCGCAGCCCCACTTTCGGTGCCTGTATTTCGCCGCCGCGTCGCTAACGGCACTTCAAGTCGGAATCGCGCCACACCTAATCAAGAGCCCGTCCGCGCAATCATGAATCCAAGCATCCAACTCCCTTCCTCCGACGCCACCACCAGGATCATGAGGCCGCTGGTGCTGCACGATGTGACCAACCCGTCCGCCTCGGCCCGCGCCGCCGCGCTCCGCCGCCGGGCGGCCCTGCATGACATCCCGGCCACGACGATCCACTCGCGCCCCCACCCCGCCCGCAAGAGCCAGCCGTAACCACCCATCGCCATGAAAACCAATATCGGTCTCAACGACGAGGCCCGCTCCGAGGTCGGCCAGATCCTCAACTTTATCCTCGCCGACGAATATGTCCTCTACGTCACGACCCGCGACTACCGCTGGAACGTGACGGGCCCGGAGTTCCTCGGCCTGCACCAGCAGTTCGGGGAACAGTCCGGCCTGCTCGCGCAGTGGATCGACGACGTCGCCGAGCGCGTGCGAGCCATCGGAGTCGGCGCGCGTGGCAACGGGACGGACCTCGTGCAAGCCGCGCGCACCTCGGCCGATACCGGCATCGACATGCCGCCCGCCCACATGGTCGCCTCGCTGCTCGCGCTGCATGAGGCGATGATCGTGCAGTTGCGCACGGACCGTGAAAGCTGCGTCGGGCGCCTCAAGGATGCCGGCACGGCTGACTTTCTCGCGAGCCTGTTGCGGCAGCATGAAAAGGCCGCCTGGATGCTCCGCGCTCAAATCGAAAACCAGCGAGGCGGCGGCATCGTGATGCCGGTCTGGGCCGCCAGACGCAGCCACCGTCAATGAATAAACCCGTTTCCCACACCTAATGAACAAAGTCGCCTCCCTCATCTTCCTCATCGCCGGTATCGTGCTCCTCGTTTACGGGGTCAGTGCGTCAGAATCGATCGGCTCCAGCTTCTCGCGCCTCTTCACTGGCACCCCCACCGACCGGACCATCTGGTTCCTCATCGGCGGTGCGATCGCCACCGCCGTGGGCCTCGTTGGCCTCCTGCGCGGAAGCAAACCGTAGCTCCGCCCTCCTCGTGCTCTACTACGCTATAGTCTTCCTCATCATCGCGCTGATCGCCGGCGTCCTCGGCTTCGGCGGCATCGCCGGCACCGCCGCTTCGATCGCCAAGGTGTTCTTTGTCATCTTCCTCGTGCTCTTCGTCGTGACGCTGTTCCGCCGTGCGTGAACCGCCCTCCACTCCCATCCCTCTCCGTCCCAAAAATCACAACCTATCCAATATCCATGACCACTAGAACCGAATCGACCGCCCAGCCTCCTCAAGCCTTGCTCGAAGATCTCCGTTCCCTCGTGACGGAAGCCGAGAAACTAATCGACGGCACACCCGGCGAGCACGCCGCGGATGCCCTCGGCGCCTTGCGCACCCGCTTCGACGCCGCGCAGGCCCGCCTCGGCGAACTCTATGCCGACACCCGCCAGAAAGTGGTCGCCGGCGCGAAGTGCACCGACCAAGCCATCCGCGCCAACCCCTACCAGGCGCTCGCCCTCGCACTCGGCGCCGGCCTGCTCGTAGGCGTGCTGCTCGGCCGCCGTTCCCGCTAGTTGCTGCGGCGATGGCCACCCCCACCTCAGGTCGCGATGGCTTGCTCGGCTCCTTGCGCGCGCTCGGCGACGGCCTGCTCTCCACCGTGCAGGATCGCCTCGCGCTCTTCGCGGTCGAGCTGCAGGAGGAGAAATTCCGCCTGATCCAGACGTTCATCTGGATCAGCGCGGCGGTCTTCACCGGCATGATGGCGATCACCTTTGCCAGTCTCACGCTCGTCTATCTCTGCTGGGAAAGCGCCCGCCTCGCGGTGCTCGGCGGCCTCACGTTCCTCTACACCGGCGGGTTGGTCGCGATCGTCATCGCTTTCCGCCGCTATCTTGCGCGGCAGCCTAAACCCTTTGCCGCCACGCTCCAGGAGATCAGCGAGGACCGCGCATGTATCCAGCCGAAGAACTGAAGGGGCTCGCCGCCCGCAAACGCGCCCTGCGGCGCGACATCGCGCTCCACCGCGCGCAGTGCGCCACGGCCGCGGCCCGGCTCGCGCAACCCTTGGCGTGGCTCGATCGCATGCTGGCCACGTGGCGGCGGCTCGCACCGCTCGCCGCGATGCCCTTGGCCTTGCTGGCCGCTCGCATCGTGCTCCCCCGTTATAAGATTCTCCCAAAACTAGTGCGCTGGGCCCCGGTCGTTTTCAGCGCAGCCCGCGGACTCGGGGCCGTCTTCCTTCCGCGGCACAGGTCTGCTCCGCCTTGAGCGGGCGAAAAGTCTTTTCGTGGTGAACGCGGCGAAGCCGCGATCCGTCTTGGTCTCGGTGCGGGTCCGGCGCCCGCCAATTATGCCGCGCCTCACGGCCGGTCAGGCTGGCCTGGAACTCACCGCGACACGCCCGCCGGGCTGCGCGTCCCTTCGCCCCTGCGCGTGCGATTCCGCTGGGCTAATCGGTGGGAAAGTCCGCCCGCGAATCGCTTCCCTCCCCGGTGCGCGCGAGGTGGTGTTCATCGGTCCGCTCGATCTCGGCCTTGGTCAGGTTCACAAACACTTTCGATTCCTCATAGCTGATGCGCGCGACCTTGGCTGGCGCGATCAGGATCTCTTTGCCGGAATACCAATGGCCGGCCTCGACGACCAGCGCGCGGATCGCCCAGCTCTTGTCGTCCACCATGAAGCCACTCACGGAGCCGATGGAACCGTCGGAGGCCTCGATGTCGTGGCCGACGACCGCTTTGGCACTGCGCAGATGAATGTCGTCGCGCTGCCTCGGGCCACCCGCCGGCCGCTGCTCCGGGTCCTGCGGCGGCCGCACCACGGTAGCTCCGGTCGCGCCCAGCACCCCGCTGCCCTCCCAATAAACCGGCCAGCCATAGTGGCCGTAATATTTCTCCTCGTATTGGCGTGAGACCGGCCGGTGCGTTTCGATGGGCGGGCTGTCTTCGATCTGCTTCCGCGTCAGGTTTACACCCAGTTTCTTGTCCTCCACTTCGAGGAGACCGAAGGCCCGCGGTGCCAGCAGCACCAGGCGTCCGCTCAACCAGCTGCCGGTGTCGACGACCGCATAGCGCACCGCCCAGCTCTCGTCGTTGAAGTAGAAATCCTTGATGTGGCCGATGTCGCCATCCGAGGCGGCGAGTTTGTAACCGGTGAGATCTTGGGTGTTTTGGAGCATGGGGTGATGATACGCCGGAATTCCGCGACGCGCCATGGGGTGTAACCCGACGCCCGCGTTCACGGTCCGGGCAGGAAACGCAGTTCGGTTTGCAGTCGCTCGATTTCGAACGTGCCCTGATTCGCTCGGCTCACTCCACCAATCCCCAAAAACGCATCACGATGCCGCCACCGGCGACGATGAGCACCGCGGCCAGTCCGCCCACCAGCAGCGCCACGCGCGCCATGTCGCGGGTGGTGAACTCGCCCCGCGCATAGGCGATGGCGTTGGGTGGTGTGCTCACGGGCAACACCATCGAGAGCGATGCCGCCAGCGCGATGCTCACGGCCGCCTGCACCGGCGACAGGCCGCCCGCCGGCCCCGCCGTGACCGCGGCGGAAAGACCGATCGGCAGGAGCAGATTGGCCGCCGCCGTGTTCGACATGAAGCTGCCGACCACCATCGTGGCGAGCACCAGCCCGGCTAGCAGCCAGAGGCCGCTGCCACCGGATGCCGGCAGCCACGAAACGGCGATCCGGTCCAGCCCGGTCAATTGCAGTCCGGTGCCAAGCGAGATGCCGCCCGCGATGAGAATCAGAATGTGCCATTCCAACCGGCCGAGATCCTCGCGCGTAAAAATCCCCGTGGCCGTAAACACCACCGCCGGCAAGAGGGCCACCACGGCGGACGGCAGCCCATGCCAGCGATCCGTCAGCCAAAGGATCACGGTCACAGCAAATACCGCGACGACCAGCCAGCCGCGACGGGTCAGCTGCGCGCGCGCATGGCCCAACCGCAGGCCAGCCGTGGAGGGTGCGAAGAATTTCGTCAGCACCCACCACGTGAACAAGGCCAGGCCAATCACGAGCGGCACCGCCACGAGCATCCAATCGAGAAAGCCGACGTGATGGCCGGCCTTTTGCAGAAAGCCCATTGCGACGGCGTTGGGCGGCGAGGCGATCGGCGTGCCCATGCCGCCGATGTTGGCGGCAAACGGCACCCCCAGCACGAGGGCCTTGCGAAACGGTTCGCCGGGCGGCATCGCCGCCAGCATGGGCGTCACCAGCGCCAGCATCATCACGGTCGTCGCCGTGTTGCTCATCCACATCGAGAACAGCAGCGTGATCAGCATCAGGCCCAGCAACACCCGGCGTGGTTCCGTGCCAAACGGCCGCAGGAGCACGGCCGACATCGCCCGATCCACCCCTTCCTTCACGGCGGCCCGCGCCAGCACGAAGCCGCCGAAGAACAGCAACAGCACGGGATCGGCGACCACGCTCAAAATCTCGCGATAGGAGGGGGACACTCCGGTTTCAAACCCGAGCCCCGGCCAGCCCCCGGGATTGGCCAGCAGGATAAGCTGCAGGCCGATCACGAGCAGCGACGTGGCAAACAGCGGCAGCGCCTCCGTCACCCAGAGCCCCGCCGCCAGCACGAAAATCCCACTCATCCACGCCGCCTCGCGCGGCACGCTGCCGCGCCCAAGCAACCAGACCACGACCATCGCGAGCACCGGCGCGCCGACAAGGCCGAGCCAGACGACGCTCCTTTTGCGCGGGGTCGCCGGGGCCGTCGCCGTTTCTTTCACGTCCATAATCACACGAGTTTGATCCACGCTGCCCGTGGCGGTCATTGCGACAGCACTTTTCGCAAGAGGGCGGCTAAAAAGGTCTGTCATTCTGAGCAGAGCGCAGAATCCACTTGGATCGCCGCGGCGTTTTCAGAGATGCGAACCGCCTGCTGGATTTTGCGCCGCGCTGAGAATGACAAACAGAAGACACTTTTTAGACACCCTTCTCAGGGATTCATCCGCCAGATCGTGAAGTTTAGCGCGGTCGCGAACGTCACCCACGCCAAATAGGGCAGCAGCAAAACGCCCGCCGCCCGCCGCACGCGCCAGAAAGCCACCAGCGTCAGCGCCAGCACCAGCCACAGCGCGAGGATGTCGATCAACGCCAGGCCCGGCCGATGCAGGCCGAAAAACAGCGGCGTCCACAGCGCGTTGAGCACCCACTGCAGCACAAACATTCCGAGTGCCCTCCCCTGCGCGCGCCACCCGCCCTCGCGCCAGACGAGCCACGCGGCGACGGCCATCGTCGCGTAGAGGAACGTCCACGCCGGGGCAAAGACCCACGCCGGCGGATTCCACGCCGGCTTGTGGAGGGCCGCATACCAACCATCCGTCGAGACAAACGCCGCCGTGGCCGCGGCCGCGAAACACAGCGCGAGCCAGCCGAACAAGGCCAGTATCTGGCGGCCCGGGAAAGACGGAGAAAAACGGATTGGGTTCATGGCGCGAAGTCGTAGGTTACCTTGGACATTCTCCCGCGCCAATAGGGCTTGGGTCCAGCCGGATGGATCCACGCCACTTCCCCTTCGAGCGACACGCTCATGCCCTCCCGCCGGGCGTAGTTCCAAACCCTGCCTTCCCACGGCATCGACCCGGTCGCAGCCCCGATCATCCGTCCGCGGGCCTCAGCGCGGACGCGGTCGAGCGCCAGCGTTGCCCCGACGATCAGGATAATCACGACTGCGAGGAACATGGCGACGGCTAGCCTACGCGGCCCCACGCGCGAATGGCAGGGGGTGTTACCCTCCGTGGACAGGCGTGCGACGCGAAGATCGAAATTCCCCCCGAGGCACCGCACGAACCCCAGCCAGACGGCGCTGTGCAGCAAGTTCATGGATTGCAGGGCGACTTCGGGTCTCATCGGCCGGATCGCACGACGCGGTAAAACTACCGCGGAGAAGGAGGCAGCGGCGGACGCACCCGGCACCGCCGCAGGATGTCCGCCGCCGCGAAGCAAAGCCCCAGCCAGGCGAGGCCGGCGGCGACGGCACCGATCACATCGCTCAGGAAATGCGCGCCCAGTTGCAGCCGGCTCCACCCGACCAACCCGACCAGCGCACCCGCACCCACGCACGCGCCCATCCGCCCGCGGCCCCGGTTGATCGCGCCACAGGCCAGGACGGCCAGCGCGCCATACAGCAGCGTGGCCGCCATGGTGTGGCCGCTCGGAAAACCATAGCCCGAAAAAATCTGCGCCCACAGCTCGGGCACGGGCCGGGGCCGATGAAAGAGCGTCTTCAGGAAAACGTTCAGCGCCATGCCGCCGGGCACGGCGAGCCCGAGCGCGAGCAGTCCATACCAGCGCCGTTTCCACACGAGCCCGAGCGCGGCAATCAAGGTGATGCCCGTCACCCACGCCATCGAACCGAGCCCGGTGACGAGTTGCATTACAGCCGTCAGCCCCGGCGTCTCCTGCACGCGGAACCAAGCGGCGACAGCCTCATCGGCGGTCGAGACCAGCCGGCCGGCCATCGACTCGCTCGCGATCCAGCCAAACGCCCACGCCATCCCGGCTGCCAATGCGACACCGAGCACGAGCAAAAGGACCGGGCGGCGTGGCGGCGGCAGGCTGGTCTTGCGCGCGGCGTCACCATTCATGGATCACCTTTAGGGGAAGAGCCGCGATGCTCGTGGTCTTGCGCGGCCAGAGGGCCGAGAGACTTTTCGTTATCATAGGGTGCATTCGACTCATGCCGTGTGCTCCCGCCACGCGAGGAGCCGCAGGGCATTCAGGACCACCACGATGGTGCTGCCCTCGTGCAGAACCACCGCGACACTCAGCGGAATCACGCCGAACCCCGAGGCGATCAGGAGCATCGCAATGACGCCCAGAGCGATCACCAGGTTCTGGCGGATGATGCGCTGGCTGGCCCGGCTCAGGCCGATGGCGAAGGGCAGCTTGCCGAGATCGTCGCCCATCAACACCACATCCGCCGTCTCCAAGGCGACCGCCGTTCCTCCCACGCCCATCGCCACCCCCACCGAGGCCGCGGCCAATGCGGGCGCATCGTTCACGCCATCGCCAATCATCGCGATGACGCCACGATCGTGTTGCAGTTCACGAATCACCTTCAGCTTGTCTCCCGGCAGCAATTCCGCGCGGACATCGGTGATGCCGATTTTTTCCGCGACCCGGCGGGCCACGGAAGCGTTGTCACCGGTGAGCATCACCAGGCGCTCAATGCCTTGCGCCCGCAGCCGGCGCATGACTTCACCCGCCAAAGTTCGCGGCTCGTCGGCGAGCGCGATGACGCCGATGAATTTCTCGGCGTGGCGAACAATCACCGTGGTCTGCCCTTCGGCTTCGAGCTGGGAAATTGTGCCGGCGAGTGGCTGCCCTTCCCCGGCGGCGGGATCTCCGGCGAAGGCGCGCAGGGCACCGACCAAAACATCAGCATTCTCCACGCGTGCCTGAATGCCTTTGCCGGCGAGGTTCTCGATCGCGGTGGCCGACGGGAACTTGACCTTGCGCTCATGCGCGGTGGTCACGATGGCCTTGGCCAAGGGGTGACTCGATTGCTCTTCGACGGCAGCGGCGATGCGCAAGACTTCCTCGTCTGGCGTGCCGTCGAAGCCGATGACCTTCGTGACCGCGAAATGGCCCGTGGTGAGCGTGCCGGTTTTGTCGAGCGCGACGGTGTTCACGCGTCCGAGGTTTTCGAGGTGGATGCCGCCCTTGATGAGCACGCCACGCCGGGCGGCCTGGGCGATGCCCGCCAGCACAGCGGCGGGCGTGCCGATGGCGAGCGCACAGGGCGACGCTGCGACGAGTAACACCATGCCCCGGTAAAAACTCGCGCTCCACGTCCAGTGAAACAGGAGCGGCAGCAGCACGATGACGAGCAGTGTGCCGATGAGCACCGCGGGCACGAAGCGGCGCGCAAACGTCTCTGTGAATCGCTGCGTCGGGCTCTTCTGTTCCTGCGCCTCAACCACGAGCTGCATCACGCGCGCCAAGGTGTTGTCGCGGGCCAGCCGGGTCATGCGCACGTCCAAGGCGTTGTCCTGATTGATGGTGCCGGCAAAGACCTCTTCGCCGGGCTTGCGCATCACCGGCACGCTTTCGCCGGTGATCGCGCTCTGATCGACGCTGCTTTCGCCCGCCGTGATCATTCCATCCACGGGCACACGCTCGCCGGGTTTGACGACCACGATTTCGTCGACGGCGAGTTGCTCCACCGGCACCTCTTCCAACCGGTCGCCTCGTTTCACGAAGGCGGTGCGCGGCATGAGTTTTCCGAGACTGCCCACGGCATTGCGCGCCCGGTCAAGGGCGTAGTGCTCGCCGGCATGACCGAGCGAAAAGAGAAACAAGAGGAACGCGCCTTCCGCCCATTCGCCGAGCACGGCGGCGCCGGCCGCCGCCGCGATCATCAGAAGATCGATGTCGAATTTCCCGCGGAAGAGGGCGGGCAATGCTTCGCGCGCGACATCGTAGCCCCCCGCCACGTAGGACAAAAGATAGAACCCCAAAGCGACCGAAGGTGGCAGGCCAAAGAACTTCTCACCGATGAATCCGATGACCAGCGCCAGTCCCGCCACTGCGACCGTCAACACGGCCCAGCGCTCTTGCATCCAGTGAGGCATCCCGTGAGGCGCACCGCCGTGATCGCGTTCGTGATCCGGTGCTTCATTTCCGGAACCGGGTTTCTTCGCGGAGGTTTGGTTTTCGTTTTCCACGTGATCCGATCACTCCCTCCCCAAGTGTGGACGAGAAAATTGGTTCGTTTGAGCCGAAGACAACATAAGAGCTGCGGCTGTGTGGCGCCATGGGGTGTTATCCGAACAATACCCGACCGCTGCTGAGAAGAGCAGTGGCAAACAATTCCGCGCGAGACGCCGACGACGGCGAAACAGCAAGTAGTTTGACCGCGGCCGAATGGAACCGCCCTGATCTCCGACGCGGAGAAAATATCATGTCCGTGCAGCGCCGGTTCGTGCAGAAAGGGGTCATGTCAAAGGCTCGAAGCTCAGCGGAAGGCGCTCTGCCGGGCGCGCCCCTTGCGGCTTTCGAGCGTTTCGTCGAGGCGGGCGGCGAAACCTTGCTGACGGCGGGCCACTGGGGCTTGGAACGGGAAGTCTTGCGCGTCGAGACCGACGGTCAGCCAGCTCGCACGCCGCATCCGTTTTCCCCTGAGGAAAAACAAATCTCGGTCGATTTCGCCGAAACCCAGGCGGAGCTGATCACCCAACCGCAGCGCGACCCGGAATCCGCGCTGGCCGAACTCGCCCGGTTGCACGGGCGCTTGCAAGCGGCCATCGGCGGCGAACTCCTCTGGCCGCTCAGTCTGCCGGGCCGTTGGGATGCGCCGGAGCGGGTGCAGGCGGCATCGTTCGCCGGCCGCCCGGAGTGGGAAGCGCAACGCATTTACCGACAGAATCTCGAACGCCGCCACGGCAAGGCGCGGCAGGTCATCAGCGGGATCCACTACAATTTCTCGTTCACGGCGGATTTCTTCTCGTGCTGGCGAGCCGCCACAAACTCGACCGCCGCGGAGAAGCCGATGCGCGACGCGGCCTACTTTGCGGCGATGCGAAACTTCCTGCGGCACCAGCCTGTGTTCAACGCGCTGTGGGGCGTAAGCCCGCCGGGCGACGAGGCGTTCTGGCAAGACCTGCTGGCGCACACGCGCCCGGATTTGCGGGAGGAAGCCGCGAAGTGCCGGGAGCGGATCTCCAGCGTGCGCCTGAGTCCGCTCGGATATGCGCTGGCCGCGGATGTCGAGCGAGCGATCGGCGTGACGTTCTCCTCGCTGACGGAGTATCGGACGAAAATCGCAGCGGCGATCGAGCCCCGGGCGCACGCCCCAGCGCTCCTGGCGCATGAGCGGGAATTCTACAGTCCGGTTCGGCCCAAGCCCGCCTCCGCCAGCGAAGGCGGTCCGGCGGCGTCAACGCGCGGAGACCGGTTCGCGCTGCTCGAGGCGCTCGAGCGGGAAGGCGTGGGGTATCTCGAGTTCCGGGTCTTTGACCTCGATCCTTTCGAGCCGTTGGGCATCGGAATCGAAGCGCTGCGATTTTTTCATTTGTCCGTGCTGGCGGATTTGTTTCTGCCGAGTCCGCCGATTTCCGGGGCAGAGCGCGCGCGAATCGCCGATCGCAATCGGTGGTCGACGCTCTGCGGTTCGTCCCTGCGCGATTCGCCGTGCGCACCAAGTCCGGACGAGCGTCGGGACGCGGCGAACTGGTTCGACGCCATGGCGACGATCGCCAGCCGGATGCCTCCGCCTTATGCCGGTGCGCTCGCCGCCGCGCGTGAGCGGTGGGCTGGCCGCCGCCCGCGACCCATCGATCAACTGCGGGCCGCGCTCGGTTCCGGTGCAGACGCCACATTGGAATTGGGTTTGCGTCTCGCCCGCCACCACCGGGAAACCCTCGCTCATGAATCTTGAAAAACTTGAACTATCAACCCAGCTCCTGATCGCCGAAGCCCGCCAGCGCGGCATCGAGGTCGAGATTCTCGATGCAGAGGAAAACTTCATCGCGCTCCGTCGCGATGGCCGCACGGAATACGTGAAGCAGGCCACCCGCACCTCGGCCGACACCTACATCAGCGCGCTGCTGATGGAAAACAAGGAGGTGACGAAGAAGGTGCTGCGCACGGCTGGAATGCTGGTTCCGGCGGGCGGGAAATATCGCTCGATGCCGGAGGCGCTGGAGGAATATCCGGCCTACCAGGGAAAAAAGATCGTCGTCAAACCTAACAGCACCAATTTTGGCGAGGGCGTCGCGATCCTGGAATCCGACGCAGAATTGTCGGCCTACCGCGCAGCGCTGGAGACGGCCTTCGCGCTCGATGCCAGCGTGCTCGTAGAGGAGTTCGTCGAGGGCCGCGAATATCGTTTTCTCGTGATTGGAGGCCTGACGCGTGCGGTGTTGCACCGGATTCCCGCCAACGTGCGCGGCGACGGTCGTGCGACGATCCGGGAGCTGGTCGAGGCGAAGAACCGGCATCCCTACCGGGGCGAAGGGTATCGAAAGCCGCTGGAGCGCATCCGCCTCGAAGCGGTCGAACTCGCCTTTCTGTCCGGCCAGGGACTGACGCCGGAAAACGTCCCGGCCGCCGGCACGGTGGTGTTCTTGCGAAAAAATTCCAACATCAGCACCGGTGGCGACAGCCTTGATCTTACCGACACGATGCCGTCGGTCTATCGAGCCTGGGCGGAGAAGGCCACGGCGGTAGTCGGCGCCGCAATTTGCGGCCTGGATATGATCATCCCCGATGTTACGGCGGAGGGCGCGGACGCGGCCTACAGCATTCTCGAACTCAACTTCAATCCGGCGCTGCACATCCATGCCTTTCCCGCCGAGGGGAAGAACCGCCACGTCGAGCGCCACGTCCTGGATTTACTGGGATTCCGCTGAGCGGGTTGGTCGCCGCGCACGCCTCGACGGTCACAGTGGGATGTGAATCGATCTGGGAATGAATCCGGCCGCACGTTCGTGGGACGGCGCACATCCAGCAGCAACGCCGCGCTCGGGTCGAAGGCGGCCACCTCGTTCCATTTGTGCAATGGCCACATCACCGGCGAGCACGTTTTGCGCAGTCATCCCGGCAAGATTGACGGGGTCTTTCGCCGATTCGTAGGGCGGAGCATAGGCCAGCTCCCATCACCGTGGGGGAGCCTGCGGGCCTGCTCAGCCCGCCGCTTCGGTCATAATCTTGACGATAGTCGTCTCCACTTCCTTCGCCACGGGCTCCAGTTGCGGCACATTGAACATCGCCAGCAGCACAGTGGGCTTCAGCGTCGCGAGCACCGTCTTTCCACCCTCCTCGTAGATCGAGATCCGACACGGCAACGCGGTGGAGACGCTCATGTTTTCATCGAGCACCTTCTTCGCCTGCTGCGGCTGGCAGACTTCGAAGACCAGGCATTCACGGGTGAAATCCACGCCCTTTTTCGCCATGGTCTCCTTCAGATTGTGAACATGCATGACGCCAAAGTGATTGGCGGCGACAGCCGCGTGCAGCGCGGTGGCGGTTTCCGGCACAGTTTTGGCCGAGGATAATTTGAGGATCATAGTTTGTTTTGTTGGTTCGTTTCGAGGCAGCTGGGCAGCGCGTTCACGGTCCGCGCAGGAAACGCAGTTCAGTTTTCAGCCGCACGACCTCGCGCTGCAGGCCGAAGATCAACCGAAGCGTCTGGCGATCCACCCCATGATGCCGGCGGTAATGTTCAAACCGGCGTAGCTCGTAGAGCGCATCGTCGTCGAATGTCGGTTCTGCGTCCGATCGCGCCCGCTCCTCGCCCAAAAGTCCGAGCCGGCAGTAATAGCGGAGCATCTCGGGATGCACATCCGCGAACTGGGCGGCAGCTGCGAGGGAATGGATCGCCGGCGCGGCTTCGGCCACGCGCACCAGCACGAGGGAACAGATTTCGGTTACGGTGGATTCATTCATGGCGTGCTCCTGGGATTGAACGGGGAAATGCGGGCGAGTTGCTCCCACAGCGCCTTTTCCTCCGCCGACGCCGGGACCGGCGTGCGAATCCGCACCGTGGCATAAAGATCGCCGCGCGTGTGGTCCGCGCGCGGCAGGCCGAGCCCCCGCAATCGAAGCTGGCAACCAGCCGCCGTGTCGGGCGGCACGCGCAGCGACGTCGGGCCGTCGAGCGTAGGAATTTTCACCTGCACCCCCAGCACCGCTTCCCACGGCGCGAGCTCGAGGGCGCAGTAAAGGTCCGCCGCCTGCACGCTGAAGTCAGGATGCCGCGCCAGGCGCACGCGGAGGTAGAGATCGCCCGCGACACCGGTTCCCTGCCCTGCCCCGCCCTGGCCGGCGAGCCGGATGCGCTGGCCTTCGCGCACGCCGGGCGGGATGCGCACCTGATAGGTGTCGGTGCGATCAGCAGTGCCGCGGTGGCCCGGGCGCCGCAACGTCACCTTGCGGCGCGAGCCCCGGAGCGCCTCCTCCAAAGTCACCAGCAAATCGGCTTCGACATCCTGACCTCCGTGGGCAAACGCCTCCGCGCCGCGCCCGGCGCCGAAAAACGATTCAAAGAAATCACTGAAGCCCGTGCCCCCGAACTCGAAATCGGACTCGTCCGGCGGCGCACCCGACCGTCCGCGGTGACCGTCGTGCGGAGCGCCGCGCGGCGCAGCCGGGCCGCCGGCACCGGCCTGCCAGTTTGCGCCCAGTTCGTCGTAACGCCGCCGTTTGTCCGGGTCGCTCAGCACTTCATAGGCTTCGTTGATCTCCTTGAACTTCGCCTCACCCGTCACCTTGTTTTTCGCGACATCCGGGTGATGGATCCGCGCGAGCGCGCGGAACGCCTGCTTGATTTCCTCCGCCGAGGCACCGCGACCGACTCCCAGCGTTTCGTAGTAATCCTGAAATTTTACGGCCATAAAGCGCGGCCTCCCGCGTCCGCCCCGTGATCAACCGATGAGGGCACATGCATAGAATTCCGGCGCTTTCGCGAGGATCCGCCCCTCGGCCAGGTAGCTCGACGGTGCGAACCGGTGAGCGACGTGTTTGAATTCATATTTTCAGCGAAAGCTACCCAGCAGACCACGGCCAAGCCGCGCCGCCTCGCAGCAGCCACTTCGCCGCTCCAAGCATGGGCGCAAGGCTCCGCGCCTGCCATGGGGTATAACCCTTCCGTCCCACCTTGGCTTGGACCATACGTCTCGTCGATCACCGCTCGACACAACGCGCGCCGGAATGAACTTTCGGCTGCACTGAATTGTTTCTCCGCAGATCGGCACCAAGACGCTTCCGAAGTGTCAGCCGCTGGTGTCCATCACCAGAATAGAAAAGAGAGTCCATGCTATGAAAACGAATTCACCCACGCACAACGAGATCGCCCATTGCGCCCACGAAATCTGGCGCGCCCGAGGCCATCCCAACGGGTTCGACCAGGAAATCTGGCTCGAAGCGGAACGGCAGCTGACCAACGGTTCACCCACGCCGGAGGGCATTGCAGCAGAATCGGACGCCGGCCATCTGCCCGGGACGGCGAGTCCGGACGACATCGCCGCGAAGGCCGAAATCCAAAGAAGCACCGCCCGCGCACCGCAGCTTCAGCATGGAAAAAACGCCCCGAAGCCGATGCCAGCCGAGTCCGGAAAACCGCTCTGGAGCAGACCTCATTCATCCTGAAGCCGCTCGCTCAAACATGGGGCGGTTTCACCCGGTGATCGCGAGCCGGCGCCGCGAAGTTTTAAGAGCGCGCTTCGTCGTCTTTCTGCGTGGGAACTTCGGAAAACAACCGGCCCACTGCCCGGTTGTTTCTCCGCCCCCTGCGTTTCACTTCAACCAAGGTGCGGCCCGATTCTGAGCTCCACCAGCCACACAAATGTTCAATGCTGCCCAGGACGCCCTTGCCAGCCGTGCCTTCCAAACGCGGGCGAACAACCCCCTTGCCTGCTAGGGGAAGATCGAAGACTTGAAAATCAACTCCCGCCGAAAAACCTTGGCCGTTTCCTGTGTGCTGGATGGCGAGTCCACGCCGATCACGATTGATATCGCAAGTTGCACGATGGAGTCCGCTGGGGACAAAAAATTCCTTCGCGCCACCAGGTTCACCTGCACACGCCCTTCGTTACAAAGCGTCCTGACGGCCTTAACTCCGATATCGGAGTTAAGCCCGTTATCCCGACATGCCGATAACTCCGACATGATCGAGAGGCGCGAAAGAGCTTTCGAGTAGACCACGGCACTCGGGGTGTCTGCGATATCGGGATTATCGGACGGCTTC
>JAUYAK010000070.1 GCA_030693515.1 Opitutaceae bacterium
TAGAGCATTTTCTATTTAGATAGACACAAACAAGGATTTGAGCAGAAAAGGCGGCTATGAGGAACCGAGCATGAGGCCCTTGAGCGAGGATTTGCGGCGGCGGATCGTGGCCGCGCGGAAAAAAGGGGAGGGCGAGAGCGAAGTCTGCCGGCGCTTCGGGGTGAGCCGCAGCAGCGTGGCGCGGTTTTGGAAGCAGCAGCAGAGCCGCGGACACTGCCGGCCCAAGCGGATCGGCGGCTACCGGCGCTCGCGGCTGCGCGCGCATGAGAAAACGCTGCGCCAATGGATCAAGCGGCAGGCTGATCTGACGCTGGTCGAGCTCCAGCGGCGCTGCCAGGAGCAGCTGAAGGTCACGATTGGGCTCACCGCGCTCTGGCACCGGCTCGACCGCCTGGGCCTGAGCTATAAAAAAAACGACCCACGCCGCCGAGCAACAGCGGCCCGACGTCAAAGCCGCGCGGCAGCGCTGGCGCAAAGCGCAGCCCGCGCTGGATAGTGCGCGGCTGGTCTTCATCGACGAGACCGGCCTCAACACCAAGATGGCGCGGCGTTATGGACGCAGCCCCCGGAGTCGCCGTTGCCTCGCGCGCGTCCCCCACGGCCACTGGCAAAGCTCCACCTTCATCGCCGCGTTGCGGGCGGAGAAAATCACGGCGCCGTTTTTGATCGAAGGCGCGGTCAACGCCGCAGTCTTTACCGCATATCTTGAAAAGGTGCTCTGCCCCGAGCTGCGGACGGGCGATATCGTGATCCTCGACAATCTCTCCACACACAAAGTTGCTGGCGTCGCCGCCCTGATCACAGCCTGCGGAGCGAGCGTGCGCTATCTTCCGCCCTACAGCCCGGACCTCAATCCCATCGAAATGGCCTTCGCCAAGCTCAAGGCCCACCTGCGCCAGGCCGCCGCCCGCACCCTCGGCGACCTCCAAAACGCCGTGGTGGCAGCCTTGGCCAGCTTCCAGCCCACCCACTGCCAGGGATTTTTTCGCCATGCCCAATATGTGTCTATTTAATTAGAAAATGCTCTAACTCCAAAAAGCTGAGTTACCGAGCACAGCGACAGGGCTCAAACTGAGTGTTGCGCGCTCCTCCTTCCGCCTTCCGTCCACGGTCAGACCGTCCTCCGCCCGTTTCTGCCTCTATCCGTGTTCATTCGTGTCCATCTGTGGTCAAAAACACCGTCCTTGTCTCGCCCTAGCTCGAAGAGCGACGGCGGATCCGTCCTCCGTCCTCCGTCTTCTGTCAACCGTCTCCCGTCCTCTGTCCTCCGTTCGTTGCCTCCTGTAATCCCCGTCCGCCTTTCGTGTGTTTTGGGGTTAATCCCCCAAAGTTGATTGTTGAGAGCCCCAGATCCAAGACTCCATCTCCCAGACCCCCGCGCCGCGCGCGCTTCGCGTTCAATACGCCGTCTTCGGCGGGCGGATCACCTGCCACACCGTCTTCAGCGTGATCTGCACATCCAGCCAGAAGGACCAATTGGCGATATAGTAAATATCGCTCTGCACGCGCTGCTCCAGGAGTGAGGGATTCGTGATTTCGCCGCGGAAGCCGCGCGTCTGCGCGAGACCGGTGATGCCCGGCTTGGCAAAATGCCGCGTGCGGTAGCTCTTGTAGTAGCGGCTGAACTCTGCGTCGTGCACCGGCATATGCGGGCGCGGGCCGACGATGCTCATCTCGCCGCGCAGCACGTTTAAAAACTGGGGAAACTCATCGAGACTCGATTTCCGGAGGAAGTGGCCGAACGGATAAATCCGGTCGTCGCCCTTGCGGGCCTGCACGGCCTCGCCGGCGGAGGCGGGCGGCGTCTCGCGCATCGAGCGAAATTTGAAAATGTGGAATTCGTTGCGCCGTAGCCCCGCGCGTTTCTGCACGAAGAGCAGTTTGCCGGGGGCCTGAATCGTCTGCATCAGCCACACCCAGAGACAGAGCGGCGGCAGAATGAAGGCGACCACGGGCAGCGAAAACGCGATGTCGAAGAGGCGCTTCACGACGCGGTTGATCGGGTCCTCCAGCGGCTCCTCCTGGAGTGAGTAGAAGGTGTGGCCTTCCTCGATGACGGAAATCAGCGGGTGCTGCAGTTTTTCCGCGAGGTTGCTGTAGATCAGCAGCCGGCAGCCGCGCTCCTGACACGTCTCGAGGATGAAGCGGCTGAGCTCCGCGGAGTCGGGCATCGAGAGCACGATCACCTGGGCGACCATTTTTTTCTCAATCAACGTCGGTAGGTCGTGCACCGTGCCGAGGAACGGCGCCTCCATCCCCGGCTTGATTTCCATGCCGTGTTCGCCGAGGTAGCCGACGGGCTGGATGCCGAGCACCTGCCGCGACGCGAGCCAGTTCTTGAGTTTGCCGAACTGGCCCTCCGTGCCGATGAAGAGCGTCGGGATCTGGTGGATTTTCTGAAACAGCAGGCGCGACAGCATCTGCGGCAGGATCTGGTTGACGAAGAGCAGCAGCACCCAGAGCCAGCACAGGTAGGAGCCGAGGAAAATGCGGCTGATGGCCCGGTCCTTGGTGGCAAACATCAGGGCGAAGATCAGCAGGGCGACGCAGACCACCTGCCGAAACGCCATCTGGGCCGCATCCACCCACGTGAGCCGGTGAAACCGCGAGCCCACCTGGAGCACGCTGCGCCCGGCGACGATCATGCCGCCGGCCACGCAGAGTAGATACGGGGTGAGGACGACATCCGGACTGATATCCCCGTAGGGCAGCCAGCGGATGATGTTCGCGTAGGACAAAAACCCGAGCATCGCCACGGTGGTGGTGCTCGCCACGTGAAAATTAACCAAGCCACGCAGGCGCTGTGAAATCATCGAGGAGGGAAGGGCAGGGCGTCGGCAACCTAGGCGTGGTGCGACCCGCTGAGATCGTCCGATCACAATCCAGTTGCGCCGGTAGTGCAAGGGGAATGCCGCGGGGGCGCGCGATGCGCGCACGGTCGACGGTCGAACGGTGGCCGGGCCGAACGGAGCGGCGGTTTCCCAACCGCCGACATACCCACGCCCTCGTCGTAGCCGCGAGCGTGAGCGAGTGGATCAGGGCAGCGCGCAACGCGCGCACGGTAGACGGTGACGCGCAACGCGCACGGTAGACAGTAGCCGGTCAGACGTAGCACGGGCGTCCCTGCCCGTGGGCATTTCGTAGCCGCGAGCGCCAGCGAGTGGATCAGGGGCTATCCCAATCCTTTTCACCACGGATTACGCGGATCTTGCGGATTTTTCCGAACCCAACCCAAACGGTTTAACCACTGATGAACACTGATTTCAATCCGTGTAAATCCGCGCGATTCGTGGTTAAAACTCCTCTTGGTGGGTCCGGACTCAATCAGCGCGCAAGGTTGACACGCCCCGCGGTGCGCCGCGTGCTTCGCGGTTCGCATGCGCATTGTGGTCTGGGGTATCAACTACACACCGGAGGTCACCGGGATCGCGCCCTACAACACCGGGCTGTGCCGCTTCCTCGCGTCGCGCGGTCACGAGGTGCACATGGTCTCCACCTTCGCCTACTACCCGCAGTGGCGGAAGGCCGAGGCCGACCGCGGACAATGGTTTCGCGACGAAACCGACGGTCCCGGCGTGCACCTGCATCGGTGCTGGCACTACGTGCCGGTGCAGCCGTCGACGCTGCGCCGCATCGCCCACGAGCTTTCGTTCGGGCTGACGTCGCTGTGGCGCACGCTCCGCCTCCCGCGGGCGGAGGTCTACGTGGTGGTGGGACCGCCGCTGGTGCTCGGGCCCATCGCGTGGGTGGCGAGCCGGTTGAAACGCAGCCGCTATGTGTTTCACGTGCAGGACCTGCAACCCGACGCCGCCCTCGGGCTCGGCATGGTGAAACCGGGGCTCTTTACGAAGCTCCTCTTCGCGGTGGAGGGCTTCACCTACCGGCACGCCGCGCTCGTGAGCGGCATCTCCCAAGGCATGCTCGACGCCTTCACGCGCAAGGGCGTGCCGGAGGCGAAGCGCTGGTATTTTCCCAACTGGGTCCCGGACCGGGAACCGCGTGTGCCCGCCGCCGGGGCCGGGGCCGATCCAGCGCGCACGGCGGCGACCTCGCCGGTTGCGGCGTTTCGCGCGGCCCACGGCATCGCCCCGGACGCGTTTCTGGCCGTCTACTCGGGCAACGTGGGCAACAAACAGGGCCTCGGCGTGCTCCTGGACGCCGCCGGGCTCCTCGCGCGCGACGCCGGGCCGGGTGCACCCGCCATCGAAATCGTGATCGCCGGCGACGGCGCGGCGAAGGCGGCCCTCGCTGCGCGCCACGCGGAGCTGGGGCTGCGCCGCGTCCGGCTGCTGCCCCTGTTGTCGGACACCGACTACCGCGCGATGCTGGCGGCGACCGACCTCGCGTTGATCACGCAGGAGAAAGGCACCGGGCAGTTTTTTTTCCCGAGCAAAATGCTCACCGTGCTCGGCGCCGGGCTGCCGGTGCTGGCGGTGGCCGACGACGACAGCGAACTCGCGCTGGCCGTGCGCCAGGGTGACTGCGGCTTCCTCGTGCCACCCGGCGACCCCGAGCGCCTCGCGCAAACCCTGCGCGACATCGCCGCCGCGCCCCCGGCCGACTTCGCCGCCCTCCGCACGCGCGGCGCGGACTTCGTCGCGACGTTTTCCGCCCGCTTCGTGCTCCCGGCCTTCGAGACGCGTTTGAAGATATTGGTAAAGACGGAGCGTGCGCGGTAGACGGAGGCGCGCGCCGCGCACGGTGAACAGTGGATGGTGGCTGGACAGACGGAGCTGCTGGTTCCCAACCGCCGACATGCACATGCCTTTGTCGTAGCCGCGAACGCGCACGTGCCTTGCGGGGTATGGCGAGTTATCCCTTACGCTGGACACCGCTCCGAGCGCCCGACCCATCCCCATACTTTTTTCGCCGCGGATACCTCGGATTGTTCCGAACCCGATCATGTTGGTGATTTGCCAGTACCCGTGCGGGCCGTGACAGATTAGCCGTTCGCCCTTGGGCGCACGGCCACGCAGCCGCGTCATGTTGGTTTTGGCCGCCGACTCGTCGATAAAGACCAGTCGCGTCGGATCGACGATCCGCCATGGCGGCGCTGTCACCGCCGGCGCGCATGCGCAACATCGGGACGGTTCTGCTCGGCCGCATGGAGCGTCTTTTTTATATGTCAGTCCCATCTTGGCCAAGACCCAGTGGATGGCCGCCACCGTGCATCCCAAGCCCAAGCGCTGCTTGATTTCCGCCAGCGTTAGATCCGGCTCCTTGGCCGCCAGTTGTTTCATCTCCCTGCCGCGCTCCGGCCGCAACTTCGTCTTGCGGCCGCAATACCGAAATCTCGCTCGTAAATCCCCTGTTCGCGCCCTCTGCGCCAAGAGCTTCTTCACCATCCCCAACGACACCTTGAACCGCTTCGCCACCTCTTCCCTCGTGCCCTACTGCGCATCGCACGCCGCCACGATTCTCTCCCTCAAATCCAGCGATATCTGCTTTTTCATCCCTCACCTTTCCTCGTGCTTTTTACGGCTACAACTATATTTGAAATGCTCTAGCGTAGTGTGCCACTTTGCCTTCTTGGCCTCTCTGCTCTCTGTGGCAGTCGGCGGTGTCGCCTCGGTCGCTTTTGTGAGCACGGCCTCCGTCTCTGTTTCACTCTTTGCATGTGGCCGCCGTGGCGCGCCCTCGGCGATCTGTAGGGAGAGGAGCAACTCGTCGTGCGGCGGGCTGCGGCGGTCCTCCTCCGTTCGGACCTGCCCCTAGGGCCGGGGGCGACATCGCACCTCGATCGGCTGGTGGGCGGGGGATTTTCCTGCTGAACCCCGGCGGAGCGCAGCCGATGGCGGCGATATTTAAGGAAACGCTGATTTAATCCCCGACTGATTTTCGATCACGCACGCCGGGTGGTGCGAGATCTGCTCCGCCGCGTGGCATGACGCAGCAGACGACGTTTGCCCAGGCCGAGTTCACCGCGAAGAAGAAGTCGACGCGCCGGGAGCAGTTCCTGGCGCGCATGGAGGAAGTCATCCCGTGGGAGAAGCTGCTGGCCGTCA